>CBFHNZ010000007.1:0-76007 GCA_965657415.1 Puniceispirillaceae bacterium (SeqCode) | reverse complement strand
GATTCCTCAGCCTCGGTCAGGATGTCGATATACCAGCCGGACAGCTGCGAGGCGAGGCGGACATTCTGCCCACGCCGGCCGATGGCAAGGCTGAGCTGATCATCCGGGACGACCACCTCCATGCGGCTTGCCACCTCATCCATCACCACCTTGGCCACCTCGGCAGGTGCCAGTGCGTTGACGACAAACGAGGCCGGGTCCTCGATATAGGGAATGATCTCGACCTTCTCGCCCTGCAATTCACCGACCACGGCCTGAACCCGGCTTCCGCGCATGCCGACACAGGCGCCGACCGGATCAATACCCGGATCATTCGACAACACGGCGATCTTGGCGCGGCTTCCGGCCTCGCGGGCAACGCCCTTGATCTCGATGATGCCGTCATAGATTTCCGGGACTTCCTGAGTAAACAGTTTGGCCATGAATTCATTGCAGGCACGCGACAAGAAAATTTGCGGGCCGCGCGGCTCCTCGCGGACATCGATGATATAGGCGCGAACGCGGTCGCCCTGGCGCAGATTCTCGCGCGGGATCATCTCCTCGCGGCGGATCACCGCCTCGGCGCGGCCAAGATCAACGGTGATCGAATAGCTCTCGGCGCGTTTTACCGTGCCGACAACGATCTCGCCAACCCGGTCCTTATATTCCTCATACTGGCGCGCCCGCTCGGCATCGCGGACTTTTTGCGAAATCACCTGCTTGGCCGTCTGCGCAGCGATCCTGCCAAACTCGATGGGCGGCAGGGACTGGCGCCAGAATTCGCCAGCCGCCAGCGGCGGTGTCTGTTTGGCACCTTCCTCGACGCTCATCTGCGTGGCGTCATCCTCAACCTCCTCGACCACCTCGATCCAGCGTTCAAGGGTGATGGCACCGCTCTTCCGGTCGATCATCGCGCGGATGTCGCGATCCAGCCCGTATTTCGCGCGACCTGCCTTCTGGATGGCCTCTTCCATGGCCACCATGACTTCTTCGCGTTCAATCGATTTTTCGCGGGCCACCACATCGGCGACCTGGATTAGCTCAAGCCCTGGGATCGATGATGTATCCATTGTCTCTACCTACTCAGTTGCGTCCGTCAGGACGTAGTGATGCTGCCGATCAGGACCTTGCGGTCGCCTCACGGGCCAGAATTTCCGTTGGATCGATTCGCGCCGAATCAATTTCCTCAAAGGCAAAGGTGAATTTGCCGAAACTTGTTTCGAGGACGATCTTCCCGTCCTCATCAACCCCGCCAAGGCGTCCATTGAACCGCTTGCGCCCGTCAAGCATGAAACGCAGCGTGAGTTTCGCCAATTCACCGGCAAAACGTTCATAATCCTCAATACGGGTCAGCGGCCGGTCGATGCCGGGCGAGCTGACCTCAAGCGTGTAGGCGCTGGAAATTGGATCATCGACATCCAGCAGTGCCGCGATATGCCGGCTCAGCTGCTCGCAATCCTCGACAGTCATGTCACGGTCTTCCTTCGGTTCAGCCATGATCTGAAGCTGGCTGCGGCCGGTTTTCACGCCGGAATACCGCACCCTGACAAGATGAAAGCCAAGATCCTCCACCGCATCTTCAATGATTTGACTGACTCGCGATTCGACCACGCCGCAATCTACCCATTTCCGCCCTTAGGCAATAAACCTTCAGGCAATAAAAAAGTGGGCCAGCGGCCCACCATCTGAAACGACAGTATGTTGTTGATGTCTTTATAGGCGGTTGCCGGCGGTATGGCAAGCGTGAAGCGGGGCGGGGGATCAGGCAGGATCAGCCTGGCCGGCGCTCGAACAGGAACCAGTTCGGGATACGGGATTCGCGTTCCGCCTTTTTCATGTAACGCGTCGGCACCAGCGTCTGTGGACGGGTGCGCCAGTCTGCCGGGCGGCACGCGGTCCAGTGAAAATCGGCGTGCGCACAGGCCGCCTGAAGAAGCCATGACTTTGCCACCGGGTGATCACTTGCCAGAACAAGGCTGCCTTCCGGACGGATCAACCGTGCCAGTTCATCCAGCACCGCAGGCGCAAGGATCCGGCGCGCTGCGTGGCGGCGTTTCGGCCAGGGGTCGGGAAACAACACATAGGCACCAGCAAGACAGCCGTCAGGCATCCCGCCCATGATCAGCCGCACATCATCATCCCAGATGCGGATATTGGCCAGTTCCCGATCCTCAATATGGCGAAGCAGACTGGCAACGCCATTGATAAAGGGCTCGGCGCCGATAAAGCCGGCATCCGGATTGGCCGCTGCCAGAGCGGCCAGGTTCTCGCCACCCCCAAAACCGATCTCGAGAAAGATGTCGTCAGGCCGCGTGTCGAATTGCGCGACAGGTGCCTGTGCCACGTCGTAGCGCAGCAACGGCAGGTGCCCGTCAAGCAACGCCTGCATTGTGGTGCGAAGCTTGCGCCCCTTGCGACGCCCATAAAAAGGCAACCTGTCAGACTGGGGCCCGTCAAACTGGAACTTTTCACTGTCGGGCCGTATCATCGCAACCGTGCCGTAAATGCTGGCTGCTATCAGAGCGATGCGGCCAGCTTGTCGGCCAGATCGACAGCTTCCCAACTGAAAGTACCCTCGCCGGCTTCACCGGCTGTCCGGCCAAAATGGCCATAGGCGGCGGTTGCGGCGTAAATTGGCCTGTTCAGTCCGAGATGCTGGCGGATGTTGCGCGGCGTCAGTGGCATCGCACCGACCAGCGCCTCTTCAAGACGCGTATCAGACACCGTTCCTGTGCCATGTGTGTCCGCATAGACCGACACCGGCTGCGCCACGCCGATGGCGTAGGCAAGCTGGATGGTACACCGCTCGGCAAGGCCGGCAGCAACGACATTCTTGGCAAGATAGCGCGCCGCATAGGCCGCCGATCGGTCGACCTTTGTCGGGTCCTTGCCGGAAAAGGCACCGCCACCATGTGGCGCGGCACCGCCATAAGTATCGACAATGATCTTGCGGCCGGTCAGGCCGGCATCGCCATCAGGGCCGCCAATGACAAAATTGCCGGTCGGGTTGACCAGCAGGTCCTCGCCGCCAACCATCCAGCCATCAGGCAGGATGTCGGCAATCACCGGCGTGACCAGCCGGCGAATGTCATCCTGACTGGCGGCGGCGGCATGCTGCGTCGACAGCACGATTTTATGCGCGCCAAGCGGGCGGCCATCATCATCATAGGCAAGTGTGATCTGGCTTTTTGAGTCCGGCCCGAGGATGGAATCGGCGTCGGCCTTGCGAAGTTCGGCAAGACGTTTGAGGATCTGGTGCGAGTAGTGGATCGCCGCCGGCATCAAGACATCAGTCTCGCGGCAGGCATAGCCGAACATCAGCCCCTGGTCGCCCGCCCCTTCATCCTTGTCATTGCCTTCATCGACACCCATCGCGATGTCGGTCGATTGCTCGTGAAGATAGTTCTGGAATTCGAAATGCGCGTGGTGGAATTCTGTCTGCTCATAGCCGATATCGGCAACGGCGCCGCGCACCGCGCCCTCGATCGATGCCAGAATGCCGGCCAGCTTGTCCTTCGAGGCGCGAACCTCGCCGCCAATGATCACCCGGTTGGTCGTGGCAAAGGTTTCACAGGCGACGCGTGCCTCGGCTTCTTCCGCCAAAAACAGGTCGAGGACGGTGTCCGATACGCGGTCACACACCTTGTCGGGATGTCCCTCTGAAACCGATTCAGAGGTGAAGAGATGGCCCATAATCTATCCCCGGTTTTTCGAGTCCATGCTCTACTGCCTTATAGATCTGGCGCGGTCAAGATAGACGACGGCAAAAACAAGGCCGCCAAGCATTGCCAGAAACAACACCTCCCGCCATCGCGCATAGATGGTTTGAGGCAGCGATGGCGGCACCCTTACATCCAGAAACCCGGTTTCACCAAGCCCGATTTCACCCAGCTTCCTGCCACCGCCGTCAAAGACCGCGCTAATGCCGGTATTGGCCACACGGACCATCGGGATACCTTCCTCGACCGCCCGCATGCGGGCTTGTGCCAAATGCTGAAACGGTCCGGGCGTGTGCCCGAACCAGGCATCATTCGTCAAATTCACCAGCATGTCCGGGCGCGGCCCGGGCGCAACAACATCGCCGGGAAACAGCGTTTCATAGCAGATCAGCACCTGCATATGACCGTAATGCGGCAGGGTGAACAGCCTGTTGCCATCGGCAGGAGCAAAATCTGTTGGCCCTACAAGCGCATCAGCGAAAGGCAAAAACCGGCGGAAGGGGATATACTCACCAAAAGGCACAAGCCGCCGTTTGTCATACAGCGCCTCGGTCCGGCCCTGCGGGGTGATCAGCGCAGCGGCGTTGAACAGCCTGTCCTGCGAATCAAACCGCGGCACGCCGGTGACCAGCCAGCCATCGAAGGGCAGTACGTCCCGTGCCGTCTCCCGAAGCAGCGCCGCCTCACGATCAAGCAACCCGGCAAAGGCCGTTTCGGGCCAGATCACCAGCTGCGGCACAGGCTGCCTATCACGCGAGAGCGAGGTGAGTCTCCGCAGATGGTCGGGGCGCTTTGTCCTGTCCCATTTTTCATGCTGCGGGACCGCCGGCTGAACAATCCGCACTGTCTTCGGCAGCGCATCCTCCGATGGTGATGGCAGGGTCGAAAGCCGCATCACGCCGGCAAGGGCGGTCAGTGGCAGGACCAGGAACGTGACAACCGCCAGCCGCCGCCAGCCAAGCCACCACAGCGCCGGCACCATCGCCCAGATGAGAGCCAGCAATGTAAGGCCATACAGACCGACAAGCGCCGCCATCTGCAACAACGATAGATGCGCCGAGAACAGATATCCCGGCGCGTTCCACGGAAAGCCTGTGGCGACATGGCCACGCGCCCATTCGCATAAGGACAGCATCACGACGAACAGCAGCACCCGCGCGACCGGGGCCCGGCAAAGCCGGTGCGCCAGCATGCCGGCCGGCAGCCAGAACAGCGCCAGTAGCGCCGGAATGCCGAGCAAAGGCAGCGGGATCAACGGCCAGTGGCCTGTATCTCCTGTCACCATTGACAGCGAAATCCACCACAATGAAGCAAAAAACCAGCCAAACCCTGCCGCGCCGCCAATCAGACCCGCCTCGATCGTCGCACCGGTGCGGGCCAGCATCAGTGCCGGCACCGACAAGGCCGCGATCAGCGGCAGAAGACCAAAAGGGGGAAGGGAAAAAGACGCCACCATGCCGGCCAGCATGGCGATACCCAGCCGCCGCCAGCGCCGGCGCGCGTCAGTCACCAACGTTCTGCGATTGCCGCGACACGCCGCGGATCTTCAGCAAGGCCAGGCGCCGCGGATCACCCTCGACCACCTCGAACTGCAAGCCCGAGGGATGGCGCACCACCTCGCCGCGCCCCGGCACACGTCCGGCAACGGCGCAGACCAGCCCGCCAACTGTGTCGATTTCGTCACGATCATCATCCTCAAGCAGCCGGCCGGTCAGGGTTTCAAGCTCCTTCACCTCAAGCCGTGCCTCTGCGAGGATTGTGCCATCCTCGTTGAATGTCATCTGTGGCTGGATCGTCTGGTCATGTTCATCCTCGATCTCACCGACAATTTCCTCAACAAGATCCTCGATGGTGATCAGCCCGTCGACACCACCGAATTCATCAACCACCAGCGCCAGATGCCGCCGCCGCAGCCGCATTTCATGAAGCAGATCAAGAAGCCTTATGGTCGGTGCCACGAACAGCGCCGGTCGCAGCAACGTTCCGATATCAGGTGCCTTGCCAGCATGAAGATGCGCAAAAACATCCTTGATATGGATGATGCCGGCAATATCATCGAGGGTTTCACGCCGCACCGGAAGCCGGCTGTGATTGGCCGCCGTCATCTGCGCGATGATCTCGGAAAAGCTTTCCGCCATGCTGACCGAGACGATGTCGGCACGCGGTATCATCACATCTGAGGCATTCAGGTCCTGAAGCCCCAGAATATTGCGAAGCAGAGCTTCTTCATGCGGATCGAAACTCGCCATGTCGGCGGACGGAACGGCAAGCAGGCTTTCCAGCTCGTCGCGCCGTGAGGCTGGCGGGCTCAATGCCGGAAAAATTTTCGACAGCAGCGCGCGCACCATCAGCCCGTCCCCTCTGGCATCACTTCGTGCATCATTTCGGGCATATCTTCGGCCAGTTCGGCATAGGGGTTGGCGATCCCAAGTCTGGCCAGAACGCGGATCTCGCCAGCTTCCATGAAGTCGGCCTCATCATCGACCTGATGGTCATGCCCCATCAAATGCAGCAACCCATGGACCCACAGATGCGTGAGGTGATCATTAACACTCTTTGATTCCAGCGCCGCCTCACGGCACAGGGTTTCAAAGGCAATGGCGATATCACCGGGGGCCAGCCTGGCGGTGCCGGTCATGTCAGATCCAGTCATGTCAGATCCGGTCATGTCAGATCCGGCCATGTCAGACCCGGCCACCGCGCCATCATCACCCGACGGAAAAGACAGCACATTGGTCGGCGCATCCTTGCCACGAAACCGGTGATTGAGATCCCGGATTCGATCATCGCCGCCGAACAGCGCACCAACCTCCAACTGCGGCCAGTCAAAAATCTTGCAGGCAATATCTGTCGCCAGCACCAGCGTCGGGCGCACGCAAGCAATCACATCATTCGGCCAAATTCGCCGGTCGATGAGTATGTCCAGATGGCTGCCGCCATCGGTTTGCCATTGTTCGGATGAGAGAGGGTCCGGGTCCGGACTGTCAGGCTCCAGGGGCATCGTGTTCATGCCAGTAACTTCTGCGACTCCTTGCAGGGCTGTCGGCGTCATGCGCCAAAACCCCATTTGGACTGAT
Source organism: Puniceispirillaceae bacterium (SeqCode) (assembly GCA_965657415.1). Lineage (GTDB taxonomy): Bacteria > Pseudomonadota > Alphaproteobacteria > Puniceispirillales > Puniceispirillaceae > UBA8309. Next base: position 69,232 of record CBFHNZ010000007.1, on the reverse strand, counting down.
TTTGCGCCATCTGTCCAGTGGCTTGCTTGTTTCAGCTGTCGCTTTCGTACGCCTGAAGGATTCGCGCCACCACAGGATGCCTCACAACATCCTTGCCGGACAGATGCTTGATCCCCACGCCTTCGACATTGTCGAGCCGCCCGACAGCATCGGCCAGGCCCGATGGCTGGCCGTCAGGAAGGTCAATCTGGCTGAGATCACCGGTGATGACCATGCGGGAATCCTGCCCAAGGCGTGTCAGCACCATCTTCATCTGTACCGGTGTCGTGTTCTGCGCCTCATCGATGATGACATAGGAAGCGCTGAGGGTTCGCCCGCGCATGAAGGCCAGCGGGGCAATCTCGATCTCGCCGCTGACCAGCATGCGCTCGACCTTGTCCGCCGGCATCATGTCGTACAGCGCGTCATAGAGAGGCCGCAGATAGGGGTCGACCTTTTCCTTCATGTCGCCGGGAAGAAAGCCCAGACGCTCACCCGCCTCGACGGCTGGTCGCGACAGCACGATCCGCTCGGTCTCGCGTTTCTTCAGCGACTCGACCGCCTTTGCCACCGCCATGTAGGTCTTGCCGGTACCCGCCGGGCCGAGGCCGAACACCACCTCGTGCTTGCGAAGCAAATCTAGATAGGCGGCCTGTCCCGGTGTCTTGGCGATGATTTTCTTGCGCCATGTCTCGACACTACGGCCCTGATTCTGGCCGATATTCTGGCCCCCGTTAGGGCCCTCAATCTGGCCAGCATCGGCAACGCCATCACCAACCGTGACCCAGCGCAACACGTCACTGATCAACGAGCCGTCTTCGGGAACATCGCCGCCGCTGGCAAGCTGCCGATAGATATCCTCAAGCGCGCGACGCGCCGTCTTCACTGCCGCTGCCGGACCGGAAACGGTGATGCTATTGCCAAAACTGTCGAGCCCAACATCAAGCGCCTTTTCAAGGCGTGCCAGATTCTGGTTATGCTCGCCGATCAGCCTGGCGAGCGTGCCATTATCCTCGAATTCCATCCGGATGGAGGTGGATTTCACCGCCTTTACCACGCGAATCCGGTCATGCCACCGCCCCGACCACGCTGTTCTGCTTTGCTTCGGTCACGCGGCAGGAAATGATGCTACCGACAAGATCCTCAGCGGCCTCCAGATTGACCGCCTGCATATAGGGGCTGCGGCCGGCCACCTGCCCGGGACGGCCCCCGCGACGCTCGATCAGAACATCCAGCACCTGACCTTCGCTGGCCTTGTTGAAGGCCAATTGCTGGGCATTCAGCAATTGCTGCAGCGCCTCAAGCCGGTCAGCCTTGACATCCTCCGGCACCTGCTGATCCGAGGTCGCGGCCGGCGTTCCCGGACGCGGGCTGTATTTGAAGGAATAGGCCGAGGCGTAGCCAACCTTGTCGACAAGTGCCAGAGTCTCGGCAAAATCGCGGTCTGACTCACCCGGGAACCCGACGATGAAGTCCCCCGAAAAGGCAATATCCGGGCGGGCCTCACGAAGCCTGTCGAGAACACGCAGATAGACATCATGCGTGTGGCGGCGGTTCATCGCGGCCAGAATATGGTCCGAGCCGGACTGCACCGGAAGATGTAGATAGGGCATCAGGCTTGGCACGTCGCGATGCGCCATGATCAGATCATCTTCCATATCCAGCGGGTGCGAGGTGGTGTAGCGGATGCGCTCCAGCCCGTCGATCTCGGCAAGCTCACGAATCAGCCGCGCCAGGCTCCAGATGCTGCCATCCGGCGCTTCGCCATGATAGGCGTTGACGTTCTGGCCAAGCAGCGTCAGCTCGCAGGTGCCGGTGCTGACCAGACGCCGCGCCTCATCGAGGATGCCGGCCGCCGGCCGTGAGAATTCGGCGCCCCGCGTATAGGGAACAACACAGAAGGCACAGAATTTGTCGCACCCCTCCTGCACCGACAGGAACGCCGCCGGCCCGCGCGGCGCATGCTCGCCAGGCAGCTGGTCGAACTTCACCTCTTCGGGAAATTCGGTGTCGATCACCCGCCTGCGTGCCCCCGGATCGATCTTGCTGACCAGCTCGGGAAGCCGGTGATAGGTCTGAGGTCCGACAACGATATCGACCCAGGGTGCCCGGCGGGTGATTTCCTCACCTTCGGCCTGCGCCACGCATCCGGCCACCGCAATCGCCACATGACGGCCTTCCTGGTCGCGCGCGCGGTCCTTCATCATCCGCAGCCTGCCAAGTTCGGAAAATACCTTTTCCGACGCCTTTTCACGAATATGACAGGTGTTAAGGATCACCATATCAGCGCCATCGGCGGTAGAAGTGGTGCTGTAGCCAAGCGGCGCCAGAACGTCGGTCATGCGATCCGAATCATAGACATTCATCTGGCACCCATAGGTCTTGATGAACAGTTTCTTTGACACGATCGCGGCTCTTTTCCGGCAGTTTGAATGATGCGGTTCGGACGGCAGCATCCCAGGTTATTTCCGGGCTTTTCTATGCTGGTCGGCAGCGGGGGTCAAGCCGAACCCTGACGCCCGGGCCGCCATTGCAGCACCAGCGCGTCCGTGCGGCCGTCCGCCTGCCGGTAATAATCCGTTCGTCGCCCCACTTCGGCAAAGCCAAGACCGGCATAGAGCGCCAATGCCGCCGGATTGTCGACGGCAACCTCAAGCGTCACCTCGGTAACCTTGTCCGTCGCCAGCCAGTGAAGTGAGTCGGCAAGCAACCGCGACGCAAACCCCCGACGGCGCGCCTGTGTGGCGGTGCCGGTCGAGACCAGATCGGCCACATCACCGGCCTTCAGAAACAACGCATAGCTTGTTAGCGCCCCACCATCCGGTGCCAGCACGAACCCCCGGAAGGCCGGCCTCATATATAGTGACGACAGATCACCCCGCGTCAGCGGGCGTGTGAAAGAGGCCGCCTCGATACCGGCGATGGCGTCAAGATCGGCCTCTGTGACCGTTCTGATCACGATTTGCCAAAGTTTGAAGATACGGGACCCGAAGATACGGGACCAAGAAACGCCGGCGCGACATAGAGCGGCGTCAACGTCTCTGGCGCGCTGCCGGTCTGCAGATGATGTGCAGCGAGGGTGGCAATCTGCAGGGCATCGACCGGCGGTGTGTCCGCAACCCTTCCTAGCGCGCGCGCCGGGAAGGCGTCCACCAGCGCCGCCGCACCGGGACCGATGAGTGTCGCTGCCTGCCAGGCTTCCGGTGCCGCCTGCCCGGTCTCAAGGCCAATATCCTGAATAGGTGATACAGTGGCACTGTCGGGATCGAACAGCTGGCAGAAGTAGCTTCCACGCCGTGTATCGGCAGTGGCAACAAGGCAATGACCCGCCAGATCCGGCTGGGCGGTGCGCGCCGCATGCGCCATCGCGGCAAGACAGGACACGCCGATACCGGTCGCCCCGCTGGCAAGCGCGAAGCCTTTCGCAGCGGCAAGCGCCACCCTGATGCCGGTAAATGACCCAGGGCCGCGCCCGGCAGCAACATGGGTCAGTGCCGCGGCTGTCACGCCGGCCCGCGCCATCACATGACGGGCCAGCTCGGTCACCATTGCGGCATGGCCATGCCGCGCCGCATGCACCTCCTGCCAGTGCCGCCCATCGGCCTGCCAAATCACAGCCGATGCCTGATCAGCACTTGATTCAAGCGCGAGGATCACCGCATTGGGCGGTAGCTTGGACATGGACAATCAGACCTTTCCTGATATCACGCCTTCAATAACGCCCACCAGATATCCGGCAAGGACAGGCTTGCCAGCAGGTACAATAAAGGCTCAAACAGCACAAACTGCCTCTGGCCCGACAATGTCTAGCACAGTATGCTGGGCATATCACCAATCTGCCCCGGCCGCGGACACCGACCGAGACCCAACCCCGGATTCCATCAATGATTTCCATGACCCTTGTCAAACGTCTGTTCCTGTTGCCGATTCTGTTGCCGATTCTTGCGGCCGGCATCCTTCTTGGCACCGTTGCCGCAGCCCGCGCTGCCGATCATGCCACCATCCTGATGTATCACAGGTTTGGCGAGGACCAATATCCAAGCACCAATGTGCGGATCGAACAGTTTGAGGAGCATCTCGATATCCTGGCAAGCGGCAACTATTCTGTCTGGCCGCTGGAGGAAATCATCCGCCATCTTCAGACCGGCAAACCGGTTCCGGACCGCACCGTGGCGATCACCATTGATGACGCCTATCTGTCGGTCTATGAAGAGGCGATGCCGCGGCTGACGGCGCGTGGTTTCCACGCCACCCTGTTTGTCGCCACCCGCCCCTTGGATCGTGGTTTTCGCAACTACATGAACTGGGATCAGCTTCGTGAATGGCAGGCTGCCGGATTCGGCATCGGCAGTCAGACGCAGACACATCCGCATATGCATCAGCAATCAATCGCGGCCAACCGCGCGGAACTGAACGTCAGTAATGAACGGTTTCTCGCCGAACTTGGCATCCGACCGACGCTGTTTGCCTATCCTTATGGTGAATACAACCTCGATGTGATCGATCTGGTGAAGGCCACCGGGTTCACTGCCGCCTTCGGGCAGAATTCCGGAGTCGCACACGGTTATGACGGATTTTTTGAGCTGCCCCGCTTTGCGATGAACGAGCAATATGGCAGCCGCGAACGGCTTGAACTGGCGATTAACGGCCTGCCATTGAAGGTCAGCGAGATCGTGCCGGAAGATGTTGTGCTGATCGAGAATCCGCCGCTCTATGGCTTTACACTGGCACCGGAAATGGATCAGGAACGCCAGCTCCGCTGTTTCAACAGTAAATATGGCAAGCTTGATGTCGCCATCATTGGCCGCCGGGCCGAAATCAGGATGCCGGGACCACTTGTCGGCAAACGTGCCCGCGTCAACTGCACGATGCCGGGAGCCGATGGGCGCTGGCGCTGGTTTGGCCGACAGTTCCTGACCGAATAGGCACCTGCGATCAACCAATCTGCCAAGATCCACTGGCGCGCCGCCGTGCGACCGGCGGATCAGCGAAGCATTGCCGCCTCATAACGCCCCAGATCGTTCGAGCGGATCAGCGCCTTCAGCTTGGCCACATAGACCTCGCCAATCTCGGCATAACCATCGAGAAAATTCGACAGCTGGTATCCAAGGTCGGCCTTCGTTCGCCCGCGCAGCAAATGCCGCCGCGCGCGAAATCCGGCATAACGCGGATGCGTGTTCAGATTATGCATATAGGCCCGGACCGAGCCAAACAGGTTGGGAAAGCTGCGGACCACAGCCTGGCTGTTCGAGGCGCGCGCCGGCTTCAGCCCGGCATCCTTCTGCCAGGCCCATTGCCCGAACAGGGCGTTCCCCTGCAGCGCGAACCGTGAGGTACCCCACCCCGATTCGATGGCCGCCTGCGCCAACGCCAGCGATACCGGAACGAAATCAGCGCGCAGCAACAACTGTCTCTCGATCTCGGCAATCGACCTGCCCTCGGTTTCAATGCGATACAGCCGCGCCCAGCGCACCACCCCTGCCTGATCGCCGCGCGACACGGCCCGCTCAATGGCTTTACGGCGTTGCGATATTTCCTCATTCGCCGCCAATATCAACGGCAGGGTGATGGCAATAAAGCTCTCCTTCTGGCGTTTAACCGGCAGTGTGACATGCGATTGTGGAATCTGCTTGGCAAAATCACGCATGACCACCAGCGGCGGCACTGACCGGCCCGGGATCGCCGGACGCCGCGTCGACCGAGGTTCCAGTGCCGCCAGCTTTGTTTCCTGCGGCGCGGATACCCCCGCTGCCGCTACGGATTGCGGCGGCTCTGGCAAGGTCTTGCGCGCGGCAATGGCAGGCTGTTCCGGCAGCGGTGCCGCAAGCGGCGGGGAACTGGCCGGACCAGATACCGGCACTGCGTCCTGCGGTTCGATTTGTGGTGTGACTTGCGGCGTGATTTCCGCCTGTGCGGTCAGCAATTCCGGCTGTGCGGTCAGCAATTCCGGCTGTTCGGTCAGCAATTTAGGCTGCGCGGGTGCCAATTTAGGCTGCGCAGGAGCCGGCCCAGCCATGTCCGGATTCCCGACATCGGCGGAATCGCCAAACCACTGTGGCGGCTTCAACTGGAACAGGCCGGGGCCAACAACGCCAAGAACCACAAACAGCATCGCGGCGCGAAGAAGGTGGGTGTTGTTGATGACAATTCCTGTTGGCTGAGGCACGGCCCATCTACTGACGAATTTCACGGAGCAATCACCGGCGTCGGTTGATGTCTAGAAGTCCGCGGCGCGGACCTCACGCACATCGGGGATGTAATGCCGAAGCATATTCTCGATCCCCATCTTCAGGGTTGCGGTCGAGCTTGGGCATCCCTGGCAGGCGCCGCGCATCTGCAGGGTCACAACGCCATCATCAAATCCCTGGAAAACAATATCGCCGCCATCCATGGCAACGGCGGGCCGGACACGGGTATCAAGAAGCTGCTTGATCTGTGTCACAATCTCGTTTTCATCTTCATCCACCGCTTCACCGCCGGGTTCAGCCTTTTCGACAACCGGCATGCCCGAGGCGTAATGTTCCATGATGCCCGCCAGAATCGACGGCTTCAGCGCGAACCAGTCAAGTGTTTCCTCCTTGGTGACGGCCACAAAGTCACCGCCGAGGAAAACCCCTTTAATGCCGTCGATCTGAAACAGGCGGCGCGCCAACGGCGAATTGCCAGCGCTGTCAGCTGCCGGATAGTCGGCCGTGCCATTGTCCATTACCGGCACGCCGGGGATGAATTTGAGGGTTGCCGGGTTCGGCGTATCCTGAGTTTGAATGAACATGTCTGTCCTCTTCCCACCTGCGGCATCTGCCAGACCGGCTGCTGCCCGAATCAAAATCCAGAATTATCAAAATCCAGAATTATCAAAATCCAGAATTAACCTTCTGAGCCATCATTCCGAACTGCCATCCGCATCCCGGCATTTTGTCGCTGGCTTTGGTATCGCCAGCGCACCCCGGACATTGTCGAAAGGCGCCCTGATCAGCCCGTCATCGAACGGATGGCCAGCCAACAAGACTGGCTGAACAAGACTGGCCCAAAACCGACTCAGGACCTCACTGCTAGATATTGCCCATAAATAGCACATTTCAATGGCCGGAATGTGGGAAATTTTTGTTCATCACCGATATCAGCGCGAACATCAGCCCTGGGATGAACCCTGGGATCAGCCCTGGGATCAGCGGCTGCCGGCCGGCCCGAGGAACCCGACAATTTCGTTGACCTGCTCGATGATCGGGGCCGCAATAGCCTCGGCGCGCGCCGCGCCATCATCAAGAACGGCGTCGATGTCGCCCGGATTGGCAAGCAGACGGCGCATTTCCTGGCCCAACGGGGACAGTTTTGCGACAGCAAGTTCGGCAAGCGCCGGCTTGAAATCACCAAAGCCGCGGCCACCGAAATCCCGCAACACCGTCGCGACATCGCTGTCGGCAAGCGCCGCGTAGATGCCGACGAGATTTTGCGCCTCCGGTCGGCCCTCAAGCCCTTTCGCCTCTGAGGGCAGAGCATCGGGATCGGTTTTCGCCTTGCGAATCTTCTGCGCGATCAGATCGTCATCATCCGTCAGATTGATGCGTGAATTGTCCGATACCTCGGACTTGCTCATTTTCGAGCTGCCGTCGCGAAGGCTCATCACCCGCGTCGCGGTGCCGAAAATCTGCGGCTCGGGAAGGGGAAAAAACGCCACGTCATAATTCATATTGAAGGATTGCGCGATGTCGCGGGTCAGCTCCAGATGCTGTTTCTGATCCTCGCCGACGGGAACATGCGTCGCCCGATAGGCAAGAATGTCAGCCGCCATCAGGGTCGGATAGGCAAACAGCCCGACCGTCGCATTCTCGCGGTTCTTGCCGGCCTTTTCCTTGAACTGTGTCATTCTGTTCAGCCAGCCAAGCCGGGCCACGCAGTTAAATATCCAGGCAAGCTGCGAATGCTGCGGCACGCGCGACTGGTTGAACAGGATCGAGCGCCGCGGCGAAATGCCGGCGGCAATCAGGCTTGCTGTCACCTCGCGCGTACTCTGGCGAAGCTGCTGTGGATCTTGCGGCACGGTAATGGCATGCAGATCGACAACACAATAGATCGATTCAAAGCTGTCCTGAAGCGTCACCCAGTTGCGGATGGCCCCAAGATAATTGCCAAGGTGAAGGTTGCCGGTCGGCTGGATTCCGGAAAAAATCCGGTTTTCCGGCACGGGCTGAACACTCGTCATGATCGGATGGCGTTCCCTGGAGCCGCTTTGTTGAAAGATCAGCCTGCGTTATGATGGCAGCGGGGGTTGCGGTCAAGCCCAAGCAGATGGTCAGCGGCGAAGCAGTTGCTGTGGTACGGCGCGAAGCACAAACGCCGCCGCGAGATAGGCACCGCCGCCGGCGACCACCAGCACACCAAGCAGGACAACCGCCGGCAAACCGGAAATGGACGCGGCAAACCACGCGCGGGTTGCCAGAAGAACTGCCAACATCACCAGCGTCGCCACGCCTATGCGGGCGATGACCATCGGGGCGGGAAGACCCATATGTCCGTCCCGCGCCAGCCTTACCAGCAAGGCACCTGCCGCCACCATGCCGGAAATCGAGGTGGCCAGCGCCAGCCCGACATGCCCGAGGACCGGCATCAGCGACAATGACAGCGCAAGGTTGGTAATGACCGCCACAATGGACACCTTCAGCACAAAACCGGGCCGCGCGGTGGCGTAGAAGGCCGGTTGCAGAATCTTCACCATGATATGCGCTGGCATGCCGATGGCATAGGCGACCAGCGCGGCGGCACTTGCCGCGGCATCAGCGGCGGTAAAGGCACCATAGCGGAACAGCCCGCCAACAATCTGCGGGGCTATGGCGATCAGCGCAACCGTCGCGGGGATCACCAGAAAGGCCGCAAACAACAGCGCCTCGGCAAGCGAGTTTCGCGCCGCCTCAAGATTGCCGTCGCGGAACTGTGATGACAGGCGCGGCAACAGGGCGGTGCCAAGGGCGATGCCGAAGATGCCGAGCGGAAGCTGCGCCACCCGGTCGGCGAAATACAGCCAGGAAATCGCCCCCACGGTCAACAGCGACGCCAGCACAAGGTCGATGATCAGATTGACCTGCATGACCACCGCGCCAGCCGAGGCAACACCGAACTGCCGCCACATCGCCTGTGCAGCGGCGCCAAAACGCGGTATCCGCCAGGCCGGCATGATCCGGTGGCGGCGCAGCAGCATCGCCATCACGGCGAGCTGCAGGACCCCGGCGCCCAGCAGTGCCACCGCCAGCGGCATCGCGCGGTCAATCGCCAGCCAGCCGGTGGCCATCGGAATGACCAGCGCCCCACCAATCAGGCACAGATTGAAAATCAGCGGCATCGCCGCCGCCACCAGAAAACGCTGACTGGCATTGGCGATCGCAGCCCAGAAGGCAACAAGCGAAATCAGCGGAAGATAGGGGAAGGTGACACGACCAAGGGCGATTGCTGCCTGCATCCGCGTCGGCGTGTCGGCAAATCCCGGGGCAATCACCGAAATCACCACCGGCATGAAAATCTCGGCAAGGCCAACCACGAGGCACAGCACGACAATCAATGTTGTCTGCACCTCGCCGGCCAGCGCCATCGCCGCCGGCTCGCCATCATCCTGACGGCTTGCCGTGAAGGCCGGGACAAAGGCATTCGCCATCGCGCCCTCGGCCGTCAGCCGCCGGAACATGTTCGGCAGTTTCAGGGCGACAAGAAAGGCGTCGGCCGCCGGCCCGGCGCCAAGGAAGGCGGCAAAGGTAACGTCCCGCACAAAGCCGAGAAGGCGGCTGATGCCGGTCAGGCCGCTGATCTGGCGGAAAGCCCGCGCCAATGATGGATGGCGGGATGGATCGCGGGATGGATCGCGGGACTGTATGTCGCGTTGGTTGGGGGACTGATTGCTCAAGCTGCCGTCTCATCAAACTGATCGAACACTGCCAGCAACCGGTCACGGATGGTATCAAGTCTTACCTGGCTGTGGATCTGCAACCCGAACAGGTCCTTCACATAGAAAACATCGACAACGCGCTCACCATAGGTCGACACTGTGGCTGTCTGGATCTGCAGGCCAAGGTCGGCAAGCGTCTGGGTCAGCCGGTGCAGCAGCCCCGGAAAGTCTCGTCCATTGATCTCGATGACGGTGTGGGTAGTGCTGATCCGGTTCGACAGGATCACCCGTGATGGCACCGGCAGACGCCGCACCCGCGCCGGCAGGCTCTGCCACCGTTCGCGAAGCGCCGCCTGCGGGCGCAATGTCCCGGTGACGGCAGAATCGATGCTGGCCTTCAGCCGCCCGAGGAGACGCATATCCTCAACCAGCTCGTTCTTCGTGGTCTGCAGCTGGAAAACATCGAGGACCGTGCCGTCGGTGCAGGTCGTGATGCGCGCGCCGATGATGTTGATACCGTGCCCCGCCACTGCGCCGGCAAGGCGCGAGAACAGCCCGGCGTCATCAACCGTCAGCAGCGTCAGTTCGGTCACCTTGCGATCCGTCACCTGCCGGAAATCAACCAGGAGCGGCACATCCAGAGCGCGGAAGCTGTGACTCAACTCAGCATGTCTGACATGCATTTCAGTGTCGAACCCGGTCCAGTAATTGCGTGGCAGGCGCGCCGCATGGGCGGCGAAATCCTCATCCGACCATGCTGGCAGGCCGGCCCGCGCCGTTTCGCGCGCTTCCTCGGCGCTGCTGGCGGCAATCACGCTGGCATCAGCGCCGCGAAGCACCGCATCGCTCTGATAATAGAGGTCGCGCATCAGCGCCGCCTTCCAGCCGTTCCAGATGGTCGGCCCGACACCGCGAATATCCGCCACGGTCAGCACGAGCAACAGTTTCAGACGTTCCGGCGATTGCACGATGGCGGCGAAGTCATCAATCGTCTTCGGATCGTTCAGATCATAGCGAAAGGCAATCTTGCTCATCAGCAGATGGTGGCGCACCAGCCAGCTGACAGTTTCGGTTTCCTCCGGGGTCAGGCCCAGCCGCGGGCAGATCTCGAGTGCAAGTTCGGCACCAAGCTCGGAATGGTCGCCGTCGCGGCCCTTGGCAATATCATGAAGAAGCGCCGCCACAAACAGCGCGCGGCGCGATTCAATCTCCGGCATCACCGAAGTTGCCACCGGCGCCGTGTCGGCCAGACCGCCACTCTCGATCTGGTGCAGGATGCCAATCACCTGGATGGTGTGTTCATCAACGGTGTAGCTGTGATACATGTCGAACTGCATCATCGCGACAATCTTGCCGAAATCCGGAAGGAAACGGCCAAGAACGCCGCTTTCATTCATCAGGCGAAGCACGCGTTCAGGATTGTGTTTCGATGTCAGGATGGCAAGGAATTCTTCAGCCGCCCGCGGATCATCGCGTGTCGCATCGCCAAGTGCAGGAAGGCCGCGTGTGATCCGCTGCAACGCCTGCGGGTGAATGTCGGCCTTCTGCTCCAGCGCCAGATGGAAAATCTCCAGCATCCGCACAGGGGCCTCGCGGAACATCAGTTCGGGATCGAGATTGATCCGGCCAGCGCGAATCCGGAAATGCCCGAAATCCTGCCGACCCCGGAATTCCTCGGCCCAGCCAAGGCGGCGCTTGCGGAAATCGGTTTCCATCGCGGCGCAGATGATGCGGGTCAGATTTCCAACATCGCGCACCGCCAGATAATACCGTTTCATGAAACGTTCGACATCGCGCATGCCACCACGCGAGGCAAACCCCATCAGCGGGGCAATCGCCATCTGAGCATCGAAATCCAGCCGTTCCTCGGGCCGGCCCGAGCGCAGATGAAGATGACATCTGACGGTCCACAGAAAGCGTTGCGCGGCGGCAAACCGGCGGGCCTCGCTTTCACGCAGAATGCCCTTGTCGACAATGTCGATGATGCTGTCGGCGCGATAGGCGAATTTCGCAATCCAGAACAGCGTGTGAAGATCGCGAAGCCCGCCCTTGCCTTCCTTGATATTGGGCTCGACAACATAGCGCGTGGCACCGTGCCGGTCATGCCGCTGGTCCCGCTCCTGAAGCTTGGCATCGACGAAATCAACCGGTTTCAGACGCGCCACCTCGCGCCGGAACGCCCGGTCGAGCTTGCCTGCCAGCGGCCTGTCACCAGCCACATACCGCATTTCGAGAAGCCCGGTCAGGATCGTCTGATCCTCGCGCGCGGCGCGGATTGTGTCGGCCACTGTCCGTTTCGCGTGACCGACCTTGAGCCCGAGGTCCCACAGCAGATACAGCAGCGCCTCGACAACAACGTCGGCGGCAGGGTCCTTGTCCTGCGCCGTCAGGAACAGAAGGTCGATATCGGAATTCGGTGCCAGCTCGCCGCGGCCATAGCCGCCAACGGCAACAAGCGCGACACCGGCCGCCTGATGGCGGTGCCCGAGAATGTCGAGAAGGCTGGCCAGAAGGTGATCCATGCCAAGCGAGTGGCGACCAACATAAACAGCGCCATCGCGCCCAGCCGCCAGCTCGTCGGCAAGCGCCGCTTTCATCGCCATATGGGTCGATTTCGCCGCCGCCAGCAGCGCGGCGCCGAAGATTTTGTCATCGGCCGCCTTCTGATCGTCGGCCACCTGCCGCAGGGCGGCATCGTCAAGCGGCGGCAACCCCTCGGCAAGTGCCGCCTCGAGGGGTTGGATCCACCCCCGCCATTGCTTGACCTGACTGCTGCCGGCACCCGGGGCCGTTGTGACATTCGCGGTCATGCCCGGTCACCCATTCGTGTCATCTCTGGTGTCATCCGCCGGTGCGTGGAGAAGGTCGTGAAGCTCGTATAATAGCTCCAATGCCTCGCGCGGGGCCAGCATATCAGGGTTAATGGACTCAATCCGGCTCCGGAGCGGATCCGTGGGGACTACAGGTGCCGCCGCGAAATCCTGGGTGAACAGTGGCAATTCTGCGGCCAGCCGTTCGGCATCTATCACACCATGCCCACCCGACTCCATCTCGGCAAGCAAGGTCTGCGCGCGCTGGATCACTTGGCGTGGCAGGCCGGCAAGCCGCGCCACATGGACCCCGTAAGAGCGGTCAGCCGCGCCATCAATCACCTGATGCAGGAAGATGATCTCGCCCTGCCATTCACGCACCTTCATCGAATGGCATGACAGCCGTTCAAGATCATGTCGCAGATTGGTCAGCTCATGATAATGCGTCGCGAACAGCGTCCGGCACTGGTTCGCCTGGTGAAGATGCTCCAGCGCCGCCCAGGCGATGGCCAGACCGTCATAGGTGGCGGTACCGCGCCCGATTTCATCGAGAATGACAAAGGACCGTTCGGTCGCCCGGTTCAGGATCGCCGCCGTCTCGACCATCTCGACCATGAAGGTGGACCGGCCCCGCGCCAGGTCATCGGCGGCACCGACGCGGCTGAAGATCCTGTCGATAATGCCGATGGATGCTGTCTCGGCCGGCACGAACAGACCGGCCTGCGCCATGATCGCGATATGGGCGTTCTGCCGCAGAAAGGTTGATTTGCCGGCCATGTTGGGGCCCGTGACAAGCCAGATCTCACCCGTATCACCGAGCCTGCAGTCATTTGGAATGAACCTGTCACCGCCGGTCAGCATGGTCTCGATCACCGGATGCCGGCCGCGCACGATCTCGAAACTCAGATCATCGCGAATCTCCGGCCGGCAGAAATTCCGCTTCAGGGCCAGCGCCGCCGACGCCATCGCCACATCAATCGCCGCCAGCGCCCGCGCCGTCGCGCCAAGCGGCTCCGCCTCGGCAAGTGCCTGCGAGCGCAATGTCTCGAAAATCTCCAGCTCACGCGCCAGCGCCCGATCGGCAGCCGTCGACAGGTCGCGCTCAAGCTCGGCCAGTTCGGTGGTGGTGAACCGCACCGTCTGTGCCGTTGTCTGGCGGTGGATGAACTGGTCATCCTGCATCAGTTTCTCGGCATGGGCGCTGCGAACATCAACGTGGTAGCCAAGGACATTATTGTGTTTGACCTTCAGCGAGGCGATCCCGGTGGCCTCGCAATATCGATGCTGCAGGGCGGCGATCAGGCGACGGCTTTCATCGCGAAGCGCGCGAAGCTCATCAAGCGACGCGTCAAACCCGCCCCGCACAAACCCGCCATCGCGGGCCAGCAGCGGCAGTTCGTCAGCCAGTGCCGGTGCCAGTTCAGAGGCCAGTTTCACCGGTGCCATGACAACGTCATGAAGCGCCGCAAGTTCGCCCAGATCACCGATCCCGTGCTTCCGCATCGCCGTTCCGACAAGATCGGACGCCACGCTCAGCGCCTGCGCCAACGCCTGCAAGTCGCGCGGCCCGCCATGCCCCATCGACAGGCGCGACAGCGCACGGTCGATATCCGGCTGGCCCTTCATCATCCCGCGAAGCTCGTCACACAGCCCCGGCCGATCATGATACCAGCTGACAAGATCGAGCCGCTCCATGATGGCCTCGCGCGACGCCAGCGGGGCACCTATACGCGCGGCCAGAAGCCGGCCACCGGCCGAGGTTACGGTCAGATCGATCGCCGCCAGAAGACTGCCCTTGACCTCGCCGGACAATGTGCGGGTGATTTCAAGCGATCGGCGGGTGGCCTGGTCGATTTCCATATAGCCCGACCCGGTGATGGCCTGGATCGGTCTGAGCCGGGGCATGTTGCCCTTCTGCGTCAGCCCGATATAGCCAAGGAGCGCGCCGGCAGCCGCAGACATCGCGCGTGAAAACTGGCCATACCCGTCAAGGCTTGCCACACCGTAATAACCGCATAGCGCACGCGCGCCACCGGCCGAATCGAATAATGACGGCGCCTGTTCGGTCAGGCACGGGCCGAGCGCGGCGATGCTGTCGGGAAGGGGGGCGTCGGTTGGCACGACCAATTCGGCCGGGGCCAACATGGCCAACACCGATTCAAGCCGGTCCGCTGCCACCTCCTGCACGGCGAAATCGCCGGTCGACATGTCGGCCCAGGCCACCGCCATCGCATTACCGGCCTGCCCGAGCGCCGCCAGGTAATTATGCGCCCGCGGCGGTAACAGGTCATCCTCGGTCAGGGTGCCGGGCGTCAGGATACGGATCACCTCACGTTTCAGCGGACCCTTGCCGCCGCGCTGTTTCTGCGTCGCTGGGTCCTCGACCTGCTCACAGATCGCCACCCGGTGACCGGCACCGATCAGCCTGGCCAGATAGCCGTCCACCGAATGCACGGGCACCCCGCACATCGGGATATCATCGCCATCGCTCTTGCCGCGTTTGGTCAGGGTGATGCCAAGCGCCGCCGCGCCGATCTCGGCATCCTCGAAGAACATTTCGTAGAAATCACCCATACGATAGAAAAGCAGCGCGTCAGGGTGCGATTCCTTGACCCGCATATACTGCGCAATCATCGGGGTGGGCGACTTTACTTTTGTCGAGCCAGATGTTGTTATTGGCGTCGTCATTGTTATCCCTTGGTTCCCCCAACACCATGATCGTGTGCAACTCTCGTGATGTTATACCGCAAATTGCACGCGGCGTGCGGCCATTCACAGTTCCTGACCAGGGTTATGATCAGGGGCAAACATCAGCCACAGAGAATAGATAACCGGTGTCATGACCAGAAAAAAGTCAAAGCTTGATCAGGAGGCGTTAAGCTTCCATGCCACCGGGCGTCCCGGCAAATTAGAGATCACGGCCACCAAACCGCTGATGAGCCAGCATGATTTATCACTGGCCTATTCGCCGGGGGTTGCCGCGCCGTGCCTTGCCATCGAGGCTGATCCCGACACCGCTTATGATTACACCGCCAAAGGCAATCTGATTGCTGTCATTTCGAACGGCACCGCGGTGCTGGGCCTTGGCGACATTGGCGCCGCCGCCTCAAAGCCGGTAATGGAAGGCAAGGCGGTCCTGTTCAAGAAATTCGCCGACATTGATGGTATCGACCTCGAGGTTGACACCAAGGACACCGATAAGTTCGTCGAGGCGGTGGCCATGCTGGCACCGACCTTTGGCGGCATCAATCTTGAAGATATCAAGTCGCCGGAATGTTTCATCATCGAGCAGCAATTGCGCGAACGGCTCGAGATTCCGGTCTTCCATGACGACCAGCACGGCACCGCCATCATCGCTGCCGCCGGTCTGATCAACGCGCTTCACATCACCGGCCGTGAGATGAAGGATATCAAGGTTGTCTCGAACGGTGCCGGTGCGGCGTCGATTGCCTGTGTCGAGCTGATCAAGACCATGGGCGTGCCGCATGAGAATGTCATACTGGTCGACCGCACCGGCGTCATCTATCAGGGCCGCGAGGATTCGATGAACCAGTGGAAATCGGCGCATGCGGTGCCGACTGACGCGCGGACACTTGAAGACGCGCTGGTCGGGGCCGATGTGTTCCTCGGCCTGTCGGTGGCCGGCGCGATGAGCCCGAAGATGGTCCAGTCGATGGCCGATCGCCCGATCATTTTCGCCATGGCCAACCCGGTTCCCGAAATCATGCCTGAAGAGGCCAAGAAAGTCCGTCCCGACGCCATCATCGCCACTGGCCGGTCTGATTATCCAAATCAGGTCAACAATGTCCTTGGCTTTCCCTATATCTTCCGGGGCGCGCTCGATGTGCGGGCCAGCAAGATCAATGAAGAGATGAAGATCGCCGCCGCCGAGGCGATTGCCATGCTTGCCCGTGAAGATGTTCCTGACGCCGTCGCCGAGGCTTATGGCGGGCAGATGCTGCAATATGGCAATGAATATATCATTCCGGCGCCGTTTGACCCGCGGCTCATCTCGGCCGTGTCCTCGGCCGTTGCCGAGGCCGCGATGCAAACCGGCGTGGCGCGCAAACCAATCAAGGATCTGGCGAAGTACCGCCGTGAGCTTTCAGCCCGAATCGATCCTACGGCCTCGACCTTGCAGGTGATTTTCGAGCGCATCAGCGCCAACCGCAAACGGGTTGTCTTTGCCGAGGGCGAGGAGGAGAAGGTGATCCGGGCTGCGCTGGCCTTCCGCAATGCCGGCTATGGTGACCCGATCCTGGTCGGGCGCGAGCATCGGATTCGCGAGACGATTGAGCGCCTCGGCCTTGAAGGCGCCGAGGACCTGCCAATCACCAACGCCAAGGTGTCGGATCATAATGAGGACTATATCGATTTCCTCTATGACAAGCTGCAGCGCAAGGGCGCGCTGCGCCGCGACTGCCAGCGCATGGTCAATCTCGACCGCAATGTCTTTTGTGCCTGCATGGTGCTGAAAGGCCATGCCGATGCGATGGTGACCGGTGTGACCCGGTCCTTCATGCCAAGCTTCAACCATGTCACGCGGGTGATTTCGCCGCGCGAGGGCAAGATTTTTCTCGCCACCTCGATGATCGTCTCGCGCGGGCGCACCGTATTCATCGGCGATGTATCTGTTCATGAGCGCCCGGATGGCGAGAAGATCGCTGATATTGCCGAAGCCATTGCTGCAAAGGCGCGGCAAATGGGGCACATCCCGCGGGTGGCCGTGCTATCCTTCACCACCTTCGGCAATCCATATTCCGACATCACCATCGAGGCGCGCCGCGCCATCGAGATTCTCGACCAGCGCCAGCCCGATTTCGAATATGATGGTGAAATGTCAGCCGATGTGGCCCTTGATTATGAGCTGATGAAACAGCGCTATCCGTTTTGCCGCCTGTCCGGGCCGGCGAATATTCTGGTGATGCCTGGGCTGCACTCGGCCAACATATCTTTCGAGCTGATCCAGAATCTGACCGAGGGGTCAGTCGTCGGCCCGATCATGCTTGGCGCGGAGAAACCCTTCCAGATCGTGCAGATGGGGGCCTCGGTGAATGATCTTGTGCAGGCAGCCGCGCTCGCCGCCTATGAGGCGCTTCGCTAGACCCTGCCCCGCTAGCCTGCTCCGCTAGACCCTGCCCCGCTAGCCCTTTCCCCGCTGGACCGGACCCACCCCGGTGATCCGGCTGTCTAGAGACCGTCGGCCTTGACCAGGGCGTTGAGGTCGGCTTCCGGCCGCGCCCCGACATGTGAAATCACCTCGCCGGCGGCCAGGCTTGCGATGATTCCGGACTGGCGGGCATCACGGCCATTCGTGCGACCATAAAGATACCCGGCGGCAAACAGATCACCGGCGCCGGTGCTGTCAATCACAGGGCCATATGGACGCGCCGGAAAGTCATGACGGTCACCCTTGTAACCGACAAAGGCACCATCAGCCCCACGCGTGATGACGGTCTCGTCGACCTGCCCGCAGAGCGTCTCCATGGCCGCCGCAACAGGGCTGTCGCACAGGCTGGCCGCCTCATGTTCATTGGCGAACAGGATATCGACATGATCATGGACAAACCGGCCAAGCGCCTCGCGATGGCGTTCGGCGCACCAGGGATCCGACAGCGACAGCGAGACGCGCACATCATAACGCGCCGCAAGTGACACCGCATGGGCGAAAATGTCAGGCCCGGCCGGCGCATCGAACAGGTATCCCTCAAGATAGATGATCCTGGCCGCCGCGACATCCTCAGGGCGAATGTCATCCGGTTCAAACTCGATACAGGCACCAAGATAGGTGTTCATCGACCGGGCGGCGTCATCGGATACCAGAATGATCGAGGACGCTGTTGGCGAGCCGTTGCGTTGTGGGGCGGCGCCGAAGACAACGCCGGCCTGATGAATATCACGGATAAAGCTGTGGCCAAGTTCGTCATCATGGATGCGGCCGGCAAAACCGGCCGTGCCCCCAAGCGCGACAATCCCGACCGCGGTATTGGCCGCGGATCCGCCGGAAATTTCACGCGGCTCATCAATGGCCGTATAGAGTGCCGCCGACTGTGCGGCGTCGACAAGGTTCATCATGCCCTTGCCAACACCATGCCTGGCAAGGAAATCATCATCACAGGTGGCGAAGATATCGACAATGGCATTGCCGACGGCAAGAACATCAATTCGCGATGACATGAAAACCCTCACGGTCAAGGACAGGAAACTGCGCCCGATGATGTAGAGAATAGCCACGGATGGGGCAAGGACAAAGACACGGCGCCTGAACACTGGCCCTGAACACTGGCCCTGAACACTGGCCATGAAAGGGGGCTGCCCGATGAAAGTGGTTTGCCCTGTGCCCATCGGCTGGTCTAAGGTGCCGGGCATCTTTCTTAACCCCGGTGTCTGTCCTGTCATGCGGTTTGTCTTTCTGATCCCGGCCATCACAGCTCTCGTCCTTGCCGGGTGCCAGATGCCGCCGCCAGTGACGACCGCGCAGGATCCGGCGCCCGTCATCGCGCCCACCATCGCGCCCGTCATCGCGCCCGTCATCGCGCCCGTCATCACGCCTGACCGCGCGCCATTGCCGGATGCGGACCGTGCAACCACGCAAGCTGCAGATGCCGTTACGAAAGGCGACGCACAGGCCAGCCCTGACGCCACCGCCGCCAGCCAGACCGTCGCCGTTCTAGACGCAGACGAAACAGCAGGGAAAGAAGGGGCGGCAATTCCGCAGAATGATGATCAGCTTGCCGATGCTGACGCCACGCCTGCGCCACAGGTAATCGTCCGTAACGCGCCCAAGGCGGAAATCGCGGATAAGGCGCGCCCCGCCACCACCGACCTTGCCCTGGCTGCACCGCCACCACCACCGCCACCACCGCCGCCACCGCCGCCACCGCCGGAACTGGCACCGGAGGCGCTGATCGGGCTTGACATAGAGAGCCTGCAACAACGTCTTGGCGAGGCCGATTTCAAGCGCCGCGAGGGGCCGGTAGAAACCTGGCAATACAGGTTCCCGATCTGCGTGGTTGATTATTTTATCTATGCCGACGCTGCAAAACCGGCGGTGCGCAACTGGGCATGGCGATCCACGGTCATTGGCGGCACACTTGACATCATGGCCTGTCGACGCGCGCTTGCCGGGCGTGACCGGACCAGCTGAGGACGGTCTCTGGTCGCCTGCCCCTATTTGCCGGCCGGCGTCTTCTCCCTGTAATGGCAGAATTCGGCAATCATGCAGCGCCAGCATTCCGGCTTGCGCGCCTTGCAGACATAGCGACCATGCAGAATCAACCAATGATGCGCGCCTTTCTTCCAGGCATCGGGGACCCGGCGCACAAGTTCGGCCTCGACAGCGTCAGGTGTCTTGCCGGGTGCCATGCCAGTGCGGTTGCCAACCCGGAAGATATGCGTGTCGACGGCGATGGTTGGATGCCCGAAAGCCTCGTTCAACACCACATTCGCCGTTTTCCTGCCAACACCTGGCAGCGCCTCCAGCGCGGCGCGATCTTCCGGCACGATGCCGTCATGCGATTCCAGCAGGATTTCCGACAGCCTGTGAACATTCTTCGCCTTGGTGTTGAACAGGCCGATGGTGCGGATGTGATGGGCAATGCCGTCAACCCCAAGATCGACCATCGCCTGCGGCGTATCGGCAGCCGCATACAGCCCCTTTGTGGCGCGGTTGACGCCGACATCGGTGGCCTGCGCCGATAGCACCACGGCCACCAGCAATGTATAGGGATCGCGGTATGCAAGCTCGGTCTTCGGCTCGGGAAGGGCGACGGCAAGGCGCTCGAAACATGTCTCGACATGCGCCAGTTTCATCTTGCGGGGTCGCGCCATGATATCGCTGTCTCCGTGTGATTTCTTGCGGGAAAGTTCTGGACCACGGTCAAGATTGCCCTAATGTTGGGTGATGTGCAATTTCCCGAATACAGTGCGATGACAGTCTTCAATCTTGGCTCCATCAATATCGACCTTGTCTATATGGTGCCGCATTTTCCGGCACCGGGGGAAACGCTGACAACGCTGGATTATCAGCGCATGCTTGGCGGCAAGGGAACAAACCAGTCAATCGCGCTGGCCCGCGCCGGCGGCACGGTTCTGCATATCGGCGCGGCGCATGCCGAAGATGGCTGGATCTGGGATGAGATGCACGCCGCCGGCGTCGATATCAGCGCCGTCCAGACATCGACGACCGCCACCGGCCATGCTGTTGTTTCGGTCTCCAGCGATGGCGAGAACCAGATCCTGCTCTGGCCGGGCGCCAACCACGCCATTGACTTGGATCAGGCCATCGCTGTCCTGGACAGCGCGCAGGAAGGTGACTGGGCGCTGTTGCAGAATGAAACCTGTGGCGCCGATGCGTTTGTCGCGGCGGCGCGCGAACGCGGCCTGAAAATTGCCTACAGCGCAGCACCTTTCGATGCCGAAGTCACGGCACGGTTGCTGCCACACACCGACCTTCTGGTGGTCAATGAGGTCGAGGCGGCGGCGCTGTCCGAGATGCTGGGCAGGCCGGCGGCGACGGCAGGTCTACCGCACCTTGTCATCACGAAAGGCCGTGACGGTGCCGACTATTATGGCGCGGACGGCACGCTTCACCAGCCGGCCTTCGAGGTATCACCTCTCGACACCACCGGTGCTGGTGACTGTTTCTTTGGCTATCTTCTGGCCAGCATCGCCGTCGGCGGGGACATGGCATCATCACTTCGTCTTGCCAGCGCAGCAGCGGCCCTGCAGGTCACGAAACACGGTGCCGCAGCGGCAATACCTGTACGGGTCGCGGTTGATGGTTTCCTGGCCTCCAATGGTTAGCTTGGAGGGATGAGCCCGATGCAGGGACCCGCACCGCAGAAGATCATCATCGACACCGATCCCGGGATCGACGATGCCATGGCCATTCATCAGGCTTTTGCCGATCCCCGGCTCGAGGTGGTCGGGCTGACAACAATCTTTGGCAATGTCACCGCCACAAGGGCGACCCGCAACGCGCTGCATCTTGCCGAGATGGCCGGCCATCCGGCCCATATTGCCGGCGGCGCGCCAGTGCCCTTGCGCCGGGCCCCGGAACCGCCAGCCGATTTCGTACATGGACCGGAGGGGTTTGGCGGGCTGCCGGCACCGACACCGGGCCGCGCCGCCGACCCGCGAAGCGCGGCAACCTATCTTTGTGAAAGCTGTGCCGCCGCACCAGGCGAGATCATCATTTGTGCGGTCGGGCCGCTGACCAATCTGGCGGCGGCTCTGGCACATGACCCGTCAATCGCCAGCCATGCCAAACGCGTCGTGGTGATGGGTGGCAGCGCCGCCCGCCATGGCAATGTCAGCGACTGCGCCGAGGCCAATATCTGGAATGACCCTGACGCCGCCGATCATGTCTTCGCCGCCGACTGGGATGTCACCATGGTCGGGCTGGATGTCACCGAGAAGACCCGATGCAGTCCGCAGGATTTTGCCACCATTGCGACACAGGCGCCCGGCATTGGCGGCTTTCTGAGCGCCGCCACCGAATTCTATTTCGATTTTCACGAGGCCAAGCTTGGCGAGCGGATTTGCTTCATGCATGATCCATCTGCCATTCTGGCGATTACCGATCCGCATCTGTTCGACTTTGAGGCGATGCCGATGTCGGTGATTTGCGACGGAGCGGAAATAGGACGCACCATCGCCGGCGGTGCCGGACGCCGCGATGTGTCGGTGGCGATGCAGGTTGATTCGACCGCCGCCCGCGCACGGTTCATCGAGGTGGTGGCAACAGCCGATGACCGCGCCGCCGCGCGAAGCCAGCAGACCGACTTCGGGCTGGAATAATGTGAGAGCCTGATTAAATTGAAAGATGCAGTGACAGGGGGCCGGAATGCAGGTCGAAACCGTTGATTACCGGGCGGCGAATGCCGCCAAGACGCTTGAAAGATCACTTCGCGACACCGGATTCGCGGTGCTGGCGAACCATCCGATCACGCCCGACCGGATTGACGCCGTCTATGATGCCTGGGGACGGTTCTTTGCCGGCGAGAGCAAGTCCGACTATGCCGTCAAGCCGCCAGCGCATGATGGCTATTTCGCCTTCCGCTCGGAAAACGCCAAGGATTCGCCGGTCAAGGATCTGAAGGAGTTTTTTCATGTCTATCCGGGATGCCGGCTTCCCGACGCGCTGGAAGAGCTGACACGGCAGATTTACGCCGATCTGGAGACGCTGGGACGCGAACTTCTTGGCTGGATTGAAGGCCAGGCACCAGCCAGCGTCACTGACAATCTGACGATGCCGCTTGGCGATATGATGGAGGGGAGCGACCAGAGCCTGCTGCGAATTCTGCATTATCCGCCGGTTGAAAATGCCGAGCCGGGCGCGATCCGGGCTGCCGCGCATGAGGATATCAACCTGATCACGTTGTTGCTGTCTGGCTCGAAACCGGGTCTGCAGGCGCGTGACGCCGATGGCGGCTGGCACGACATCGCCTGCGATCCGGGCATGATTACGATCAATAATGGCGATATGCTGGCGATGGCGACGGACAATTATTTCCCCTCGACAACGCACCGCGTGACCAATCCCGACAGTGGACAGAATGTTTCGCGTTATTCGATGCCGATGTTTCTGCATCCGCGCCCCGATGCGCCGCTGCGCCCTGGTGTGACGGCGGATCAGTATCTGCAAAGAAGGCTGAAGGAGATTGGCCTGAAATAGGCGCAGATCGGACGATTTACCCGGCAAAGCAAATGGCCGCGCAGAGCAAATGGCAAAGCAAATAGACTGTAATGGCAAAACAGGATAGGAATCGATAGCGGTGAAAAATACCGGTATCCGGTGTTTCATCACAGGGAAGGCGTGACCGGCGTCACGCGCTTCAAGGAAACGGGAGATTGAGAACATGTTTATGAAAAAGGCTGCACTGACTACAGGTATTGCGGCGGCATTCATGCTCGCCTCGGCTGGCGGCGCGTCCGCATTCATGGCCTGTCAGGTGACGGATGTGGGCGGCATTGATGATGCCGGCTTTAACCAGACCGCCTGGAAGGGTGTTCAGGATGCCATGAAGGCATACGGTGTTGAGGGCCGGTATCTGGAATCACAGTCGGAAACCGACTACGAGCCGAACCTGAATTCGCTGATCGAAAGCAAGTGTGATGTCATCATCTCGGTTGGCTTCCTGATGGGCGACGCCACCAAGACATCGGCCGAGGGAAATTCAGGCCAGAAATTTTCAATTGTTGATTTCGCCTATGATCCGACCATCCCGAATGTGATCGGCCAGGTCTATGCCACCAACGAGGCCGGGTTCCTTGCCGGATACCTGTCCGCCGGCATGTCCAAATCCGGTGTCGTCGGCACCTTTGGCGGCATCAACATCCCGCCGGTGACGGCCTTCATGGACGGCTTCTATTACGGTGTTGCCTATCATAACAGCCAGAAGGGCACCAATGTTCAGGTCCTTGGCTGGAATCCGGAAAGCAAGGAAGGTCTCTTCACCGGCAATTTCGAGAGCCTTGATGATGGCCGCGCCTTTGCCCAGAACCTCTATGATGAGGGCGCCGACATCGTGATGCCGGTGGCTGGCCCTGTCGGGCTTGGCTCCGCCGCGTTGGCCGATGAGCTTGGCAGCGATGCGCTGATGATCATCGGTGTTGATGCCGACCAGACGCAGACCGACCCGGACCGGGCACATGTCTATCTTACGTCAGTCCTGAAGCGGATGGACTCGACTGTGATGCAGGTCATCAAGCAGGCCATGGATGGCAGCTTCAGCGGCGGTGTTCTGCTCGGCAACCTGAAGAATGACGGCGTTGGCCTTGCCCCCTATCATCATTTCGATGACAAAGTGCCGGCGGCACTGAAAGCCGAGGTGGAATCGGTTAGGGCAGGTCTGATTTCCGGCGCAATCAGCGCCGGCGGCTGATCCCATAACATACCCGTTGCCCCCTTTTGATCAGGGGGCAACGGGGTTTTTTGTGAGCCGGTTTTCATGGATATTGAGCTTCGCGGCATCAGCAAGCGTTTCGGCCCGGTACAGGCCAACCAGGACATCAACCTGGACATCCGCGCCGGTGAGGTGCTTGGCCTTCTTGGTGAGAACGGGGCTGGCAAATCAACCCTGATGAACATTCTGTCCGGTCTTTACAGTGCGGATTCCGGTGAGATTCTCATTGATGGCACACCGACGGTCTTTGCCGGTCCCGGCGACAGTATCGCCAGCGGCATCGGCATGGTGCATCAGCATTTCATGCTGGTGCCGGTTTTCAGCGTCGTCGAGAATGTGATCCTCGGCGTCGAACCGACATCCGGTGCCGACTTTCTGGACCTTGCCGCGGCACGCGCCCAGGTCCAGGACATCAACACACGCTATGGCATGGAAGTGCCAACCGACACGCTGATCGAGGATCTGCCTGTTGGCATCCAGCAGCGTGTCGAAATCCTGAAGGTTCTGTTCAGATCGGCCGACGTGCTGATCCTCGATGAACCGACAGCCGTGCTGACACCGCAGGAGGTGGAGGAATTCTTCACCATCGTGCGGGCGCTTCGCGACGCCGGCAAGGCCATCGTCTTCATCACCCACAAGCTTCACGAAATTCTCGAGATCGCCGACAGGGTCAGCGTGCTGCGCCAGGGGCAGATTGTCGGGCAGGGCGACCCGGCCACATTTTCCGAGGCCGACCTTGCCGAGATGATGGTCGGCAGGCCGGTCAGCTTTTCCGTTGGCCGCGCCGAATCCACCCCGGGTGAAACCATGCTGTATCTTGCCGGGGTCGGTCTTTTCGACAATGCCCAGGATGCGCGTCTTGTCGATATCAACCTGACAGTGCGTGGCGGCGAGGTTGTCGGCATCGCCGGTGTCCAGGGCAACGGCCAGACGGAACTTGTCGAGGTCATTACCGGCCTGTCACCTGTAACCACCGGCAAAATCGGCTTTGCCGGGCGGGATATTACGCGAACCAGTGTCCGCCAGCGCCACCGCATGGGGATTGCCCATATTCCCGAGGATCGCCACAAATCTGGGATGGTCGGCAGTTTTACCGTCGCCGAGAATATGGTGCTGAACAGCTATTACGACGAAAGTGTCACCTCCGGTGTGCAGATTGACTGGCGACGGGTGCATGCCCGCGCGGCCGCAGCGTGCCTCAGCTATGACGTGCGCACACCAAGCGTGTTCCTTGGCGCCGGCAGCCTGTCAGGCGGCAATCAGCAGAAGATGGTGGTGGCACGCGAACTGGAACGCGATGTCAGGCTGATCGTCGCCTCGCAACCGACACGCGGCGTCGATGTCGGCTCGATCGAATATATCCACCAGCAGCTGATTGCCTGCCGTGACCGCGGCAATGCGGTGTTGATCATTTCGTCGGAACTTGACGAGATCCTCGACCTGTCGGACCGGATCTATGTGATATTCGAGGGCCGGATCGTGGGCGAATTCGACAACCGGGGCACCGGTGCCGACCGCAATGCCATCGGGCTTGCCATGGCCGGCATCGGCCAGGGTGAAAATCGGCGGGAAAATCGGCATGAAAGCCGAGGGGGTACGGTATGAACGATGTGATCCGATCATCCGGACCCACCATGTCGGCGGACATGAAGGCGCTTCTTGCGCCAGCCATCGACAGCCGGTCGTCCTGGCGTGAGCTGTTCATCCTGCCACTGGCGGCGATGTTTCTTGCCATGCTGATCGGGGCGATGATCATGATGGCGACCTCGGTCGCACCGGCAACAATCCTGCAGAGCTTCATCGCCATGGCGGATGGGTCTGTCGGATCGCTCCACGCCATTTCAGAAACACTGACAGCGGCCATCCCGCTGGTGCTGGCCGGACTTGGCATCGGGCTGGCTTTTCGCGCCGGGCTGTTCAATATCGGTGCCGAGGGGCAGATGGTTGTCGGCGGTCTGGCAACCGCCATCGCCAGCTTTTCGGTAACCGGCCTTTCGATCTGGCTGCATCTGCCGCTGGTAATGTTGGTCGGGCTTGCCATCGGGGCTGTCTATGCCGCCATTGCCGGCCTGCTGAAAGCGGCAACCGGCGCGCATGAGGTTATCTCGACCATCATGCTCAACCTGATTTCCATCCGGCTCCTCGATTACATGCTTCGCCAGCCCTTCATCCAGAAGGAAGGCCGGTCCGACCCGATCTCGAAAGCTGTTCTCGAAAGCGCTGAATTGCCCCGTATCCTTGGATTTCTTGACGCCAATCTGCGGCTCCATGCCGGGGTCTTCATCATGCTGGCCGCGGTGGCGGTGATCTACTGGCTGCTGTTCCGCTCGAAACTCGGTTTTGCCTTCCGCATCTCCGGCGAAAATCCGGGGGCCGCGCGCTATGCCGGCATCCGCGCCGGACTGACAATCGTCATGGCGATGGCGATTGCCGGTGCGCTGGCCGGTCTGGCCGGATCGGTACAGGTCAGCGGCGTGCTGGGACGCGCCACGCCGGGCTTCACCGCCGGGATCGGTTTTGACGCCATCGCCGTGGCGCTTCTCGGGCGGTCACATCCGGTTGGCATTCTGCTGGCCGGTCTGCTGTTCGGCGCGCTGGAGGCAGGCGGGCGGCAGATGCAGGTCGATGCCGGCGTGTCGATAGACATGATCGGAATTATCCAGGCGCTGATCATCATGTTTGTGGCGGCGCCGTTGCTGGTACGGCGGATTTTCCCGCCACTGTTCGGCCAGCCACGCCGGGGAGGTGGGGATGATGACTGAACCGGCGTCACAGCAGCAGACAGCCCCGCGGTTGATCGACTGGCGTGCCTCGGTATCTGGGGGCGTGCTGATTGCACTGGCACTTGTTGTCACCTTTCTTCTCGACACACCCTGGGATTCGGTCTCGACCTTCCGCATTTCGCGGCCGCGCGATGTGTGGGCGGTCGGCAATCTGACAGTGCCAAGCCAATGGTTCAATGTCGTCGCCTCGGTGCTTCTCGCCTTTCTTGGCACAAGGCTGTTCCTGAAAGGCGGTGGCCGCTGGACGGCGCTGGCACTTGGCATCGGGCTGGTGGTTCTGGCCATGGCCTTTCTTGTCTGGGCGACCGCCGACAAGGCCATCTCGCTGACCGGCATGATGCAGGCCACGGTTGTCCGCGCGGTGCCGATCGCGCTTGCGGCGCTTGGCGGCATCCTGTGTGAACGTGTCGGCGTGATCAATATCGCCATTGAAGGCATGCTTCTTGCCGGCGCCTTTAGTGGCGCCATGTTTGGCTCGCTGATGGGCGGTTGGGCCGGCATCATCTGCGCGATGATTATCGGCGGCCTGTTCGGCCTGCTGCTGGCGGCGCTGGTGATCACCTACCGGGTCGATCAGATCATCGCCGGGGTGGTGATCAATCTGTTTGTCCTTGGTCTGACATCCTATGTCTCGAGCCAGGTTTTTGCCGAATATCGCTGGCTCAATAAGGCATCGCCCTTCCGCGCCTTCAAGATTCCGGTTCTTGGCGACATTCCGCTTGTCGGGCCGGTGCTGTTCAACCAGAACCTGTTTGTCTATGGCGCGCTGATCCTGGTGGTCCTGTCGACCTATTATCTGTTCCATACCCGGTACGGGCTGCGCGCCCGCGCCGTTGGCGAGCATCCGCGTGCGGCCGATACGCTGGGAATTGACGTGATCAAGACACGCTATGCGCATGTTGTTGCGGCCGGCATGGTGGCAGGCTTTGGCGGTGCCTGGTTCACCCTGGGATCGGTCGGCCGGTTTGACGAGAACATGACCTTCGGGCGTGGCTTTATTGGCCTGGCGGCAATGATCTTCGGACGCTGGCATCCGCTTGGCGCGCTGGCCGCGGCACTGATTTTCGGCTTTGCCGACTCGCTACAGCAGAAACTGTCGATCCTGAACACGCCGATCCCGTCAGAATTCCTGTCGATGGCACCCTATATCGCAACCATTGTCGTTGTTGCGGGGCTTGTCGGCCAGGCGCGTCCACCGGCTGCCATCGGCAAACCCTATGTCAAGGAATAGACCGACGAGACATCCAGGAGACATCGATGCAGGATGAAACGCAATTAATGGCAGCCGCGATTGCGGCGATGGGCCGTGCCTATGCCCCCTATTCCAACTTTCCGGTGGGTGCCGCCATTCTTGACGAGACCGCCACCATCCATGCCGGCGCGAATGTCGAGAACGCCGCCTATCCTGTCGGCAACTGCGCCGAGGCAAGTGCCATTGCCGCGATGGTGATGGCGGGTGGCAAACGGATTGCGATGATTGCCGTGGCCGGGGGAGATGGCGATCTTCTGTGTACGCCCTGCGGTGCCTGCCGCCAGCGCATTCGCGAATTCGGCGATGCGGCGACGCCTGTTCTTGTCGGCGGGCCGGACGGGCTGCAGCGTCGCTTTACTCTTGGCGCGTTACTGCCGGAAAGCTTCGGGCCCGAAAACCTGGCTGACTAGCGCGACGTTAACACGGCGGATCAGCCGGTGCCGTAGATCCTGTCGCCGGCGTCACCAAGACCCGGCAGGATGTAGCAGGATTCATTCAACTCCCGGTCAAGGGCGGCGGTGACGATTGGCACGTCGGGATGCGCATCATGAAGTGCCTTCACGCCTTCCGGCGCCGCCACCAGACATGAAAACACAATATCCCTGACGCCGATTTCACGCAGCGTGTCGAGCGCCATCACCGCGCTGCCACCGGTGGCCAGCATCGGGTCGCCAAGAATGACCTGCCGCCGGGTGATGTCGGTCGGCAGGCTGTTGTAATAGGAAATCGGTGCCATCGTGTCATGATCCCGATACAGCCCCAGATGACCAACACTGGCCTCGGGACAGACTTGGCTGAACCCGTCAATCAGGCCATTACCAGCGCGCAGGATCGAGACCAGACAGGGATAGGGGGGCCGCATTGCCTGACACGCCATCACCTCCAGCGGTGTCTGTATGTCCACGCTTTCTGTCTTCAATGCGGCGAAGGTTGGATAGGCCAGAAGCCAGGACAGTTCGTGAAGCGTATGCCGAAAGCGGTGTGACGGGCTCTCATGATCACGCAGGATCGAAAGCTTGTGATCAACAAGCGGGTGATCCATCACCGTCAGACTTGGTTTCTGCGACGCGTTCATGATGCTATGCTCCTGCGGGTGGTGTCGGATGAGATTACCCATAAAGTCGGACTTTTTCCATTCACAAAAGCCCCGCTCGGCGGCAGTATGACGGGCCATTTCACGAGGGTTCCGATGGCCAAGCTGTATTTTTCCTACGCCGCAATGAATGCCGGCAAATCAACCATCCTATTGCAGGCATCGCACAATTATCGCGAACGCGGGATGAACACGCTGTTGCTGACAGCGCGGCTTGATGACCGGATGGGCGAAGGCAAAATCGGCTCACGCATCGGCCTTGAATCGACCGCCTTCGTGTTTGATACCGAAACTGACATGACGGCGCTTGTTGCGGCCGAGAACGCCGGCGCACCGCTTGCCTGTGTGATGGTTGACGAGGCACAGTTCCTGACCGATCCGCAGGTCTGGCAGCTTGCCGGCATCGCTGATGAAATGGGCATTCCGGTGATGTGCTACGGCCTTCGCACGGATTTTCAGGGCAACATGTTTCCCGGCAGCGCGCGCCTTCTCGCCATTGCCGATGTTTTGCGGGAAATCCGCACCATCTGTCATTGTGGACGAAAGGCGACGATGGTTGTCAGGCAGGATGATCAGGGGCGGGTGATCCGCGAGGGCGCACAGGTCGAGATTGGCGGCAATGAGCGCTATATCTCGCTCTGCCGCCGCCATTGGGTGCAGACGATGGCGCCAACACAGGCGACCCGGACGTGACCGGAGGTTACCCGGCCAGTACATCATTCATGTCATAGAAACCGGGTTTGGCAATGGCGGCATAGCGCGCAGCGCGCAGCGCGCCACGGGCGAAAATGGCGCGGTCGGTCGCCTTGTGCGAGATTTCAACACGTTCGGACTCACCAAAGAAAATCACCGAATGCTCGCCCGCCACATCACCACCACGAAGCACCGCAAAGCCTATATCACCCGGATTGCGGGCACCTGTCTGGCCCTGACGGGCCATGTCAGACACCGCTTCAAGGTCAACGCCGCGCCCACGTGCCGCCGCCTCGCCAAGCGCCAATGCGGTACCTGACGGGGCATCAACCTTGTGATGATGATGCGCCTCCAGAATTTCGATGTCCCATCCCTCGACAAGCTGTGCCGCCACCTGTTCGACCAGCCTGGCCAGCAGCGTGACGCCGACAGACGTGTTGGCACAATAGACAAGCGGGATGGAGTTTGCCGCCGCCGCCAACGCAGCCTCATCATCACCCGACAAGCCAGTGGTGCCGACAACCATGGCACAGCCATGGCCACCGGCAATTTTGGCATGCGCGACGCTGGCTGCCGGGCTGGTGAAATCGATCACCACATCGGCGCTGCCAAGGCTGTCGGGATTATCTGAAATCAACACACCGTTGGTGCCGGTGCCGGACAGCAACCCACTATCCTGGCCAATGGCCCCGGAATCGGCGCGGTCAGTCGCGGCAACCAGTTCCATGTCCGGCGCGGCGGCAATCTCGCAAATCAGCATGCGGCCCATCCGGCCAGCGGCACCCGGAATGCCGATCTTGGTCACAGGGGGTGTCATGGGGGATGTCATGGTTGCGGGCCTCCTCGCCGAATGCGGCGAGACTATAAAGCCCGCGCTGACAGGGCAAGATCAAATTGGCAAGATCAAATTGGCAAGATCGAATCGGCAAGATCAAATCGCCGTAATCACGGGCCTCGGCCGGGCGTTTTCAGGCGTCGTCAGCCCAGATCCGGCGCGCCCGCTTCAGAAAACTGTCGGTTTCCGGGCTGGTGCCACCAGCCTCACCAAACTGTTTCAGAAGGTCTTTCTGCTTTTTTGTCAGGTTGGTCGGTGTCTCAACCTGAACCTCGACTATCTGATCGCCGCGCGTATTGCGACGCAGAACCGGCATGCCCTTGCCGCGCATGCGGAACCGGCGGCCCGATTGTGTACCTGATTCAATGGTCAGCCGCGCCATCCGACCTTCCACTGTCGGCACATCGATGCTGCCGCCAAGCGCCGCTGTTGTCATCGGCACCGGAATGCGGGTCAGAATGTCGGCCCCGTCACGCACCAGTATCGGGTGCGGGTCAACCGAAATGAAAATATAGAGATCACCCGCCGGGCCACCCCGGAACCCGGCCTCGCCCTTGCCGGACAGGCGGATACGGTTGCCGCTGTCAACACCTGCCGGCACCGAAACCGACAGCACCTTACTCTGCCGTACCCGGCCCTCACCGCCGCAGGTGCCGCAAGGATCACTGATCACCTGGCCCATGCCCTGACAGCTATGGCAGGTACGCTCGACAGCAAAGAAGCCCTGCTGCGCCCGGATCCGGCCACTGCCGCCACAGGTGCCACAATTGTGCGGCTGCGCACCGGCGGCCGAACCGCTGCCGCTGCATTCATCACATCCAACAGGCACGGTAACGTTGATATCGCGCTGAACGCCGGAAAAGGCTTCTTCAAGCGAGATGTTCATGTCATGGCGCAGGTCGTTGCCGCCACGGTCAGGCTGTGCGCCACCGGCCCCACGCGAGAATTCGGAAAACATCTGATCGAAGATGTCAGAAAAACCACCGCCACCGCCAAAGCCGCCGCCACCAAAGCCGCCAGCCCCAAAACCGCCGGCCCCGGCATTGTCAAAGGCAGCATGCCCCATACGGTCATAGGCAGCGCGTTTTTGCGAGTCCTTCAGAACCTCATAAGCTTCGGTAGCCTCGCGGAACCGCTCTGCCGCCGCCTCATCATCCGGATTCCGGTCAGGGTGGTTCTTCATCGCCAGCTTGCGGTAGGCTGATTTAAGCGCGGATTCGTCGGCGTCCTTGGATACGCCGAGAACATCATAGTAATCACGCTTGCTCATGACTTCGCCGCCAGACTGACCAATGAAATAGGGCGGGGGACGGCACTGTCACCGTCCACCCGCGTCATGGTTTGAAAGGTTACTTCTTGTCGCCGGCGGCGTTATCGCCATCGACTTCCTCAAACTCTGCATCAACGACGGTTTCCTCATCGTCGGCATTGCCAGCATTGCCAGCCTCGGCACCGCCTTCAGGCTGTTCGGCCTGATAGGCTGCCTCGCCCATCTTCATCATCGATTGCGAAAGCTCTGCCGATTTCGCGGCAATGGCCTCGATATCGTCACCCTCAAGGACCTCCTTCAGCGCGGCGATCCCGGCCTCGACCTCGGCTTTTGCCGCCGGGTCAGCCTTGTCACCAAGATCGGTGATGGCCTTTTCGGCACCATGGACAAGGGCCTCGCCCTGATTCCGTTTTTCGACGGCATCACGACGCTTCTTGTCATCCTCGGCATTGGCCTCGGCCTCACTGACCATGCGATCAATCTCGCTGTCATCAAGACCGCCCGAAGCCTGGATACGAATCTCCTGCTCCTTGCCGGTCGCCTTGTCCTTGGCACTGACCTTGACGATGCCATTGGCATCGATGTCAAAGGTCACCTCGATCTGCGGCACGCCGCGGGGCGCTGGCGCAATTCCCTCCAGATTGAACTGGCCGAGATGCTTGTTGTCGGATGCCATTTCGCGTTCACCCTGATAGACCGAGATGGTCACCGCCGACTGATTGTCATCGGCGGTAGAGAACACCTGGCTTTTCTTCGTCGGGATCGTCGTGTTGCGGTCGATCAGGCGGGTAAAGACACCGCCAAGTGTCTCGATACCAAGCGACAGCGGCGTGACATCAAGCAGCAGCACATCCTTCACATCCCCTGTCAGGACACCGGCCTGGATGGCAGCGCCCGAGGCCACAACCTCATCCGGGTTCACACCCCGATGCGGCTCGGCCCCGAAGAAGTCCTTCACTGTCTCGATGATTTTCGGCATCCGGGTCATACCGCCGACAAGGATAACCTCATCAATCTCGGCAGGCTTGACGCCGGCATCCTTCAGCGCGGCCTGACACGGTTTGATCGTGCGCTGCACCAGCTCCTCTACCAACTGCTCCAGCTTGGCGCGGGTCAGCTTGACGTTGAGGTGCTTGGGGCCGGTCGCATCAGCGGTGATGAAGGGCAGGTTGACATCCGTCTGCACCGCTGAGGAAAGCTCAATTTTCGCCTTTTCGGCGGCTTCCTTCAGACGCTGCAGGGCCAGCTTGTCCTTGCGCAGATCAATGCCTTCGCTCGATTTGAATTCATCAGCCAGATATTCGATGATCTGGTGATCGAAATCCTCACCACCGAGGAAGGTGTCGCCATTCGTCGACTTCACCTCGAAAACGCCGTCGCCAACCTCGAGGATCGACACATCAAAGGTGCCGCCGCCAAGGTCATAGACAACAATCAGCCCGGATTCGCGGCGGTCGAGACCATAGGCAAGCGCCGCCGCCGTCGGCTCGTTGATGATCCGCAGAACCTCAAGACCGGCAATCTTGCCGGCATCCTTGGTTGCCTGGCGCTGCGAATCATTGAAATAGGCAGGCACGGTGATGACCGCCTGCGTAACGCTCTCGCCCAGAAATGCCTCGGCATCTTCCTTCAGCTTGCGAAGCGTGAATCCGGAGATCTGGCTTGGTGAATATTCCTCGCCATCGACCTTGACCCAGGCATCACCATTCTTTGCGTTGGTGATCTCATAGGGCACAAGCTCGGTGAATTTTTTCGTCGCCTTGTCATCAGACCGTCGCCCGATCAGACGCTTGATCGCAAACAGGGTCTTTTCCGGGTTTGTTACTGCCTGACGTTTTGCCGCCTGGCCAACCAACCTCTCGCCATCATCGGTGAAGGCAACCATCGATGGAGTGGTGCGAGCGCCCTCGGTATTCTCAATGACGCGGGCATCCTTGCCATCCATTACGGCAACGCATGAATTTGTCGTTCCAAGGTCAATTCCAATAACTTTCCCCATGACGAACTCCTTTCCTTTTCACCGGTTTCATTGACACTGACACCCCGGTAAAGTTTCGGCATTTGGCCCTGCAGCGCCCTTGGCACCGCGCTGACAGGTCATGCTCTTACTGTTGAATTACACAGTCCATATAAGACGCGCTTTTGCGGTTGCAAGTGCGCTATCTCAACCATCATCGGCAGGCGTTTCGGCATCGGGTGCCGGGTCCGCCGCCTTGGCGACCCCCACCATCGCCGGGCGTAGCAGCCGGTCATGCAGCACATATCCATGCTGCACCACCTCGACAACGGTTCCCGGCGGCTGGTCGGGATGCGGCATCTCGAACATCGCCTGGTGAAAATTGTAGTCGAACTTCTCGCCAAGCGGGCTGATCCGCCTGATCCCGTGACGTTCCATCGTCGCCTGGATTTCGGTCCAGCTCATCTCGAGGCCGGTGATCAGGGCATTCACCGATTCCCCGGCAGCCTCATCATCGGCGGCCGGCGCGGCGTCGATGGCGCGCGCCAGATTATCAATCGCGCCGACAAGATCGCGGGCAAAGCCGGTGTGGCTATATTTACGAGCGGTCTCAAGCTCACGCTCGGTACGGCGGCGCATATTCTCGACATCGGCAAGCGCCCGCAAAAGCTGATCCTTCAGCGAATCGCGTTCGGAGATCAGGGCATCAAAGGTTTCATCACCGGAACCGTCATCCGTTTCCGGCGCGCCGGCAGCATCAGATTCCGTAGCCGCGTTCGGGGCCCCGTCTGTGCCCTCATCCTGGGCAGCAGCAGCCTGATTTTCATCGGTGGCGGCGTCTGTGGCCGCGTCCTTCTTCGTCTCTGTCATCATCCGTCCTTCATCTCTGCCGGCACCGACCGGACATTTCATCCCTTGCGTAGCGTTATTTAGGTCCATTTGTGATGCCAGCCAAGGCCCGGCACGCCGGAAACTTCATAAAGCGCATTGATAAAGGGCATGGAAGGTGCGTCATGGATGGCACCCAACAGACCCGGCAACCAGTCCCGGCAACCAGACCTATCGGGTCATGTTGTCGGCAGAAATTGAATATGCGAGACTTTGTGCCAGAATATCCGGCCAGGATCACCACAGCACAAGATTAACAGGCACAAGATTAACGGGCGCAAGATTAACGGGCATAAACAGAGTAAGAGCAGATAAAGCAAGGGCCGATGGCAACAGTCAGACAATCCATTATGGCGCTGTATGCGCAGTCGCAGAAATCCGCTGGCGAGGGCCAGGCGATGTTCGCCGTGATCGAGTCCGAGGCTGTGGCGCCGGCCAAAACGACCACGGCCAAAACGACTACGGCCAAAACGACTACGGATATATATTTCGACATTCCTGCCAGTGATGGGCGGCCACTGATCGCCCGCCGTTTCGATGATCTGCGCGCCCTCGCTGAGCGTGAAATGTCGGATGAGGCAGGTCCTGACACGATATCATCGCTGGCAGATGACAGGCCAGAAACAGCCGACGTTTCAGGCGTCGAGGCCAACATCGGCCCCGCGGCCGGCGGTGCGATCAACACCCATAGTGAAACCGTCGCACCGGACATGCCGCTGCCAAGCGAGCCACCGGCACCGGCCGGCGGCGACCCGCTGTCCGACCTTGATATCGGCGATATCCAGGAGCTTGTGCGGCAGGCATGGGAAGACGAATCCGCCCTTGGAGCGGCGGTTGGCAAGGCCGCTCACACAGGTGCAGATCCCATCGGCCATGATGCACATGACGATGCTGAACTCGGAACCGGGGACGATCCGGACATCAAGACCGCGATGGAAAAGATTGCCGCCGCCATTGGGCAGAATGGCGATGGGCAGAGTGGTGATGGGCAGGACGGCGATATATTAAAGGCCGATGCGCCGGACGCAAAAGCGCAGGTGCCGGTCGATCTGACAT
This sequence comes from Puniceispirillaceae bacterium (SeqCode), assembly GCA_965657415.1. GTDB lineage: Bacteria > Pseudomonadota > Alphaproteobacteria > Puniceispirillales > Puniceispirillaceae > UBA8309. The sequence continues at coordinate 32,833 of CBFHNZ010000007.1, read as the reverse complement.
CGGTGAAAGTCGAAATTATGGCTGCGATGCGCACGGAATTGCAGGCCGTTGTAAAAGCCGATCTTGGTCCGATGATCAAAGCCGCCATTGCCGAGGCGCTACAGGAACTTTCCGCGGCACCGCCAGAAGCAGGCACAAAAACCCGCGCCAAAAAGGCTGTTTCCGGCAAGACGGCGAAAAAAAAGGCGGCCACGCGCACGAAAAAAGGGGCCACCGCCAAGAAGCCCGACGACTGATTCGCCAAAAAATGACCACAGGGCAGGAATCTTTCGCTTCGCTAACGATTTTTTAGTCACTGTCACGGCACAAAGGACAGGACGGCACATCCCGCCGTCCAACCAACGGGTCGCGATCACAGATGCAGCTGGAATGTCCGCATTGCCAAAACGCCCTCGCGGTGGCGGACAGCCTGCGACGCTATTACGACATGCCGGTGCGGTGTCATCAATGCCGCCATGTGTTCACCCTCACCCGGCAAACCCCGCGTGATGATAGCGGGCTGGCGCATGATCCCCGGCAACCGCTCGACAGATCGGTCTCGGCCCGCCGCAGCCATCACATGATTGTTTGCCAGGGTTGTGGGGTCGGGCTGCGGGTGCCAGGACAGCGGCTGGATGCAGTGCTGACCATAACCTGTCCCCATTGCCTTGCCAGCTTTGTTCATCACCAGACGGGCAGGGTGGCGCGTTCAGACTGGCTGATCATCGGCCTTCTTGTCGGGATTGCCGCCGGATGCGCAGTTTTATGGGCCCATTTTGAGGGCTATATCGAGCTTCGGAATCTGGGTGAGGGTGAATTGCCGGACTACACCATCTGGTTGCAGTGGTTTCGCCAGATGCTGGCCGATCTTGTTGGTCAGCTCAAAACAGCGGCGATGGCGCGGCTGGTATAATCGACCATCGGAATGATCCTGGCATAATTCATGTGACGCGGCCCCAACACGCCAATGGCACCGATGACATTCCTGTCGGCATTGTGATAGGGGGCGATAACAAGCGAACAACCGGTATTCACGAACATCCGATGCTCGGCACCGATGAAAATCTTCACCCCATCACCACCGCTTGTCGCCTCGAGAAGACGAAGCGCATTCTCACGCGCCTCAAGCTCGGAGAATAATTGCCTGATCGTATCGAGACCGTCTCCAGCCTCGACATCTTCAAGAAGATTGGCCTGGCCACGCATCACCAGCACGGGATCTTCTGCCACACCACCCTCGGTCCACAGGCCGACACCAGCCTCGACAAGCTGGCGTGACACCTCGTCAAGCTCGGCCCGGTGCGCTGCGATTTCAGACCTGATCAGGCCGGTAGCGGCAAGAAGGTCACGACCGGACAGCCGGGCATTCATATAGTTGCTGGCCCGCACCATCGCCGATTGCGGCACACCGGCGGGAAGATCGATCAGCCGGTTTTCCACCCGACCATCCATCCGCACCAGAACGGCAAGGGCGCGGTTCTCGCCAAGCGGCACGAATTCAAAATGCTGCAGCTCGGCATTGCTTTTCGGGGACAGCACCAGACTGGCGCAGCGCGACAGACCTGACAGGGTGCGCGTTGTCTTTTCAAGAAGGTCATCAACGGAGATGCCGCGCAAGGCGCATTCGCCATCGATGGACAGCCGGTCCTCATCCGTCAGGTCGGAGCTGTATTCCATCAGCCCGTCGACGAACATCCGCAGGCCGGTTTCCGTCGGCACGCGCCCGGCCGAGACATGCGGCGAGAATAACAGTCCCGCTGCCTCAAGATCGCTCATATTGCTGCGAATCGAAGCCGGGGACAGATCGAGGCGCAGCCGCTGTGCCAGCGTCTTCGATCCAATCGGCTGGCCAGATTCGAGATAGGCGGCGACAAGCGCATTAAAAATTTCAATGGCCCTTGGTTTCAGGCCGAGAAGGGTGGCATCATTCATCGTTCCAGCTTAGGGTAACGCCTGATATTGGGTCAATCTTGCTGTTCCTGCCGCACCTCTTGCCGGGACGGCGCATCTTTGGCCGCTACATCTTTTGCGAGGGTTTCATGAATCGTTCCTCCGGCCGCACAGCCGCCGATCTCCGCTCCGTAACGCTTGACGCCGGGGTGTCACTGCATGCCGAAGGCTCCTGCCTGGCCAAATTCGGCAATACGCATGTGCTTTGCACGGCCTCGGTCGAGGATCGCGTGCCGCATTTTCTGCGCAATAGTGGGCGCGGCTGGGTGACCGCCGAATACGGCATGCTGCCACGCGCCACGCACAGCCGTACCGACCGCGAGGCAGCCCGCGGCAAGCAGGGCGGACGAACCCTTGAAATCCAGCGGCTGATCGGGCGGGCGCTTCGCTCGGTCACCGATCTCGAGGCGCTTGGCGAGCATCAGATCAAGCTTGATTGCGACGTTATCCAGGCAGATGGTGGCACCCGAACGGCGGCAATTACCGGTGCCTGGGTGGCCTTGCGGATTGCCTGCGAGAAGATGCTGCTGTCCGGTGCCATCACGCGTCAACCGATGACCGATCACGTCGCCGCCATTTCCTGCGGCGTCTGGCAGGGCCAGCCAATCGCCGATCTTGACTATGGTGAAGACAGCGCCGCCGAGGTTGACGCGAATTTCGTCCTCAGCGCTGATGGCGGGCTGGTGGAGATTCAGGCAACAGGCGAGGAGCGCCCCTTCAGCCGTGACGAGCTGAACCGGATCCTCGATCTGGCAGAAGCCGGATGCCAGCAGCTCTTCACGCTACAAGCCGCCGCGGTGCGCGGCGCGCTCTGAGCGACCACACAAGTTACGGCAGACTGATCGATGTCACGTATGTTCACCGAGGATGAGCTGGTCATTGCATCACACAATGACGGCAAGCTTCGCGAGATCGCGGCCCTGTTCGCCGACAGGCCATTTCTTGTCACCTCGGCAAAGACCTATGATCTTCCCGAACCGGAAGAAACCGAGGACAGTTTCCTTGGCAATGCAGCGCTAAAGGCGCGGGCCACCGCGGTGGCCACCGGCAAGCCGGCGCTTGCCGATGATTCCGGCCTTGTGGTGCCGGCACTGAATGGCGCCCCGGGGATCTATTCGGCGCGTTGGGCCGGGCCGGACAAGGACTTCATCCTGGCCATGCAGAAGGTGGAAAGCTCGCTCGCCGCCACTGGTGGCAAGGACCGGCAGGCGCATTTCATCTGCGCGCTGGTGCTGTGCTGGCCGGATGGACATGAGGAAGGGTTCGAGGGACGGATCGATGGAAATCTTGTCTGGCCACCACGCGGTCAGAACGGGTTTGGGTATGATCCGATTTTCATTCCCGGGGGGCATGAATTGACCTTTGGCGAAATGGAGCCGCAGGCAAAACTGGCGATGGGGCATCGTGCCAGGGCCTTTGCCAGGCTTGTCGCCGCCTGCTTTCCATGACGCCCCAGACCAGCCGCACCGACAGCCCCGAGATCCCGCTGGCGCTCTATATCCATTGGCCCTTCTGCCGTGCCAAATGTCCCTATTGTGATTTCAATTCGCATGTCGCGCAGGAGATTGACCATGCGCGCTTTGCCGCCGCCTATCGTCGTGAAATGGCGCATATGGCGGCGCATTACGGGGCCGGGCGCGCACTGGTCTCGGTGTTTCTTGGCGGCGGAACACCAAGCCTGATGCCGCCGGCACTTGTCGCCGGAATTCTGGCAGATGCAGACCGGTATTTCGGGTTTTCCAGCGATGTGGAGATCACCGCCGAGGCGAATCCGACCTCGAGTGAGGCCGCCATGTTCGAGGGGTTTCGTGCCGCCGGTGTCAACCGCATCTCGCTTGGTGTGCAATCGCTTCGCGACACCGGGCTGGGCTTTCTCGGCCGCGAACATTCGGCCGCAGAGGCCCGCGCCGCCATCACCGCGGCACAGCGGCGTTTCGCACGCGTCTCGATCGATCTGATCTATGCGCGGCGTGACCAGACGCCTGCCGACTGGCAGGCCGAGCTTTACGAGGCGCTCGATCTTGGCCTGAGGCATATGTCGCTCTACCAACTGACCATCGAGCAGGGGACGATATTCCACACCCGCACCCGTCGCGGCGAGAGGCTGGTTCCACCTGATGATCTGGCGGCCGAAATGTATGAGAAAACGCATGACATCATGTCCAACGCCGGGATGCCAGCCTATGAGATTTCCAACCACGCCGCCGCCGGTGATGCCTGCCGGCACAATCTTGTCTATTGGCGGGGCCAGGACTGGATCGGCATCGGGCCGGGCGCGCATGGCCGGGTGACCGTGCCGGGCGGCAGGCTGGGGCTTGCCACCCGCCGCAGCCCGGCAGCATGGCTTGATTCGGTCGAGGCCGATGGCCACGCCATCGATATCTTGACCGAGGATGATCACGCCGCCGCCATTGCCGAGTGCCTGATGATGGGGCTGCGTCTTGCCGAAGGGGTGCCGCTTGCCGCCATGGAGCAACGGTTCGGGCCACATGAAGCATGGCTTGATGAGGCTGCAGTGGCGAAATATGGCGCGTCTGGCATGCTGGAGATCAAGGCGGGGAATCTCCGCGCGACAACGGCCGGCAGATTGCTGCTCGATGGCATGCTGGCTGATCTTTTGGTCAATCTCCCACGTGCCGACTGAACACCGGGTTTCGGGGCTAAATCTTGTCCGGTGCCGGTTGCAGAATGTCCGAGACACCGCCCCTGATCTGGCGAAGTTCGAACGCACGTTGATTGCCGCCGCCCGGAAGCAGACGATAGGCACCGCTAAAACCGCTAAAGCCGGATTCCGACTCCAGCGCCGCCTGCCAGAGCTGGCGTTTCTGGTCGGTCAGAACCGTTGCCATCGCCATCGCATCGAAGCTGAGCCTGGCCAGCGGTCCCGGACGTGATGACCACACATCTGACCACAGCGCGGTAAAGGCCGCGTCACGCCCGGTCGGCCGGGAGGCGAACACCCCACCCTGAAGCGATGGTTCGGTCAATATCTTCTGTTGGTTCCATTGTGCATTTCCAAGATAGAGAACGCGCTCAGCATCGGCGTCGTAATAGGCCAGGACAGGTGCCGTGCGGAGCGCGAAATCGGCACTTCCCGCAAACAGCAGCGCATCGAACCGCGCTGGCGGCAAATCGGCAAAGGCCGGCGCGTTTTCATCCTCGGCAGGTGGCTGATAGCCGGTAAAGTTGCGGATCGCCGATTTCAACTTATCCTCATCCGCCAGCATGGTGCTGGTCAGTGTCAGCGATTCCACCGGGCGCAGGCCGAACTGCGCCAGCCTGTCAACCGCGTGCCCCGCGAGAATCTGCCCGAACGGGGCATCTTCGGCGATAATCCCGACCCGGTTCCGGCCGCTGGTCAGCGCATAGCCGAGAAGCGCATCGACCTGCTGTTCCGGCACATAGCCAAGAAGCCAGCTCCCGCGGCCGGCAATCTGCAGATTGTTCGACAGAGCCAGCATCGGAATGCTGGCCTGGCCGGCAATCCTGCGGGCGCTGACGACAGCGTCCGAGAACAGCGGCCCGACGATGATATCAGCCTTCGCAACCACCGCCTGACGGGCGGCAGTGTCCGGCCCGTCACCATGTGTGTCAAAGACAAGAAGTTCGATTTGTGGGTTGCGCACTGAAAACAGCGCCAGTTCAGCCCCATTCTGAAGCTCTGCGCCAAGCGCGGCATTCGGTCCGGTGACCGGGATCAGAAGTGCGATACGGGTCATTCCCGGTGCCTTTGATGGCAGCATGAAAACGTCATCCGGAAGCGCAAGCTCCCGCCTGGCAATCTGCGCAAATGCCGCTTCAAGCGCATCACTGGCAAGTGACGGGTCAGGGCCAACCGGAATCTGTGGCTCCGGTGGCGGTGCCGGTCGCGCCCGGTTGGCAGCTTCGAGGTTCCAGATGATATCCCCGACAACATCTTCAGGCGGGGCGGAATCTTCCGTCTGTGCGGTATCATCATTACCCGGTCGCGACGCGGCTGGGTCGCCCGGTGCAGCCATGCCGCCAGCCCCCGCTGAAGTGTCGGGCACTGGCGGCACTGTGGTGGTCCGGGTTTCCGGTGGCTTGGCAGATTTCAGAAGATCATCAATGCCTGTCACCGCCGACGGGGCGAGGCTGGCAATCTCGACCTCCTCGGCCCCGAATTTCTTGGTATTTTCGGCTGCCGCCTTGCCGGTGTTTGTCTTTTCCTCGGCAGTTTCCTGGGTAATTGCCGCCGATGGCAAGTCACTGGCAGATGGCACAGCTACGGATCCATCAGACTGTCGGGGCTGCCGCACAGTCACTGACACAGACGGTGTTTCGGTGGCAGGTTCCGCGACAGATTGTGCGACAGGGTCCGGGCCAGATTCTGGGCCAGATTCCGGGGCCGCTTCGACAGTGCCGGCGCGCGGTGGCGCGCCCGCCGTCTGCAGCGAGCGCTGATCGACAGCCACACCGCATCCCGCCAGACCCGTTATCAGGGCCAACATCGCGCCGAGCTGCCATAACCTTGTCATCCACCCTCTCCTCTGGCCGTTCCGCCATGATGACCTGTTTTTGCGCACAAGTCATTAATCGGCTATATCTTCAGACCCTGACCTTTACCCCTGCCATCTTCCCTGCTTCTGCCATGACGGATACACCATGACCGCCGCCGGCACCCTTACCCTTGTCGCAACCCCGATCGGCAATCTTGGCGACTTCTCGCCACGCGCCGCCGAAACGTTGGCCAGCGCTGACGTGATTGCCTGTGAGGATACGCGTGTCACGCGCAAGCTGTTACGCCTGACCGGCACCGCCACGCAGGCAAGGATGGTACCTTATCATGACCATAATGGGGCAGAGATGCGGCCCTGGCTTATCGCCGAGCTTGAACAAGGCCGACGTGTCGTTCTTGTCAGCGATGCCGGCACGCCGCTGATATCCGATCCCGGCTACAAGCTTGTCGCGGCCTGCCGCGCACAGGGAATTCCGGTCGAGTCGGTGCCGGGGCCAAGCGCGGTCCTGACAGCGCTTGCTGTCTCCGGCCTTCCCAGCGACCGCTTCATGTTTGCCGGTTTTATTGCCAGCGCCAGTGGTGCGCGGCGGACGCAGATCACCGAACTGGCGGGTCTCACGGCAACAACAATCTGGTTTGAGACACCGGCACGCCTCGCGCAGAGCCTGGCCGACATGGCAGAAATAATGGGGCAGCGCCAGGCCGTGATAGCACGCGAACTGACGAAAATGCATGAGGAGGTGATCCGCGGCGACCTTGCCGAACTTGCATCGCAGATTGCCAGCAAGCAAAGGCTGAAGGGCGAAATCGTGCTGGTGGTGGCTGGCAAGCCGGCCAAGGCATCGGCGTTTGATGATGATCAGCTGGCCGCAATGCTGCGCGCGGAGCTTGAAGGCCAGCGGCTTCGTGATGCTGTGAAATCGGTCGTCGAGACGACCGGTCTGCCGCGCAATCAAATCTACCGGTTGGCACTGGACTTGACAGCCGGTGCAGACAAAGGACCGGGCAAACACCTTGACACAGGGCCGGTCCCGGATGGGTGATCGGCGATATTCCGAGCGGCGGGGCCGGGGCGCCGAGACGCTGACGATGGTCTATCTGCGCCTGACCGGGCACCGCATATTGGCGTGTCGCTGGCGCGGCAGAACCGGCGAAATCGACATTGTCGCAACCCGGGGGAATGTGATTATCTTCTGCGAGGTGAAGTTCCGCCGCCATCCGCATGAAAGCGGCACTCCCTTACCCCGGCAGCAGCGCCGGATCTGCCGCGCTGCGCAGGAATTTGCCTCTCGGCATCGCCTCTCCGACAGCACCGAATGGCGATTTGATCTTGTCCAGATTTCGCCACCTTTCCGTGGCAGCGTTAAGCCGGTTCGACATTTGAAGGATGCGTGGCGATGCGATGGGCGATATGATGCGTGATAAGATGCGTGATACGATGTCTGAGCAAAGTCGCAAAGCCAGCCCTTGACCGTCGATTCGGCAGGCGGCACATTGACCGCATGTTGACCGCACAGAGGCACTCACAGATAGCGTCATTCAAACGAAACGTCATTCACAAGTCAGGGAACCACCCAGAATGTCAGCAGCAAAGGTAGGCGGGACTTCCAGCGCCGCCCCCCGTCTCCACGCAGGACTTGTCCTGCCGATTGCCATGATCGCCCTTGCCGGCATCGTCACGGCCAGCTGCGCGCCGGCAGTCATTGGTGCCGGCACCGCGGCGGTTGCCGCCTCCTCGACCGACAAGGGTTTGTCGACCTCGGTCTCGGACAATCTGATTGCCACCAAGCTGAACGACAAATTCATCCAGACCGATACCAGCCTGTTCATCGATGTCGATGTCTCGGTGAATGACGGGGCTGTGCTGATGACCGGCAAGGTGAAGACGCCGGAAGAGAAGGTTCTCTCGACAAAGCTTGCCTGGGAGGTGCGCGGCGTCCGCGAGGTGGTGAATGAATTGCAGGTCGTTGATCGCACCTCACTGAAGGATGTGGCCAAGGACCTTGCCGCCAGCGCCCAGCTTCGTGGCAAGCTGATAGCCGATTCCGGCGTGTCCTCGCTGAATTACAGCATCGATGTGGTGAACGGCACCGTGTATCTGTCGGGCGTTGCCGCCGATGCCGAGGAAATGAACCGCGTTGTCGGCCATGCGCGGGAACTCCGCTTCGCCCAGCAGGTGGTGAATTACATCACCCTTCGCAGCGATCTGCGCGACTAGGAGCCGGCAGTGCCGCTATCCATAGCCCTGCAGATGGACCCAATCGGGTCCATCGACATATCCGGTGATACCTCATTTGCCCTGGCGCTCGAGGCACAGGCGCGCGGTCATTCCCTTTGGTATTACACCCCCGACAGCCTGTCACTGAATGACGGGCGGGTTGAGGCTGTCGGACAGGCCCTCACCCTTCGTGACAAGGCAGGTGATCATTTCACCGCCGGCGGGCCGGAACGCCGCCATCTCGACAGCTTCGATGTTATCCTGATGCGTCAGGATCCGCCTTTCGACATGGCCTACATCACGCTGACGCATCTTCTGGAGATGTTGCCACCTTCGACCATGGTGGTGAACAATCCGGCCGAGGTGCGCAACGCACCTGAAAAGCTGTTGGTGACGATGTTCACCGAACTGATGCCGCCAACGCTGATTTCCCGCGATATTGAAGCCATCAAGGCGTTTCGGGATCATCATCGGGACATCATCGTCAAGCCACTTTTCGGCAATGGTGGTGCCGGTGTATTCCGCCTTGCGCCGGGAGACCAGAATCTGAACGCGCTGCTGGAGATGTTCCTCGCTGTCTCGCGCGAACCTGTGATGGTGCAACGCTATCTGCCAGAGGTGCGGCAGGGCGACAAACGGGTGATCCTTGTTGACGGTGAACCTGTTGGCGCGGTCAACCGGGTGCCACCGGCCGGCGAGGCGCGCTCAAACCTGCATGTTGGCGGCAGCGCGGAAGCCACCGCGTTGACAGCGCGTGACCATGAGATCTGTGCCATCATCGGCCCGGAACTCAGGCGGCGTGGATTGCTGTTTGTCGGCATCGACGTGATTGGCGATTATCTGACAGAGATCAATGTTACCTCGCCGACCGGCATCCGCGAGATCCAGCGATTGACCGGGACCAATATCGCCGCGATCACCTGGGACGCCATCGAACGCAAGAAATCCGGTCACGCCAGCAACGGCATGTCACGATAGCCAAGCGCCTCGGCAAGATGACCACGGTCGATCACCTGCTGCTGCTGCAAATCGGCAATCGTCCTTGCCACCCTCAGGACGCGATGGAACCCGCGCGCCGACAGTGACTTTTTCTCGATCGCAAGCTCAAGCAGGGATGTGGCATCCGGGCTGACATGCCGCAGCGGCGTATCGGTCTCGCTTTCCCGTGCTGGCAGACGACCCGCGGCAAACGCTTGTGCGTCGGCAACCCGGCGCGCCACGTCAAGGGTTGCCTCGCCCGGCGCCCGACCAAGAAGAAGCTGGCCGCTGACCTCGGGAACCTCGATCAGCATGTCAAACCTGTCCAGCATCGGCCCCGACACGCGGGCACAATAGGTGCGCCCACACTCCGGTGCCCGTGTGCAGGCCCGCGCCGGGTCGCCAAGATAGCCGCAACGACAGGGATTCATCGCGGCGATCAACTGGAAACGCGCCGGGTAGGTGACGTGGTGATTGGCCCGCGCCACCACAACCTGCCCTGTCTCCAAAGGTTGCCGCAGCGCGTCGAGCGCCGGCTTGGCGAATTCCGCCAGCTCATCAAGAAACAGCACACCACCATGCGCCAGCGAAATCTCGCCGGGTTTTGCCCGCGCACCACCACCGACAAGAGCCGCCATCGAGGCAGAGTGATGCGGGTCACGGAACGGACGGCTCTGTACCAGGCCGCCAGCTGGCAATTGGCCGGCGATCGAATGCAGCATTGTTACATCCAGCGCCTCACGCGGTGACAGCGGTGGCAACAGACCCGGCAACCTTGCCGCCAGCATCGATTTACCGGCACCCGGTGGCCCGATCATCAAAAGGTTGTGACGGCCGGCGGCGGCAATTTCCAGCACACGGCGTGCCGTTTCCTGCCCGCGCAGATCGGCAAGATCGGGCGCGTGATGGGCCACCGGCAGCAGTTTGGCCTTTGGTGGCGGTAGATGCTGTATACCGCGAAGATGATTGAGCAGCGCCATCAGATCTGGCGGCGCAATAATTGACAGATCGCTGGCCCAGGCCGCCTCGGGACCACAGCCTGCCGGACAGATCAGATCAAGGCCGGCCGCCACCGCCGCCATCGCCGTTGGCAGGGCACCCGATACCGGCTCGATGGCACCGTGAAGCGACAGCTCGCCAAGCACCATATGGCCGTCAACCGCATCACGCGGAATGCTGCCGATGGCAACCAGAAGGCCAAGCGCAATCGGCAGATCGAAATGCGCGCCTTCCTTGACAACATCGGCCGGCGCCAGATTGATCGCGATACGCTTTGGCGGCAGGGCCAGACCGATCGACGCCAGCGCCGCCCGCACGCGTTCCCGTGATTCAGCAACAGCCTTGTCGGCCAGCCCGACAATCGTCATCGACGGCAGGCCGTTCGCCACATGCACCTGAACATCGACCGGAATGGTGTCGATACCCCGAAAGGCGACGGTGCTGATGCTTGCATGCATGGCGTGTGATTCCATACCAATGGATCAGCCATGATGGCCAGTGGCCAGCAAACCTGCAAGTTTATTAGAAATTTCTGATATTTAGCCTGCTATGGGGCCTGCTTATCGGGGCCCGTTTATCAGGGCCCGTTTATCAGGGCCGGTTTATCAGGGCCGGTTTATCAGGTTTGGCCGCGATCCACCATCCGGCCTACCGGTTCACCGCCAAGGACATGCATGTGAAGGTGCGGCACCTCCTGATGACCGTTGACGCCGATATTCGAGATTACCCGGAACCCGGTATCCGCAATGCCCGTCACCTCGGCGACATGGGCGATCATGCGGGTGAAGGCTGCAAGTTCGTCGGCTGAAGCTCTGGCGGCAAAATCCTGCCAGTCGACATAGGCGCCCTTGGGAATGACCAGAACATGAACGGCGCGCGCCGGGTTGATATCGGCAAAGGCAAGGGTGTGTTCATCCTCGGCAACCTTGTTGCAGGGAATTTCGCCACGCAGGATTTTGGCGAACACATTCTCATTGTCATAAGCCATCACCTCAACTCCTTTTGGTAATAGAACCCGGACACATAGTCATTGGCGACGCGGGCATAATAGTCATTCACCGCATAGCGAACGAATCCGCGTGCCTCAAAGGACTGGATGGCACGATCCTGGGTTGACCGGACATCGAGGCTGATCATCGTAAAGCCTTTGGATTTTGCCAGCGCCTCGGCCTCGGCCACAATCATCTGGGCCAGACCATGACCCCGCGCCCAGGGCGCAACGAAGAATGTCGTCAACTGGCACATGAATGCCTGCGCTTCGTTGTTGCGCGGCGGGCTGAGAATCTGGCAGGAACCGGCAATAACCTTGTCGAGCCTGGCGACGATGAGGTGGCGTTCCGGGATCATCTGTACACCGCGCCAATAATCCTCCATCACCGAGCGTGGCGGCGGCGTCAACCAGCCAAAACCACCGCCCGCGCGGATCGCACCCTCGGCAGCGTCACACAGCTCGTCGATGTCGACGCTGCTGAGCCGCGACGGGCTCTCCACCGAAATCCGGGGCACATGTGAGGACAGTTTTTTCGGCGTCATCTGGACCTGTAACCTCGACATATGGGGTGAAAGAATGGCGGCGGGACCGCTTGCCCTGCCGACGCTGTCCTAACACAAGTTAGAAAACCGCAAAAGCCATCTGTTTTGATCCGGCCTCTTCGGGGTCGCTATTTGCCTGCCAACATTTTGAATCTGGCATCTCGATTCTGGCATCTCGATTCTGGCACCTGGATTCCGGCACCTCGATTCCGGCACCTGGATTCTGATGCTTCGGGGCCTCGGGACCAGACCGTTGCTAGCGACCGCTCTGATGAAGTTCGTCCCGCAACGCATCGATCAGGCGTCGACATGCCGCAGGATCGAGGGAGCCGATATGGGCCGCCATGAGGTTGGCAAGTTCAACGGCCGCGGCGTGCGACCGGCTGGTATCGATAGCGGGTTTCGGATGCGACAGAGCGGCAAGCGCCTTCAACTCTTCGGCATCATCCCAGATCAACCCAAGCCAGGCGCATATCTGATCGACAAAAGGTGCCGATGGCTGGCCACGGGCACCCGTCTCCAGCGCGGAAATATAAGCCTTGGACACGCCAAGCTGATCCGCCTGCTGTTGCTGGGTCAGGCCACGGGCGGTGCGCAGGGTGCGCATTCTTTCACCGAACGGGGTCATGGTACCTGGCGGCGACGGCGAAGCAGCACATAAAGCGCCCCGTCACCGCCATCACCCGGACGGGCCGCTGAAATTGCCAGAACACGCGGTGCCAGCGGCGGCGCCTTCAACCATTGCGGCACGAGACGGCGCAAAACGCCCATCCCGTCAGCCCCCTTGCCGGTAATGACAAGAACACAACGCTGGTTCTGTCTGGCGGCGTTATCAATAAAACCGGCGAGGCGTCGTTCGGCCTGGGCGGCCGTCATGCCGTGAAGATCAAGACGTGATTCAATAGCCAGCTGGCCCTGGGCCAATCGGCGACGCGTTGATTTGTCGATGCCGGCATGTTCACCGGCGCGAAGATCAACCGGATCGGGTCTTCCAGTTGGCGGCGGTGCCGTGACCGGGGGTGTCCGGGGCGCTGCCATACGGCCCGTGCGGCGCGCAGCCGGTGGCGATGGTTTCGGGCGTGTGGGTGCAGGAGGGTCGGGGCGATAGGGTTTCACGCCCGCCGTCAGACGTTTCCAGACAATTGCATCATCGCCAGCATTGGCAGCAGCATTGGCGGCAGCCTCATCGACAGCAGCACCAACAGAAGCACCAGGCTTATTGTCACGACGTTTGGTCATGTCCCCTGTCACCATGAACCGGCCACCATGAACCGGCCGGGAAGTCAGTCCCCGTCAGGCGTCTCGGTTTCCGCCAGCTTCCAGTTCGGATCATCAAGCGTCAGGTCGCGCTCGAAAGTCCAGATATCGATCAGATCGCGCGTCCCGGTATCCTCATCCTCAATGGTGTTGCCATCACTGTCTGACAGGATGCGGGTCTGCGTACTCTGAAACTCAACGGTTACAGACGCAATATTGTCAAACACCTTGGCGTCGAGGATTCGCAGGTCACGAAGCTCATCAAGCGAGATGTTCAACACCTCACCATCGGAAGACCGTTGTTGGATCGACTGCGTGAAGCTCTGCAGCAGATCATAGCTCAGCAGGCGCTTCAGCTTTGCAAGGTCGCCTTCGGCATAGGCGGACAGGATCATCTCGAACGCGCCGGCAGCCCCATCCAGGAACGGCTTTTCCGAAAATTGCCGGTCGGCCTTTTTCAGCGCAGCAATCCCATGGCCGTCGCCGACATCAGTGCGTCTACCCGAGTCGATGGAAATAACGTCAGCCGACCCCTTGTCCGACTGTTCGCCGCGTGATGGCTGTTCGTCATAGCCGGTGCGCTGGCCCAGAACGGAACGCAGACGCAGAACCAGAAGGACGGCGATCACGGCGAAAATGATGATATCAATGAACGGCACAGGATCCCCCAGCGGGATAATTTGGTCTTCCCTGCAAAGCCTCTTACAATGCAGGGTCATAGGATACATATGTTGCCTTGAGAATCCAGCAAGCGTCAGCTGGTATTTTTTTCTGAATTGGGCGGAAAAACAGTGCCAATTGTCTATCTCATCGGGTTTATCCTCTGGATATGGGCTGAAATCGAGGTTTTTGTCGCGCTCGGTAGTGCCGCCGGCGTGTTGTTGACACTGATCGGAATTTTTGTGACCGGGATGATCGGAATCTCGCTTCTGCGATCACAGGGGCGGCAAATCACCGGATCATTACAGGCGCAGCTGGCCCGCGGCGAGGCCCCGGTTGCCTCGCTCGCCGCCGGGGTTTCGGTGCTGGTTGGCGCGGTGCTGATGCTGATCCCGGGCTATATTACCGATGCTGGCGGGCTGGTGCTGTTCCTTCCCGGAATCCGCACAATTATTGGCGCGCTGATTCTGAAACGCATTTCGACGCGGGGCAGTTTCGTGATGGGTGGACGCATGCCGTTTGGTACCAGGCCACCTTTCGGGCAGTCCCGAGATGCCCGCCAGAGGCCAGATCCGGATGACACCGCCAACGACATTATCGAGGGCGATTTCGAGGAGCGGCCGACCCGCACGACACCGATCGACAAGAAGGACTAGTCGTAATAACCGGATCCATGCTATCGCGGCGTCTGAAACGGGCCAAGAGCAATAGAGCAACAGACCCACAAATACTGGCCCACAAATACTGGCCCACAAATGCTGGCCCACAAATGCTGGCCCACAATAGCGGGCTCACGATGAAAGAAGGATCAGAACATGTCGGATAACAGCACCGAGACAGAGGCCAATAAACCGGGTGGCGGCAACGGTCAGGCCGAGGCAGCCGGCCGGCAGATCGTCGTTCACGCGCAATATATCAAGGATCTGTCCTTTGAGAATCCGAACGCGCCCGACATTCTGATCGACCCACCCCAGCAGCCCGATGTGCAGATCGGCGTCAATGTCGGCGCCCGCGGACTGAACAACGAGCAATATGAGGTCGTTCTGTCACTCTCCGCCAACGCCAAAGCCGAAGACAAGGCACTATTTCTGGCCGAGCTGACCTATGCGGCCATCGTCTCGGCACCTGGCGCGGCGCGCGATGATCTGAATCCCCTGATCATGATCGAGGCACCACGTCTGATGTTCCCATTCGCCCGCGCCATCATTTCAGACATGACGCGCGATGGCGGTTTCATGCCGCTGAGCATCCAGCCGATTGATTTTGTCGCCGTCTACCAGTCCAACATCGAGCGCCAGAAAGAAGCGCTGGCGTCGAGCGAGACCAACGGCGAAGCCTGACCGGTCGTCATTTCCGGTATCACCGGTTCCAGACCGGGTTCTCGAGCCGCTTAACAAGCTCTCGGTGTGCTGCCAGTTCACCGTCGCTCGGCGCGTGAGGCCGGTCGAATTTCGATGGATCACCATTCACCGTAAAACCCGGTGCCGCATTGTCGGCCACCGACGCACCGGCGACGGGCCTGCCACCTTCAGGCTCCAGCGACAGATGTCGCTGCCGTCCGCCAAGAAGCTCTATATACACGGTTGCAAGAAGGTCGGCATCGACAAGCGCACCGTGAAGATCACGATGGCTGTTGTCAATTTCGAAGCGGCGGCATAGCGCATCGAGGCTGGCCTGTGCGCCGGGGAACTTGCGCCGCGCCATGGTCAGCGTGTCAACGGCCCGGTCCATCGGCAGCGCCGCCTTGCCAAGACGCACCAGTTCAGCATTGATAAAGCCCATATCGAACGGGGCGTTGTGGATCACCAGCTGGGAGTCACCGATAAAGTCCAAAAATCCAGAGACGACATCAGCAAAGACCGGTTTATCGGACAGGAATTCCTGCGTCAGCCCGTGGATATTGACCGCGCCAGCATCGATTTCACGTTCAGGATTGATATAGATATGGAATTGTTCACCAGTCGGTGTCTGATTGACCATCTCCAGCGCGCCAATCTCGATGATGCGGTGGCCATCTGACGGGTCGATTCCCGTTGTTTCGGTATCGAGGACGATTTCACGCATCTCGCCTGTCTCCTGTTTCGGTCTCACGCAGCTGGCGCACCGGGCCATCCAGAATGGCCAGAAGTGTCTGCCGCGCCGCATCCATACCGTGATCCGTCTCGATCACAGCGTCAGCCATGGCGCGTTTCGTGGCAAGCGGCATCTGGCTTTGCAGGATGGCGTCAAGCTTGTCCTCTGTCATGCCGTTGCGCCGCAGCGCCCGCTGTTTCTGGGTGTCGGGATCCACGCTGCACAGAATGACGAAATCACACAGAACCTCACTGCCTGTCTCAAACAGAAGCGGGATATCAAGCACCACCAGCGGTGTGCCGGCTTTCCTGTGGGTTGTCAGAAACCTGTCGCGGGTGGTGGCGACAAGCGGGTGAAGGATGGATTCCAGCATCTTTCGACGCTCGGCGGCGGCAAAAACCTCACCACCAAGGCGTTGCCGGTCAATTGACCCGTCCGGCGCCAGGACCTGGCGGCCAAAAACCTCCACCACCTTGCCAGTTGCCGCGCCACCAGATGCCATCATCTCGTGAACCACCGCATCGGCGTCATGAACCGGAATATCAAGGTCACGCAACATCGCCGCCGTGGTTGATTTTCCCGATGCAATGCCGCCCGTAAGCCCGATGACGATCATGCCATGGAACCCCCGGTGGAACTGGTCTTGGTCAGCTGCAGACCATGTTCACGCAGAAACCCGGTAATCTCGACAAGCGGCAGCCCAAGAATGGTGTAATGACAGCCACCAATGCTGGTGAAAAGATGCATGCCGACGGATTCAATCTGATAACTTCCAGCGCTCCAGAGGGCCGCCTCGCCAAGATGCGCAAGATAGGTTTCGATCTCGCTTCCGGTAAGTGGGCGCATCTTCATCTCATTGACACCAAGATGATGCCAGATCCGCATCCCGTCACGCATGATGACCGCTGCGGTGTGAAGGCGATGGGTCTGTCCCTGAAGGCGCATCAGCTGTTGCGCCGCACCATCCTGATCAGCCGGTTTCCCCAGCATCTCGCCATCAATCTCAAGGATCTGGTCAGCGGCAAGGAGAAACTGTCCCGGCGCGGCGGTGTTTCGCGACAAGGCGGCCTGTGCTTTCATTTCGGCCAGAATCACCGCCACATCACCCGGCGCAACCTTATCGGCGGCGCAACTGCCGCGGATCGCCGGCTCGTCAATTGCAGCGGGACAGGTGACGATCTCGAAACCGGCGGCTTCCAACAGACGGCGGCGTGTGGTGCTGGATGATGCCAGCAGCAATGGCCCGGCTGGTAATGACACAACAGGCAATGACACAGCTGGGCTCGTCATGGCAGGTTGTGCCATGGCAGATTCCGTCTTGGCAGATTCCCTCTTGGCAGGGGCGCCGCGATAACGGGGTCAGGGCTCACGATGTCTGCTCCTGCCAGTTGGTGTGAAGCTGGATCACGGCGGCCGCGGTTTCTTCAACCGAGCGCCGCGTGACGTCTATCACCGGCCATTGGTTCTGAGCAAACAGCCGCCGCGCATCGCGAACCTCCTCGGAAATCCGTTCAAGATCGGTATAGGTCACGTTGCTTTCATCCGATTGCACGATTTGCCGTGTCTTGCGGACAACACTGAGACGTTTCGGATCGTTGGTCAGGCCAACGACAAACAGCTTCAGCCCATCTATATAGTGGGCCGGAAAGGGAACATCCGGAACCAGCGCATAATTTGCGACCTTATAGCCACGATGCGCCAGATACATCGATGTCGGGGTCTTTGAGGTTCGCGAAACGCCAACTAGCAGGATATCGGCGTCATGAAGTTCGCCCATATTCAGGCCGTCATCGTGGCGTACAGCGAAATCAACAGCTGCCATACGGTCGAAGTAAGCGGTGTCTAGCTGGCGCTGGCCACCGGGACGGTTGCGCATCGGTTTGCCGAGAATACGTCCGAGAAGATCGACTACAGGATCGAGAACCGAGACATGCGGGATGCCAGTTTCGGTACAGCGGCGCTCGAATTCAGCACGAAGCTCCTCATCCACCACACTCATCAAAAGCACACCTGGATTGCGATCCACACCGGCAAAAACGGCATCAACATGATTGTGGCTTCGCACCAATGTCCATACATGTTCGGTCGTCCGCACATTCGAAAACTGCGCGATGCAGGCACGGGTAATCTGATGCACTGTCTCGCCGGTGGAATCGGACACAAGATGAATATGAAGGGTCGCGTCATTCATGCATTAAAATTAGGGTGTCCAGTCAAGACTGTCACGGATTTTCCCGAAACGGGGCGATACGGCACGCCGTCAGCTGACCAGAACAGGACGTATGAGGCGGGGCAAATCGCTGGGGATTACATGTGCGCCAGATCCACCAATCTGGGGATGAAACGCACATGCTTTCAGACATATGTGGAGAAGTGGCGATTAAGCCAGTCATGATCCCCATCCGGATAAGTTGCCGCTGTCCGCTGGCAGATCATGGGGTTAGTCAGAAAAAACCGCTGCCAGCCTCCAACACGGACCATGCTGGCTGTTGATGAAACTGGGGATATTGCGGGCATAACGCTGTGATGTGAATTTTCCACAGGCCCTACCTATTCATCAATTCCTTTATATATATCTATCTATTGTATAGAGAGTATTTCCATGACCAATCGCTTCCTCGATGCATTGTCCGGAACACGGACGGACACCCCGCCACTGTGGCTCATGCGCCAGGCGGGACGCTATCTTCCCGAATACAGACAAGTACGGGCATCGGAACCAGATTTCATCTCATTCTGTTTAAACCCGGAAAAAGCTGTCGAGGTTACATTGCAGCCAATCGACAAATTCGGTTTCGATGCGGCGATCATTTTCTCCGATATTCTTCTTGTGCCATGGGCTATGAATAGAAATGTCCGCTTTATCCCGGGGCAGGGACCAGTTCTTGACCAGCTGGCCGCTGTTACGGATATAGACGAACGTGACCTTGGCCAAATCGACACCAAACTCGCACCTGTTGGCGAAGCGTTGTCGCTTTGCCGGTCACAATTGGCAAAGAACAAAGCATTGATCGGTTTTGCCGGCGCACCCTGGACGATCATCACCTATATGCTGGAAGGTCAATCCTCACGAGATTTCGCCAATGCGCGAAAATGGATGTGGGATAATGACCGGCAGTTTGACGCTCTGCTCGAGATCGTCACTGCCGCAACCATCGAATTTCTTGCGCTTCAGGCGCGTGCTGGTGCAGATGCGCTGATGCTTTTTGACAGCTGGGCCAGCGCTGTCCCGGCAGAGTTTCGCCACCGGATTGTCATTGACCCGGCGCGGCACATCATCGAGACCCTCAGAAAGCGTGGCATAGATCAGCCCATCATCGGATTTCCAAAGGGTATTGGGGAAGGGTTGATGGCGTATTGCGATCAAACACCGGTGGATGGTGTCGGGCTGGATCATGGTACGGATATCCTGTGGGCGGCGAACAATCTGCCGCGCCATATCACATTGCAGGGCAATCTGGACCCGCTCAGCCTGATCGCGGGCGGCCCGGCGATGTATCAGGCCGTCGACAGGATTATGGACGCCTGTGCCGCGCGAGCGCATATTTTCAATCTCGGACACGGTATAACGCCGGAAACGCCGGAGCCGCATGTCCATGATCTGGTGGCACGGGTACGGGGACAAAAGCGATGAGTTACGAAATCATCAAGGCGCTGCACGTTATTTCCATTATTGCCTGGATGGCTGGCCTCCTATACCTGCCGCGGCTTTATGTCTATCACGCCGAGACCACAATCGGTTCGGTTCAGGCCGAAACCTTTAAGGTGATGGAACGCCGTCTGTTGAAGGCGATCATGAATCCGGCAATGATTGGCAGTTTTCTATTTGGAATCTGGATGTTGGCGCTGGCACCAGAGCTACTTGTGGACGTCTGGATGCAGGTCAAGCTGGTATGCGTGTTCGCAATGGCGGGATGTCATGGTGTGTTTTCAAAAATGCGTCGGCAGCTGGAAGGTGATGCGCCGCCCCGACCAGCCCGCGCCTACAGAATCTGGAATGAAGTACCGACAGTGCTGATGATCATCATTGTTGTCATGGCCGTGGTGAAGCCTGTCTGAAAATTCAGCCTTGACGACATTGCGATTGACGTACACTGGCAAAATCTGTCATATATTCCGCCTAACCTTGGCGCTCCCCTAATATTTACGGGCCAACCCGTCTTCCCCGCCGTCACCAGCGTGTCGAGACCATGCACCTTCAGGAACTGAAACAGAAATCGCCTGCTGATCTCCTTGCCTATGCCGAGGAGCTGGAGATTGAGAACGCAAGCACCTTGCGCAAGCAGGACATGATGTTCGCGATCCTCAAGCAGCTTGCCCAAAATGATGTTGCCATTTATGGCAGTGGTGTCCTTGAGGTATTGTCCGACGGGTTCGGTTTTCTTCGCGCACCGGAATCGAATTATCTTCCCGGACCGGATGACATCTATGTGTCACCAAGTCAGGTCCGACGGTTCGGTCTGCGAACTGGCGATACCGTCGAGGGTGAAATTCGTGCGCCGAAGGATGGGGAGCGTTACTTTGCGCTTCTGAAAGTCGAAACAATCAATTTTGAAGAGCCGACCGCGGTTCGGCATCGGATCAATTTCGACAATCTGACGCCGCTCTATCCGGAAAACAAGCTGACCCTCGAACTGCCCTTCGATCCTGACAAGAAGGATAACACGCCGCGGGTGATCGACCTTGTATCCCCCATGGGTAAGGGCCAGCGTGGCCTGATCGTGGCACCGCCGCGGACAGGTAAAACGATGATGCTGCAGAGCATCGCCCACGCCATCTCGGAAAACCACCCGGAAGTCTATCTGATTGTTCTGTTGATCGATGAACGTCCGGAAGAAGTGACCGACATGCAGCGGTCTGTGCGCGGTGAGGTAATTTCATCAACCTTCGATGAACCTGCCGCGCGCCATGTTCAAGTCACTGAAATGGTTATAGAAAAAGCCAAAAGGCTTGTCGAACACAAGCGGGATGTGGTGATCCTTCTGGATTCCATCACCCGTCTGGCGCGGGCCTATAACACTGTTGTGCCCTCATCCGGCAAGGTGTTGACCGGTGGTGTTGACGCCAACGCGCTGCAGCGGCCAAAACGCTTCTTTGGCGCAGCGCGGAACATTGAGGAAGGCGGGTCATTGACCATCATTGCGACGGCGTTGATCGAGACCGGGTCGCGGATGGATGAAGTGATCTTTGAAGAATTCAAGGGGACCGGCAACAGTGAGGTCATCCTTGATCGCAAGCTGTCCGACAAACGCACCTTCCCGGCCATCGACATCACGCGGTCGGGTACCCGTAAGGAAGAGCTTCTCGTCGATAAGGGAACGCTGGCCAAGATGTGGGTCCTGCGCCGCATCCTGATGCAGATGGGTCCGGTCGACGCCATGGAATTCCTGGTCGATAAGTTGAAACATTCGAAGACGAATGATGATTTCTTCGAGCAGATGAACAGCTAGACCGGCCGGAAGCTAGACTAGATATTGGCCAATCCGGACACCAACTAGGCAAAGCCCCGTTCAAGATCAATCAGCGCTTGCTTGCGGCCCAGATTATCGGGATGCCGCGGCGACAGGCCGCTGCCACCGCCGTAATTTCCCAGCGCCCCGCCCCGTCGCACGACGCGATGGCAAGGATAGATAATCGGTATCGGATTTGTCGAACAGGCGGTGCCGGCGGCACGTGGGGCCTGCGGTTTGCCGGCGAGAGCCGCGAACGCGGTATAGCTCACCACCGTGCCATAGGGAATTCTGGCCATTGCCGTGAGCCAGACTCGCCCCGCTTCGGAAGTTCCCTCGGGCCGCAGCGGCAGGTCGAAAAATGTTCGTCTGCCGGCAAGATAGGCGGCAAGCTGGCGGCATGTTTCACGTGAAACATCATCCGGATTTTCGGGCGCGGCAAACCTTTCCTGGTCCCAGTCGAGGCGAATCAGATGTCGCCCGTCGCTGACGGCGCGCATATATCCAAATCTGCTGTGACATGTTGTGTGGAACTGCCGTGCCGCTGGGCCCTGCATCGTCATCTTTGTCATCTCCCATATGCTGGCCCCATATGCTGGTGCCGATGGCGCCGCCGCCGGGCCATGGTACGAAACTTGATGAAGACGTTCGCCGCTGATCAGGCTATATCAGCTTTGAGAGGAAGGCACCATTATCATGCGCGACGACAGCGATACCATCTTTGCCCAGGCGACACCGCCCGGACGCGCCGCCATAGCGGTGATCCGGATCAGCGGCTCCCGCGCCTTTGCCGCGCCGGCCCTCTTCGGGTGTAAGGTGCCGGTACCAGGACAGTTTCGCATGGCCCGGCTCATCGATGCTGATGGCAGTACGCTTGATGAGGCCGTGATTCTTGCCATGAAGGGACCGAAATCCAGCACTGGTGAGGATATTGTTGAAATCCACGCACATGGCTCGATGGCGGTGACAGCGGCGATCCTCCGGCGGCTTGGTGAGGCGACGGGATTTCGCCCCGCAGGACCTGGTGAATTCACGCATCGTATGTTTGCCAATGGCAAGATAGATCTTCTTGGTGCCGAGGCGCTGGCCGATCTGATTGATGCTGAGACCGACCGGCAGCGGCTACAGGCCTGGCGCCAGCGCGACGGTGTCCTGCATCGGCCTGTCGAGGGGTGGCGTGAGGCGCTGGTCCGTCTGGCGGCCCAACTGGAAGCGGTGATTGATTTCGCCGATGAAGAGCTGCCAGGTGATATCGAAGCCCGGATCCATACCGATACACGGGTGCTTGCTGACGCCCTGGGCGCGGTGCTTGATGATGATCACGAGGGGGAGCGTGTGCGCGCCGGCGTGACGGTCAGCCTCATCGGCCCGGTGAATGCCGGAAAATCGACCCTGCTGAATCGTCTGGCCGGGCGGGATGTGGCGATTGTGTCGTCTCAGGCCGGCACGACGCGCGATATTGTCAGCGTGCGGATCGATCTTGATGGCGTACCGGTGACGCTTCTCGATACCGCTGGGCTTCGGGACACGGACGATGTGATCGAGGCAGAGGGGGTACGCCGCGCGCGGAACGCCGCGCGCGAGGCCGATGCGGCGCTTTTGGTCATTGATTCGTCGGCCAAGGGGTGGCGGGAGGCGCTTGCGGAAATGCAGGCACTTGCCGGATCAAGTCAGGCCGTGTTGCTGACAAAGCGCGATCGCCTGAGTGCTGAATCGGTCCCGGGGGTAACTGCAGATCTGGACCGCCTTGCCTGCGCTGGCAGACTTGTGTCATTGGAAAATGATGAAAATGGTGGTGAGCTTGAACGGGTCCTTGACCTGCTGCGCGGGTTGGTGGTGCCGGCAAACCGGCCGGAAACACAGAGCATCATCACACGGGCCCGGCATCGCCACGCGCTGACACGCGCCATGGAGGCTCTTCGCGCGGCGGATGAACTCGATCTTGTCTCGGCGCCCGAGCTGGCGGCCGAGGAATACCGGCGGGCGGCTGACAGTCTTGGCAGGCTCACCGGACAGGTCGATGTCGAGGAGCTTCTCGACAATATTTTTTCCAGCTTTTGCATTGGAAAATAATCCGAAGGGGCGCATAAAGCGCCCTGCTGGAAATACAGGACAGTCTGATGCGTTGGGACGTGATCATTGTTGGCGGGGGGCATGCCGGGTGTGAGGCCGCCGCGGCAGCCGCCCGCATGGGCGCCTCTGTGGCGCTGGTGACAATGCGCGCCGACAGGATTGGCGAGATGAGCTGCAACCCGGCCATCGGGGGACTTGGCAAGGGTCATTTGGTGCGCGAGATCGACGCCCTCGATGGCATCATGGCCCGTGCCATTGACGCCTCTGGCATCCAGTTCCGAATGCTCAATCGCTCACGCGGGCCAGCGGTTCACGGCCCCCGGGCGCAGGCTGACCGGGCGTTGTACCGCGATGCCGTGCAGCGGCTTGTTGCCGCGGCCGGTGTCAAGGTGATCGAGGCCGCCGTCGGTGACCTTGTGGTCAGTGACGGTGTCTGCTGCGGTGTTATTGACGAGGCGGGGGTCGAGCATCTCGCCGGTGCGGTGGTTCTGACAACCGGTACCTTCCTTGGTGGGTTGATCCATCTGGGCGAGGAAATGACACCGGCAGGCCGCATAGGTGAGGCGCCATCGAACATGCTGTCATCACGGCTTCGCGCGCTCGATCTGCCAATTGGCAGGCTGAAGACGGGCACGCCGCCGCGCCTTGACGGGCGCAGCATCGACTGGGGCCGGTTGGTGATGCAACCCGCCGACGACCCGCCAGTGCCATTCTCGACCATGACTAACCGGATCACCGTGCCACAGATTGAGTGTGGCATTACCCGGACCACTGCAGAAACGCACCGGATCATTGCCGATTCCATCCATTTGTCGGCTGTCTATAGCGGCCAAATTGCGGGACAGGGGCCACGTTACTGCCCATCGATCGAGGATAAGGTCAAGCGCTTTGCCGACAAGGACTCACACCAGATCTTTCTTGAGCCGGAAGGGCTCGAGGATCACACGGTCTATCCGAACGGCATTTCGACAAGCCTGCCCCGCCATGTGCAGGATGCGCTGGTTGCCAGCATTCCAGGACTGGAATCTGCCAGCATCCTGCAATATGGCTATGCCATCGAATATGACTTCATCGATCCGCGGGCGCTGTCCCGAACATTGTCACTGAAAGCCATGCCGGGTCTTTTTCTGGCCGGCCAGATCAATGGCACGACCGGCTATGAAGAGGCAGCAGCGCAGGGGCTTGTTGCTGGCATCAACGCGGCATTGCGGGCGTCTGGCTCGGCTGACATCTTCACCCTCGGCCGGGCGGATTCCTACACCGGCGTGATGATTGACGATCTGATCACGCGCGGTGCCCCCGAACCCTATCGGATGTTCACCTCGCGGGCCGAATACAGGCTGCTGCTGCGGGCCGACAATGCCGATCAGCGTTTGACGGACCGTGGCATTGAAATTGGCTGTGTCGGGCCTGCACGGCGGGCGGCCTGGCACGACAAGCGGGCGGCGCTCGCGAATGCCCGCGGGCTGATTGAAACAGCAACGGCACGACCAGGCGAGCTTCGTGAAGCCGGTTTGCCGGTGCCGCGCGACGGCGCTGTACGGAACGCGTCCGACCTGCTGGCGCTTGATGATATCGGGTTTGACCGGATAGTTGGCCTATGGCCGCAACTGGCCACAATCCCCACCAGTTTGCGCCCGCAGATCGAGGCAGATTGCCGCTATGCGGGCTATATCGACCGGCAGCAGGCAGATATTGACGCGCTGCGCCGTGATGAAGCCATCACCATTCCTGCCGATTTCGACTATGCGCAGGTTGGCGGGCTGTCGGCCGAAGCCTGTGATGTGATGCGCCGCCGGCGTCCGGAGACAA
This sequence comes from Puniceispirillaceae bacterium (SeqCode), assembly GCA_965657415.1. GTDB lineage: Bacteria > Pseudomonadota > Alphaproteobacteria > Puniceispirillales > Puniceispirillaceae > UBA8309. The sequence goes on along the minus strand of CBFHNZ010000007.1, from coordinate 7,374 downwards.
TCGGCCAGGCCAACCGGCTGCCGGGCCTGACGCCGGCCGCGGTGGTAGCGGTGCTGCGGCATCTGAAGCGCCAGCAGATGGCCGGCTCAGGGTCGGATGATGGTCCGGTCAAACCAGCTTCGATAGAGCAGGCCCCGACAAAACACGCCCCGGCAAAACACGGATGAAGATCCCCGATCGCATCGCTGCAGAGCTTGATGTTTCACGTGAAACACTGGGCAAGCTTGAAAGCTATGTCGCGCTTGTCGAGAAATGGCAGCCACGCATCAATCTGGTGTCACCAGCAAGCCTTGCTGATATATGGACGCGGCATATCTGGGATTCGGCGCAGCTCGCCCTGCATATATCAGACGGATCGCATATACAGGATGGATCAAAACGGCTTGTCGATGTCGGCAGTGGTGCCGGTTTCCCCGGGTTGGTTCTGGCGATCCTGACCGACGCCGAATGCCATCTGGTCGAATCGGATCAGAAGAAGGCGGTCTTTCTCAGCACCGTGATCCGCGAATGCGGGCTGATGGCGGAGGTTCATAATCACCGTGTTGAAACCTTGCCCTGTCTCGAGGCTTCGATGATCACGGCGCGGGCGCTGGCCCCGCTTGACCGGCTGGTGCCGCTCCTGGCCCCGCAACTTCGCCCGGGGACACGTTGTCTGTTCCTGAAGGGCGCGCAGGCCAAGGCCGAGCTTGATGCGCTTGCCAAGGTGCAAGACATGACGATGAATTTCACCTGGCGTCTGCATCCAAGCCTTACCAACCCGGAGGGTTCTGTGATAGACCTGATGGTGTCCTAGCCCGGAGTCGTGCTGAACCATGCCGCAAGCCCAGCGTATCATCGCCGTCGCCAATCAGAAGGGCGGTGTGGGAAAAACCACAACCTCGATCAATCTTGCGACGGCGTTGGCCGCCTGTGGCCGCGCGGTGCTGCTTGTTGATTTCGATCCGCAGGGGAATGCCAGCACCGGCCTTGGTGTCAAGGACCGGACGCATAACAGCTACAGCGTGATTGCCGGCAGCAGCGATGCCAATGTGGCAATCCAGGCAACGCAGGTGCCACGGCTTGACATCATCCCGACCATAATCGACCTGTCAGCCGCCGAGGTGGAATTGTCGGATATGCCGGACCGGGAGTTCAGGCTGAAAGCAGCAATACGCCAAATTTCCAAACAATATCAATATATTATAATAGATTGCCCGCCATCTCTTGGGATGCTGACGGTGAATGCGTTGACGGCCGCCACCTCTGTGCTGGTACCGTTGCAATGCGAATTCTACGCGCTTGAGGGCCTGTCGCAGTTGATGCGGACGATCGAAGCGGTGCGCGCCGGCCTGAATGGTGATCTGCAGATGCAGGGCATCGTGCTGACGATGTTCGATTCCCGTAACAAACTATCGGCAATGGTGGCGAACGACGTGCGCTCGCATTTCGGTGAGCTTGTCTACAACACCGTGGTGCCGCGCAATGTCCGTGTATCAGAGGCACCGTCCTTTGGTCAGCCGGTGCTGATTTATGATCTGAAATGCCCGGGATCGCAGGCATATGCGGCGCTGGCGGCAGAGCTTTTGCGCCAGGAGGCCAAAGCAGCCTGATGCGGCTTGCACAGGCCATGTTGCCTTGGGCCATGTTGCCTTTGGCCAGCTTGTCTGGTGGTAGACGACAGAATGGAGACATCGACTGATGGCAAAGACACCCGCGTCCCGTAACGGGTCAGCATCGACAGCTAAAAAAGCCCCGGCAAAGCGTAAGGGCCAAGCCAGGGGCGCGGCCCCATCCAGTGCCAAAAAAGCTTCTGCGCCATCTGCCGGCAGGGCACGGGGCCTTGGCCGCGGCCTGTCCTCGCTGCTTGGTGATGCCGGGATCGCGGCAACAACGGGCACGGTGACAGGCACAGGGATAGGTGCGGTACAGGCGGGGGCGCCGCCGGCGTCAGCATCAGCGCAAACAGGTCTGACCGAACTGCCGATTGAATGGATCAATTCCGGTCCCTGGCAGCCGCGCCGGCGGTTTGATACCGAATCGCTGTCCGAACTGGCGGAATCAATTCGCAGCAAGGGGTTGGTTCAGCCGGTCCTTGTCCGCCCGCGCGCCGGGACATCGAACCGGTATGAGTTGATTGCCGGCGAACGGCGCTGGCGGGCCGCGCAAATGGCACAGCTCCACGCCATACCGGCGATCATTCGCCATCTGGAGGATGAGGAAGCTTACGAGCTGGCGCTGATCGAAAATGTGCAACGCGCTGACCTCAGCGCGGTCGAGGAGGCCGAGGGATATCGCCAGCTGATTGACAATTTTGGCTATACGCAGGAACAGCTGTCCAACATCATTGGCAAGTCAAGAAGCCATATTGCCAATCTGTTGCGTCTCTTGTCATTGCCGCGCGAAGTCAGCGACATGGTTATCAATGGCACGTTGAGCATGGGCCAGGTTCGCCCGCTGATTGGCCACGGTGAATGTGTGGCATTGGCCCGGGAAGTGGCGGCGAAAGGGCTGTCTGCCCGTCAGGTTGAAGCGATGGTGGCACGTGGCCGGAGTGGCGCCGGCAGCCGATCGAAAGCTGGCGCGCCAAATGAAAAATCCCCAGATATCAGGGCTATAGAGGCAATGCTTGCGGCGAAACTGGGGCTGCGAGTCGATATCGACTGGAACGAACCGGCCGGCAAGGGCCGGATGTCGGTCAGTTTCAAGAACCTTGAGCAATTCGACGCGGTGACGAAAAAACTGCTCACCAACTAACCACGAAGCGCCCGTGCGCGCAGACACAGGCCAAGCAAGGTCTGGGCGCAGATGGCGGTGTCGTTGGCACCGCCGGTCTTTACCGCCAGCTCGGCATCCTGAAGACGGTTGACGGCGTCCATAAGCGTGTCAGTCGACCAGTGGCGCAACTGCGAGGTCAGCCTGTCCTGGAGCCGGAAATGCACTGGCGGACGCAGAGATTTCACGGCCTGCTGGGCGCTCCCGCCATTCCGCATCGCGCGGGCGGCCTGCAACAATTGCCGGAAATAGATCTGCGATCCGCGCAGCACCGTGACGCTGGCCTGCTGTTCACTCCACGCCTTGTCGATGGCGCGTTCAAGCGCGTTTACACTGCCATCTGCTGCGGCCATGGCGATGTCTGAAATGGCAAGCGTGGCGCTATCGCCAAGGGCAATGCTGACATCCTCGAAACTCAACGTCCCGCCAGGTCCGGCAAGAAGCGCCAGCTTTTCAATTTCGCGGCGGGTTGCCGCGCGGTCGCTACCAAGCCTCAGGATGGCGGCGGTGCGGGCATCGTCACGGATGCTGATATTGTCCTTGGCCAGGATTTCGGCAAGCAGGGCGCCAATATCGCGGGCCTCATCGGGATAGCAGCCCACCGAGGCAGCCTTGTCGTGGGTCTCGAACAATTTTACCAGCGCGTGTCTGGTGGTGGTTTCAGTGGCCTCGACGAGGATGAAGGCATTGTCAAGATTGCGGGCGAGGGCGAGCTTGCAGGATTCCAGCATTTCACTGCCGCGCCCCCGCACCATTACAAGCCGGCATGAAGCTGTCATGGCAAGCGCTTCGGCGGCATCACCAAGGGCGGCCGGGTCGCGGGACAGCGTTTCGCCATCAAGGCGCGTGACCGAAAACACATCATCGAGATCATCGCTGAAATGCGAGGCGATTTTTTGCGCGCGTTCGCCAATGAGGCCGATGTCACTGCCATGCAGAAGCGCCGCGCGGATGGGCGTGGGAATGGCAGACAGAAACCCCTCAACCTGCCGCGGCGCGACCTTCATCAGGACCCGCTGTTGTTCAGGAAATAGAGCTGTACGCGGGCGGCAACGCGGTCTGCCAAAAGCATGGCAAGACGCTCACTGCCATGCCGGTCGGAGCGGGTCTGCGCGAAATAGGCTGATACCGCGCCAAGCGTGGCGGTGGCGGACACGGAATCCGACAGCACGACTTCGCCAGAGGCGCGGTCAACAAGTGTGATTTCCGCTGTCATGGTCATTTTCTTGAGGTTGGAGCCGGTGCCGCGAACCGAAACGACCGAACTCGAAGACTGACTAAGACTTGACGACAAATCATGCGACACGGGACCAGCGGAGTCGAGCCTGTCACGGAGCTGCCGGCTATAGAGCTGGCCCTTGCGCTCACCGCTCTGCACCACATTGATCCCGACATCCTGCTGACGCAGCACCTCGCCGGCTGTCTGGACCTGCATGTTGGAACAGGCCGCCAGCAGGCAAAACGCGGCGACGAGGCACGCCCTGGATAATAATGTCCTGGAAAATGAAGCCCCAGACAAAAATAGCCCGGGCACCAACGCCCTAGACAACAACATTGATGATCCTGTTCTGCACGACGATGACCTTTTTTGGCTCCCTGCCGTCAAGATATCGGATTACCCCGGCCGAAGCCAGCGCGGCGGCGCGGGCCTCATCCTCGGCGGTGTCGCGCGGCAGGGATACGGTGTCGCGAAGCTTGCCATTGACCTGGACGCCGATTTCGACGCTGCTTTCGGTGACAAGGGCGGCGTCGGCTTTCGGCCAGGGTGAGGTGGCCAGCATCGTTTCATGGCCAAGCGCCTGCCACATTTCCTCGGCGACATGCGGTGCCATCGGGGCCAGAAGCCGGGTCAGCGTTTCGATGCCGAAGCGCCGCGCCGCCTTGCCGTCGTCCGAGCGGTCCTGCAAGTCGGCAATGGCGTTGGCCAAGGTGTAGAGCTGTGCCACCGCCTTGTTGAAGCGGAATGCCTCGATGTCCTCGGAAATCGCCTTGATGGCCCGGTGCGTGGCGCGCACCAGATCGCCGGGCGCGCCGGTGGTTGGCGCTGGGCTGCCGACAGCAGCCAGATCCGCATCACCGGCCAGGCGATAGAGACGCTTCAAAAAGCGTGAAGCACCCTCAACGCCAGCTTCGGTCCATTCCATGTCACGTTCCGGCGGCGAATCCGACAGCATGAACAGCCGCGCCGTGTCAGCGCCATAGGTCGAGATGATCAGCTCCGGGTCAATGACATTGCGCTTCGACTTGCTCATCTTCTCGATGCGGCCGGCGGTAACGGCCGCGCCAGTGTCGATCTCCCGCCAGCTATCGCCGTCACGTTCGACCTCGGTTGGGAACAGCCACTTTCCCTGCTGGTCCTGAAAGGTCTGGTGGCAGACCATTCCCTGCGTCATCAGCCCGGCAAACGGCTCATCAAGCTCAAGATAGCCTGTCTCGCGCAGCGCCCTGGTGAAGAACCGCGAATAGAGAAGATGCAGGACGGCATGTTCCACCCCGCCAATATACTGGTCGACAGGCATCCAGTAGGCGGCTGCCTCGCGGCTGAAACCGTCGGGATGTGCCGGGTCGGCATAGCGCAGGAAATACCACGAACTTTCAAAGAAGGTATCGAAGGTGTCCTGTTCGCGAAGGGCCGCGCCGCCGCAGGTCGGGCAGGTGGTGTGTTTCCAGGTCGGATGGTTCGACAGCGGGTTGCCGGGGGTGTTGAACTCCACATCTGCCGGCAATTCGACCGGCAGATCGGCTTCCGGCACCGGGACCATGCCGCAATCGTCGCAATGAATGATGGGAATGGGGCATCCCCAATAACGCTGGCGCGACACACCCCAGTCACGAAGTCGGTAGGTTGTCTGGCCGGTGCCGGCGGCGCGTCCCTCCAGCGCCTTGATGGCGGCGCGTTTGCCATCCTCGACGCTCAGCCCGTCCCATTCACCTGAATTGAACAGCTTGCCGGGCCCTGTATAGGCAGTGTCGGTGACCGTGAAGCTGCCAGCATCGGCATCATCCGGCACCACCACCGGGATCACCGGCAAATCATAGGCATTGGCAAAATCAAGGTCACGCTGGTCATGTGCCGGGCAGCCGAAAATGGCGCCAGTGCCATATTCCATCAGTACGAAATTGGCGATATAGACCGGCAGCTGGCAGGAGTCGATCAACGGATGCTGCACCGAAAGCCCGGTGTCATAGCCTTTTTTCTCGGCGGTTTCGACAGCCGCCTCGGAGGTGCCAAGCTTGGCGCATTCAGCGATAAAGGCGGCGGCATCGGCATCACCCTCGCCGAGGGCCACTGCCAGTGGATGGTTCGCGGCGATGGCCAGGAAGGACGCGCCAAACAGCGTGTCTGGCCGCGTCGTGAAAACATCAATGCTGTTCGTTGTGCCGGGTCCGGCCGTGGTCAGACCAAAGCTCACGCGCGCACCCTCGGACCGGCCGATCCAGTTCTGCTGCATCAGCCGTACCCGGTCGGGCCAGCGCTCCAGCCCTTCGATCGCGCCGAGGAGTTCATCGGCAAAGGCGGTGATTTTCAGGAACCATTGCGACAGCAGACGGCGTTCAACCGGAGCGCCGGAGCGCCAGCCGCGGCCATCGACGACCTGTTCATTGGCAAGAACCGTATTTTCAACCGGGTCCCAGTTGACCCAGCTTTCCTTGCGATAGGCTAGCCCCTGATCAAGAAATTTCAGGAACATCCGCTGTTCATGCTGGTAATAATCCGGTGTGCAGGTGGCCAGCTCGCGGTCCCAGTCATAGGACAGACCCATGCTGCGAAGCTGTGTTCGCATGGCGGCGATATTCTCGGTCGTCCACTGGCCGGGATGGACACCGCGCTCCATCGCCGCGTTTTCCGCCGGCAGTCCGAAGGCATCCCACCCCATTGGGTGCAGGACATTATATCCGCAGGCCCGGCGGTAACGTGCCACCACATCGCCAAGTGTATAGTTGCGGACATGCCCCATATGGATCCGGCCCGACGGGTAGGGAAACATCTCGAGGACGTAGTATTTTGGCTTTTCAGACCCGGTTTCCGCGACAAAACACTTACCGGCTTCCCAGCGTTCCTGCCATTTGGCCTCGACGGCGGCCGCGTTGTACTGATCCATGAATGTCACCCTGACGGCATGCCATGAAGGCTTGAGTGAATAGCCTGACTATTCGACGATCTCGGTGATTGTCTCGGCGCGAATTTCACGGGCGCGGTTGAGGACAAGATCCTCAAGACGCCGCGCGAATTCATCGTCACGAACGCCGCCGCCCCAGCTGCCGTCGGTGCCATCGCGGCTCTGAACATGCACAGTGATGCGCACGGCATCGGAGCGCAACTCGCGGCCGGAGATGAAAATCGTGATCTTGATCCGCTCATCCGGCTTGTCGGGGAGCGAATACCAGTCGGATACGATCGTGCCGCCAAAGGTGTCGACATCGGCAATTGGGATCAGCGAGATGATATCCAGCGCGGCGCGCCACAGGATGGCGTTGACCGGCATGCCGTCGCCTTTTTCGCCGGACAATCCTCCAAGATCGCCAAGCTTGACACCGCCAGGCTTGCCGGTGAGAAAGGAAATGGGCTCCTCTTCTTCTTGAACTGGTGCCGGCTGGATATTGGAACAGCTGGCAAGAAGA
>CBFHNZ010000006.1:0-76194 GCA_965657415.1 Puniceispirillaceae bacterium (SeqCode) | reverse complement strand
AGGTGAAATTGATTAGCAATTCTTCCTCCCAAGTTTGTCAACTACGTCGACTGCGCGAGCATCGTCAGGATGATGGTTATTCGGAGACATGAATTTAATTCCTAAATCTTAAATGTCCTAGTTTTGTTCCATTGTATCAATAGGTTAGGGTAATTATTATCCAGACACTACTCACCGCAAACGAGTGTGTCATGCGTCATTCACAGCCCTTCAAAGCCGACGATTTCATACCGTCATCTGCTTTGGCAGATATTCTGACAGTGCCAGAAGCGACACTCCGCCATTGGCGTAATAGCGGCTCAGGGCCTCCATTCTACCGCATCGGAAAGCATGTCCGCTACAGGCTAAGCGATGTTGAGGCGTGGTTGCAGGACAGGAGGGGGTAAACGATGTCTGCCGATCGTATTGCGTCCTTTCCAGTAAACTCGATTTCACAGGCGATGGGATTTGCCAACGATGGGTTTCCATCTGGAAAGCCCAATTTTGAAACGGTGAAACCTATTGCCAAAGGTCAATGGAAAGAGATCTTGTCAGCCCTTGGAGTTGATCCTTCCACTTTGAAAAATCATCACGGTTGCTGCCCGGGCTGTGGTGGCAAAGACCGATTTCGTTTCGACAACATCAACGGCGACGGTACCTTCATATGCAGCCAAGGCGGTTTGGGGGAAATAGCCGGTGATGGCTTTGAGCTGCTGATTCATGCCGGGAAGGCAGCCTCAAAATCTGAAGCCTTGCGTCTTGTAGCCGATCATCTTGGACATGCTGGGGTTCCGTCTAAAGCAAACTCTCCACGTAGGACAGAATATCTCTACAAACGTCCTGACGGATCCCTAAACCTAACCGTTACTCGACAGGATGCCGACGATTGCAGCAAGACCTTCAGGCAATCGCTCCCCAATGGGAAGCCCCCAAAGAGTGACCCATCATTTCGCCCTTATCCCTATCGGATCGATGAATGGCCAGCAGAAGGCGCAGTGTTGGTTTGCGAAGGCGAGAAGTGTGTTGATGCACTCTGGGAGGGAGGCTTCACGGCGACCACGCGAGCAGGTGGATCAAGCAAATGGGAGGCAGACCTGACGCCACATTTTGAAGGGCGTGATGTCATCATTCTTCCTGACAATGATGAGGCGGGCAGAGCTTATGCAGACAAAGTGATCGAAGCTCTTACCGGAACTGCCAAGTCTTTGGCCGTATGTGAGCTGCCTGACTTGCCAGACAAGGGCGATGTCATCGACTGGCTCGATCTTGGAAATAATATGGCTCAGTTGGCAGACAGGTTAAAGGAAGCTGTACCTGCCAGCGAGTGGACTGGTGAAACAAATGCGCCGCTTGTGGGCATGCATATATCTGGCTGGAAAGCTCTGGAGATTGAAGAGCGAGAATGGTTGCACGATTGGATACCGCCGGGTTTCACAATGCTTGCCGGTGCAGCGAAAGCTGGAAAATCAAAGCTTGCTGAATTTGTGGCCCGAAACATTGCCAGAAAGCAGCAAGTTCTATTTCTTTCTCTGGAATACAACGACTTTACCATCAAACACAGGTTCTCACATTTTGAAGACGATCTTAAATTTCATTTATGTAGTGAAGGTGAGGTTCCTCGCTGGGATTTAGGCGGCTCAGATATTTTAGAACGGCTCCTCACAGCGTTGCGTCCAAAGCTGGTTGTTATCGACACTTTTGGTATGATCAAAAAACCCGGAGCAAAACTCGGGTATGAGGGTGAGCTAGAGTCTATCAACAGCATCAAGACGATGATGGATGCCCATCAATGTGATTGCTTACTGCTGCATCACACACGGAAGTCGAGCGTCAACGATAATACTGACGACCCTTTCGAGAGAATCCTTGGCTCTACAGCTTTAGCGGCCACTCCGGACAATCTGCAGATCCTTGAATTTGACGGTCAGTATTCGACCCTGCATGCAAAAGGGCGAACATATGCGCCCTTTAAGAAGGTACTGCAGCTTGTAGGAAATGATTTCGTAGAGGTGCCAACGGCGCTCAGCGATCTACAAGGGAATGCGAATGCACAAGAACAGATACTCATGCTGTTGAGCAAGCAAGGCCCAATGAAGTGTTCGGATCTGGTGCGCGAAACCGGGAAGGCTCAGCCACAAATCTCCAGTATTTGCAAGACGCTGAAAGAGCGAGGCGCTATCCAAAAGCTTGATGACGGCTCATTTCAAATCCGCCTGAGCAATCAATTCTAGGCAAGCCAACCACTAGGTGTAATGTCTATTATATCTGTTATATAACACTTTACGCATAACACTTCGTCTGTGTGGCTGCCCCTACATATATACCGCCGCCCCGCCCGATTATTTCGCCGGGGGGGGGTATCACTCCACCGCGCAACATCGCCAACGAGACTATGGTCGTACTATCGGTCGTACAATCGCCTTGCTGAACCAAGCGAGAGTTGGCAGAATCCTTGGACATAACAGGTCAACGCGGTGGCGATTTCACCTCTCGGGTGCGCCACTCCTCGCATCGATACCCGCAGAACGCATAGCGTTTCGACCTGTTCGCATCATCGCGGGCGTGTCATTGATTTGAATCAGTTCCGAGACCTGTGCGCTTTTAACAACTGATGCCGAAAAAAGGCTTAAAGAAGATGACTGACGCAGAATTTACAAGCTACACAATCATCGAATTTCCTAGTGAAGCAGAAATGGAATTCTTTTTATCAGAGAGAATAAGCAAGTCCGCTTCATTAAGGGATAGCATGAAGAAAAGTGGCATGAAGAAGTGGGTGACTTCTCGGATTTTCAACAAGGAAAATAAGTTTATTATCGCAAACTGGCTCGAATACGAGAGCCAAGAGGCCTATGAAATCTGTAATGAATTGTTTGAGCATCACATTGCGAAAAATCGCAATGAGTTATCGAGGCACACGGTAAAAATACAGTCTTATCGGGGTATCGTAATCTTTGAACAGTCCTGATTGAAGCAAAAGTAATTAGCCAATGTTATTCACAACATACGTCACTTCGAGGCAATTCCATCTAGATTTCTCAAGGCCTTTCGAACGCGGCTGCTGCTACGATGGTCACTTCTACACGTCCTTCATGAGCCAGTTATGAAGAACGTCTAAATCATAACCTCTGCCATATCCCTGCCCAACACCAGCGGTCTGCCAGCCACCGATCTGGTCGATGATATCGCTTGGACACTGAACCGCTCTCAGCCGGTCTCGCATGCTGTGCCGGAAGGAATGCACCACGCATCCGTCAGGCACATATGACCTCAACCACTTGTTGAGGGCGCTGCTCGCATAGTTGGCCTTGTTGCCTTCCGGCGAGCAGTAGCGCGGGAAGAGCAGGCCACCGTCACTGCTCTCCAAAGCGCGTTTCAAGCCCCACAGAGTCGCTCCAACCAGCGGCACATCGCGTTGGCTCTCGGCGGTCTTTAGACGCCGCCACGGATGCTCTGAGAGTCTGACGAACGGCACCTCTTCATCGAGGTGGACATCACGTGCAGTAAGCCCAATCACTTCTGCTAGCCGCATGCCGCTGTCAGATACGGCAGCGATGATCCAGCGGATGTCATCATCCAGCTCGAGGCACAACTTCTGAACCTTGTGGATGTCTTCTATCGGGATCGGCATCCGCTTCACTGGAGCTTTGGCGTTCCCGTAGTTCATATTGGCGAATGGGTTCACGGTCTCGATGCCGTGTTCTCTGGCGATGTAGTTCCAGATGGCCCGTACATTGGACAGGTTGCGTTTCACAGTCGCCTGCGACGAGCCACGAGACACCAGTGCATCACGGAACTTCAACGCATCGGATCTGTTGTAGGCGGATATAGCCTTGTCGCCTGACAAGGATACCACCTCTGAGATGCTGCGTTGTGTTGAGGCAATGAACCTCTGGTTACCTTCCTTGCCGGTGGCCTGCACATAGAGATGCATCGCCTCCGTCAGGCTTGGCTCCTGTTTAGGGCCTGTTATCAGGCCGTCATAGACGGATGAGCCATCCTGCGGGAGCGCAAACAGAAGCTCCTGCCACTCGCGATGCAGGGCAGCCACGATCTGGCTGGACAGGCGAACAGCTTCAGTGCGGTCTCCGGTGCGAAGAGATCGCTGCAGGATCGAGCGTCCATATTGCGGGATGAGGGGCTTTGGAATGCGCTTCTGCAGATAGTAGACGCCGCGCTTCCGATAGAGATAGGGAGCAGATACCTTCGTCATAATGTACGACCATTTGTACGCCCGCGATGATGCGAACAGGTCGAAACGCTATGCGTTCTGCGGGTATCGATGCGGGGAATGGCGCACCCGAGAGGATTCGAACCTCTGACCTCTGCCTTCGGAGGGCAGCGCTCTATCCAGCTGAGCTACGGGTGCGGCGGGCGGCCTGTACCGCCATTCGTGCGGTTTATACGCGCTTGACCGGCCGATGCCAAGCCATTTGCCATGCCGCCAGTTATGCCCCAAATGACGACCCAACCTAATGACCACACCACCCATGCCGTCATTCGGGCAGCCAGCCTTTCCAGACGCTGACCGCCGGTTCAGGCCATGCCGCCTGTCATCTCGAGGAACACATCCTCAAGATCGGCTTCGACGGTGGTGACATCGCCAATCTGCAGCCCCGCGGCGGCAACGGCGGTGATGATTTCGGCAGCGCCTGTTTGCGCCGGGTCATAGCGCACCAGAATGCCGCCCTCGACTGGCTGGGCGCCGAGCGCAGCAAGCGGTGCCGGCATCCGTGCCGGCGCGCCGCCATCGATGGTCATCCGCAACTCCTTGGCCCGTGCGCCACCCATCAGCTGCGCTTTCGACTGGTTCGCGATCAGCCGCCCATGATTGAGAATGGCGATGCGGTCGCACAGCGCCTCGGCCTCCTCAAGGTAATGCGTCGTCAGAACGATCGTCACGCCAGCCTCGTTCAGGGCGCGGATATTGTCCCAGAGCCGCTGGCGAAGCGCCACATCGACCCCGGCGGTCGGCTCGTCAAGGACGAGAATCGGTGGGCTGTGAACCATCGCCTTGGCAACGAGAAGGCGCCGCCGCATGCCGCCCGACAACCGCCGCGCATAGGTGTGCGCCTGATCCGTCAGGCCGACCATTTCGAGAATCTCGTCGGTGCGCCGCTCGGCCGCCCCGACGCCGAACAGCCCGGCTTGGAATTCCAGCTGCTGGCGTGGTGTGAAATAGGCATCGATGTTCAATTCTTGCGGCACAATCCCGATATTGGCCCGCGCCTGGCGTGGATTGTCATCGATGTCGGTGCCCCAGATACCCAGGCTGCCGGCGGACTTGATCACCGTTCCCGCCATGATGTTGATGAAGGTCGACTTTCCGGCGCCATTCGGCCCGAGAAGCCCGAAGATGGCACCGACCGGTATATCGAGATCGACATTATCAAGCGCCTGTTTTGGCGCGGTGCCGCCGGCGCCGGTATAGAGTTTCCGGATGCCACGCGCGCGAATGGCGATGCCGTCGTCGGGTGTGTTGACGAAGTTCTGGCCCTGGAGTTGGCCCTGGAGGTGGCCCTGGAGTTGTTTTCGGGGCTGGGTCATGGATTGGTCACCTGCGGAAAAATCATGGGTTTTATATAGGCACCCCCGCCCTTCATCGAAAGCGTCATCAAAATATCATCACCATCAGCGTCAAGAGAGCGACTGTTCTGGAAGTCTGAAACTCTGGCCTGAAACTATGGCCTGAAACTATGGCCTGAAACTATGGCTCGAATCCGGGGTCTGACCGCTTCGCAATTGCATCGGCACGGCCAAGGCTATAGATTTCAGACAGCGGCGTGGCTCGCGATGATATTCAGGGGAAATTGGGCGGATAATGATGGCCAGCAAAACAGATGTCGGCAGTAACGGCGATGGCGGCGGCATGTCGGAATTGGAAACTGTCGCGGTAACAAGTGATCGTGTGGCCTGCGATGGCAATGGCGATGCGCTTGGCCATCCTCGTGTGTGGCTGACGCTTGGCACCGATGGCGAGATCATCTGTCCCTATTGCTCGCGCCGCTACATTCGCGCCGGGGATGAGGATGATGTGTAACACCCCGGGTCATGTGCTGCGACCTGCGGCTTTGTACATGGCTGATACCGGCGCGGTCGGCATGGCGGATGCGCGATGAGTGATCGTGACCAGCTCGTCCTGATCGACGGGTCGGGTTATATCTTTCGGGCCTTTCATGCACTGCCGCCAATGACGCGCGGTGATGGCACGCCGGTCAACGCCGTGTTCGGTTTCACCGGCATGGTGATGAAGCTTGTCGATGATATGGCACCAAGCCATGTCGCCGTTGTCTTCGATTCGGCCCGCAAGACCTTTCGCAACGATATTTATGCCGACTACAAGGCCAACCGCACTGATCCGCCGGAAGAGCTGGTGCCGCAATTTGCGCTGGTGCGCGATGCCACCGAGGCGCTGAGCCTGCCACAGCTGGAGGCGCCGGGGTTCGAGGCCGATGATTTGATTGCCACCTATGCCGGCATGGCCGAGGCGGCGGGTCTGGAGACGGTGATTGTCTCGTCCGACAAGGATCTGATGCAGCTTGTGCGCGGCGGCGTGACGATGCTTGACCCGATGAAGCAGCGGCGCATCGCGGCACCGGAGGTCGGGGAGCGCTTTGGCGTCACGCCTGACAAGGTCGTTGATGTCCAGGCGCTGGCGGGGGATTCCACCGACAATGTTCCCGGTGTGCCCGGGATCGGCGTGAAGACGGCTGCCGAGCTGATCAACACCTATGGTGACCTTGACACGCTTCTGGCGCGTGCAGAAGAAATCAAACAGCCGAAACGACGTGAGAATTTGATCAATTTCGCCGAGCAGGCGCGGATTTCCCGCGATCTTGTAAGGCTTCGTGATGACGCACCAACGCCGCTGGCGCTTGACGGATTGCGGCGCGGCGAACGTGATTTCGACAGGTTGAAGGATTTTCTTGTCGAACAGGATTTCCGGCGATTGCTGACGCGGATTGGGGCCGATGGCGCGGCGATGCGCGCCGCGCCGGCCGTGCGATCCATGGGGGGCACGCCGCAACCTGCTGACACACCGTCATCCACCGCTGCGCCGGTGCCGGCCGGCAAGGTGGATTACCAGCTGATCACCGAGACCGACGCGCTTGCCGACTGGGCAGTGCTGGCACGCCGACAGGGCTATCTTGCCGTCGATACGGAAACCAGTTCGTTGAACGCCGCCGCGGCCGAGCTTGTCGGCATTTCAATGGCGCTGGCACCGGGGCGGGCCTGCTATGTGCCACTTCGCCATGGCGGGGCGATGGTGGCGGCGGACGGGCAGGGGGGGCTGGACCTTGATGCCAATGCCGATGCCGCGCCGACGGGTCAGATCGCCTTTGATGATGCAATGGCGATTCTGAAGCCGCTGTTTGAGGACCCGGCGGTGCTGAAGATCGGCCATAATCTGAAATATGACAGCCATGTCCTGATGCGCCCGCATAATGGCGGCATTCATCTGGCACCGGTCGATGACACGATGTGTCTGTCCTATGTCCTTGATGCAGGGCGGGTGAACAGCCATTCGATGGACTCGCTTGCTGGTCACTGGCTCGACCACACGACCATCAAATATGAGGATGTCTGCGGCAAGGGCGCGAAGCAGGTGCCGTTCGGATCGCTGGCACCCGAGGCGGCGCTCGATTACGCGGCCGAAGATGCCGACATCACACTGCGCCTGTGGCAGATACTGCGCCCGCGGCTTGCCGTTGAAGGCGTGGCGTCGGTCTATGAAAGGCTGGAGCGGCCACTGATCCCGGTGCTGGCGGCGATGGAAAATGCCGGCATCACGGTCAACCCGTCGATCCTGGCGCGGATGTCGAATGACTTCGCCACCCGGATGGCGGCACTCAACCACGAGATCCTCGGCCTTGCCGGCGAGGAGTTCAATGTCGGATCGCCAAAGCAGCTTGGGGAAATCCTGTTTGACAAGATGGGCCTTGAGGGTGGCAAGAAAGCCAAGACAGGTGCCTATTCGACCTCGGCTGATATCCTCGAAGAACTTGCCGCAAACGGGGTCGAGATTGCCGCCAAGGTCCTTGACTGGCGGCAGCTGGCGAAACTCAAATCAACCTATGCCGATGCGCTTGTCGAGAGCATTCTTCCCGAGACCGGGCGGGTCCATACCTCCTTCTCGATGGTTGGGGCGTCGACCGGACGGCTATCCTCATCCGACCCGAACGTGCAGAACATTCCGATCCGTACCGCCGAGGGGCGGCAGATTCGCACGGCCTTTGTGGCGGCCGACGGCAAAAAATTGATCTCGGCAGACTATTCGCAGATCGAGCTGCGGCTGGTCGCGCATGTCGCCGGCGAGGAGACAATGATCGAGGCCTTCCGGGCCGGTGTCGACATTCATGCGCGCACCGCCTCCCAGGTATTCGGCGTGCCGATCGAAAGCATGGACGGTGAGACGCGCCGCCGCGCCAAGGCCATCAATTTCGGTATCATCTATGGCATTTCCGGGTTCGGGCTGGCGCGCCAGCTTGGCATCAGGCAGGGCGAGGCACGCGATTTCATCAACGCCTATTTCGAGAATTTTCCCGGCATCCGGTCCTATATGGAACGGATCAAGCTGGAGGCGCGTGAGGCTGGCCATGTTGAGACGCTGTTCGGACGGCGGATTCATATTGGCGGGATTGCTGCCGGCAACCCGGCGCAGCGTGGATTTGCCGAACGTCAGGCCATCAACGCGCCAATCCAGGGAAGCGCCGCCGACATCATCAAGCGGGCGATGATCCGCATTCCGCGCGCGCTTGCCGAGGCTGGACTTGATGCCAGGATGCTGCTGCAGGTTCATGATGAACTGATCTTCGAGGCGGATGAGGCGACGGCCATGGACGCGGTGACGGTGATCCGGCAGGTCATGGAGTCCGCTGCCGCGCCGGTGCTGGAGCTGGCGGTGCCGCTGGTTGCTGACGCCGGCATTGCCGATAGTTGGGCCGAGGCGCATTGATTGTCAAAATTGATGGCGGGCGCCCCCCTCGTTCCCGGCATTATTACGGCGGCATTGCGGCGGGGACGGCATAAAGCCGCCCTATCTTGGCCCTTTTTGATGGCTAGACCGAAGTCAGGGTGGTCGGGATCACAGTGGTGCGTGCCGCCGCTGAATTCGATTCGATGACGGGAGACTTGGCATGGGAACGCGGATTGCGCTTGTCGATGATGATCAGAACATTCTGACCTCTGTGTCGCTGACACTGGAGAGTGAGGGTTTTGAGGTCGATTGCTATCATGATGGTGAAACGGCGTTGCGCGGGCTTGCCCGCCGACCTGTCGAGCTGGCGGTTCTCGATATCAAGATGCCGCGCATGGACGGGATGGAACTGCTGCAGAAAATACGCGGCAGCTCGAGCCTTCCGGTGATCTTTCTGACCAGCAAGGATGACGAGCTTGACGAGGCGCTCGGCCTCGGCATGGGGGCCGATGACTATATCACCAAGCCCTTTTCGCAGCGTCTGCTGATTGCCCGCATCCGCGCCGTCCTGCGCCGCGCCGGTCAGGATGAGATGGATATGTCAGCGCCCAACATTATCCGCCAGGGCGAACTGCTTATGGACCCCGACCGGCATCTGTGTAGCTGGAAGGGCACGGAGGTCAAGCTGACCGTCACCGAGTTCCTGATCCTGCAGGCGCTGGCCTCGCGTCCCGGTATGGTCAAGAACCGGGACCAGCTGATGGACGCGGCCTATGGCGAATCGGTGTTTCTTGATGACCGCACCATCGACAGCCACATCAAGCGGCTCCGCCGCAAGATCAGGGTTCAGGATACTACGTTCGACAATATCGAAACACTTTACGGCATAGGGTATAAGTATCGGGCGTAGATATGGGGTCCATGGGGCCGGACGTTGTGGAAAAGCTGTCGGGTGACCACGCCGTCGGCATACCCGGCATGTAATCTGTCCTGACATGCATGTCCGTATGGGCATATCCCGAAAAGACGCTCAGTAACGGATGGTGCCGGCGGTGAAGGCTAAGGTGAAAATTCTGATGCGGCGCCTTCTGGCGCGCGGGGTGATTGGCAGGCCGTTGGTGCGGCTGCGTTTTCGGATGAGCCGCCTCAGCACCAGAATCATGGCGATCATGCTGGTGCCGCTGGTCCTGTTCTTCATTGGCCTGTTTTCCATTGATCAGTATCGCACGACCCTGATCCGCTCTGAATTTACCGCGCTGGAACGCCAGGGTTTTACGCTGGCACGCTCGCTGGCGCTGGCGCAGTCCGAGATCGATGGCGGGCTGGCACGCCGCCGCCTGTCGCCCGAAACCATGAACCACCTGCTGCCGCTTGTCGGCTATGGCACCGAATTGCGGGCCCGGGTCTTTCGTCATGATGGCTGGCTTCTTGCCGATACGGCGCGGGCCGGCGATGGCAGTGGCCGGGCGCGGTTGCGCCGCCGCGAAGCACGCGGGGCGATGCAGCGATCTTCGGATTATTTTCAGGCCATCATGCGCCGCGCTGCCGGCATGATCGGAAGCGATCTGGCACTGCCGGTCTACCGTGAACGCGCACGCCAGCAGGCCAGCGACTATAACGAGGTGCTGATGGCGTTGGCCGGTGATCCGGCACGCCAGTTGCGCCGCGATCCGCGTGGCCGTCTGGTGTTGTCGGTGGCGGTGCCGATCCAGGATTTACGGCTTGTCCGCGGCGCGCTGTTGGTCAGCATCGGTGGTGGCAAGATCGAAAAGGAAATCGCCGATGTCAATGTGGTGTTCATCCAGCTGTTCGGCATCGTCCTGTTGATCACAATCGGCCTCAGCGTCTATCTGGCGCGCTCGATCACAACGCCGATCACTTATCTGGCCAATGAAGCCGACAATCTGCGGCGAAGCCGCGATCTGTCGGCACGGATGCAGCGCCTGCCGCGGCGTCGCGATGAGATTGGCAAGCTGTCTGAATCGCTGATCGAGATGACCGATGAGTTGCAGAAACGCATGGCGGCAACCGCCGGTTTTGCCGCCGATGTAGCGCATGAGTTGAAAAATCCGCTGTCGTCGCTTCGCAGTGCCGCCGAAACCATCAGCCGGATTTCCGACCCTGAGCAGCAGCAGCGGCTGATGAATGTAATCCTGCGCGATGTGGCGCGTCTCGACAGGCTGATCACCGACATTTCGCGGGCCAGTCGGCTGGACAATGAAATGGCGTCGGAATCGGCACGCGTGATTGATCTTCGCGACCTGGTGACGAATTTTGTCGAGGCGCGGCAGACCACCACCGAAACACACAAGCTTGTCGCAAACGTGTCCGAAGTGCCGGTGATGGTGTCGGTTCATGACGGGCGGATCGTCCAGATTCTGGATAATCTGCTTGGCAATGCGGTGTCCTTTGCGCCTGTTGACAGCCAGATCAGTTTTTCCGTCGATCCGGGGGAGGATGGCATGGCGCGGCTGCAGGTTCGCGATCAGGGGCCGGGGATTCCGCCAGGCAGGTTGCAGGAGATTTTCAACCGCTTCTATTCCGAACGCCCGGCAAGTGAGGCGTTTGGCGAGCATTCCGGGCTTGGATTGTCGATTGCGCAGCAGATCGCGCATGGCTATGGCGGCGATCTCGTGGCGGCGAATGACGAGGGTGCCTGCTTTAGCCTGAGCCTGCCTCTGGCAAAAGCCTAATCTCTGTTGCGCTCCCGTTGAAACTGCTAGGATGCCGGTATGGTTGATGAAGCGCCAAGATTGATCCTTGTGACCGGAGCGTCTGGCGCTGGCCTGTCGACGGCACTCAACATCCTTGAGGATTGCGGCGTCAAGGTGGTCGACAACCTGCCGCTGGCGATGATCGACACGCTGGTTGCGATGGAGGTTGAGGCTGGCGGCCGCAGTCTGGCCTTTGGGCTTGATGCCCGTACAACCGGGTTTTCGGTTGGCGCCGTGGAAACGCTTGTGCGCAATCTGCGGCGTAAATTTCCCGATCAGTTCACCGCTATCTATCTTGCGGCCTCGCAGGATGATCTGCTGCGGCGGTTCAATGCGACCCGTCGCCAGCATCCGCTGGCCGCGGCCGGCACTCTGGCTGATGCCATTGCGGCGGACCTCGACCGCATGGATGATATTTCCCCGCTCGCCGATATCCGGCTTGATACCAGCAGCACGAAACCGTCGGATCTTCGTCGGTCGCTGTTGGCCAGCCTCGGGATTGAAGATTCCTTCCAGATCAGCCTGCGCCTTCTCAGCTTTTCCTATCGCCGGCGCCTTCCCGACCACAGCGATATGGTCATCGATATGCGCTTTGCCGAGAATCCGCACTGGGTCACGGAGTTGCGCGCGCAGGACGGGCGGGATGAGGCTGTTGCCGGGTTTCTGAATGATGATGACAAGGCCATTGCGGTCCTTCAATCCTTGAAGGCGATGCTGACGGAAATGTTGCCGCGGATGTCGCGCGAAGGGCGTCCCGTGCTGACCATTGCCTTCGGCTGTACCGGCGGTCAGCACCGGTCGGTGTGGGCTGCCGAAACGATGGCCCGGTGGTTCCGGGAGCAAGGCTATGGTGTGAAGGTGGCGCATCGCGAGCTTCGCGACTCCGGGTAACAGGCGGCATGCCAAGCCGCTTCCCTTGCCAGCCGATATCTGATAAGTCACCCGCTGACCCATCAAAAACGCCAAAGAGATTTTTCATGTCCGACGATTATATTGTGGCCGATCTCGGCCTTGCCGACTGGGGCCGCAAAGAGCTGTCCATCGCGGAAACCGAAATGCCGGGCCTGATGGCACTCCGTGATGAATTCGGCGCGGCAAAACCGCTGCAGGGTGCGCGCGTTGCCGGTTGTCTTCACATGACGGTGCAGACAGCGGTTTTGATCGAAACGCTGGTGGCGCTTGGTGCCGATGTCCGCTGGGCATCCTGTAATATTTTTTCGACCCAGGATCAGGCGGCGGCGGCGATCGCGGCGGCCGGTGTCCCGGTATTCGCCAAAAAGGGCGAGACGCTGGCCGAATATTGGGAATATGTCGATCGGATTTTTGACTGGGCTGATGGCGGCACGGCCAACATGATCCTGGATGATGGCGGCGATGCCACGATGTATATCCTTCTTGGTGCCCGCGCCGAAGCTGGCGAGGATGTGCTTGCCACGCCGGCGTCCGAAGAAGAAGAATTCCTGAAGGCACAGATCCACAACCGTCTGGCCAGCAGTCCGGGATGGTTCACACGCCAGCGTGACGCCATCAAGGGCGTGTCCGAGGAAACCACGACCGGCGTGCTGCGGCTTTACCAGCTTGCCGAGGCAGGGGGGCTTCCGTTCCCGGCCATCAACGTCAATGACTCGGTCACGAAGTCAAAATTCGACAATCTTTATGGCTGCCGTGAATCGCTGGTCGATGGCATTCGCCGGGCAACCGATGTGATGCTCGCCGGCAAGGTGGCCGTAGTTGCCGGATATGGTGATGTCGGCAAGGGCTCTGCAGCCTCGCTCCGCCAGGGCGGCGCCCGCGTGATGGTCACGGAAGTCGACCCGATCTGCGCGTTGCAGGCGGCGATGGAGGGTTATGAGGTTGTGACCATGGAGCAGGCGGCGCCGAAGGCCGATATCTTCGTCACGGCGACCGGCAACCGCGATGTCATCACGGTTGACCATATGCGTGACATGAAGGACCGCGCCATTGTCTGCAACATCGGGCATTTCGATAACGAGATTCAGGTGTCCGCGCTGCAGAATATGAACTGGTCCGAAGTCAAGCCGCAAGTTGACGAGGTTGAATTTCCCGATGGCAAGCGGATCATCATGCTGGCCAAGGGTCGGCTGGTGAATCTGGGTTGTGCGACCGGTCATCCGTCCTTCGTTATGTCGGCATCCTTCACCAACCAGGTTCTGGCGCAGATGGAACTCTGGAACGAAGGTGATGGGTATGAGAATCGCGTCTACACCCTGCCGCGCCACCTTGATGAAAAGGTGGCGGCGCTGCATCTTGCCAAGGTCGGAGCGACGCTGTCGCAGCTCAGCAACGACCAGGCCGATTATATCGGGGTTGGACAGCAGGGCCCGTTCAAGAGCGAGCAATATCGTTACTAGGCATGACCCGGCATGACCCGGCTTAACCTGACGCTTTGTGACCCGGCCGCGACCACGCGGCTGGGTCATTTTATTTCCGCGGCGCTGAAAGCCGGTGATGTGGTGGCGCTGGAGGGGCCTCTTGGGGCCGGCAAATCGGTGCTGGCGCGGGCGATCATCCAGCATGCCTGCCCGCAGGAAAAGGACATTCCAAGCCCGACCTTCACCCTTGTGCAGACCTATGAGCCGGACGTTGGCTCACCATTGATGCATTTTGATCTCTATCGGCTCGACGCGCCCGAGGACGCGCTGGAACTTGGGATCGAGGATGCCTTCATCGAGTCGATCTGCCTGATTGAATGGGCGCAGCGGCTAGGCCCCTATCTGCCCCGCACCGCGCTGACGATATCGATCCAGCCTGATCCGGATACGCCCGATACCCGCATTTTCTCGCTTGCTGGCGGCGCCCGATGGCACTCCCTGTTGGCCGATATCGAAACTGGCATGAAGAACGACATGAAAGACGGGTTCTGACAGCATTTTGATCCTCAAAGCCTCGTCTTGGCCGGCACTTGCCTGTATGATCGGGGCATGACCTCCCCGCAGCCCGCGCGCAATATTCATAACATTCCTGCCGGCGTTCCCTTTGCCACGACGCTTGCCAACGGCATCATCGATCGTGCCGGCACGGCCGAGGATCTGGCGCGGGTCACGATACTGGTGCCATCCCGGCGTGCCGCGCTGTCGCTCCGTGCGGCGTTTCTTGAAATCCGGCGCGATGATGCCACGCTGCTGCCGCGGATTGAGCCGATTGGCGATGCTGAAGACGACTCACCTGAAATCCTCGGCTTTGCGGCTGATGGGGCGGCGCTGCCGCCGGCCATGGATGCGCTGTGCCGACAGCTGTGGTTGGCGCGGCTTCTTCAGGGCTTTGCCATGGGTGGCGTCGCGCCGACACCGCCGCAGACAATGCAGCTTGCGGATTCGCTGGCGCGGCTTCTCGATGCGCTGTGCAATGTTGATTCAACGCCGGATCAGCTTGCCAGCCTGCTTCCCGAACGGTTCTCACGTCACTGGCAGGATATTCTGAAACTGCTGACCATCCTGATCGACCGCTGGCCGGCCATTCTTGCAGAACAGCGCGTTCTCGACCCGGCGGACAGGCGTAACAGGCTGATCAGGCTGCGGTGCGAGGCATGGCGCGCCGCGCCGCCACGTGATCTGGTCGTGGTGGCGGGATCAACCGGCACCTTTGCGGCGACACGAGAGTTGATTGCCTGCGTTGCGGATTTGCCGAACGGACATGTGGTGTTGCCCGGCCTTGATCAGGGGGCGGCCGATCATTGGCGGGAGATTTATGATGATGCCGGCCATCCGCAGCACCAGCTGTCGGTGCTGCTGGAGGCGCTTGGCGTTGGGCCGGCCGAAGTGTCCCTCTGGGATCTGGCAGGCGGCTGTGCCGGGGCGGTGGTCATGCGGCGTGAGTTGATGCGCGAAGCGTTCAAGCCGGCCGCCCTCAGCACCGATTGGCGAAAGCTTGGCACAACGCACCCCAACCTTGGCCGTGATGCGTTGGCCGGGCTGTCGATTGTTGCCTGCGGCACCAGGGCCGAGGAGGCGGGACTGATCGCCATTGCCATGCGCGAGGTTCTGGAAACGCCGGGGCGGACAGCGGCACTGGTAACGCCAGACAGGCAGCTTGCCGAGGCCGTGATTGCGGCGCTGCAACGCTGGCGGATCGAGGTTGATGACTCGGCCGGCCGCCCCCTTTCAGCCTGCCTGGTCGGCGGCTTTCTGCACTGCCTGGTCACGATGGTGGCCGAGGCTTTCGCGCCCATTCCAACGCTGGCCTTTCTGAAACATCCGCTGGCTGCCGGCGGGCTGGCACCGGCCCGTTTCAGGTCTCGTGTTCGCGCGCTGGAACTGGTGGCGCTGCGGGGGTATCGGCCTGCAGAAGGGCTTGTCGGCATTCGTGATCGCCTCGCCAGTGATGATGATTTGCTGGCGTTTTTCGATGCCCATGTTGTAGCCCCGCTGGTGCCGCTGACCGACGCCTGGTCGGCGCCGGCGCCGGACATTGCCTCATTGGCACGGGCGCTTGGCAACGCTGCCGAGGCGCTGGCATCGCGCCGATGTGAGGATGACGGAACCATTGATCTTGCCGATGGGGCGCTTCATCTCTGGGCAAGCGAGGATGGCGATGCAGCGGCAAAGCTGCTGTCTGTTCTGGCCGAACATGGTGCTGTCTATGCCGCCGATCCGGCATCCTTTCCGCAGATTCTGGCGCAGCTGATGGCGTCAAAGACGGTGCGGCGCAGCTGGCAAACGCATCCCCGCCTGGCCATTCTCGGGCCTGTCGAGGCACGGATGCAAAGCGCCGACAGGCTGATCATTGGCGGCTTCAATGAGGGCAACTGGCCACCACGCCCGGAAATCGACCCGTGGATGAATGCCGAAATGCGGCAGGCCGCCGGCCTGCAGCCGCATAACTGGCGGACCGGGCTCAGCGCGCATGATGTGTGGATGGCCACCACCACGCCGGAGGTGGTCATCACCCGGGCGCTGCGGGACGGTGATGCGGTGACAACGCCAAGTCGCTGGTTGCAGCGCCTTGGCGCGGTGCTTGGTGCGCTGAGCATCCATGAGGCGGTTGATGATGGCCAGCGCTGGCGTGACCAGCTTGTCGCGCTGCTACCCGTGCCGCCGATGATGCCCTGTGCCCGGCCACGCCCCGCACCACCTGTCGGTGCGCGCCCGAGGCGCTTTTCCGCCACCGAGATTGATGACTGGATTGCCGATCCCTACAGCCTCTATGCAAAACGGGTCCTTGGCCTGCGGCAGCTTGATGACATCGACCGGCCGATCGATGCGGCGCTGCGCGGCAATCTTGTCCATGATACGCTGGCCGCCTTTCTGAACGACCATCCGCAAGGCGACCTGCCTGACAATGCACTGGAGGCATTGCTGGCCATCGCGCGGCGGCATTTCGAACCGTTCTGGCAGATTCCGGCCGTGCAACATTTCTGGTGGCCTGCCTTCCGGGCCATGGCGTCCTGGTTTGTTGAGACCGAATCGCGCCGCCGGGCCAGCCTGCAGAAGAGCCATGCCGAGGTCGGCGGCACCATTGAGGTGGAAGCGCCAGCCGGCCCGGTAACCTTGCGCGCACGCGCCGACCGGATCGACCTACTCTCCGGTGGCGGTCTTGCCATCCTCGATTACAAGACCGGCACGACGCCAAGCGCCAGGGAGGTGGCCGAGGGGCGCCGCACGCAGCTGATCACCGAAGCGGTGATTGCTGCGCATGGCGGCTTTGCCGGTATTGCGGCGGCAGAGGTTCTGGAGATGGAGTATTGGCGGCTGACCGGCAAACGCGACGAGCCGGGCTCACGCAAACCGGTCAGGCCACCGGACTGGGATGCGGCTGCGGCGCGGGATAGTCTGGCCCGGCTCGTTGCGCAATTCGATGATCCGGCAATGCCCTATGCCAGCCGCCCCAACCCGCAGGTTGGTGCGGCATATCCGCTATATGACCATCTGGCGCGGGTCGATGAATGGCGGATCGGCGAGGCCGGGCCGCTCACCGCCGGCACGCCAGCAATGCCGGATGACGGGCCGCCTGTGACACCGGGTTTTGATGCGGCGGTTGCCAGCGAGGCATCAGCCCAACAGGCTGCCGCCTCGGACCCTGAAAGTTCGGCCCTTGTGTCGGCCAATGCCGGCACCGGCAAAACCAAGCTGCTGACCGACCGGGTGCTGCGGCTGATGCTGGATGGCGCGCCGCCGGACAGCATCCTGTGCGTGACCTATACGCGGGCCGCCGCAGCCGAGATGCGAAACAGGATTTCGGCGCAGCTGGCGAAATGGGCCATTGCGACGGGGGCGGTACTTCGCGAAGAGCTTGCCGGTATGGGGATTGCCACGCCTGCGCAGGATATGCTGGCGCGGGCGCGCAGCCTGTTCGCCGAAACGCTGGATAATGACGACGGGCCACGTGTCGAGACGGTCCATTCATTTTGCCAGTCGGTGCTTCGCCGCTTTCCGATCGAGGCCGGGATCATGCCGCAGGCTGAACTTGCCGATGATTTTGAGCAGGCACGGCTGAAATCACGCGCCCGGGACAATCTGTTGATGGGCTCCGATGCCGATCTGGCACGGCATGTCGCGCTGCTTGCCGAACAGACAAGCGAAGGCAATGCAGAGACGGTGCTGAAGGAATTTCTTGCCAAGGAGGACCGCGTTGGCGCGCCGGATCTGTTGGACCGGCTTGAACGGCACTTCACCGATACATGCAGCGTAGACACCAATCTCGATCTTGACGCAATGATCGTGGAGGTGGTTGCTGGCCTTGACGAGGAGGGGCTTCGCGCCACCGCCATCGCGCTCGAGGCAAGCGGCGGCGATCGGCATATCAAGCGCGGCGCACGGATCACCGCCTGGCTCGGCGAGGCACCGTCTGCGCGCAGCCGGCATATCGACCGTCTGATCGAGGCGCTGTTCACAACTGACGGGCGGCCACTGGCCGAGCGCAGCCTGTCGAATGCCGATATCAGAAAGGCATGTCCGAATATTGTGGCAGTTCAGCAGCAGGCGCAGGACGCGCTGGTGTCGGTACAGGCGGCGCGTGCCGCCTTGCGCTGCTGGCAGTTGACGGCGGCGCTGTATCAGGTCGGCAGCGCCTTCCAGGTGGAATATGCCAGGCTGAAGGCGCAGCGCGGGCTGCTTGATTATGATGACCTGATCACCCTGACCAACAACATGCTTGCCAATGGGGATGCGGCGCAGTGGGTGGCGTGGAAACTCGATAATGGCATCCGCCATATGCTGCTTGATGAGGCGCAGGATACCAGCCCGGCGCAATGGCGGCTGTTGCGCCGCCTGAGCGACGAGTTCTTCGAGACGGCGGCGGGTGATGACAGGCCGCGCACCCTGTTCGTGGTTGGTGATTTCAAACAGTCGATCTATTCCTTCCAGGGTGCGGACCCGGCGGTGATGGGCGAAAACCGGGTCGACCTAAGGGACCGCGCATCAGCGTATCGTGCGCCGCTTCGTGAGGTCGGGCTTGATGTCTCCTTCCGCTCGGCCCGGCCGGTGCTTGATCTTGTCAATCTGGCGGTGCCCGACCTTGCCGGCATAACCGACCCGCGCATGCCGGGGTTTCAGGCACACCGTTCGGCCCGCGCCGATGCGGGCGGTTTTGTGGAAATCTGGCCGGTGATCAGCGATGACAGCGAGGCACCCGTCGCACCGTCCTTCGCACCGCCTGAGATCAGCCAGCCGCGTGACGCCGCGGCGCAGTCGGCAACATGGCTTGCCGAACAGCTTGCCGGCTGGATCGGCACACGCCTGTTGCCATCTGGGCGGGTGATGCGCGCCGGCGATGTGATGATTCTGCTCCGCAAGCGGGGGCGCTATCACCGGCTGGTGCTGGCGGCGTTGCAGCAGGCCGGCATTCCGGTTGCCGGGGCCGACCGCATGAAGCTGGAGGATCAGATCGAGATCAAGGATCTACTGGCGCTTGGCGATGTGATGCTGCTTCCGGAGGATGACCTGCAGCTTGCGGCGGTGTTGAAATCGCCGCTGTTCGGACTGGATGAGGACGCACTGTTCACGCTGGCACATGATCGGGGTGGGCGCAGCCTTTACAGCCGACTGGTGGCACATGCCGGTGCCAGTGACGCGATGGGCCGGGCGGCTGATCGCCTGCAGCATTTCCGACACCTCGCCGATGATCTGTCGGTCTTTGCCTTTTTCAGCGCTGTGTTGACCGAAACGCGGCAGGAGTTCAGGCGACGGCTTGGCGCCGCGGTGGATGAAACGCTCGACCATTTTCTCGGACTGGCCCAGAGTTTTGGCGCCGGGGGCGGTGTGTCATTGACCAGTTTCCTGGCCGAATTGCGCGGCAGTGGCGGTGAGGTGCGCCGCGATATGGATGGCGCTGCCGCCAATGAGGTGCGGGTGATGACGATCCATGGCGCGAAGGGGCTTGAGGCGCCGGTGGTGATCCTTCCCGATATGCTGAAACCGGCGGGCGTCGCCGATCAGCTGGTGAGCGATCCGGATAGCGGCTTTGTCTATTGGGCACCTGGCGGGGCGCGTCCGGACTTTGTCACCGCTGCCCGTGAGGCGGCAGGCCAGCTTGATATGGAGGAAGAAAACAGGCTTCTCTATGTGGCGCTGACCCGCGCCCGTGACGGGATCATCATCGGCGGCTGGCAGGCCAGCCGACGTCGCACCCTGGAAGGCAGCTATTATGAACATCTGCTGACACAGATTGTTACGATGCCTGGCGTGACTGAAGTCGAGGGCGGGGGACTGCGGGTGGAGGTTGCCGGCAAGGTGGAGCTGGCGAAGCCCGGCCTGCCGACACCGCCGCGCAAGGTGGTGACAGCTGACATTCCAGCCTGGCTGTTCCAGGCGGCGCCTGCCGAGCCGCGTCCACCGCGCCCGTTGCGCCCGTCGGCACCGGATGGTGTGGCCACCGCCACAAATGCCCCCGGCACCAGATTCACAACCGCCACAACGGCGCTGGCGCGCGGAAGGCTGGCGCACCGGATGTTCGAGGTGCTGCCGAGTTTGCCGGCCGACCGACATGATTCTGTTGTCTCCACGATGATCGCGGCGCAGAAGGAGCTGCCGGTTGAGAGCGCCACGGTGCTTGCCGCTGAGGTGCGGCGGGTCCTGGCGCTGCCGGATCTGGCACCGTTGTTTGGATCAGCAGCCCTTGCCGAGATTTCGATCAGCGGCGTGGTGGCGGGGTTTGGTGTTGCCGGCCAGATCGACCGGCTATATGTCGATGCGGCGCACGTTTTGATCGGTGATTTCAAGACCGGCCCGCGCCCCGCCACGACGCCGGATTCCTATATCAGGCAGATGGCACTTTACGGGGCGTTGATGGCGCAGATCTACCCGCAACGTGACATCGTGACCTGGCTCATCTGGACCGAAGCGGCGGCGGTTGAGGCCATCACGCCGGCAGCACGTAAGGCGGCGCTGGCGGCGCTTGGCGATGTTGCCATGCCTTGACGGGTCGCGGTGTCGCTCCTACCTTGAAGTGGCAGGGTAATCTTGCATATCAGACTTTCAAGGGGGCATCAGACGATGGCGACGACAAAGACAACCGACAGTGATTTTTCTGCCGACGTTCTGCAGGCTGACGGGCCTGTGCTTGTTGATTTCTGGGCGGAATGGTGTGGTCCCTGCAAGGCTATCGGACCGGCGCTGGAAGAACTCAGCGAAGCACATGGTGAGGCCATTTCGATTGTCAAACTGAACATCGATGAGAATCCGCTGACCCCGCAGCAATATAATGTACGCGGCATTCCCACCCTGTTGATCTTCAAGGGCGGGGAGGTGGTCGCGGAGAAGATTGGCGCGGTGCCGAAGTCACAGCTGGAATCCTGGATCACCAGCACGATTGCTTGACCGACCGGCGAGTGGTCAGTCGGGAAGACTGCCATTCTCCGCCAGAACGTGACCTGCCAGATATAGCGACCCACAGATCATGACGGGCAGCCCTCCATCATCAGGGCCGTCTGCCAGAGCTTGTAATGCACCGACAACCGACGTAGCGATTAGCGCGGCCGGAAAGCTGTTGCGGGCGGCCTTTGCCAGATCGCCAGCTGGCAGGCTGGCAGGCTGGTCCGGTATCACAACGCAGTGTATCGAGGCTGCAAGTGGTGCGATGCGTTGCAGGAATTCATCGGCCGGCCTGGTGTCGAGTGCGCCGCAGATGAAATGCCATTTCCGATCATCAAGAGCCGGCAGGGCCGCGGCAAGCGCGTCTGCCCCATGCGCGTTATGCGCCCCGTCAACCCAGACCGGCCGGCGCGCAATCTGGTGCAGTCGGCCATCGGGTAGGGCCTGCAACCGGCCTGGCCAGCGCGCCGCTGTCACCCCGGTGGCCAGCGCCGTGTCCGGCAGGTCCGGCATCACGGCGATAAGTGCGGATGCTGCAAGCGCCATATTGGTCTGCTGGTGTGGCCCGCAAAGCGACGGTGCCGGCAGGCGAAGCTGCCGCCTGCCGGTATCAAGCGCCACCCCGCCATCGGGGCCTGGCGTCCAGCTGATATCGCGGCCAAGCGCGGCAACAGCCGTGCCGATATCCGCCGCGTGCGAATCAAGGGCGGCCATAACCTCCGGCACCTGTGCCGCGCTGAAACAGCGGACGCCGCCGCGCATGATGCCAGCCTTCTGACCGGCGATGCTGGCCAGATCGCTGCCAAGGAAATGTTCGTGATCCCGCGCCACCGGGGTGATGATGGTGGCCGCCGGGGCGGGCAGCACGTTGGTTGAATCAAGCATGCCACCAAGTCCGGTCTCAAGCAGCAGCAGATCGGCCTTGACGCGCGAGAAGGCGAGGAAGGCGGCGGCGGTGGTCACTTCAAAGAATGTGACCGGCATGTCGTCATTGGCGGCCTCGACCTCCTCCAGTAGATCGGCAAGATCGCCATCTTCAATAAGGGTGCCGGCAAGGCGGATCCGCTCGTTGAAGCGGCACAGATGCGGCGAGGCGTAGCAGTGAACGCGCAGGCTGGCGGCCTCGGCCATGGCGCGCATCAGGGCGATCACCGATCCCTTGCCGTTGGTGCCGGCGACATGGATTACCGGTGGCAGGTGGTGATGCGGATTGCCGAGCCTCGCCAGCAGGTCGAATGTACGGTCCAGCCCGAGATCGATCAACTTTGGATGAAGTGCCGTCAGCCGGGAAAGTGCGTCTGTCGCGCGCCGCGTGTCGTCCGGGGTCGGCGATGTTGGCATCAGGCGGCCCTTCTGGCCTCGCGCTGACCCATCAGAAAGCCGAGAATGCGGCCGATATAGGATGGCTGTTCGGCGCGCGGGATAACGGCATCGACCATTCCGTGATCCTGCAGATATTCGGCTGTCTGGAAATTATCGGGGAGTTTCTCGCGCACCGTTTCCTCGATGACGCGCCGGCCGGCAAAGCCGATGATGGCACCGGGCTCGGCAATCTGCAGGTCGCCAAGCATCGCAAATGAAGCGGTGACGCCACCGGTCGTCGGGTGCGCCAGCAACACGATATGCGGCAGCCCCGCGGCCCTGACCTTTTCAACCGCCAGGATCGTGCGGGGAAGCTGCATCAGCGACAGCACGCCTTCCTGCATGCGCGCCCCACCTGTCGAGGGAACCGTGATCAGCGCGGCGTCTTCGGCCACTGCTGTTTTGGCGGCGGCAATGATGCCATTGCCAACCATCCGCCCCATCGACCCGCCCATAAAGCGGAAGTCAAAGGCGGCGATGACGGCCTTGTGGCCGCCAATGCGGCCATGCGCAACGGCGATGGCATCCTTGACGCCGGTCTTCGCGCGGCTGTCCTTCAACCTGTCGGCATAGCGGCGGGAATCACGGAATTTCAGCGGATCATCATTGATCGCCGGCAATTCGACCGTCTCGAAGCTTGCATCATCGAAGATCATGGCAAAGCGCGCTTCGGGTGGCAGCGGCGCGTGATGCCCACAGGTCGAGCAGCAATTGCTGGCCTGTTCAAACTCGCGATGAAAGATCATCTGGCCGCAGGACTTGCACTTGATCCACAGATTGTCGGGAACGTCATTTGCAGTGACAAGCGCCTTGATCTTCGGCAGCACCGCATTGGTGATCCAGTTCATCGCTCAGGCTCCCCTATCTTGTCGCACTTGATCTTGTCGCACTTGATCTTGCCGCACTTGATCTTGCCGTACTTAGCCGCGGCGGCCGCTTGCCGCCACACCTTTGGCAAGATCACCGACAAATGCGGCAATTTTGGACACGATTGCGGGCGTTCCCCGGCCGTCCTTGTCCAGATTGTCGGCAATGATGTCAACAACCGCAGACCCGACAATGGCACCATCAGACAGGCTGGCGGCCTCGCCGGCCTGTTCCGGTGTTCTGATTCCGAAACCGGTGACAATCGGCAGCGAGGTCGCCGCCGAAATCCGGCTATAGGCGGCCGAGATGCTGGTGCCGGCGGCGCTTTGCGTGCCGGTAATGCCGGTGATGGCAACGTAATAGACAAAGCCGCTGGCGGTGCCAAGAACGACGGGAAGCCGCGCGGCGTCACTTGTCGGCGTGACCAGGCGGATGAAATCAAGCCCGGCCTCACGCGCCGGCAGGCACAGCTCGTCATCCTCTTCGGGCGGCAGGTCGACAATGATCAACCCGTCGACACCGGCCGCCACCGCATCAGCGAGAAAGGCATCAACGCCATAGATATAGATCGGGTTGTAATAGCCCATCAGCACCAGCGGCGTGTCCGGGTGGCGGGCCCGGAAATCGCGCGCCATCTCCAGTGTCCCGGCAAGAGTCATGCCACCCTTCAGCGCCCGCAGCGATGCTGCCTGGATGGCGGGGCCATCGGCCATCGGGTCGGAAAAGGGCATGCCTAGTTCGATCATGTCGACCTTTGCCTCAACCAGCGCGTCGAGAATGGCGGTGGATGTCTCGCGGTCGGGGTCGCCGGCCGAAACAAATACACCAAGAATACCGCGATCCTCGGAGCGGGCATTGGCAAAGGCAGCTTCGATTCGTGAGGTCATGTCCGGGGTCTTTCCGTTTTGTGGGTCTGCCATCCTGTAAGGCGGCGTCCGGTGGCTCAGAGCTTGCCGCGTTCCTCAAGCATTGGCAGTACCGCGCCGAGGTCCTTGTCGCCGCGACCACACATGTTGAGGATCACGATCTCGTCCTTGCCCATATCACCGATGATGGTGCCGACAAAAGACAGCGCGTGCGACGGCTCCAGTGCCGGGATGATGCCTTCAAGGCGCGCGCAGAGCTGGAAAGCATCCAGCGCCTCTTCATCGGTGGCGCTGACATATTCGACCCGCTTCATATCGTGGAGCCATGAATGTTCGGGACCAATCCCCGGGTAATCAAGGCCAGCCGAGATGGAATGTGCATCGATGATCTGGCCATCCTCATCCTGCAACAGATAAGTCCGGTTGCCATGCAAAACGCCCGGCGTGCCACCGGTCAGCGACGCTGCGTGAAGGCCCGAGGGGATACCTTTGCCGGCGGCCTCGACACCAAATATCCGCACCGATTCATCATCAAGGAAGGGATGGAACAGCCCCATGGCGTTCGACCCGCCGCCGATACAGGCAACGATGGTGTCGGGAAGGCGTCCCTCGGCATCCATGATCTGCTGCCGGGCCTCTCGGCCGATCACCGACTGGAAGTCACGCACCATCTGCGGATAGGGGTGCGGGCCGGCGACGGTGCCGATGATATAGAAATGCGTCTCGGCATTCGCCACCCAGTAGCGAAGTGCCTCGTTCATGGCGTCTTTCAGCGTGCCGGTACCCGAGGTCACCGGATGCACCTTGGCACCAAGAAGCCGCATCCGGTCGACATTCGGTTTCTGCCGACGCACATCCTCCTCGCCCATGAAGACTTCGCATTCCATATCGAACAGCGCACAGGCGGTGGCAGTGGCGACACCATGCTGGCCGGCTCCGGTTTCGGCGATGATCCTGGTCTTGCCCATGCGCTTGGCAAGCAATGCCTGGCCAAGCACATTGTTGATCTTGTGCGCGCCGGTATGGTTCAGCTCGTCCCGCTTCAGATACAGCTTCGCACCGCCATAATGCGCGGTCAGCCGCTCGGCAAAATAAAGCGGGCTTGGCCGACCGACATAATGCGTCTGGTAATAGGCAAGCTCGCTGGCAAAATCGGCGTCTGTCTGCGCGGCCTTGTAGGCGCTTTCCACCTGCAGGATCAGGGGCATCAGTGTTTCGGCGACAAAGCGTCCACCATGCATGCCGAACCGGCCTCTTTCATCGGGCTGGTTGCGCAAGGAGTTCAGGTTGATATCGGTCATGATCCATCCGGTCGTGGCGGCAGTTGCCGCGCGGTTGTGTGAAAGCGGGAATCTACCCCAGCTGGGCCTTCGAGACAAAGTTGCGAATGCGGTCTGCGTCTTTTTTTCCGGGTGCTGATTCAACACCGCTTGATACATCGACGGCGCTCGCCCCGGTTATCGCGATGGCCCGCACCACATTCTCCTGCGACAGGCCGCCGGCAAGCATCCATTTTGTCCGGCCGGCATGGTTGGCAAGAAGGGACCAGTCAAAAACATGGCCGGTGCCACCGGGCAGCCCGCCGGGGTCGCCCTTGGCATCAAACAGCAGCCAGTCCGCTACCCCCTCCCATGATTCGCAGACCGCCAGATCCTCTGGGCCGGCAACACGGATGGCGCGGATCAGCGGCAAGTCGTAACGATCGCGAATGCGGCTGGCGCGTTCCGGTGTTTCCTGGCCATGAAGCTGGATATAATGCGGGCGCACAATATCAATAACGTTGGCCAGCTCATCATCACTCATATCGACGGTCAGGGCCACGCGCGACGGGCCAGCACCTGTCTGTGCCGACTGCTCGGCGTGATCGCTGAGGGCGCGCGCTGTATCCAGATCGAGATGACGCGGCGAGCGCGGGTAGAACACCATCCCGACAAAGGCGGCACCGGCATCCCGGCAGACATCATAATCCGCTGGCGAGCCGATACCGCAGATTTTCACGGCAGTGACTTCATTTGTTGCCGGACCCGGGGCCTGTTCTGGCGTTATGTTCTGATTGTGCGTCATGAAGGGCCTCCAAGGGTGGTCGGCGGGGCGGTATTGGCATCGTCACCCACCTCGGCAAGCCTGGTTTCAGAAAGTTTGGCTTCAGCAAGTTTGGTTTCAGCTTGGGCAGCCCGCTGTTCGGCCTTACCAAGCTGGCGTTTCAGCCGCCAGTTGCGCGACTTCGCGACAACCAGTGACAGCCATACAAACCCGCCGCCGACAATCGCACCGGCGCAGACAGCGCCAAGTGTGAGCATCCATGTGGCAACCTCAATCTGCCCGGTAAGCGGCCAGAACCTGACCGTAGCCATATGATTGTTGGAGGTGGCGAAAATCATCGCGGCGGCTGTGATGGCCAGCGATATGATCACCCAGAAAAAACGGCCGATGAAACGCATGGCCGTTACCAATCAGCGATTCAGCCGCTCGCGCATACCCTTGCCCATCTTGAAGAAAGGAACTTTCTTCTCGGCAACCTCGACACTGGCCCCGGTACGGGGGTTCCTGCCGGTACGCGCCTTGCGATGGCGTACGGAAAAAGCCCCAAAGCCCCGCAACTCGACGCGGTCGCCACGCTCAAGCGCGCCACCGATCTCATCAAGGATGGTGCCGACCAGCCTTTCAATGTCGCGGTGGTACAACGCAGGGTTCTTTGCCGCCAGCTTGGCGATGAGTTCAGAACGTGTCACGACCCCACCCACTGTAATTTAAGGGAAAACGTCTGCAGAGCATGCCCGCTGGTGATAAGCAGGTCAACAATCTTGCCAGCTGATACCACCGGTTTCGGGTTTTTGACGGCTTTTCGGGGCGAAAAACCCGTCAAAGTCAGGGTTTCGGGTATAAAAAAAGGGACGAATCGATGCCGGAGGCATCGATTCGTCCCGAGATTTGATAACAGACTTACTCGTCGTCGTCTGATTCGCGCTTGGCGAGGGCGGCGCCGAGGATGTCACCAAGGCTGGCCCCGCTGTCGGAAGAGCCATACTCTTCGACAGCCTGCTTCTCCTCGGCGGTTTCGCGTGCCTTGATTGACAGGCTGAGCTTGCGGCTCTTCTTGTCGATATTGGTGATCACGGCATCGACCTTCTCGCCAACGGCAAAGCGGTCGGCCCGCTGTTCGGCGCGGTCGCGGCTGAGATCGGCCCGGCGGATGAAGCCGGTGAGCGATTCGCCAACGCTGACCTCGATGCCATTGTCGGTAAGTGCAGTCACCGTACAGGTCACTACCTCGCCCTTGCGATGGTGGTCCATCTGGCCGGCAAACGGGTCATCCGTCAGCTGCTTGATGCCAAGCGAGATACGCTCCTTGTCGATATCGACCTCAAGGATCTTCGCCTTTACCATATCGCCCTTGGAGAAGCCTTCAAGTGCGGCTTCGCCGGTGACATCCCAGCTGATGTCAGACAGGTGAACAAGGCCGTCAATCTCCTCGGTCAGGCCGACAAACAGGCCGAACTCGGTGATGTTGCGGATTTCACCCTCGATCTCGGTGCCAGCCGGATTGGCGGCACTGAAATCTTCCCAGGGGTTGCCGCT
Organism: Puniceispirillaceae bacterium (SeqCode); assembly: GCA_965657415.1. Classification (GTDB taxonomy): domain Bacteria; phylum Pseudomonadota; class Alphaproteobacteria; order Puniceispirillales; family Puniceispirillaceae; genus UBA8309. The sequence continues at coordinate 48,146 of CBFHNZ010000006.1, read as the reverse complement.
GCACTGTTTCAGGCCAAGCGAGATACGGCGCTTTGTCAGATCAACGTCAAGCACCATTACTTCTACCTGCTGGCTGGTCGAGACGATCTTGCCAGGATGGACATTCTTCTTGGTCCAGCTCATTTCCGACACGTGGACAAGACCCTCAACCCCGGCCTCAAGTTCAACAAAGGCACCGTAGTCGGTGATGTTGGTGACGCGGCCTTCCAGCTTCGAGCCAATCGGGAACTTGCCTTCGACACTTTCCCACGGATCGGATTGAAGCTGCTTCATGCCAAGCGAAATACGCTGCGTCTCCGGGTTGAACCGGATCACCTGGACCTCGACGGTCTCGCCGATTTGCAGCGCTTCCGACGGGTGGCTGATACGCTGCCATGCAATGTCGGTTACATGCAGCAGGCCATCGACACCACCAAGATCGACAAAGGCACCGTAATCGGTGATGTTCTTGACCACGCCCTGTAGAACCTGACCTTCCTGGAGATTGGAGACCAGCTCCGAGCGGGCTTCGGCCCGGGATTCTTCCAGAACGGCGCGGCGTGAGACGACGATGTTGCCGCGGCGACGGTCGATCTTCAATATCTGGAACGGCTGCGGGGTACCCATCAGCGGGCCAAGGTCGCGGACCGGCCGGATGTCGACCTGGCTGCCTGGCAGGAATGCAGTCGCGCCGGACAGATCGACAGTGAAGCCACCCTTGACCTTGCCAAAGATCACGCCGGTGACGCGTTCCTGCTTTTCAAAGGATGCCTCGAGGAGACCCCATGCCTCTTCACGGCGGGCCTTGTCACGCGACAGCATGGCTTGGCCATTCTTGTCTTCCATGCGCTCGACATAGACTTCGATCTCGTCGCCGACATTGATGTTCGGTTCCTGGCCCGGGGTGGTCAGTTCCTTCAGCGGAACGCGGCCCTCGGACTTCAGGCCAACATCAATGATCACGGCATCGCCCTCGACGCCGACGACAAAGCCGCGAACGACACTGCCCTCGATATTGGTATGCTCACCAAAGCTTTCGGCCAGAAGATCAGCAAAATTCTCGGTTGCAGCCTCGGCTGCGGAAGTGGTTTGGGATGCCAAAGAAATCTCCGTTTTCGCCTGTGGCCGGCGCCGGCAATCAGCGGGCGGCCTTCTGTTCCTCAGCTGGCGATGAGGGCCGGTCGGGCTGAACATGGTTTCCACGCGGCGCGATGCCGGTCTGTTCCGCATGCTGCGGATCGGGGAAACCCAAGCCGGGTTTTTTGGTGGCGAATGGTTGGTTTGCCGCCAGCGTTTTCTGTTTCATCAAAGAAGGGTCGACCGTTCAGTCTGCCGTCCCTCCGGTTCATTGCTCCCGCCGAATATCGATATGGCTGATGGCTGCGGCGAAAACGCCGTCGGCATCCAGCCCTGTCGTGTCGATGATCATCGCGCCGTCTGCCGCCTTCAAAGGCGCCGTAATGCGCTCCCGGTCGCGCCGGTCACGATCCCGCATATCCTCGAGAACGTCGCGGAACATAACGGATTGTCCGGCATCTTGCAACTCCCGGGTGCGCCGTCTTGCGCGTTCCTCGAGATCGGCGTCGATGAAGAATTTGAAATCGGCGTCGGGAAGGATCACGCTGCCGATATCGCGGCCGTCGAGAATGGCACCGTCATGCCCCGTCCTGTCGCTGGCAAATCGGCGCTGGAAGTCCAGGAAATTCTGCCTGACCGATGGCATGGCGGCGACGATTGATGCCATGCTGGCAACCTCATCGGTCCGGATGGCGGGGGTGCCTGCCATCGACAGATCAAGATCCTGCACCGCAGCTGAAGCCAAATTTTCGTTAATTTTTTCAGGTGGGTAGCCTGACTTCAAAAGGTGCAGCGCCAGACATCGATAAAGCGCGCCGGTATCGAGATGCGCCAGATTGAAATGCGTTGCAAGCCGTTTGGCCAGCGTGCCCTTGCCACTGGCGGCGGACCCGTCAACAGCGATGATCATACCGATATGCCGGCGCGCAATGCGCCGCCGCACCGGTTCATGCTGTCGGCAAATCCGGGAAAGCTGGTGTTGATGGTGGCGCACCCGCTGACGGTAATGGCTGCGTCCGACACCATGCCGAGGGTGAGGAAAGACATGGCGATCCGGTGATCATGCTGCGAATCGATGGTGATGCCGCCCGGAATGGCACCGCCGGTCACCGTCATGCTGTCATCATCATAGGCAACGTGTCCCCCGGCGGCGGCGATGCCATCGGCGACAACGGCAATGCGGTCGGTTTCCTTGACCCGCAATTCCTCAACGCCGAGCATCCGGGTGATACCTTCGGCCTGTGTCGCGGCGATGGCGAGAACCGGATATTCATCGATCATCGAAGCCGCCCGCTCCGGGGGCACGTCAATACCGTGGAGGCGGCTGTGCCTGACCCGCAGATCGGCAACATCCTCGCCACCCTCGACCCGGTGGTTGCCAATCTCGATATTGCCACCCATATCGCGCAACGTCTGGATAAGGCCGGTGCGGAGCGGGTTCATGCCGACAGCCGGAATCGTCAGATCACTGCCTTGCGTGATCAGCGCCGCCACCATCGGGAAGGCGGCGGAGGATGGGTCGCGCGGCACCATGATGTCCTTCGCGATCAATGTTGCTTCGCCATCGAGTTCGACAACATGTGTCCCGTCACGTTCGGTGTGTGATCGCACTGTTGCCCCGAAATGCCGGAGCATGGCCTCGGTATGGTCGCGCGATGCCGTCGGTTCGCGAACGATGCTGGTGCCGCGGGCGTTCAATGCCGCCAGCAGAACAGCCGACTTGATCTGCGCCGAGGCAACCTTGCTGGTGTGGTCGGCTGCCAGCGGCGTGGCGGCGCCGGTGATGGTGACAGGCAGCCGGTCGCCGTCGCGTGCGGTGATATTGGCACCCATGGCGGCGAGCGGGTCGGTGACGCGTGCCATCGGGCGGCGGCTAAGCGACGCATCGCCGCAGAAGGTCGCGGTCACCGGCTGGCCGGCGATCACCCCCATCAACAGCCTCACGCCGGTGCCGCTGTTGCCGAGATCGAGCGGACTCTCCGGCGAGACAAGCCCCGATGTGCCGACACCGGCGATATGCCAGATGCCAGCTTTATCACGGGTGATATCGGCACCAAGTGCCTGCATGGCTCGGCCGGTCGCCATGACATCGTCACCTTCCAGAAGGCCGCTGATCTTTGTGGTGCCAATCGCAAGCCCACCAAGGATCAGCGATCGATGTGATATCGATTTGTCCCCTGGCACATCAAAGCATCCGGACAGGCCGGAATGCTGTCCTGACTGGAGGGTTTCATATGTTGTGAGCGGGGTCTCGCTTGGCATCGGTAACGGCACTTTCTGTCTTCGCACCGTGACGCTGGATGGCACGGGCGCATGCGGGCGTTTTGTGGGATGAAGTGATACCATTCCTGGACGCCGCTAGGCAATGATAGGGCGATCCGGCCCGCAGCAGGATGAAGGGGCTGCCAAAACAGCCATTTAAATGTGCCAGTGATGAATTTTGTTTTTGACAGCGAAGTCAAATTGTATCAAATCGCAGTGTGGTGTGGCGCTGAGAACCTCGGCGTGGGTCACCGCATCCATCACCGTTGGAAACGGGTCAGACTTGAATAGGTTGTTAACATGGCGAAAGCTGAACTCGGCCTGAAGCGCACCTGCCTTTCTTGTGGCATGCGCTATTATGATTTTAACCGGACACCCATCATCTGCCCCGGGTGCCAGACTGAATTTGATCCCGAACTCGTGGTTCGCAGCCGGCGGGGTCGTGCCGTGCCAAAGAGTGGCGGCAAAGCCGGCAAGGCCGATGCCGCAGCAGCGGTTGCAGAGGTGGCAGAGATCGATGATGACGCGCCGCAGGCCGACAAGGATACATCGGCAACCGACGACCCAGATGCGGATGTCGATTTCGAGAGTGATGACATCGATGCCGACGATGATGACGGTGCTGGTCTGATTGCTGATGATCTGGATGACGAGGATGAAATCATTCCCGGCATCCCGAAGGAAGACGAATAGACACCCCTTCCGGGACCGGTATTTTTTGCTTGCCCGGCCAGTGTCGGCTGGGATAGACAGTGGGGCATCCGGGCTTGGCCCGGCATTGTATCGGTTGGATCATCCTGCCAATGATCGTCAGGTCACTTGAGACGGGGCTATAGCTCAGCTGGGAGAGCGCTACAATGGCATTGTAGAGGTCAGCGGTTCGATCCCGCTTAGCTCCACCAACCGCAATCAAAAACCCGCCAGCAGGCGGGTTTTTGCTTTTCAGGACGGAACGGATTTGTGTGTCCGGATGAGTCTGGTTGCCGGAATCAGGCTGCCGGAATCAGGGTGCTGGAATCAGGCTGCTGGAATCAGGCTGCTGCCAGCAGGCCGGTAACAGCCTCATGCAGGGCGGCTTCATTTTCGGCCGCGCGCAGGAAATGGCTTGAGGCCCGAAGCTGGTTCGAGACGACACCAAGCGCGGCCAGATGACCGGCCCCATCAGGCGCATTGCCAAGCACAAGCATGACAATATCAACAGGCTTGCCGTCGGGACTGCCGAAATCAACGGGCTGTTCAAGTGTGGCGAGAAGCATGCTGGTCGTCGTCGCTCCGGCGACAGTTGCATGGGGCAGTGCAATGCCATCACCGATGGCCGTGCTGCCAAGCTTTTCGCGGTCGATGACAGCGTCGAGGACAGTCCGCTCGCATAAACCGGCATGCTGGGCAGTGCGCCTGCACAGCGTTTCAAGAAGCTGTTTCTTGCTCGTTGCGGCATGCCGGCATAGCAGGATGCCCGGCATAAGATCCGATATGATCATGGAGTGGCACTCAACAATAACGTCAGGTTGCCGCGAAACGGACGGGCCTTGGGGCCTCTGGTCGCGGCGAGGAGGCCGGAACCTAGAAGCAAGCAGGATGCCTGTCAAGGCTGTATCAGGGGAATTTGAAAGGGCAGCTTCAGATCGAAAAGCGGTCGCCAAGATACACCTGGCGCACCCCCTGGTGGCCAATCACCTCGTCAGGCGTGCCTTCCATCAGTACCGTGCCGTCATGGATGATGTAGGCACGGTCGACAATGTCGAGGGTTTCCCGGACATTATGGTCGGTGATGAGAACGCCAAGCCCGTGCATTTTCAATTGCGCGATCAGGTTTCTGATATCGGTCAGGGCAATCGGGTCGATGCCGGCAAGCGGTTCATCAAGCAACAGGAATGTCGGCCGCATCGCCAGGGCGCGGGCAATTTCCAGCCGTCGTCTTTCACCGCCCGACAGATTGACAGCCGCGGTGTTGCGAAGGTGGGCAATCGAGAATTCCGCCATCAGATCATCGAGAATGGCGTCGTGGTCACCCTTGCTTCCTTCGGTCGTTTCAAGCACCGCCCGGATATTCTGCTCCACGGTCAGCCCACGAAAAATGCTCGATTCCTGGGGCAGATAGCCAAGCCCGAGACGGGCCCGCTGAAAGACCGGAAGGTCGGTGATTTCGGTGCCATCGAACTGGACATTGCCTTCATCCGCCGGCAGCAGGCCGACAAGAATGTGGAATGTGGTCGTCTTGCCAGCCCCGTTTGGCCCCAGCAAGCCCACAGCTTCACCGCGCTTGAGCTGCATCGAGACGTTGCGAACGACCCGCTTGCCGCTGAAGCTCTTGCCGATGCCGCTCGCCACCAACCCCTCCTGATGCGATATCAGGCGTGGTCGGTTCAAATCTGCCATGGTCATATCATCTGCCATGGTCATATCAAATTCTGAGGAAGCCATAAATTCTCCTCTTTAGACTGATCCTGAGCCTAGCGTCATTTTCCTTTGATTTCAATGATCAATCGCCCGGGGTGATCTCTTTGCCTGTCAGTCTGTTTGTCAATCTGCCTGCAGCACACCGCTGACCCGGCCGCCAGTCCCCGCCGACAGCATACGGCTATTGCCGGTTTTGAGGTTCATTTCGGCGCGATCACCAAGCATCCGGCTACCGCCATCGATGATTTCGACATTGCCGGTGACTGTCGCGAATTCGGACCCGGCATCATAGGTCGCGGCATCACCGGTGGCCTCGCGGCCGGTGGTGCTGGTTACTTTCACCTCGCCCGCGGCATCAATGGCCGTCAGACTGCCATCCGCAGCGAAATAGGCATTCACCAAGTTTCCGGCAAATATACGGCCAGTCGAATCGGTGTAGATGGCGTTGCCGATGGCTGTCATCTTCTGGGACTCATCATCGCGTGTGTCGAGATCGATTGACGTGTCGGCTGTGATGGTGCCGCGTGACCCCGATACGACGGCCTTTGGTCCCTCAACCCGGTAATCCTGCGCCGCAAGCTTGTAAATGAACTTGCTTCCCGCGGCGCGCGAGCTGTCGTCCTGGTAGGCAGCATTGCCTGTTGCTGTCACGGTCTCGATATCGCGTTCCTCGCTTTCGGGATCATAGGTGGCGACAAGAAGATTACCGCGAATTTTCTTTGCACCCTGGACGGCAACAGCATTGCCCTTTGCCGTGTAGACGCCGTCGGTCTGATTCCATTCCAGAACATCATCCGCCTCGATCGTCAGCGGTGTGTTTTCCTGTGCGGCAACGCCCATTGGCAGGACGGCCAGCGCGACAAGGCAGATGCCAAGGAAACCAGATCGAACCTCTGCCGATGTTGCGTGCGGTGTCTTAAACATGTTTTCCCCTTCTGAAGTAAGGCTTTCGGCACCTTCATGTCACGTCATGATCGTTTTCATGCCATGCCATGATCGTCTGGCCGCGGATCAGGACCCGTTCCCCGTGTTATGAAGTGTCATTCTCGGCTTGTCGGTGAAGATAATGATGTTGCCCCTGTCGGTGACCTGCATGCCACCAGCCAGAATCACACCGCTGTCATTCTCGACCCGCACCGGCCTGTCGGTTTTCATGTGACCATCTTCAAGATTGGCGTGAACCACCTCTGCCGTCATGACAAGGCCGGTATCGCGGCTGGTGATCATCACATCGCCAACGAGGTCGATCTCGGTCAGCTCCGGGAAATACACGCCCGTCATCGAGGTGACGTTCATCACATCCCCGCTGGCGCGCCGGAGTTCAGCTGTCGGTGATGACAGATCGACAACACCGTTATTGCGCTCACGCGCCACGTCTGCGGTGATCTCGAAAGGTTCCCCGCGCGCCGATTGTCCTCGATAGATGGCACCGGTCAATTCGACGTCACCGGTCTCGTCAACCTTGATGTCACTGATTTCCAGGCGGATTTCATCCTGCTGGTTGAACAGGCCAAGCCACAGCACGGTGCCGAACGACATTACCACACCAAATCCGATAAACAGCAGGCTGGCCCGGATCCCCCGACGCTCGGGATCGTGTTGCCTGGCGCGCGGGGCAAATTTCGGTGCGGGCCGGTTGGCCCCCTGGTCTTCAGCCATTGGCGTTGATCCTAATGATGGAAGATGTCGATGTCGGCAAAGCCGCCAAGATCCATGCCGGCACGGACAGGCAGGAAGTCAAAGCAAGCCCGTGCGATATCGGCGCGGCCCTCGCGCACCAGCATTTCATCCAGCACGGCGCGCAGGCGATGAAGATACAGCACATCGCTTGCCGCATATTTCTGTTGCGCATCGCTGAGGTCGCCGGCACCCCAATCCGATGATTGCTGCTGTTTGGAAATCTCGACGCCGATGAGTTCGCCGCACAAATCCTTCAGCCCGTGCCTGTCGGTATAGGTACGGCAGAGCTTGGACGCGATTTTCGTGCAATAGACCGGCCCCTTGATCGGGCCGATCGAGCGCGCCAGCGCGGCCAGATCGAACCGTGCGAAGTGAAACAGCTTTGTTGCTGCGGGATTGGCCAGCAGAGCCGCCAGATTTGGTGCCGGCCGAAGTGGATGCGCCATCTTTACCAGATGCGCATCACCGTCACCGGATGACAGCTGGACAAGGCAGAGCCTGTCACGATGCGGGTTCAGCCCCATTGTTTCGGTATCGATGGCAATCTCGGTGCCGAGGTCGATACCGTCTGGCAGATCATCATGATGAAGATGTATGGCCATCCTGGTGATTGTCCTCACAGTAGCAGGCACCCGGCAGGGCGCCGGGGCGATCCCTGAACATTACAGGATCAGCATGACGAAATGCCAGTTAAACCTTCCCCGCTGGGGACATTGGATTGCCCCCGCACCGCCCGGTGGAAATGGCGAAGTTGCCGTCGCCCTCGCAAAAATGGGTGGACAAGCCGCCGGTGCAGATTGATCCTGTTGCAGGTTCAGGATCTGAAGGGGGCGAAGGGTCATGAAATCTCACTATCGCGTGGTTGTTATCGGTGGCGGTGTCGTTGGTGCGTCGATCATCTATCATCTGGCGAAGATGGGATGGTCGGATATTTGCCTGATCGAGCGGTCGGTGCTGACCGCCGGATCAAGCTGGCATGCCGCTGGCGGGGTTCACGCGCTGAATGCCGATCCCAATATTTCCGCCCTTCAGGCTTACACCATCGACCTTCTTGGCAAGATCGAGGAGGAAAGCGGGCAGTCAGTCGGCATGCATATGACCGGCGGTCTGACATTGGCCGGTACGCCGGATCGCTGGGAGTGGTTGCAATCCGCTTACAGGGTCTATCAGAGCATCGGCATCGAGGATGTCCGGCTTGTCACGCCCGAGGAAGCTGGCGCGATGTGTCCGGTGCTGTCGACAGACGGCATTCTCGGTGGCTTGTGGGCTGACCGCGAGGGCTATGTCGACACCACGGGAACGGTGCTTGCCTATGCCGGCGCGGCAAAGAAGAATGGTGCCACGGTGATTGAACATAACCGCGTCCTGGAACTGAATCAGACATCCGATGGCTGGGATGTCGTGACCGAGAAGGGCATGATTTCGTGTGAGCATGTTGTCAACGCCGCCGGTCTGTGGGCGAAACAGGTTGGCCGCATGGCCGGGATCGAACTGCCGGTCTCGCCGCTGTCGCACCATTATTTGCTGACCGAGACGATTCCCGAGGTGGCCGAGCTGGACCATGAATTGCCGCTGGTCGTCGATCTCGAGGGGTTTACCTATATGCGGCAGGACCAGAAGGGTATGCTTCTTGGCATCTACGAGATCAACCATCAGCACTGGATGATGGATGGCGCCCCCTGGGATTACGGGATCGAGCTTTTGCAGGAGGATGTCGACCGGATCGAAAATGAGCTGACGATGGGGTTCGAACGCTATCCGGTATTGCAGACGGCCGGTGTGCGGAATTGGGTGAATGGTGCTTTTACCTTCTCGCCCGACGGTAACCCGCTTGTTGGGCCGGTGCCGGGCAAGCGCGGCTACTGGTCTGCCTGCGCCGTCATGGCCGGGTTCCTGCAGGGCGGCGGCGTTGGCAAATCACTTGCCGAATGGATGATTCACGGTGAGCCGGAGGCCGATGTCTATGGGATGGATGTCGCGCGCTATGGCCCCTTTGCCGAGAACAAGGAATATATCAAGCAGACAACCGGCCAGTTCTATTCGCGCCGCTTTGTCATGACCTATCCGAATGAACAGCTGCCAGCAGGCCGACCGCTGAAGATGGCACCGGCCCATTCAGATATGAACATGGCGGGCGCGGTCTGGGGCAACAGCTGGGACCTCGAGGTGCCACTGTATTTTGCGCCGGAGGGATTTACCGAGACGCCGTCGCTGAAGCGCTCGAACGCGTTTGACATTGTCGGCGGCGAATGCCGGATGGTGCGCCGGGATGTCGGTCTTCTGGATATCACCGGTTTCTCGCGTTTCGAGGTCAGCGGTCCGAAGGTCGAATCGTGGCTGAACAAGATGTTTGCCACGAAATTGCCGGCACCAGGCCGCGCCCGGCTTGCCGTCGCGCTTGGCCATGATGGCCGCCTGAAAGGTGATCTGACGCTGTTCAACTGGGGTGATGGCACCTGGTGGATCATGGGGTCCTATTATCTGCGGCGCTGGCATATGCGCTGGTTCGATGACCATATGGATGACGGCGTGCAGGTGCGCGATCTTGGTGAGGAGATGGCCGGATTCTCGCTGTCCGGGCCAAACTCGCGGGCGGTGCTGGAAAAGCTGACCGATGGGCCGCTCGACGAGTTGTCCTTCATGGGTTGTGGCAGTTTCGATGTCGGGCTTGTGCGGGCACGAATCGGCAGGCTGTCTGTCACCGGTGAGGCTGGGTATGAAATCAACTGCCGGATGGGCGATCACATCGCACTGCGCCGCATGCTGCTTGCGGCGGGGGCCGATCTCGGGATTGCCGAATATGGGTTCAACGCCCTGTTGTCACTGCGGCTGGAGAAAAGCTATGGCATCTGGTCAGCCGAATTCACGCAAGGCTATACGCCGGGGATGACCGGCATGGACCGGTGGATCGACTGGGACAAGGCAGGCTTTATCGGCCGGGATGCGGCCTGTGCTGAACGCGAGGGCAATGGCCCGGCGCAACGTCTGGTGACGCTGGATGTGGCGGCAAATGGCGCCGACGCCGGCGGGTATGAGCCTGTCTGGTCAGGTGGCCGGCGGGTCGGGTTCGTGACTTCCGGAGGCTATGGTCACACGGTTGGGAAATCGCTGGCGATGGCGCTTGTCGATAGCGATCTGGCTTCGGTCGGCACCGATCTTGGCGTTCACATTGTCGGGGTGGAGCGTGACTGTTCGATCATTGCGCCGTCACCCTATGATCCGGCCGGTGCCGTGATGCGCGGCTGACCAACCGGCAGATCACCAGGTTTTGTATGAGGAGGATTTGATGAGCCAACAGCCAGACGCGATCATCATCGGTACCGGTGTGATCGGAACCGCGGTGGCCTTTGAAATGGCGAAAGCCGGCTGGAAGACGCTGTCGCTGGACCGTAACACGCGGATCGGGCACGGCTCGACCGCCGGGTCCTGTGCCATCATCCGCATGCATTACTCGACCTTCGATGGTACCGCCTTTGCCTGGGAGGGCTATCACTACTGGCGCGACTGGGCGAGTTACCTTGGCCTGCCGGAGGATGCCGATCTGGCGAAGTTCAAGGAATGCGGCTGTATGGTCATGCGCACGGCGGCGAATGACTATCTGGACAAGCATCTCGCGAACAGCCGTGATCTGGATATTCCGGTGGAGGAATGGGACGCCGGCACCATTCGTGACAGGTTGCCGATCTATTCGCTGGAAAGTTTCGCGCCGCCGCGCCGGATCGATGATCCGGGCTTTGGCACGCCGAATGGCGAGCGGATATCGGGCGCGCTCTACTGGCCGAATGGCGGCTATGTTACCGACCCGTCCCTGTCATCACAGAATCTGGCCGATGCCGCCAGGCTGCATGGGGCCGCATTCCGGCTTGGTGCCGAGGTGGTGGAAATCCTGAAATCGGATGACCGCGTTGCCGGTGTGCGGCTTGCCTCGGGCGAGGAGATCTACGCGCCGGTGGTGGTCAATGTCGCCGGGCCGGCCTCGGCCCTCATCAACGGGCTGGCCGGTGTCCTGGATGAGATGACGATCGAGACAAGGCCGCTCCGTCAGGAGGTGGCGCATGTGCCGGCGCCGACGGGCTGTGACTTTGACAAGATCGGCATGGTTGTTTCGGATTCCGATATTGCCTGCTACATCCGGCCCGAACATGGCAACAACATCTTGATTGGCAGCGAGGACCCGCCCTGCGATCCGCATATGTGGGCCGAGACAGACACTGATTATGCGCGCGATTTCACCGACCAGTGGAACAACCAGGTGATGCGCTATGGCCAGCGGGTGCCAAGCCTCGGCATCCCGTCACAGGCGCGCGGCGTTGTCGATCTGTATGACGCCTCGACGGACTGGATCCCGATCTATGACAAAACATCGCTTGGTGGCTATTACATGGCCTGCGGGACAAGCGGCAACCAGTACAAGAACGCGCCGATTGCCGGCAAGATGATGGCCGCTCTGATCGATTATTGCGAGGGCGGTGCCGACCATGACGCAGCGCCGCTGCATTATACGCTTCCCTATATCCAGCGTGAGATCAATGTCGGCTTCTATTCGCGTCAGCGCGAGATCAACAATGAAAGCAGCTTCTCGGTCCTCGGGTAGGCTGGGGTGAAGACGTAGTCATTGGGGTGTGGACATGAAAGTTGACGATCTGGCGAAGGTTTTTTCGACCGAGACGCTTGAGGCAGGCACCGTGCTGTTCAAGCAGGGTGACCTCGATGGCGACGGCTTTATCGTGCAGCAGGGTAGGGTGGAACTGTCGCGCATGGTTGGCGGCGCGCTGCAACGCGGCCTGTTTGTCGAGGCGGGTGAGATTTTCGGTGTCTACAAGACGCTGTTCGAGAATGAGATGCGCTATTTCACCTGCACCGTTGTGCAAAAATCCCGGATCACGCGAATCCCCGAGCAAGTGCTGAAGGACCGGATCGCCGCCAGCGATCCCTTCATCATCTACTGTGTTCGAAACTGGCCGAACCTTGGTGACCGGTTGATCAACGACGACTCAAGCGACTGATGCCATCCAACTTGATCCTGGCCAGTGGTAGGCTGATGGTCAGGCAAGGACGGTGCCCCGACTTTAGCTGTCGGATTTTGACTGCGGCACCGGGCGGGTGACAAGTTTCAGGAAGACCATGACGAAAATCACCATCGCGACATAGAGGATCAGCACATGGGGATGTTCCTGCAGCCCCTCGTGGAGATTGTCGTTCATACAGACAAAATCCTTTCTGAACTCGCTGATCCTCTCGCTCTGCGACAGCACCTGACAGGCATTCATCTTGTCTTCGGCCATCACCGCACTCCCAGGCTGTCAGTCAGCAGGATGTCCTTCAGGAACATCAATGTGAAATAGCCGGCATTTGTCATCACGACGAAACAGATGAACAGGCGCAATTCGGCCTGTAGATCGTCGCCAAGCAGGCGTTTGAAAAATCCGCGCGACAGCAGAATCGAATATTCAATGACATAAAGCGCCAGCACGCCGGCATTGAGAAACAGCACTGTTGTCATGCCGGCCTGCCTGTCGGCGATCAGGCTTGCCGCAGTGACCAGCGCCGCCAGACCGATGGCAAGCGCGAGCCGTCCCGGAAACCGGCCGGCGATGACTTCAAACCTGCCAAGGGTCGAGACTGGTTGGCCGTGCGCTAAGGTGAACAACAATGTCAGGGACGCCGTGTGGAGGGCGAACAGAACCAGCAGCTTGGCCGAGGCCAGCCCGTCCCGCTGTCCAAAGATCAGGTCCGTCGCGGTGCTGTCCATGCTCCACCATTCTGCTGGGCAGTACGCTCCCCCGCCCCATCAAATAGGATGCTCCCAGTCAATGTTCAACGTGGCGGCGTTATTCTGGTGCAGTCAGCTTTTTGTTATAAAGCCGCGCAGCGCACCGGACCCCACCCATCGACAAGCACCACAGTCAAAATGATTCCCTGCAATGGCCTTCCCTGAAATGTCACTGTTGAAGAGATTCTCGACAACCGATAACCGACGGGATATGTGCCGTTTGCCTGTGCCGCTTTGCCTGAGTCCTGATATTCCGGGAACGGATATCCCGGGCACAGGTATCTCAGGCTGGTCCATTCATGGCGTCAGGTTTTCTTGTATCTCACACCGAGAATCTCGCACCGGTCGGCGATGCCGATCTGCTGTCGCTGGTCATCGATCATCCGGACCCACACATCATGGCCAACCCGGTTTGACATCTTGCCGGTGATGACCTGCAGTACCTTTTCGCACTGGCCGGTGTCGCCAGCGTCAATGCCCTCAGTACCATCTCCGCAAATGGCGTCGGAGTTGCGGATGACATTGCCCGCCGCATCGCGCACAAGCACGCTGACAGCCTCAATGATGCGTCTGGATTGGTTCTTGTATTGAAGGCGAAGCGCAAAATAGGTTGCCACGCCGGCATCGTCATCTTCGAACACCACATCGATGGAACAGGGCGTTTTGTTCTTCTCATGCGCCTGCGACATGACCGGAAGCATGGCTGCCGAAAGGAACAGGCAGAACCCAATGGTGAAACCGGATTTCAACGACATCACAACACCTTTATGCCGACAGGTCACAAATCGCCATGGCCACAATCCGCCATGGCCACTATCATCACGTCAAACGATAAGGCGCGACCACCCCGTTCGTCAAATCAGGTTTCATTCCGCGAATTCCCGGCGATCACAGTTCGCCGGCAGTGGCTCGGTGCAGCAGGAAATATCCGGGGTTCTGTCCGCTTCATTTCCGATTTTGTGACCATTATCAGTCCTGTGGTGCGTTTCTGAACGCCGTATCGCAAATCCCGTCCTGAAGTTTTCATGACCCCTGCATCAACCCTGTTTCAAGGAGATGCAGATGAAAACGACAAAGCTTGTATCAGCGATGATCATGGCCGGCGCACTGTTTGGTGCGGCCCAGGCTGGCGCGCAGATTATTGACGACACCCGGACCGGCTATGTGACCGGTGTCGAAACAATCTGGAAGCAACGCATCGTCCAGGAGCCGGTCACCACAAGATCCTGTGAGACGGTTCGTTCACATTCCCGTATTCAGGGAAATGTAGGTGACATGGTCATTGGCGGGCTTGTCGGCTCGGCCATCGGCAACAAACTGAGTGACAATCATGGCGCCGGATCGCTTGGTGCCCTGTTCGGCGCTGTCGCGGCCATGGACAATACACCGCGCCAACGCCGGGTCTGTCGTGACCGGACCAGCTATCGTGAAACAGCCGAAAACGTTGTTGATCATTATCTGATCCATGTGCGCGCTGACGGCCGCAACCTGTCCTTCCACTCGAACCGTCGTTACCGGGTGAACCAGCGTGTCAGGCTCTCCGTCTCCTCCAATTATGGGCTGCTGCGCTGAGAACGTGCAGCGGCATCCCTGTCAAATCGAACAGCAGAAAAAAGAAGGATTCTCCCCATGAAACGTCTATCCGTCCCCTTGATCGTTCTTGGCGCCTTTACGGTTGCTGCCTGTCAGCAAACGGCTCTTACCTCGTCAACGCCGACAGTGTCGGTGATTGACCGCGCCAACGAAATGCAGAATGTCCTGAATTTCGACGCCTGTCTGAGCAACGGGCTGGAACAGGACGCGCAGGCAGCCGCCAGCGACGAGCCTGGCCAGTATCTGGCCAGCGCCGACACGCTGGGTGGATGTGACTCGCAGCTTCGCGATTCGGCCTCGCTAGTCCCTATCGACAAGCGAATGCAGGCCAAGGCGCTTGCCGTGCAGAATTACATCAAAGGTGGGGATATCCAGGCCGCACGACTGGCCTTGATGGATTTCGAGGCAAGCTTTGACGGTGCCGATCTGGTGTATGCCGACGGCAGTTCCTTTGCCGACACGATGCGCGTCCTGCTCCACAAATTCGATGACCGCGTGGGCTACAAGCTGGCGTCGCTGAACGCCCGCCGCAAGGTCAAGGATGAGGTGCGCCGTGCCTGGTACTGGCAGACCAACTGACCCGGCAGAAAGGATCATTCCCATGCAACAGATTCACCACACCGCCCTCTACGCGAAATTTGCCGTCACCGCCGTGGCGGGGATTGCCATCCTGGCTTCGACCCCGGCGCTGGCCATCAATAACCCCGGCTGGCAGCCGCAGATCAGTGAGAAGGTACTGGTGCTGCCGCAAAAACAGCTGGAGCGTGCGATCCAGCGGGATTTCGCGGCCTCGCCCCTGGCCAGTGACATGCTGGATATCGACCGGCAGATTGCTTCGGAGGTGACCAATATCCAGTCGTTGAATGACTCCCAGCACCTCTATGAAGGTGATGCGGCGATTGAGGCAAAGCATCAGGGTCTGGCGGCCAAACGTGCCTATATCGGCCTGATGGGAGAACAGATTGGCCTGAAACGCAGCAAGCTGGAAACCCAGCTTCGGCTGTACAAGCATCTGACCCGCAAGGCACGTCGCAGCGCCAGCAGCATGGAAGATCAACGGGAGGTAACCGCGGCCATCGACGCGGCTCAGGAACGGGCCGGCAAGGTTGAAAGCGAGCTTCGTGAGGATTTGTTCTATTCGACCAACCTGCCGGAAAGCAAATTCGGTGAGGATTATGCAGCCAACCGTCAGGCCATCGAGGCGCTTCGCACTGCGATCGCCAGTCATCCGCTGAACCAGATGGATGCGGGCGTTGATGCGCCAGCAAACAAGATCGAGGAGTTGGAAAGGCTGGCGATGAATGTCGAGGCACAGTTGGCAATCCTCGATATGGAGGACGAGGTTCTCGGCCATATGGCAAAGCTGCTGTCTCTCGACGCCATGGCCTTTGCCGAAGAGGTGGCTGAGCTTGCCTATCTTGACAATGGCGCGTCGGCGGATGCCTCGGAAGATTTCAGGTCGCCGTCGAGCGCTGTGGAGCTGTTCATAAACTTCTGATGGTCTTGCCCCGCGCAGACATAAATCAACACATGTTAAAGGAGACCCAAACATGACCCGATACATCTTTTCAGCCTGTCTTGTCGCAAGTGCCCTTATGGCCGGCGCCCCTGCCTATGCCGGATCACTGGAGAATCTGGAGCGCGAGCGGTCGATCATGGTCTCGCACCTGCTTGACCCGGACCTCAACGTGGCGCAGCGCCAGGAGAAGGTATCCTTTGCCAAGCGTCGGCTTGCCGATCTGGAGCGGATCGCGCTGAATGACAAGGCCCTGAAATCCTCGCGCAGTCCGCTGGTTCTGAAAGTGTTCAGGAATTACGAAATGTCATTCCTCGTGCATTCATCTGCCGAGTCCGGTCGGTCAATGTCTACTCAGTGGCTTGAAGGCATCGGTCTGTCGACCAGCGATCTGATGAATGCAAGGTCGATCCCATGATGGCCCTGGCAGTGAGGCAGACGCGGCGGCTGTCGACGCGCGCTTCTGCCCGCACCCCTGCTGGCGTCTGGATCGGGCTGGTAATGCAATCGCTCAGCCTGTTTCTCGGGCTTGTCGTCATGGTCATCGCGACTGCCACCTTTGCCACCGGCATGTCGCCGTCGCAGATCCTTGGTTGGAGCCTCGACATGCTTGGTGGCGGCTTTCTGCTGCTGCTGTCGGCACTGGTCATCACGGCGATGTTCTGTTGTGTCCAGCTCATCAACAGCGCGCGCCACGCGCAGCCTGACCTTGAACGGCAGAAATGGGTACAGGCCGGTTTGCAGTCCTGTAACGGCATCGCCACGCTGGCGCTGACCTTCACGCTTCTTGGCATCAGCCTCGGGATAGGTCAGCTTTCAAACAGCAGCCTTACCCCCGACAGCATCGACAAGGTGATTGCCACCCTGACCGATGACTTCAGCATGGCCTTCCTCACCTCGGTGATTGGCCTGCCCCTGTCGGCCATCCTACGCACTGTTCTCATCGTGCTGAATGCATCACTGGCGTTGGACAGCATGAAGCTTGCCGATGCGGATGCCGATGATCTCGCAGACAGCGCCGCCATTTCCCATTCCTGATTTGGAGACCAAAAGACATGCGCTACCTTATCTTCAATATTACTGTCCTGTCGGCACTCGGCTATCTGTTCATGGCATCGCCCGATCAGTCCTTTGCCAACTGGCTTGGCAAGACGCCGCAGATGTTTGACGCCGCGCGCTCTGCCGGCCGTGACGCCGGCACAGATATTGATCCTTCAGAAACCGCCGGCACGGCGCTGCTTGAGGCCATGGAGCCTGTTGTGGAAGAGATGCTTTCAGCTTCTGAGCAACCCGCCGCAAAAGGTGCCGTTTCTGAACAGGCAGCCGCCAGCCAGCCAGCCGCCAAGGCGGACAGTGACGCCGATAACCCTCCGGTTACCATGCGCGATATCGAGACGCTGATCCGCGCGTTGATGGAGACCAAAAGTGGCCAGCCGGGTGATCAACATGGCGGCGAGGTGGCAGCGGGTCCCTCGACCGAAATGGAAGAAGCGGAGGTGAGCGGGGTACGGCCTGATGTACAGCTGGCAAATGTAGAGGCCCCGGTCGATGTTGCCCCGGTCGATGTTGCCCCGGTCGATGTTGCCCCTGCCATCGATGCACCTGTCCCATTGGCGTCGGAACCAGCGTCCACGCCCACACCCACGGCGACTCCCACGGTCACGCCGGATACCAGGATCGCGGTGGCAGAAGCTGCCGAACAGCCCCGCAGCCCGGCCCCGGCCGCAAGCAGAGAGATGAGTGACGCGGAAATTGCCGCTGCCTTTTCCCAGCTCCAGAAATCTGCCGCGCCGCAACCTGCCGCGCCGCAACCTGTCGCAACTGATCAGATTCCAGCCATTGATGTGGCGGCGGTGGATGAGGCCGGAATGAATCCCGGAGGCAGCACCCAGGGCGAGATGTCGCCACCGCCAGCTCCACCGGCCTTTATGACGCCTGGCCAGCGTGTTGACAGTCTTGCATTGATGGTAGAGGAGCTTCAATTGATGTATCTGGAACGGTCCGGTGGCTGACCGCCGGGATATCAGCATCCCTGTCAATCTGGCGTTTCTGGCGGCGCTGGTGACGATCTCCGCTTTCGTTGTCGCGCCGCCAGATGACCGGATGACGGCTGCGGTGCCACCGGAAGATGCGGCCCCGCAGCCGGAACAGGCCCCGGCCACATTGCCGGTTGCCACTGATATGCTGCGGCTGACGGCCGTAATGATGCCGCCGGTGCCAGAAGCCCCGAAATCTGCAAGTGAACCATCAGAGATGGCTTTGCCGGAACCTGCCGCACCTCAGTTATCGCCTCAGGTATCACGTCAGGCATCATCACAGCCGGCCCCGGCCCGCCTGGATTTGGCGCAACTGGATCCAGGGCAACCGGGCCTGGCACGACCAGAAAAAACATTGGCAGCGCCAGATCAAGCCGTGTCAAAGCCGGTGGATTTGACCCCTCTGGAAGTGGCATCTGCCAATCCAGCACCGCAGCTGATGCCCCGCCCCGGCACGATTCTCCAGACCTCGGTGTCGCCTGCGCCGACCCGACCGCTGGTGCCAATGACACCGGAATCGCCTGTGAAAGAAGAAAAATCCCTGCCACCGCTGTCGGCACTTGCGCCGCCCGTGCCCAGGACAAGTGAATATGCTCTGACACAGGCAGCTGCATCTGTGCCGGTCCAGCAGGCTGCTTCAAGACCAGACATCACGCCGATGCAGCCGCCAGTCGACATGACTGCACCCGAAAGGACCCCACCCGAAAGGACCTTGCCCGAAAGGACCTTACCCGAAAGGACCTTACCCGAAAGGGCGTCCCTTGAAAGGGTAGCCGCGGAAACGACACCTCAGGCATCTGACTGGCAAGTGGCTGACAGGTTGATGGACACAGCCGCACAAAGGCTGTCGCTGGAGTTCCTTTGGCCTGCCGACCGGCAAAGCCATGCCAGCATCTATACCCACCTTACCGCCTGTCTTGGTGTAGAAACCGGCCTCATTGATCCAGCCGGCAGGGTACATTTGGGCTCTGCTGGCAGCAGATCGTTCAATACGGCCATGCATTCTCCTTTTATGCGGCTTGTCGACCGGCCGGTTGATCCGCGTGAAGACCGGGCCGTCGACCGGATTAAGGATCGACAGGGTGCAGGGACCGGCAATGGCAGAGTCGTCCGCGTCTTCAGGCGGGCGCATGATATGCGGCTGCTGGCGGCGCTGAACCGGGCTTTTGGTGGTCTGCCGGCAACTGGCCGGGTGACGGCTGAATATCGGATGAATGCAGGGGCTCTGTATCTTGACAAGCTGACGCTTGATGGCCGGCGTTATGAGGGCCGGATACGTCTTGATCAGGGCAGTTGTGCGTGACCGCCGGCCCTTGCGGGGGAATGCGGCAGGCTATCTGAGATCGGCCTTTGGCGGCTGCCGCGCCACAATGACGCCGATGCCACTGGCGGCAAGGCGATCGATATTGGCCTGTTGGACCACGCCAACCGGTGCCTGGATCAAATTTTCGAACCATTGACGCCAGCCGAAATCCGGTCGGTCGGACACAACCGCATATAGCGACAGGTTGTCATTGGTGGCGACAAAAGGTGGCGTCTCGAACCTGTCGCCAGGTTGCAGGTCGGCGCCGCTTCGGAATGCCACCGTCGGGGTGCCACTGTTCCCCTCGCCGGTCACGGCCAGCCAGACCCGTACCTTGCGGGGATAGCTGTTCTCAACCGATAGCCGGATCGGACAGCTGGCGCCCGGCAGCATCGGAAACACCGCACCCACCTGCTGGGAAGGGAAAAGGGCCTTCCCG
The DNA here is from genome assembly GCA_965657415.1 of Puniceispirillaceae bacterium (SeqCode). Taxonomy (GTDB): domain Bacteria; phylum Pseudomonadota; class Alphaproteobacteria; order Puniceispirillales; family Puniceispirillaceae; genus UBA8309. Next base: position 28,088 of record CBFHNZ010000006.1, on the reverse strand, counting down.
CATGGTCCCGCATTTGCCTGCTGCATGCCATCTTCGGTCATGCCGCCATCGGTGCTGATCGAGATTCTGAGTGCCTCGCTCAATGCTTGCGCCCGCCCGCCAAGATAGAACACCTCGAAAAAGTAGAACGCGTTTGTGACAACCCAGTTCTTGCGCGCCAGACTGGTTCTGATTTCCATCAGCAGCGCCCGGTGTTGGCCCGCCTGTTCATAATGAAGCGCATTTTTCAGCGCCTGAACGGGCAGGTGATAGGCAATCAGGCCAAGCGCCAGCAAGAGGATGCCGCCGCCGAGGGCAAGGCCGCCCCACCGCCGACCGCCGGGTTGCAGCTGGTCCTGCGCCGCCCCGGATGATGAGCCGGATGATGGTCCAGACGATACCCCTGATGATGCGCTAATTTCAACACCGATACCGGCAAGCGCGTGGTGAATGGTGGTTGCGGCAATAACAGTCCAGCTGTCGGGAATGAGATCGGCAATCTCGTCTGAATTTGATGGATGCAGAAGCACCGTAATCTGCTCACCGCCATCATGCAGTCCCTGTAATATGGCAAGCGATTCGGTGAATTTCTGCCGCATATGATCGACCGGTCTGACCTCCAGCGCGGGGCTGACCTCGCCGCTCGCCCAGATTGTACGGCCTGCCTGGCGTCGTTCACGCGTTCCGGAAAACAAGGTGGAGCCATCAAGGACATGCGCGCATAGAATTCCGAGCTGCCAGCTGTCGCCCTGTGTTACCGGTGCGTCGAGGTCGGTCCGGTATGACCCCTCACCAAGAAGTTTCTCGATTACGCCCGTTGGCCGCCGCACAAATTGATCATATCTGCTGCTGACCGGAAGCGCCTCGAAGCTTCCTTCAATGCAGAGGACTGATCGGATATCCGGCGCTTCCCTGGTGATGGAGAGGACCTGGACGGCCCCTCGTGTTGTCGGGATAAAAACCTTGAAAGGGTTCACCGGATAAAGAACTCCGTTTCCGGGTCGCGGAATGCCTGCACAATGTCGTGGGATTGATCTAGCATGATTTGGACGGTTCCATCCATGATTTCGGGAAGCCTTATCATCGCAAACTGTCCGTTACGGTCCGCGAACAACATGGTCGGTCCAGGGGTATCCTGACCGGTCGGGCCTGACAGAATGTCATCTGTCGTAGATTCATGAAATATGACCTGCAGATAGAGGATGCCGTCATTCCGGGATGATGGGGATATGATCAGATCGAACATTTTGCCCGGTCTGGTGGTTGCGGCCCCGGTGCTGAACGATGCGGCGGCTGCCTGCTGTTCCTGCCGGGCCACAGCCACGGTGGCGAGAATATCGCGAAATTGCCGGCGTGCGGTGAAATTGGTTGATATCTGTTCCAGCAATGGCTGCGCTTCACCTTCAAATGTGCCACGCGCAAGCCGGTGCATGGTCCGGTAGGTGATCCTGGGGGCATCCTGACCCTGATCGCCATTGTCCTGGGGTGATGCATCCCTATCCGGGCTGGCAAGCGCGGCCTGCACAGTTTCAACCGACAGCCGGTTCGCAAATTGCGCCTCGGCAGTGCCGCGATCGACCCGGCGTGGGCCAGATGGAGATGATTGTTTCATGCTGCGGTCTCATGCAGTTGCGTGAATTGTTTGCCAAAGATCGCCAGATCGTCATTGATCCGGGGACCGGGAGAAAGTTCGGGCCGGCTCATCCTGGCCAGCATGGCTGCAAGCCTCAGCAATCGGTCACCACCGCATGCCAGTGCGTGCAACCTGTTGGTGGATAGAATATGCCGTTCGGTCTGACCGGAGGTCTGCCGATCCGGGGCTGTCTGTGTTCCGGCATCTGCGCTGCGCAGACCCTGCCGCCGATAGGACTGGGCGATCCGTTTCATCTGCTGGCGCGTCCGGGCAATCGGGCTGTCGGGCGGCAGGTTGTCCATGGCGGCAAACATCCGCATGGCCAGCAGATTGACGGTGTCCCCGTCTTCATCGCCGGCCGCGTCATCATCGGCGATCTGGCGCTGCAAATTGCCAGCCAGCGTTGCCATTTCCTGTCTTGTCTCGTCATCGCCCTGCTGCGACAGAAAGTCGAAAATGGCCGTGTCATTAGCTTCCCATAGCCGCAGATAGGCGGTTGTGGCGATATTCTCGCTTGTTGTCCGAAGCGAACGCCATTCCGCCAGCAGATCGTCATAGACGCTGTCACCCACCGCGGTGATCTCGCGCCCAATCTCCGCCGTGTCGAGCCTGCCGCCGCGACTGGCCTGAACAAGTTTGTTCTGCAGCGGCGCGAAAGCCGCCAGTCTGAGGCAGGTCAGGACAAGGCTGTGGCCAGCACTCCCCGCCATTGCCGGCACCGACATCTGGGTAAGTTCGGTCTTGGTCAGAAACTTTATCTCACTGCAGGGCGGGCGCTGAAGGTCGGCAAGCCAGCTTGTCGGGGTTACATCATCGCCAACAAGCTGGGCGAGGTCAGGCGTGGCATTGTCGTTGTCACCGTCGGCCGCGTTGCCGATGGCAAGCTGTGACAGCCTGTCGAAATCCTCATCCTCGTAATCCACCGTCAATGACAGGCGGGTGTCGAAGCCATCGCCGCGTGATCGAATGAGACAGTCGCGGAAGGTCAGCCAAGCCCTCGCAGCGGTGCTGAATAATTTGAAGGACAGTGTTTCATCAAGGCTCTTCTCAACCCAGAAATCGATAATCAGCTGGTCGTCGATATCTTCTGCGGCAAAGGATGATGCACCGATTTCGGCCTCCAGATATTCCGCCAGAATGCGTGCCAGATTGCGTTCGGCGGCCTGCGGGAGATGCTCTCCCAGAAAGTGGTATAGACGGTTCGACAGATCCTTTGTAACGGCTTTGCGCCGGCCACCGCCATGATCGCTTGCCAGCACGCCAAAGGCTTCGCTGATACAGGCAAAGCCGAGTGCTTCGACCATGAATTCAAGACAGGCAGTGGCAAGCGGTATCTGCCGGCTGCTGAGTTTGAAAGCGGTACTCTTTGATCCAGGATCAATGAATTCCAGCAGGTCATTGCCGATATTCAATGTTGGCGCAGGGGTGGTGGTCGCCATCAACAGCTGTCTTGCCTGCCGGGTGGTCATTGGCTGGTCGGTCACCAGCAATTGATCAAGTCGTAGATCCATCATGGCTGCCGCTGCCATCACATGTACCGTGCGGAACAGCAGCGGACCGTAACTCCGGCTGGCAATCGTGGTGATGAGCTGTGTGACGATATCAGCCTGATAGGCAGGCTCGCCATTCAACGCCGTCGCCTCGCCAACGGAACGAAGGCAGTTCAGAAAATATTCGGATGGCGGTGTAACGGTGAATTCCGACCAGCCACCAAGCACTTCTGTAGGGTCTACCATTGCTTGATAGACCCCGTATCGATGATGACCCCAATATCGACGATAATCCCTTGGCCGACCTGCTGGCCACCGACAGGTAGCCCGCCACAGGGCATGCCGGTTATCCGGTGCTTCAAAAACCGCAGCACGACCCACTCCATTCGCCCATAAACTCTGATCTTCCGGTACTGTCGGCATAGAAACTACCCCGATCACCGGTTTGCTTTCAACCAATGACGAAAGGCCAGGCGATTGTTCTGCAGGCTCATCACCAGCTTTTCGGCAGGTCCATGCCCACCAGCTAGGGAAGGTGAGAGGCGTTGATCGGCGGCGAGAGTTGCCTGTGCTGCGGCTACCCAGAAGTCAGCTTCTCGAAGATGCTGTTGCCACGTGGTTGTGGTGGTTGAAATATCCCGCACATTACGTCCGCGCTCGGCGTTTTTCTCTGTTGTCAGCGGGGATCGGTCTGCCAGGTCCGTTGACGCGGTGCCGGGCGGGTCACCCGGAATATCGGCCCATCCGGCCTCATAGGCTTGCGCCGCTGCCAGCACCTTGATCACATAGCCCCTTGTCGCGGGAATAATCTTCGGTGTTGGTCCGGCGGTAACCCGGGACCCGCCATTATAATGCGACAGCGCAAGATCAATGCGGCCGTCATACCGGTCAATGAGCTGATCAAGAAAGGTAACGCCGGCGCGGATGTTGATCGACGGGTCGAACAGCTCGGCCCGGCTCAATCCGAACACATCTCGACCGGTTTTCGGCATGATCTGCATGACACCGATGGCACCGGCGGAACTCACAACCCGGGGTCTGAAGCCGGATTCGATCCTGGCAACAGCAAGTGCCACGCTGGGCGTGACATTGTCCGTCTTTCTGGCTTCCTGAACGATCTGATGCATCAGCCAGTCTTTTCCCGGTTGTGCCTCTTGGTCTGGCGATATCCGTGACGGGCTGCCGGATTTGGCCTGGGCGGATAGCGACAGGCCGAACGCGCCATACGCGGCCAGCACCAGGATCAGCAAGCCTTGCATAATATTTGTTTTCATCGTCCTGCCTTTCCTTGCGATGTGGCAAGGCGCTCTTGCCAGTCGGGTGTCAGTTCGGCGATTTCAAGGGTGAGGTCTGGATGCCGGCGCTGGAAGCCGGTGATGGTTGCAATCGACATGCTGTCGGATACAGCCAGAATAACCGGTCGCCGCGGGTCGATCCCCGCCGGGTCGAGGGGGGTTAGTGTGGAATCGAAGAATCCGTCTTCGGTGTAGATAACCAGCTGCCTTTCAGCCTCATCAGCAGCCCGCGCATCGGCATTTGTCGTCATTTCAACGGTTGCGGGGCTGGCGTCGGTGCCATCCGCCTGAGGTGCGTTGACCATGGCAAAGAGCATCAGGATCATCAGGCTGAAAAAGGCCATTGCCAAAGCAAGTGCCACTTCGGCGAGAGGATTTGCGCCATCATTGATCATCAGGGTCTCCAGAAGCTTTGTATTTCTGAAGATATGAAAATTTCAGAGCTGTTTTTGGCAGGTAGCCTGGCGCGATCGGGTGCTGATCTAGCCGGTCAGTTGAACTTCGCCGCGTTGCCTGTACCACCCTTGCGATTGGCGATGGAGAGGCGGCGAATGTCGATGCGGTTGCCACGCATCACAAATTGAACATCCTCACCAACATTCAGCCCGATTTCGGCAAGGGAAACCATGATCCACTCGCCAAGCCGGTCGAGGTCGGCGGTCGTGTGATAGCGCAGCCGCTGGCGTGGACCGGATGTCTGCGAACGCGTGATGTCGACAAAACCGGGAAATTCATTCCGCATCAAATCCAGAAGCTGGATTCGTTCCTCGGCACTCAGGTCGATGAGTTCGACCTGCAGGATGGCAATCGCTCCACCATCACCTGCCAATGTGCCGCCAGGTTCCTGGAGCAGGAATACAAGGCTTTCGCCAAGCGTGTCGGCCATCCTTTCAACCTCGGTCCGCAATGTCATTGCCTGACACGCTGCCGCGCAGGAGGCGGGGGGCACAAGCGTGGTGTTCGGCACCGACCAGCTGGCGATAAGCTGCTGGCTTGCTGGCTCATAGATTTCCGAACTCAACCGGATTTCATAGCTTGGTGTTTGCCTGCCGGTCTCCGTTACCTCAAGATCGACAAGAACGATGATCGCCTTGCCGACAGTCGCCATGATGTCGGCCCCCCGCGCCAGAAGGTCGGGCCGTGATACCACCGGTCCGATATTCAGCCTGTCGAGAAGGGGATCCGGCGATGTCACCCTGAAGCCAGAGCGGCTGAGGCGAGACCCGACGGTGACGGCGGCATGGCTCTGCACGTCGCTATTCACCGTCGGGATGACAATAACAGTATCCTCTGCATGCGCCCTGCCGATAGCGCCAAACATCAGGCATGCACAAACAAACAGACTGATTAACAGGCAATGTGGCCTGGATGCGCTGGCGCCGGCTGGCGTATTGGCATGGCGGGGATGGGCAAAGAGAGTGGACATCATGATATCACCCGTCGCAAAGAGGAGAGTAAATTCTGGTTGAGCGATCCTTTTGAATGCGGATGCTGTCATCCTTCACAAGAAGCCTTGAGGTCGGCGATGAGGCCAGCCCATAAGACACCATGAGCTGCTCCAGCCATTTCTGCAGACGCTGGCCGGTGGCGGTGCTGTCATACAGATAGACGGCAAAGGTGGGATTGGGCGCCTTGATCAGGTCAATCGAAAGGAAGCCCGGAAACTCGGTTTCCATGGTTGCCAGAAGACCGCGTCGTTCGCACAGGTCAAACCCTTCCAGCGCCAGCCTGTATTGTGTTGCACGCCCGCCCCATGGCTTTCTGGCAGCGGCAGACAGCACATACCCGTGGGTTTCCAGCTGACGTGCCAGCGCGCGTGTCAGGGCCGCCGCGGCGGCCGAGATGGCGAGGTCACTTTCCGGTTCCAGGATCGGAAGCGTCGAGCTGCGCGCAACCAGCTGGCTGGATGCGACATCAATCACCGAGGCGGCGGGAATGGGCAGTGATCCTGCCCCGTTTGATGTCAGCAGGTCGAATTCGACAGCAAGGAGCCTGCCGGAACGCTCTGCGGCAAGTCGCCTGAGAAGATCAAGCGGACGGTCGCGATCCCCCGCGACAGAGGACTGGGCCCTGTCACGGTTCGGCACCGAAATAAAATTGGCATCAATTGGCAGAATGCCAATATCCATCAGCGCGGCGCCGGCGGCGAATTCAAGGCGCGCCTGCAGGGATGACAGAGCCGTCCCGTCACCGGCAGCAGCCGGAATGATGAGCAGGCCGTCAACATCACTGCGGGCCATATCACTGCCGGCATCACTGTTTGCTGCGCTGGCGGAGATGCTGCTGCCCATGCTTATAAACGGTACCGCGAAGATCAGGCAAAGCAGCGTCAGAACAATCTGCCTTAATTGCCCGGGCATCGAGAATTCACGCATTCCAAATTCCACTTTACCGCTCCTTTGCGCCGCGCCTCCTGACTTCATGCAATTCCGCATCATGCCGATACCAGAGACGGGCTGGTCTTGTGTGAGCCAAAATCGGCCCTTTAAAAGCCGACCATACATGTTGGATGAAATTTTCTGGCTGATTTTTGCATAGGATATAAAGTTACCCGGCTTTGCCCCCGAAACCAAAGCCATGCTTGTTTAATAAACACTGTTCTTGCTAATGTAGTCGACGGGGGACAGTAGGAACATCAACCTTGGTGAATAATATGCGTTTCCCTGATTTCTTCAGCTCCAATTTCATTTGCTTGCGGTCATCATGGCTGAAGGCCGCCTCTGTGGCGGCGCTTGTTCTGGCCATCATGGCGATGACCGGTCAGCAGGCAATGGCCCAATGCGCGACTGACCAGCCATTTTACGGTTCGGTTGAAACCCAATACAAACCGAAGAGCAACTTCAATAACAAGCCACAGGAAGAGGATATTTCGGCAGCGCACGCGCAGGCGATTCAGAATGCCTGGCAGAGCTATGTGGGCAGCTGTATGGGGGCCGGCCGTATGCAGCAATATCTTGCCAGACAGAATGAGATCCTCCGCAATCTCGACAATTACCTGATGAACAAACAGGTCGACCATTCGTTTGACAAGAAATCAAAGACAATCACGGCCGAGGCCCTGTTGTTTGTCAATCAGCCGCTGATCGAGGGCATGTTTACCAGCACATCCGGTGGCGGTGATGGTGACGGTGCCTATATGGTCTGGATTTTTGCCGCAAAGCAGGCCGGGTATACCAAGGAAAGTGACGTTACCACCTATGATGCAGATGTCTCAAAGCAAAGCAGTTCCAAGTCGCTGAACTCGCAGGAAACCGTCTTTGCCGAAGACGACACCACCACCGTCGAGAGTACGCTTACGGAAAAGAAGTCGAAATCATCCAGTGGTGGCCAGACGACGCAGCGAGGTTCCGAACGGACAGCCGTCATCCGGGATTTCGATCTTGTCCCGACCATCGATTTCAACACCAAATTTTCGGAGATCATGTCGCTCAACAACTATGAGCCGACCGAATATCTGGATGTCCTGGATGCCTGTGGCGGTGAGGAACTTGAGGTGGTCGAGGAGGAGCTTGCCTTTGATGGCCGGATGAGCCGGGAGACCCGCCGCGCGGTTGTCACCGGCGTTCGTGATTGTGATGTGACCTATCTTGCTATCGGAACGATTGAGGTCAATCAGCCGAAGGTCTCTGCCGTGGAAGGCTATACGGTGTCGGTTTCGATAACCGGAGAGGTTCTCGATGTCTCGCGACGGCTTCCCAAGAAAGTAGCGGCGATCGGCCCGGTTCTGGGACAGGCTGGTGGTGATGAGGACAATATCGCGGTGAAGAACGCCCTGATGATTGCCGGCGATCTTGCCGCCAAGGAAATCGTCAGTCGTCTGAATGCCAAAGGCGTCAACTAGGCGCGTCAGCTCAAGGGTCATCCGCGAATGGTGCCACAAGGGCGCCATCGCGGAGGTTGTTATGGTGGTAAAATTATGAATACAGCAAAGATGATGGCAACGCTGCTGCTGTCCGGCCTTCTGGCGCTGATGACCGGACTTGCGCCGACAACGGCGGCGGCGAGAGGTGGTGTCGAGATTGTCGCGGTCCAGTCGCAGGGTCTTGGTATCTCGCAGCGTGACGCGGTTCTTGATGGCGTCCGCGAAGCCGTGGCGATGGTCAATGGAATGGCCATCGCCTCGCAGACCGCGCTTGCCGAAATGACAACCGAGGTTACGACCGACACCGATTCCACCTTTTTGATGTCCTCGGCCTTCATGCAGCAGATCAGTACCGCCACGAGTGGTATCGTCGAGAGCTATGATATCCTGTCCAGTGATACGGATGCAGGTACCGGTCTGGTAACGGTCAATCTGTCCGTGCAGGTAGCGCGCTACAACACCTCCAAACAACTCGACAGGCTGCGCATGGCATTGAGTGGCATTCGTATCGACAATGATGTTCAGGACCGTGGAGCGGCGGCGGAATTTGCCGAGGACTTGCAGGATGGGGTGATCGATTATCTGACCCAGACCCGCCGGTTCGCGATGATCGACAGACAGTTGATGGCCGACACACAGGCCGAACTGAACTATGTTGCCACTGCCAATGTGCCAACGCGCGAGCTTGCCAGACTCGGCAATCAGGTGGGCACGGACTATCTAGTCGTCATCGAGCTTCGTGACCTTGTAACAACGGTAACTGAGCGCCAGATGGCGACCACCAACCGGGTTCGCCGCAAGACGGTGCTGACCAGTGAGGTCGGCGTACGGATCATCGATGTGGCCACCTCGCAGATCAAATTTTCCGGTACCGTGGATACCAGCGCCACGACCAATTACCGCGATCTGGCCCGCAAGGCCACACGCGCCATTGGCCGCTATATCCAGAATGCCATCTATCCCATTCGGATCGTTGCCATTGATGGGAACGTCCTGACCCTTGGTCAAGGCGGCAAGACAATTGAACGCGGGGAACGCTACAGCCTGATCCGTCTGGGTGAGCGGATGTATGACCCCTATAGCAAGGAAAGTCTTGGCTATAAGGAAACCACGATCGGAACGGTTGTCATCACGACGGTCAGGGCCAAACAGTCAAAAGCTGAGGTGGAGAGTTTCGAGGGTGGTGATCTGTCTTCGCTGACGGGATATGAATATGTCGTCCGCCCGATCGAACCGGCGGCCGATGCCGGCGTCAAGGCAGCGCGAGAACGCGTCAAGAAAGCACGTGATCAGGTCAAATCACTGCAGGACAAGTTCGACGAGTAGCATGACTGGATCACGCTGCCGCCCCCCGTCACACAGCGGCATGCTGCCGGGTGAGGGCGGTCAATTCGATGGTTCATCTGCGTTTGGCACGGCCATATACGCATCGACGGCAGCTTCCATTGCCGCCTCATAGCGCTCAAGAAGCCCGGCATCCGTCACTTCATCAAGGCGTCCCTGAAGAAGCTCGTCGCGTTCAAAGCCGCCATCCAAATCGCCCGATTTGAGGATGCTGATAATCTCGCTGACCAACATGTCGGGGCTGTCCGTATCTTCAAATATGCCGCGATAGCGACGTGCAGCATGATCGAAATCGGCATCTGCAAAGAGAGTGCCTGCGACCGCCACCCGTGTGGCGACAATATCGGACGGCTTGATCGTGACAGGTGCGCTTGTCACGCCCTGATCAGCCACACGACACAGGCTGACAGCATAGTCTTCATCGGAAATGCGGCGGGTCAGCACCTTGGAATCGACGATCTTGCCACGGGACCGCCATGCCTTGAACAGACTTCTTGCCACCAGCCCATCGGTGACCTGGCGCGCAAGATTGTCTTCAAAGACGGTCTGTTCAGGTGACAGGAGCCGGCCTCGGCAATAGGGCTCGCCAATGCGCTTTGGTTTGATGTTGCCACGCACCGGAAAAGCAACAAGCGCGTAACGTATGCCGTCCTTGTGAATGAATTGAGATGCCCGACCGCCAATGTCGCCAACGATTGGGGCGCCATCGAAAATCGACTGCAACTGTTCATCAGCCTGCCTGAAGTCGGAGAGTATCCGGATGCCTGTGTCGGTCTGGGTGTCGGCGGCAAGCGCCGGTGGCAGCCCGAAAGCTGCCACCGCAAGCCAGATGCCAAACAGTCGGCCCGGACAGCCCCGGCACCAGGATGCCGAGGTGACCTTTGATTGGCGCATCAATCAGAAATCTTCCTGGTCAGACACCTGCCCGGATGGGCCTTGCGGATTGATGCCGCCGGAGGTAAGCCCCCCTTCGACCTTCAAGGCACGCGACGTACGTTTGGTGCTTCCCTGCTGCGACTCCATCTGGTCAAGCTTGCCGGAAGCTGCCTTATTCTCACGGCTTGCCTGGCGGGCCTGGGCGGTGGCCGACTGTGAAAACACGGCAACGCTGAACTGCCAATAGCCATCATCCGACTTGAAAGAGCGCGTCCGTACGCCTGGCGGCACCTTGCCGCTGCTGACGGATGAATATGCCTGGCTGTCGGTCAGGGTGTTGAGGAAGACATTGCGTTCATTATCCAGCACCTGCGGGTCACCGACATTGCCCTCGTCATCGACCGGGATCTGGAACTGCTCACTGCCTTCGATCTGCGATTCATCAAAGCCACCTTCCCAATAGAGGTTGTCGCCCTGCAGAAACTGGACAAGCGCATTGCGCGCTCGTGTGTCGGCATTATTCTTCGCAGCCTTCGCCAACCGCTTGGCAACGCTCTTGTTCTTGTTGGTCCTGATGATGGATGAGCCGAAGCCGACCACAACCTGTTCACCTGATCCGGGAGCGGTGATCAGGCGGGCCCCCATGGGTGGGGTTGCGAACCGCGCGATTTCCACCATGAGGTTCTGAAAGGCGGCATTCGGATCACCGGTCTGGATGACGGCTTCTCCAAGGCGCGAGAAGGCGGACCGGGTTTTCGTGCTGGAGGCGACGGAAATGGAAACTTCCTGATCATCGACATTGTCATCGACATCAAAGACAACAAAAGCCGCCAGAAGTCCGGAGATGGTTTCCTTACACACTTCCGATGTTTCGGTCAGCGTGTTGGCGGTTGATTCAACGCCTGTATCAATCACCACCAGGTCGTCACTGACTGCGCTCTCACAGCTGTTCTGAACGCCGTCGAAATTGACGACAAGCTGTTTCTTTGCTTCCTGATAGGCACGGAAATAGGCACCTCGCTTCGACAGCATTGTGGCGTTGATGTTCTGATAGGTGTTGTAGGAGGCCGATGCGCGCGCAATTGTGCCAAGGCCAGTCTTGGTGCTGACCAGCAACACGCCGTCGCCATCCTCCGCCAACAGGCCGTTGGCGGCATTGAGCCCGTCCTGCATGGTTTCGGCGTGTACGGTGTCGCCGACCTCAACATCACCTTGAACAGCCTCATCGCCACCCTGGACCGGCGCCAGAAAACTGTCGAGGTCGAGATTCTGAGCGATCGCCTGACCACCGGAAAGCAACATGGCGGCGGTCAGGGTAACCAATCCGACCCCGGAGCCCTTTGCCATAAACGAAGACAGTTTCATCATATCCCAACCATTCCCTATCCTGGTGTAAAGCTTTAGCTAATTTAAAACCCTGTGGTCCCAATATCCAGCGATTGCTGCTGTCAAAGCAGGACAAAAACGCAAAACAGTTTTCTGCAACATACAGACCAACCGTCCTGATGCTCTGCTACCATGAAAAACACAGGCTTGTTTTTTATGTAGAGGGTTGTCCATGTCGCCGAGACCAGGTTTTTTTGTATTCGTCCTTGTAATTCTTGTTGGCCTTGCTGCGACGGCCGAGGCCAATTTGTTCAAGGATCTGAAAAAGGCGTTGAAGGATGTTGAGACTCAGCTTGGATCATCAGGCAATAATGGTGGCACGAGTGGCGGCAATGGCACGGTACAACAGTCAGGCAACCTGAACTCAGGTGGCTCATCCACACCCGTAGCCGCGTCCCAGCCGGATGATTTCGGCGACAGTGATTCCTTTATCAAGACGATCTGCGAGCCGATCCCGACATCGAGCATCTACACGAAACTTGGCGCCCCTGACATCAAGGCAGTTGAGAGTGATTTCGGGCGCTCAAAGGACCAGCTCGATATTGCCTTGCAGAAATTCAGGCCAATATCACATCCCTATCTGATCAGTTTCGATATCTACAAAACCGGCTTTGTCAGCGAAGAGGTTGAGGAATTGTTTGCCAATTTCATGCGGCGTCCGAACGCCAACGACCTCGCGGTCATGGTGGCAACAGCCAACACGAATTCGTTCGATTCCAAGAAAAAGGTCAGGGCGGCAGACGCGAAGTTCGCCTATGGTCTGGTCCACAGCTTCTTTCCGGATGCCGGCGGCAACGCGGCGCTGGGGGAACGCCTGATCAAGGATGCGGCCAAATCCAACCAGTTCGCCGCCCGGTATGTTGAGGGGCTGCGCTGGTACAAAGGCCATGGACGCGAGGTCAACCTGAAGAACGCGGTGTCCTGGATGCGACCCGGCTATGAGCAGGCCCAGCAGATGCCAGGCGATCTGTCGCATATCATCGAGGATACCTTCATGCGGCTGGTCGTCGAGCCCGGCTATGAAAACCGAGACATGTATATTGGCCTGATCGCCGAAGCGGAAAAGAATCGTGCGGCGCTGGAAGAACAGATGAAGGCCAATTCCGGCAACTCCGCGATTACCCAGACGTTGCGGCCACAGGTAATGGAATTGACGCGAATGCGTGGCGAGTTGCTGATCGATTTGGCAACACTCGGCAAGGTCGGGTCCGAGGTCGAGAAATACAAGGCCGATTACAATATGCTTGTCAGCCAGTCTGACCCTTCGGTGGCAACGGTCAATGAGCTGATCGTCAAGACGGCGGCGTTCGATGAATTCCTTGCGCGAAAGAAGGACAATTTTGCAACGCTCGAAGCCGGTGGACAGGAACGGCTGCAAGGCATTTACCAACGGACTGAGGCTTACGTCGTGAAGGCGCGAACGGTTGGCGCGACCTTTGCATTCTCATTCATGATGGGGGGCAGCGGATTTGGTGACCTGCTTGATGAGGAATCAATCAATCTGTTCAAAGAAGTAGCACAATCGCGGCCCTATGCCTGCGAATTGAGGCGCTCGATCCTTGCCTATGCCAAGCAGGTGAACGCAAAGCTGGAATCTAAGCCAGTTGCGTTTAGCGAGAATGTGTTGCCGAAGCGCAGCGGCAAGAAGAAACGGCGGTAGAATACGGGCCCCATCTCGCCTGGTCCCGTGCATTGGTGACAGGAACCCTTTGACAGGGGATCAGGCGCCAAATGCCCTTGGCAGAAGTGAGGCCACTTCCGCGCATTCACCGCTGAGAATGTCCCAGTCGTCGCTTAGCGCCTCAAGATAATAGGCTTCATCAGCCTTCTGCTGGATCGACAGCCCGTCATAGAGCTGGCCCCGCATATCTTCGTTCAGGATGGCGTCAAAGGCGCGGTCCATAAGGGTTTCATGAAGCAGATAGAGGCGGCTGCGCCGGTCCATCTGGAATTCCCGCTCGGCATATTCGAGGAAAATCCACTGGCCAAAAAACTGCTGATTGAAAATGGAGCGTCCATTTTCAATCTCGAAAATCTGAATTTCGATTCGTGCGCCGAGCGTTACCTGAACCTGATTGAAATCGACGAGTGAGTTGTTTTTCAGGCTGTTCAACTGACCTGTCTTAATGCGCCCCTGCAATTCAACATCGGCTTCCTGGAATTCCCATCCGTGATTGATCACGCGGATGCCAACCTGCGCCTCTGCGAGCGGGAGGGCGGTGTTCAATGGAGAGTCTCCGGTACTTGCCACAATCGTCATTTCGCGCAGCATCCGCCGGTTCACGGCCGTGGTTTTCTGATAGGGGATCACCGGGACTTTCAGTTTTTCCGAAAATGCCGTTGTGGCGACAAGCGCGAGGGCCTCGCCATATGCCTCAAGGTCAAGTCCAATTAGATCCGCCGCCACATGGGCGAAGTCATCATTGGCCGTTTCCATATATCGGAAGTTCTTGCCCCGGTATTTGACATCATATTCATAGTCGAGGGCAAGGCTGGTCATGTATCTGGCGATACTGCCGGAATTGTTCTTGTTGGCCAGAAGGTCGAAAAACTGCGCCGGTAAGGCCGAGTCATCCTGCCGGCCGGGAAGGGCGTTGAAATAGCGCCCGCGGACGGCAAAGGTGGCGATGACCCGGCGGTCAAAAATGTCATAGACAATATTGTAACCTGTCAGGCGTAGATTGAATGCTGTCGTGTCTTCTGATGGTCGGTAGCCGCTTTGCAACACGGTCTCGCGTGACAGGCCGAAAACCATGCCGTAGCGGGTTTCCTGCTTGTCCATGCCCGCACGCAGATCAATGCCGGCAACCGACCAGTCAGTCGCGCGGATGGCGTCAAGAAGCGCCCTGTTGACGCTTTGTCCGGTGGGGCTGCTGCTGGCATTCAGCGCCAGAGCAGCCCTGGTATGCGGCATCCGTGTTGTGGTTTCATCCAACAGATAAGCACCGCCCCAGGTCACGGTACCGGGGATCGCCGCCCTGGCAGAACTGACAAGTGGCAGAAACTGGTTCGTGCTGTAAAGCCCCCCGCTGGCGGCGGCGAGACCAAGAAATGTGCGGCGTCTCATGATGATTGTCTCCGGCTGGACGGTGGAAGCGGAATGCTAGAGACCGCAGGTCAGACCGCGCGACTGCGCCTCCTTGACGTAAGGCTGCCAGCGCAGATTGTCGTCATTCCAGCGTTTGACGTTATCTTCTTCGAAGATGGCGAGCCGGCACAGATCTTCGGTGTTGCAGACAGCCGGGTCGGTCACACAGCTATCGAGGCCGCCATAGCTTGTCACAGGTTCGGAATTGCCACCGCAGGCGGCCAACGTCACGGCACCCAGCACCAGCACCGTGCCGGTGACAAGATGACGGGCAGCGCTGGCGGCGTTCATCTGAACTGGAGTCGGGGTTGCGGTAAGTTTTGACGAAATACGGGTACACATGAGCAAAACAACCTTATCAGGTAACAAAAATTGAACTCCGTCATTGAAGCAGATTTTAAGGGTGTTTGATAGGCTCTCGCGGAACCGTTCCGAAATGTTTCGGCGTCAACGGATTACCTTCGTTATTGGCATTTGCTAAAGTAGTGTGACGGTGGAGGGCGTGTTCACGTGTGTCGTAGAGTTGGAGCCATATTGATATGAAGACGGATTTGAAACCTTCACCAACGGCCCTGTGTCGTTCCCGTCTGATCGCCGGTGTTTTGGTGATCGCCGGTGTTTTGGTGATCGCCGGTGTTTTGGCGTCAGCCACCACGACATACGCCGCAGAAAAATGGCAGGGTGCGATCACCGCGCAATATCCGGTCAGCTTTGAGATGTCTGTCAAGGAGGCGTGTGAGAATGCCGAAGAGCAGGCAAAGCTTGATGCCATGAGCCTGGCCGGATGCGAAAAGCTGTCCTTCCGACAATATGAAAATTGTGACAGTTCCGATGACACGGAAAGATGTTCCTTTTTCCAGGAAACATTCAACGCCTATGACAGTTGCTTCATTGCCAAATATGAACTTCTGGACAGAAACACGACAAAACTGGACCAGAACCAGAACCTAGTTTGCGAGATCGCCGCGTCGGTTGCCGTCCGAGGGTTCCGGGATGTTCATGATCCCGGATTGATTGTCCGCGTTGATGATGCGTTGCGCCGTGTCTTCAGGCCGGGTGAAGAGGTGGTGGTGTCCGGCCAGTTGAGCCAGGCATCCTTCATCAATGTGCTTGGCTGGTACCCGGAATTCGACCGGGAGAATTTCTACAGGCTGCACACGGATGAAACTCTCGAAAACCCTGTTTTCGAGACGGATTTCCTGTTGCCGCCCGCCTCAGCAGCAGAACGATGGTGGGCAAGCCTGCCGGATGACTACCAGCGTGAGGACAGCAACGAATTCCTGATTGTGCTGGCGTCAAAAGAGCCCTTCAGGGTAATCGCGAAAGAATCACGGTCGGATTTTTTCAAGAGGCTTGACGAGTTTGGGCGTGAAAACTGGCGCATCGCGCGCTACAGCTACCGCATTGTGAAGTGAGAAGAGTGATGACTGTGGGACCAATCATGCGCGCAAATTTTCTTGTCGCCCTTATTCCGGTGACGCTGCTGCTGGTTTCTCTGCAGCCGACGAATGCCCTGACCTTCAAGAAGGATGGGAGCGTCGTTCAGAAAGACGGCAAGATAGTCCAGGAGGCGGATAAAGCCGACCAGTTCGCGCCCTCCACAACGGTGCAAAAGAAGCCGTCCATCGAGACAGCACCACCCAAGGCGATTGCGGCCGGCAGAATTCCAGACTGGTGTGCGGTGCCGCCCGAGAATACGATTTTCAGAGTGTCAGCTTGCGGCACGGCAAACGCATCCAGCCTTTCCATGGCCAAGAGCAGGGCGCTGCTGGATGCAAAGAGACAGCTTGCCGATGTTGTCAATGGTGCCGTTGAGTTTGCCAATAACAGCGTCGTCAGTTCAGCCAATGAGGTGCCGATCCGCGGTTATCGGCGGGTGTCGGAAGAAACGCTGACCATTAAGGGGCGGCTTCATCACTTTGTGTTGTTGCAGATGGAAATCGGGCCGGCGGCCGATCTGATGACCAAATCCCTCAAATACAGCATTGACCGGTTCAAGCGGTCCTGCCCGGAAGGGTGGAAAAAGGTCGATAACGGGTGCGTCATCTATTGAGGAATATTTGACCTACTGAAATCTGACCAGCACGCGGTTGGCGTCGCCCTGCAGTTCCGGCGTTTGTGAGCCGCTGGATTGCTGGGCGACGTTCTGCTGCACATAGGCGTGCAATTCGCCAGCGGTGATCAGTTTGTCCTGATTGGCGTCGGCGTCGCCCTCCATCCCCTTCATCAGGAAGTAGCTGAACATCCCGTGCTTGACTTCTTCCAGAGGCTTGGCGGTCTGGTCACCGCCGGCCGCGGTCATCACGGTGAATCCCTTTGGAACTGCCTGTTCCTTGGCTCTGATGGCTATCGGGCGCGAGGCAATCAGGGTTTCAGTGCCGCGTGTTGTGCCGGAATAACAGGTGTCGAGGAAGACCGTCACCGAGCGTGGATTGGCTTCGGCGATATCGGCGAACAGCTCCTTGCGCAGAAGCGCTGTACGATCAAGCAGGCGCGGCGAACCATCATAGGGCAGCAGGTACATGTCATTGCCGTCTTCGCTTGCCAGACCATGGCCGGCAAAGAAGACATAGATGTCGGATTTGCCAGGGCGGTTCGCGCGATATAGCCAATCCTGAACGGTCAACAGGATACCTTTTTCATCGGCCACATCATCAACCAGTGTCTTGATGCGATCCGCCGGAATGCCCAGCTTCTGAGCGGCATAATCGGCAAACACCCTGGCGTCACTGTTCGCGTAGGCGGCTTTCACTGGTGTTTCGGTGTAGGTTTCAACACCGATAATCAGGGCCAGCGCATCCTCATTGCCGATTGCCGCCCGGCCAAGCGGGTTCAGCCTGTCAAAGGCGATGGGTGTTGCGTTTGCCGCGGCAAGACGGTCCAGCCGCACATCTATACCGGTCGCTGTCCCAAGCATGTTTACCGCCTCGATGCGAACGGTAATGCCGCCCTGCGGGACATAGGTCTTGGCAGTGAAATTGCCATTGCCGGCAACCTGCACCAACCGGCCCTCGACCCGCAACTCGGCTATGCCGGCACCGTCGGTTACACGCCCGCTGATGGTGCCTTGCGGCCCGGTTGAGCTGGCGTTGAGGATGGTAATGTCGGGTATTGTATTTTTGGCCACCGTTGTGACTATGGTCTTGGCTGCGGGCTTGGCCGTGGGCTTGGCTGGTGGCGGCGTTGCCGCAATCTGCGTTCCTGCGGCCGGCTTCGTGTCGGTATCAGCCTCAACAAGGTCCGGCGCCGGGGCACTGCTGTTGCCGGTCGCCACGGCCATGGCCGAGCCGCTGTTATTCGGGCCGTTGGCATCCGGGCCGCATGTCAGGCCACGATTTTCGGCTTCGATGACAAAGGCGGAAAATCTCGTGCCGCGGTGCCAGTCTCCTGACCCGTCGGTTGCCATTCGGCAAAGCGCCTTGTTGTCGAGTTGCCGTGCCAGTACCGTGACCGGACTGTCGGTCTGAACGGCCGGTGTCGCCGCGATATCCGTCTGCGGTGCCGCCTGTTCCGGTGCCGGGTTCTGTGTCGCAGCATCATCCTGGGCAAGCGTAGCCGGGGTCGTGGACTCGGGAGAGGGAGAGGGGGTCTCAATATCGGGCTGCGCCAGTGCCGGGGGCTTCGGTGCGGCAGCCGGCCTGGATACCGAAGGAGACAACAGGTTGCCATCATCGTCACAGGCAATGCCGCGCCTAATGGCTTCCGTCCGCCATGCCGGCAGCACTATTGAAAACTTACACACGGCCGCGTCAGATTTTGAAGCGGGATTTATCAGGCTGGAGTCAGACCCCGAAAAGGAATTGGCACCGGCCTGCCAACTCATCACAGCAAACAGAATGACCGTTGAAAACGTCAAAAAACATCCCCACATGCGTGTGATGTGGGATGAAACAACTTGTTTCGATGGTAATATCATGCGGAGACCACTCATGGGTTGGGATATTAAGGTTTTATGGGTCAAACTTCCAGTGCTGTTGGCGGTTTTGTTGCTGCCATTCACTCCGGCAGCTGCGGTCGAGGATGGCGCCTATGCCGGGTTCTATCAGGTTACCTTTGCGGTTCCCGAGACAGGGGAGCAGAAAGGCAATACCGGTGAGCTGATACTGGTGATCGAGGATAATGAAATCATCGATATCCAGTATGAAGAGGATGATTTTGTCAGGGGCAAGGTCACATACAAGCTGAAGATCGACGAGAAGAGTGGCAAGCTGAAGGGATATTTCTCCGAAACTGGCCGCAGGCAAAATGGCGCTATAATGAATCTGCGCTGGTCGATGAAGGGGGTCTTTGTTGACAAATATTTCGCCGGCAAGGCCGATATCTACATTACGCAATGGAACGGGCAGACGCCGGAATCCGGCATGTTGAAAGTGGCGTCTTACGTTTTCGAAAGCCCATGATTGCCGGTTGACCGAGACGAAATCCAACCTGAATTTCAGAGGATGCGTAATCTGATGTTGTGCTTTATTAGAGATATGCATTCAGATTAGAGATATGCATTCAGCAGAAAATATCTTGCCGGACCGGTTGGGCACCAAAACCTGGAGTTAGAATAAGATGACGAATGTTGGCGTATTGGGACGGAATATCGCAAAGATTCTGGTGGTTTCGGTGGCCTTGATTTGGGGCGTTATATCCGCGGCCCAGGCGAATGATGTTGTGAGCATCGAGAGTTTCCTGGAGGGCAACAAAACAGCCAGTTTCATGGATATTCAGTTCATGAAGCCAAAGAAAAAAGAGCAAGTCATCGTGGTGATGGGCTCCTTGGAGGCGGCCACGATCGACATGATGATGGTGTTCAAGGATGACCAATGCACGGGTGAGGTGAAACACAGTCAGGGTAATGGGTCATTCAAGCTGAATTGCGTGAATGGCGGCGAGATGAAGTCCGGGTTTTCATGTACCTCCGCCGAGTCGTGCTTCATGCGCGGCAAACACTCTCAACGTGGAAAATTCATCTTCACTCTGAGTTACAGACCTCAACAGATGAGTGTTGAAGAGATTCTGAGCTTTACCGCGCCGCGCCAGGATCCGGCACGGCAGCTTGCGAACGCCCCGCAATCCAGTGCCCCGCAATCCAGTGCCCCGCAATCAAACGCTCCGTCCGGGACTGCGGTCACTGCCGAGACAGTCGCCAGCGCACCAGCTTCCCCAAAAATGTCGGCAGACGGTTCTGCACAGACCGGGACACCGGCATCAATGGATGTGGCGTCAAATGCCGCGGCACAGGATTTGCGGAATTCCATCGCTGAAGTCCTGCAAAAATCCGGCGGCTATTCAAAAGCCTTCATTTTCGGGCAGGAGAAAATGGAAGGTTTCGCGTTTATTGATTTTTCGGACAAGGAAGAGTGGAAGCATCAGGTCGTATTCGTTGTCGGTGAGTTCGAATGCCTGTCTCTACCCGAGCGCGATCTGAGTGTCGCGAAGTTGCGCTGCCTGAATGGCGATGAATATCTTGGTGTGGTGCAAGATGTTGGCGATGGTGCCCGGGTGCAGGGCGCCTTCCGGGATTATGGTGATGCCAAGATCGTGATTCCGCAACTTCAGCTTGGAAGCTTAAAGGATGCCCTGAGAACGGTTGACAGAGGTGAATATGACCAAATATCAGCTTTGGCTGATCCATCTCAGATTGACGTGAAAACCGGACCAGCTGTCCAGGATGCGCCTCTTGCGGTTGCCAATAATGCGACATCGACTGCCTTGCCGGCCGATGGATCTGCTGGACAGGGTGCTGCCGCAACCCCGGTTTCCGCCGCTGCGGTGGCGGCCACGGCTCCTGTGATTTCCATCACGCGGACATCTGCGAGCGGGCCGCAAGGCATTGTGGAGGGGCGTGTTTCCGATCAATCCGGCATCGCAGAATTGCAGGTCAATGGCCGTGTTGTGGCGGTCGACGGCGAAGGTAATTTTTCGGCCGAAGCCTTTGTTCCCATTGGCGGCGCTGAAGTTACATTGCGGGTGTTTAACGTCGCCGGTCTTTCGGCGGCAACAACGGTAACGCTGGAAAGGGCAAGCAGGCGCAAAGCTGCCTTGTCATTTGCACAGTTGAATCCAATGAAACGCAAGGCCGCCACGAATTCGGACGCCATCGCCCTGATCGTCGGTGTGGCCGATTACGCCAGTGCCGTCGCGCCGGCGGTATATGCCGATACAGACGCGCAGGTCTTCTACGACTATGCGGTGGAAAAACTGGGTGTTCCTGCGAGCCGTATCGAGATGCTCATCAATGATGCAGCTGATGAAAAAGGCATGTTGCTGGCCGTCAAACGATGGCTGACACGCGTGGCTAAACCGGGGAAGTCAGATGTCTATGTGTTCTTTGCCGGTCACGGGCTTGCGTCTGATGATGGCGAGAACATGTACCTTCTACCCTATGATGGCGCACCTGAATTGCTGGATGATACGGCCATCCTGAGAGACAGGCTTTTCCAGGATATTGCCTCGGCCAAACCGCGGAGTGTGACCGTCTTTCTGGACACCTGTTATTCTGGCGCAACACGCGGCACAGAAATGCTGATTGCGTCACGGCCTATTGCCATACGTGCAAAGGAAAAATCCATTCCGGAAGGATTCACCCTCATAACCGCCGCGGCGGGTGACGAAACCGCGAAGCCACTGGAAGAGACCCGGCACGGCATGTTCAGCTACTTCCTGATGAAGGGCATGGAAGGCGAGGCTGACGGCAATGGAGACAATCAAATCACCGCCGGAGAACTGCATTACTATGTTCAGCAGAATGTGGTTCAACAATCGTCGGGAACCCAGACGCCGACGATAAAGGGGAACCTTGATCGCGTATTGGTTCGTTTCCAATAGCCCGCCTTTTTTCGCTGCGCCAGTCTGGGTGACAGCCTATCCCCTTGGGGCCGGGCACCGGGTATGGCAGAGGCCGATGAAGGAACATCAGGTAGATCCATGAACATCAGGTAGATCCACTGGCGCCGCCAGTTCTAAACTGGTACGCTCAAAGCACTGGTAAAATTGAAGGAAGTCTTGTCATGAAATATTCTACGGGTGGAATAGAAAACAAACATCAGGTCGTGGATGTGGTGTTTGGCTATTCGGATTCAGCAGGGGGATTTGATTTTCCGGCGGCAACTCAGAATCTGGGGGTTGTGGCTGAAGAATTACAGGCTGACGCAGTTATCAATATTTCCTATTCCAATCGGGAATATACCGGCACCAAAAAAGTGTGTTTTCAGGACAAGGATGAAAGACGTTATGAGGTGTTTGCTCGCGGAACGGCGGTCAAGTTCACCTGAAACTGAATGTTAATCAAAATCCTAATCAAAGTGTATTTGACCACAGGTCTTTATGCTGACTGCTATCTGTATAGAAAAGCTGGCATTTGGGTGATTGGATTTTATCAAATGGCGCTCAGGAAATTCTATTCCCGAGAATGTCAATTTGATGTCAGCTGTTCGCGATTTTTCAAGGAGCAATTATCCGGCAACGCGGATTTCGAAGACCTGTTATCTAACATTAACATCAGGATGTTGGATTGCTCTCAGCCACTTGATGTATCTTGCTCTCCGAAATCCGGCCTGATTGCCGTGGGGGTGTCCAAAACGAAATACAAGCAAGATGAATTGGCCGAAACCTTTGTAAGGAAGTTCGCGCATCATTTGAGGAATGCCGACCACTAGGGGCGCCTCTGCTCATGCATCCGGGCCGCTGGCTGCGCTATAGCAGCCAGCCTGGGCCAGTCATTCGTTGGAAACTCTGGCAGTGCAGCATCCGGCTTTTATTCACAGGGTTGGGTAGAGACATCGTCACACCACGCTTTACCTGTGTTTGGTAGGGCAGGCATAGCGTTGCCTGTTCATGATTGTCATGGCACCGCCACAGCTCCCTCATCAAACTAGGAGTGCTGAATTTATAATCAGTTTCAATATTACATTATTGCGGTATGACTGCTCTCAACAGGGTCTTTGAAAGTTAAAAATTTGGAACAAGCTGACTTCAATTCACTTTCACTGAACAAGTCGTTAGTTCGGGCACTTTCAGAAGCGGGTTACAAGACCCCCACGCCTATTCAGATGCGGGCTATTCCAAAAGTGATCGAAGGTCATGATTTGCTGGCCATTGCCCAGACGGGAACGGGCAAGACGGCAGCGTTTTCTCTTCCGATACTCCATCATATCAATTCCAGTCAAAGCGAGACAAAGAATAGGTCGCCACGCGCGCTCATTCTTGCGCCAACGCGCGAACTGGCAATTCAAATTTCAGACTCCATCCGCCTATATGGCTCTTATATCGGATTTAAGCAGGTCGCTATTTTTGGCGGTGTTGGCCAGGCGCCCCAAGTGGCCGCACTCCGCAAAGGTGTTGATATTATTGTAGCTACGCCAGGCCGGTTGCTTGATCTGGCAAATCAAGGTGTCTGCAAGCTCGATAAAATTGAATTACTTGTGTTGGATGAAGCTGACCGTATGTTGGATATGGGCTTCATCCATGATGTTAAAAAAATAGTTGCCTGCTTGCCGCGCAAACGCCAGACACTGTTTTTCTCTGCAACCATGCCAAAGACTGTTTCTTCGCTGGCCGCCAGTCTGCTTCACAAGCCTGTCAGTGTATCTGTAGCCGTGCAATCAACACCTGTTGAGCGCATTGCGCAATCAGTGATCTTTACACCTCAGAATCAAAAAATTGCTCAACTTACCGTCTTGTTGAACGACGATTCCGTGCATTCAGCTATTGTTTTCACCAGAACAAAGCACCGCGCCAATCGCCTTGCATTGGCGCTCAATAAAGCTGGAATTTCAGCTGAAGCCATCCATGGCAACAAGTCTCAAAGCGCGCGCCAAAAGGCGCTTGGTGCCTTTAAAGGGGGGCAAATTAAAGCACTGGTTGCGACGGATATTGCGGCACGCGGCATCGATGTAGATGCGGTCAGTCACGTCATTAATTTTGAGTTGCCAAATGTACCTGAAGATTACGTCCATAGAATCGGCCGTACAGCGCGTGCCGGCGCATCTGGCATAGCGGTATCGCTATGTGCACCAGATGAGCGCGCCTATCTGAAATCCATTGAGAAGCTTATCAAGCTCTCAATAGAGGTAGCGGCTGGCGTCCCCTTGCCTGTCGAAACGTTGGCAGCTTCTGCACAAGCTGATGAAAGGCCGCCCAGGCCCCAAAATAATAGAGACCAAAGACCTTTTGGTGGAGATCAGAAAAAAGCTCGTGGCAGTAATCGCCGCAGAAATTCAGCCGGAAATAGTGAGGGCGGCAAGGCCTCACAAAGTCAGAACAACCCCCGCAAACATGCTGGCAATAGACAAAAGCAATCTCGTGCTAATGTGCAGAACACACGGTCATCTAACAATCGCAATCGAGCCAAGCAAAGCAAAGCTACATAACCTCGAGTCGAAAAGCCAAGTGGATGCAGAAGATCGGCGTGAGAGCGATCATCCTGTACGTCACCTGACCTGTTAGCACATAAAATGCTTACATATCAGTGATGTACATGAGGGGATGGTGCCCAGGAGAAGACTCGAACTTCCACGGCCTAATGGCCACTGGCACCTGAAGCCAGCGCGTCTACCAATTCCGCCACCTGGGCATCGGGGCAATCGGGCCGGGAGGCCCATCGTTGGAGGCGCGCAGAATAGCCCGCCCGCCCGGCTTGTCAACTGAATCCGTTCGCCAATAGCGCGGTGATGCCGTTGAGCCTGGCGGCTGGGCCGAATCTGCACTGGACGTCAGGCCGCCGTTGCCGCTATCACTTTCTCACGGGAAACGAAATCGGCATTGGGGATAGTCATGGACAGAACGGTTGCGGTCATAGGCGGGTCGGGCTTTGTCGGGCGCGCCATCGTCGAAATGCTGGCCCGCGAGGGCGCGCGAGTGATCGTGCTGTGCCGCAATGCCGAACGCGCGAAATTTCTCAAGACAATGGGCGTGGTCGGTCAGGTGACGCCGGTCTCCGGCAACGCGCTGTCTGATGAGGATCTGGAGCGGGTGATGGCGTCTGCGGATTCGGTGGTCAACCTTGTCGGCATTCTTGCCGAGGGCGGCTCGCAGCGTTTTGCGACGCTGCAGGGTGAATTGCCGGGGCGCATCGGCGCGCTGGCAGCAAAGCTTGGCATGCAACATGTCGTCCATGTTTCGGCCATCGGCGCCAGCGCCGAATCAAAGAGTATTTATGCGCGTAGCAAGGCGGCCGGCGAGGCAGCGCTGCATACGGCTTTCCCCGATGCCGTGATTTTGCGGCCCTCAATTATTTTTGGGCCGCGCGACAGTTTCTTCAACCGCTTTGCCGGGCTGGCGATGTTGGCACCCGGCCTGCCGCTTCCCGGTGGCGGGCGGATGCGGATGCAGCCTGTCTATGTCGGTGATGTGGTTGACGCTGTTGCTGTTGGCCTTGGCTTTCGCAAGATACCCAAAAGTGGCAAGGTCAAACCCGTTAGGGGGGGCGTTTTTGAGCTTGGTGGTCCGGATGTCTTCACCTTCCGCGAGCTGATGAAGATCACGCTGCAGGCCATCGGGCGGCGGCGGCTTTTGGTGCCGGTGCCGCTTGGCGCGATGTCGCTTGGCGCGATGATCACCGGCCTGCTGCCGAACCCGCCACTGACGGTGGATCAGGTACGGCTTTTGGCGGTCGACAATGTGGTTTCCGATGAAGCGCGCGGGCTGGCCGAACTCGGCATTGTGCCGACGCCGGTGGATACCATTATTCCGGGGTATCTGTCTTGTTTCCGCCCCGGCGGCCAGTTCTCTCGGCGCGGCTGACCGGTCACACGGCGCCGGCCGCAATCGCCAGCAACAGCACAGCGCCAAGCGCCATCCGGTACCAGACGAAAATCCGGAAATCAGCCCGTGCCAGCCAGCGCATCATCCAGCCAATGGCGGCCAGCGCAAAGCCGAAGGACAACAGCGCCACCAGCGCCGCGTCGATGCCAAGCGCGACATCGCCCTCTGCGGCGATATCGACACCTTTCAACAGGCCGGCACCGGCAATGGTCGGTATCGACAACAGCAGCGAGAATCGCGCCGCTGCCAGCCGTTCAAAGCCAAGATAGCGCGCGGCTGTCATGGTCACCCCGGACCGTGACGCCCCGGGGATCAATGCCAGACATTGCATCAACCCGATGGCAAATGCTGTGCCAAACCGCATGTCGATAATATGACGGCCAAGCGTGCCCACCCTGTCGGCATGCCAGAGCAGGACGGCAAAGACCAGATTGGCAATGGCAAGTGTCCGCAGATCGAGAAGCCAGGTCGGGTCAAGCCTGTTCACCACAAACCCGGCAAGGACCACCGGCAGAGTGGCGATAGCGAGAAGCATGATCATCCGGCGTTGTCCGACATCGCCGCCTGGCCGTAGCGCCATCAGCATGGCCAGCAGGTCAGCCCGAAGATAGAGCATCACCGCGCCAAGCGTGCCGACATGCGCAGCCACATCAATCGCGCGCCCCTGATAGGGCTGGTCGGTGATCAGCGGGATCAGCGCCAGATGCCCGGATGATGATACCGGCAAAAATTCAGTGAGACCCTGGACGGCGGCGACAAGGATAATCATCAGAAAGGGCATCGGCTCTACTCCCGTGATAAATTACCCTTGGCGGTGGGCCGTCCGGCTTCAACGCCAGCACCCTACGCGCAAAGCCGCCACAGGTCAAAATTCCGGAATGGCAAGTCTATTTAGTTTCATAATGGGACTAAATAGACTTAGATTGTGCTTCTCACGCAATTTTGATGGTAGGGCTCTTGCGAATTATCACAAAAAAGGGTAACTAATGTTGACATTTATGACGCGGTGCCAGGACAAAGGCTGCCCGGAACGGGCGGCCAGAACGTGGCCGCGTCATTATTTTCTGAATTGCGTGCCCGGTCTTCCGGGCGGAACAACCTTTGGACAGGACAGCGAGGCAAGACCATGTCGAGCAAAATGCTGAAATTCGTCTCCACCGACAAGAAGATGCCGGACAAGCGCGGTGCAGATGCGCGCGTTCAGGATTTTGGCGAAATCTATGATGAGTTCGACGCCTCTGTCGCCGAGGATCAGGCCGCGCGCTGCTCGCAATGCGGCGTGCCGTTCTGCCAGATCAACTGCCCGCTCCATAACAATATCCCGGACTGGCTGATGCTGACCGCCGAAGGGCGGATGGAAGAAGCCTACCGGTTGGCCGCGCAGACCAACAACATGCCTGAAATCTGTGGCCGCATCTGCCCGCAAGACAGGCTGTGTGAAGGCAGTTGCGTCATCGAGAAAGGATTTGAATCAGTCACCATCGGCGCGGTCGAGAAGCACATCACCGAAACGGCGTTCGAGAATGGCTGGGTGAAACCGCCACAACCTGTTGCCGAGCGGCCTGAGTCGGTTGGCATCATCGGTGCCGGGCCCGCCGGCCTCGCCGCCGCTGACATGCTGCGCCAGCGCGGCTATCAGGTAACCATCTATGACCGCTATGATCGGGTTGGCGGGTTGCTGATCTATGGCATACCGGGCTTCAAGCTGGAAAAGCACGTCGTGCAGCGGCGCCATGATCTGCTTGCCGATGGCGGTGTGACTTTCCGGATGAATGTCGATATCGGCGTCGATATCAGCTTTGACGAGATCCGCGCGGCGCATGATGCCGTGCTGGTTGCTACCGGCGTTTACAAGGCGCGTGACATCACCGCGCCGGGTGTCGGCATGGAAGGCATTGTGCCGGCGCTGGACTATCTGACCGCCTCGAACCGGAAGAGCCTTGGGGATGCGGTGCCCGATTTCGATAGCGGCACGCTGAACGCCAAGGGCCGTGATGTAGTCGTCATCGGGGGCGGTGACACGGCGATGGATTGTGTTCGCACAGCGATCCGGCAGGAAGCAAACTCGGTCACCTGCCTGTACCGGCGCGACCGCGCCAACATGCCCGGCTCGCAGCGCGAGGTCGCCAATGCCGAGGAAGAGGGTGTGGTCTTCAAATGGCTGTCGGCACCGCAGGCATTTCTTGGCGACAATCATGTTCGCGCCGTGCAGGCCCAGAAAATCCATCTTGGACAGCCCGACGCCACCGGCCGTCAGGTGCCGCAGATCATTGATGGTTCCTCACATGAAATTCCGGCCGATCTGGTGATCAAGGCGCTTGGCTTTGATCCTGAGGATCTGCCGGTGATGTTTGGCACGCCGGACCTTGCGGTTTCGAAATGG
>CBFHNZ010000005.1:72330-77687 GCA_965657415.1 Puniceispirillaceae bacterium (SeqCode) | reverse complement strand
GGTTCCGTAGCTCAACTGGATAGAGCAGCTGACTTCTAATCAGCAGGTTGGGGGTTCGAGTCCTCCCGGAATCGCCATGCTGTGCGCCCCGTATTGCTGATTTTTATCAGCTGATTTATTGGTGAGTTTAGGGCGATATTTGGCGCAAGCAACCTCAATCAGTTGATTCGCCATAGCCTTTTTCCACCGGCTGATTACACTTCAGCTGACCTTCAATTATACTCGTTTATGCCGGCAAAAAATTGAGCTAACATATTGATAAGTTGGACTTAAGATATATGTCGAAGGTAGAGGCAATAATGCGAAAAGGTATGTTGATATTTTTTTGCGGCAAGATGGGTTCCGGGAAGACTACAGTTGCCCACGACATGGCGCGCCGTATGAATGGGGTCAGATTTGGCGAAGACGAGTGGCTCGGCCAGCTTTTCCCGAACAAGATTGCAACAGTTGCCGACTACAAACATTACTCTGATTTAATCAAACCGTTGGTCAAGGAGACGGCACAAAAATTACTCAATACTGGGGTAAATGTGGTGCTTGATTTTCCAGGAAACACCGTCGCACAAAGACATTGGTTAAAGAGCATAAGTGATGAGGTTTTCGCCTGCCACAGGCTCATTCTTCTGGACACACCAACCGATGAATGTCTGGCCCGTATCAAGAAAAGGGCAAATCCAATAACAGACACTGAAGAGATGTTCGGAATAATGTTGAAATTCTTTACTGTTCCAACAGAGGATGAGGGGCTCGTCATTGAAATCGTGAATGAAGCGAAGGGCTGGGCATAACTGGGTGTTCCGTCAAGCTACAGACCAGCTGATTGAAACGTGGTGTTCCGGGACTATCAGTAGGAAAAGGTCAGCTGATTGAATGGTTGCCAAGAGTCACCTGATTCTGTACATTGAATCAATCAGTTGACCTTTTGGTTCAAATCGACTGGTGTACACGAGGTCCGTAGCTCAACTGGATAGAGCAGCTGACTTCTAATCAGCAGGTTGGGGGTTCGAGTCCTCCCGGAATCGCCATGCTTTCAGCCGATATTGGTGCTGGCCCTTGGGCTGTCGGGGCCTTGTCAGCCTATCAAAGGCCCTGTTTCACATCACCGGAACAAACGCGTATGATCACCGGTCTGATGCGCTCAACGACTGACGGTCTTGTAGTGGCACCAGCGATGATTGCCGATGAAAGGGTTTGATGTGGATATTCTGCCAGCCGATCATGCCGGTGCCAGCCTTGTCGGCCGCATCTGGAATCCGGCCGTTGCCGGACCCTGCCTTGTCCAAATCATCGATGGGGCGGTGTTCGACATCACCAGCGCCGCCGCGCCGACGATGCGTGATTTGCTGGAGATGAATGATCCGGTCGGATTCATCAGGGCCAATCATGGTGCGAAGCTTGGTCAGCTTGACGAGATTGCCGAGAACAGCTGGGCCCATCGCGGTGATATCGGTCGGATGCATCTTCTTGCGCCATTCGATTTGCAGGCTGTCAAAGCCTGCGGCGTAACCTTCGCACAGTCGATGGTCGAACGCGTGATTGAGGAAAAGGCGAAGGGCGACGCCTTGCAGGCCGAGGCCATCCGCCAGCGCTGTCTCGATCTGATCGGTGCCAGCCTTGCCGATGTGAAGGCCGGGTCCGAAGAGGCGCAGGCGGTGAAACAGGCGCTGATCGAGATGGATATGTGGTCGCCCTATCTGGAGGTCGGGATTGGCCCCGATGCCGAGGTTTTCACCAAGGCGCAGCCGATGTCATCGGTTGGCTGGGGCGCTGAAGTGGGATTGCATCCGGTGTCGGAATGGAACAACCCGGAACCTGAAGTCGTGCTGGCGGTGAACAGTTGCGGCAAGGTGCAGGGCGCGACGCTCGGCAATGATGTGAATCTGCGCGATGTCGAGGGACGTTCGGCGCTGCTTCTTGGCAAGGCAAAAGACAATAACGCCTCAGCCTCGCTCGGGCCGTTCATCCGTCTGTTTGACGACAGCTATGGGATCGATGATGTCCGCGAGGCGGAGCTGACGCTGAAGGTAACAGGCGAGGACGGTTTTGCGCTTCTCGGTGCCAGCTCAATGGCGAAGATCAGTCGTGATCCGCTGGATCTTGTCAACCAGACATATGGGGCTCATCATCAGTATCCCGATGGATTCTGCCTGTTTCTCGGCACCCTGTTCGCCCCAGTACAGGATCGCCGTGCGCCCGGTGCCGGCTTCACCCATGAGCTTGGTGATATGGTCAGCATCAGCGAGCCGCGGCTCGGCAATCTGCAGAACAGGGTCAATCTGTCACCGGAATGCCCGCCCTGGACTTTCGGCGCCGCGGCACTGATGCGCAATCTTGCCGGACGCGGTCTGATCTAGTCTCGCAGCCAATGGACGGGACGGATCGTTCTGTTTTTGACATCCTCTCGTTTACACAATATATTGTGCATATCGCGTAAGCGAGTACCACAGTTTGTCAATCATGGCCGGAGTTCGCCACTAGCCTCCGTGAAAAAAAGGCAGAAGGATGAAGAACAGACATTTCAAGGACGCCGTTCGTCTTGGTGCCTTTTCCCACTATGAACGCAAGAGCCGCACAGCATCCGCCCTGCGGGAGATCTGGTGGCTGTTGCCTATGGTGATCGCCGTCGGGGTCGCGACCTACATGCTCTGATTTTAGACGTGGTGCGGTGGTGCCGAGGCGATTGTTGTCCCGGTATCATTCCAGCGTTCCCCGTTTATACCGTTTTCTTGACCGGCAACTGCGCAGCCTATGCTGATGGCATGGAATTTGCTGCTATGGCGGCATGTTCAGTGCTAATCTCATCTCTCGATCCTTTTACCTGTCGGCAGGTCTTGGCGTGCTGGCACTCCTCTCAATGCCGGTCCAGCTGGTGGCTCAAACAGGCAAGAGCCTGACATCTTTTGACAATATCTGCCTGGCCGAAGCAAAGCGTGCGGAGACCAGACACGGCATCCCGTCCGGCCTGTTGCAGAGCATCACCCGCGTTGAATCTGGCCGTAAGATGATTACCGGCGAATATATGCCCTGGGCCTGGACGTTGAATGACCGCGGGGAAGGGCTGTTCTTCGATGACCGCGAAGCCGCACTTGCCTATCTTCGCAATGCCGTGGCAAAGCCCGAACACAGCGTTGATGTCGGCTGCATGCAGGTAAACACCAAATGGCATGCTGATGGTTTTCCCGACCTCGCCGACATGCTCGACCCCGTTCATAATGCCAGCTATGCCGCCGGGTTTCTACTTGATCTCCATGCCGCGCACCAGAGCTGGGACGAGGCGGTAAAACATTATCATTCGTCAGAGCCGCGCAAGAACGTCGCTTATCACCGCCGGGTTCTTGCCGAACTGGAACGCTTTATCGGCGAACTTGACATGGCTGATGACGCGCCGATACCCGCACTGCCGGGGGAGGCGGAGGAGGCGGGAGTGGAGATGGCTGCCGCCCGTGCCACGAACCGTCCGATGACGCAAACGCCGGCGGTATTTCCATCAACAATAGAGGCTGGCAGTACTGATCTGGAATTGATCACCGGCGCGCCAGGCGCCATGCCCGCCCCGAAGCAAACTATGGTGTCGCCTGCAGCTGATGCGGATATGCATGGGAGAGATCCCCTTGCGCCGGTCGGCGTGTCGCCCAGCGCAGCGCCCTCCAGCACAGTACCTTCTGCCGCGATGCCGGGCGGGAATAAACCTGTCGCCGGCCGTGTTGCCAGCCAGGCTGGTGAGGATGATACGTTGCTGGAAAACCAGCCAAACCTGGCGCCACACCGCAGCCGGGTGGAACATTTTCGCCGCCTTCTGGCGCAACAGGCAGGCTAGCCGGGCGCGGTTTTGAAACCGGCACACAGGTGGCCGGTTAACACCGCCATGCCCTGAATTCTGTTTTCTGAATTCTGTACTCTGAATTCTGGGGCGGGGATTGTCGGCCTGGCGCGGCATTGCTACATCATCTGGATCGATGTCCAGCCAGTTCTCAAAGCCCGTTGCCATGTTGTCGCTTGTCACGCACCCCGCCTATGACATCCCGCTGCCGGACGGGCATCGTTTCCCGTCAACGAAATTTTCGCGATTGATGACACGGCTTGAGAGTGACGGCCTCACCAGCTCCTTCACCAGGTTGCAGCCGGACCCTGCCGGGCGCACCGATTTGTGGCGTACCCAATGTGCCGATTATGTCGATGCTGTCGCCGGCGGCACGCTGGACAAGGGCGCGCTTCGTATTCTGGGCCTGACCTGGAGTCAGGTTCTGGCCAACCGGTCTTTCCTTGCTGTCAACGGCACCTTGCTTGCCGCCAGACAGGCGCTTCGCCATGGTCTTGCCTGCCATGCTGCCGGCGGCACGCACCATGCGCATCACGGGCACGGCGCCGGTTATTGCGTGTTCAATGATCTTGCCTACAGCGCCGTCCGTCTTGCCGAGGAGGGGGCGGTGCGGCGTGTCCTGATCCTTGACTGTGATGTGCATCAGGGGGACGGCACCGCGCGCATTCTGGCCGGCCGTCCTGATCTGTTCACCTGTTCGCTGCATTGCAAGGCCAATTACCCGGCGCGCAAGGCGGACAGCGATCTCGATGTCGAGATCGACCGACATGCCGATGATGCCGTCTATCTCGCGATCCTCGATGACACGCTGCGGTGGCTGCAGGCGATGATCACGCCGGATCTGGTGCTTTATGACGCCGGGGTCGATATTCATGAGGGCGACAGGCTTGGTCTTCTGAAAGTGAGCTATGACGGCATTCGCCAGCGTGACGCGATGGTGCTGCGGCACTTCCGGTCGCGCGGCATTCCGGTGGCAACGGTGATTGGCGGCGGCTATGGCACCGACCTTGACGAAGTGGCGTATCGCCATTCGCTTGTCTTTCACGCCGCCGCAGCGGAACATGCCGGCGGGTGAGGGTCCGGCTACCCGCTGACGACATCCTCCTCATAGGTGCGGATGGCGGCGGCGATGGTCGCGATATCATCGGCCTCGATCGCCAGCTCGGTGGCGGCCCCGGCGATATGGCCCATCACCCGTTCAAAGTGATCCTGCGAGATTTTGTATTTGGCATGCGCCTCGCGCAGGTCGCGGCCGCGATAGAGATCGGGACCCCCGGTCAGCATGCTGAGGAAATCGGCGACATGTTCGCGCAACCGGTCGATATCGACGCCGTCGAAGAAGGGAGCAAGTTCCGGGTCTGCCAGAAGCCGGTCATACAGGCATTCGGCCATGCCCGAGGTCACCCGGCTGCCATATTTGATGTAGAGCGTCTTTGTCACTTTGGTCCTTCTGATATGGTCCTTCTGATATGGCCCTTTCGGTCTGGTGCCGGTCATTGACCTGCCAGCGATCTTGCCGCAATTGACGAAATGCGGC
>CBFHNZ010000005.1:0-72231 GCA_965657415.1 Puniceispirillaceae bacterium (SeqCode) | reverse complement strand
CCCTTCTGATATGGCCCTTTCGGTCTGGTGCCGGTCATTGACCTGCCAGCGATCTTGCCGCAATTGACGAAATGCGGCTACCCTCGTGCGGCTCAGATGCCAAGCGTCTGGTAACTCTGGGCGATGCGGCGAACGGCCACCATCATCGCCGCCGTACGCAGGTCGTGCGCCATCTTCTCGTCATTCCAGACCTTGCTGATTGTCTCATAGCTGTTGCGCATGGTGTCCTCGAGGCCCGAGCGGACAAGGTCGATCTCAGTACCGCCCTCGACGGCGCGTGCCGCGATGTCATGCGGGAAACTCTTGCCAAGCATGGTCTCGATGCCATCAATCAGCGCGTTGAACCTGGCTTCCTCGGCGCGGCGCTGCAGCCTGCCAAAGCGGATCCGGCTGAGATTCTTGATCCATTCGAAATAGCTGACGGTCACGCCGCCAGCATTGGCATAGAGATCGGGAATGATCACGATGCCACGCTCGCGCAGGATCACGTCGGCCTCTGCCGAGACGGGGCCGTTGGCGGCCTCGATGATCAGCGGTGTCTTGATGTTGGGGGCGTTATCCTCGGTGATCACGAGTTCCATCGCCGCCGGGATCAGGATGTCGGCTTCGGCCTCCAGCATTTCCATACCGCTTGCCACATGGCCGGGGAATCCCGTGATGCCATCATTTTCCATGATATGCGTTCGCAATGCGGCGATGTCGATTCCCGTTTCATCGACGATCGCCCCGTCACGTTCCAGAACATGTGTGACCAGCGCGTCATCCTCGGTCGACAGGAACAGCGCCGCGTGATAGCCGACATTGCCAAGCCCCTGAACGATGACACGCTTGCCCTCCAGCCCTGGTGTCAGGCCGGTCTTGGCAACATCGCGCGGATGATCAAAAAAGGCCCGCAGCGCATATTCGACGCCGCGCCCGGTTGCCTCGGTGCGACCTGAAATGCCGCCCTTGCTGACCGGTTTGCCGGTAACGCAGGCCCAGGCGTTCAATTCCGCCGGGTTCAGGCGCTTATATTCATCCGCCATCCAGGCCATCTCGCGCTCGCCGGTTCCGACATCAGGTGCCGGGACATTCTGTGACGGGTGGATCAGGTCACGCTTCGCCAGTTCCTGGGTAAAGCGGCGGGTGATGCGCTCCAGCTCTGGCTCGCTCCATTCGCGCGGGTCGATGATCAGCCCGCCTTTCGAGCCACCAAACGGCACTTCGACAAGCGCGCATTTGTAACTCATCAGCGCGGCAAGCGCCTCAACTTCAGCCTGGTTCACGTCCGGGGCGAACCGGATGCCGCCCTTTACCGGCTCGAAATGTTCGGAATGTACCGACCGATAGCCGGTGAAGGTGAAGAGCTGGCCGCGAAGCCTGACGCCGAACCGCACCACATAGGTCGAGTTCGCCACCATGATCTTGGTCGCGAGATCCTCGCCAAGCTGGTCATCTTCGTAGGTTGCGTTGAGGCATCTCACCGCGTTTTGGAAATTCGATTCAATCGATTTCAGGAATGCGTCCCCGGCCATCTGTCTCTCCCCGTACCTTTTTCCAGAAACAGTATTCACGCCTAGCGGCGCATGTCACCGCCCATCAAACAGCAGGGCAAGACATCAATGCAAGAGATGAGGGAGGTATTTTCCTTGCCTCGCAACCGTGCATAGGCGTGCCTGGCTGGTCTTCTGCCTATGTCAGTGTTCTGCGCAATCAAGAAAAAGGGGCATCCTTAAAAACCGCTGGCATATGCGGGTGATAGTCTTTAATGTTGCGTCGCGTTTGCATGGCAACGCGAAGGGATGAAGCATAAAACACGTCGGCGCCACTTCGGTGCCGCGAAAACATAAAATTCCCAAAACCCAATTTACCTCGCCATGCCCGTCAGATGGACGGCATGGCAAACTAAGGAGTAATCCTATGCAGCAAACTGGAGTAATTGTTGGTGTGATTGCGCTCGTTGTTGGTGGCGCAATCGGCTTTTCCGTAGGCAGTGGCCAAAAG
Organism: Puniceispirillaceae bacterium (SeqCode); assembly: GCA_965657415.1. Lineage (GTDB taxonomy): Bacteria > Pseudomonadota > Alphaproteobacteria > Puniceispirillales > Puniceispirillaceae > UBA8309. Next base: position 70,248 of record CBFHNZ010000005.1, on the reverse strand, counting down.
GAAACCGTTGAAGTTGAGAAGGTCGCTGAAGTCGCAGGTCAGACTGCTTCGACCCTGTCTCAGGTAAAGGAAAAAGGGTTCGTACAGTGCGGCGTGTCGCAGGGGCTTCCCGGCTTCTCGAATGCTGATGACGCTGGCAACTGGACCGGTCTCGATGTAGATCTGTGTCGCGGTGTTGCCGCCGCCGTATTTGGTGATGCGAACGCTGTCAAATACACCCCGCTTTCGGCAAAGCAGCGTTTTACCGCTCTTAGCTCGGGTGAAATCGACATCCTGTCGCGGAACACCACCTGGACGATGACCCGTGACACACAGCTCGGCCTGAACTTTGCCGGCGTCAACTATTATGACGGCCAGGGCATGATGGTTCCGACCTCGCTTGGTGCGAAGTCTGCCTTGGAGCTGGATGGCGCGAACATCTGCACCAATACCGGCACCACCACCGAGCTGAACATCACTGATTTCTTCCGTTCAAACAACATGAGCTTCAACCTTGTAGCCTTTGAAAAGGCGGATGAAGTTGTTGCCGCTTATGATTCGGGTCGTTGTGATGTCTACACCACTGACCGGTCTGGCCTTGCCGCCCAGCGTGGTAAGCTGACAAACCCGGATGCGCATGTTGTCCTGCCTGAAATCATCTCGAAAGAGCCTCTTGGCCCGGTTGTACGCCAGGGTGACGATCAGTGGTTCAACATTGTCCGCTGGACGCTGAACGCGATGATCAATGCCGAGGAAATGGGCATCTCGTCGGGTAATGTTGCCGATATGGCCGGCTCCGATGATCCTTCGGTCAAGCGTCTGCTTGGCAAAGAGGGAACCTTTGGCGAGGAGCTTGGGATCAGCAATGACTGGGCCTACAACATCATCTCGCAGGTCGGTAACTATGAGGAAAGCTACGAGAAGCATGTGGGTGAGAACACCCCGCTGAAGCTGGCACGTGGCGTCAACGCCCTGTGGAACGAAGGCGGCATCCTCTACGCATCGCCGGTCCGCTGAAGATCATAAACTCTGCCTGGCCCCTTGAAAGAGGGGTCAGGTATTTTTTAGCCGGTAAACATCGCTAAAAAGTTGAAGTCATGTCAAACATGCCCCCGACAAGCCTGACCGTGACAAGCCTGATCAACGACGCGCGAATACGTGGCTATGTGTTCCAGATACTTATTCTTTTATTGGTTGTGCTTGGTTTCTGGTCGCTGGTTGACAACACGGTGACCAATCTTGCCGAGCGCGGCAAATCTGTCGGGTTCGGGTTCCTGACCGCCACATCGGGATTCCAGATCAGTGATACGCTTGGCACCTGGGTGATGGATTACAGTGTCGGGCAATCGACATATCTTGACGTTTATTTCATCGGCATCATCAATACCTTTCTGGTCGCGATCCTGGGCATTGCCGGTGCCACGGTTCTTGGTTTCACGATTGGTATCATGCGTCTGTCGCGAAACTTCATCATCCGCTCCTTCGCAACCATATATATCGAATTGCTGCGCAACCTGCCGCTGCTGCTGCAACTCTTCTTCTGGTATTTCGCGGTTCTTCGGGCCTTGCCGTCAAAGCGTGACAAGATTGAAATCATTCCTGATTTCATCGCCATGAACATCACCGGCCTGTATCTGCCGGCGCCACTGGCACAGCCGGGCTTCATCTATTCGGTGATCGCGCTGGCCGTCGCCATTGCCATGACGTTGATCATGCAACGGTGGGCTGAAAAACGTCAGTTCGAAACTGGTCAGCGTTTCCCTGTATTCTGGAGTGCCTGCGGTATCCTTGTGCTGCTCCCGCTGGCAGTTTTCGCCATGACAGGCGCACCGCTTGAATGGTCCTTGCCCGAATTCAAGAACGATGGACCGATGCTGCGGCGCGGCTTCCAGTCCGGGTTCGGCATGGTTCTGGTGCCTGAGATGTTGGCCGTCTGGCTGGCGCTGACGCTGTATACGGCGGCCTTCATTGCCGAGATCGTGCGGGCCGGCATTCTGGCCATCAACAAGGGGCAGACCGAAGCTTCATATTCGATTGGTCTGAGGCCGGGGCTGACGCTTCGTCTGGTCATTATTCCGCAGGCGCTGCGCGTGATCATTCCGCCGCTGACCTCGCAATATCTCAATCTGACGAAGAATTCCTCGCTTGCCGTTGCCATCGCCTATCCTGAACTTGTGTCGGTGTTTGCCGGCACGGCGCTCAACCAGGTTGGCAAGGAAATCGAGATGATTTTCATGATGATGATGGTCTATCTGACATTCTCCGTAGCAACGGCGGCCTTCATGAACTGGTTTAACGCCCGCGTTAAACTGATCGAGCGATAGACGGGGCGCGGGGTACGGATCATGGCCAAAACACCGAAAGCCAACGCTGAAGCCACAGCAGCCAGTTTTGTGCGTAAAGAAGAAGCTCCGCTGTTGCCACCTCCTGCCACCGAGGCGGGGATCACCGGCTGGCTCTGGCACAATATTTTTGAAAGCATGGCGGATTTTCATTCGCCCATCGCGGCGCTGCGGTCGCTGTTCATGATCGCGTTCTCGCTGCTGCTGGTCTATCTCTTCAGCACGCAGCTCTACGGGCTGCTGGATTTTGCCATTTTTTCCGCAGTTTTCTCGGATCCTGACGGTCTCAAGCGCGAAGCATGCTGGACGGTACAGCAAGGTGGCGCGTTGCCGGATGGCTGGCATGCCGCCTGTTGGCCCTTTGTTGTGGCAAAGCAGAAATTTGCGCTTTTTGGTCCATTTCCGGCAGAAGAATTGTGGCGCATTTATCTGGCGCTTGTTCTTGGCGCTGTCGGGCTTGCCTGGACGCTGATCGAAAGGTTGCCGTTCCGCCGGCAGGCCGGCGTGCTGATGCTGACCGTCTACCCCATGGCCACCTTCATTCTGCTGACCGGTGGCAATATCGAGGTTGCTACAACCCGCATCGCCATCTGGTTTGTCTTTGGGCTTGCCGTGATCAGTGCCGGCCGCCTGGCCGGTGCCGGCCATCTTGGCGCGGTGATGCGTGAATTCGCCAGCAGCCTTGGCGGCGTTGGATGGCTGATTGTCGCCTTCGCCACCGTTACCGCTATTGCCGCGTTCGATTTCAACCTCGAACCTGTTGATACGGGTGACTGGGGCGGGTTGCTGATCACCCTTGTGGTGGCGGTGACAGGGATTGTCGCCTCGTTACCGCTTGGCATCATTCTGGCGCTTGGCCGCCGATCGGACATGCCGGTGGTCAGTGTTCTGTGTACCATTTTCATCGAATTCTGGCGCGGCGTTCCGTTGATCACGGTGCTGTTCATGGCCTCGGTGATGTTGCCACTGTTCCTGCCGGCAGGGGTTAATTTTGACAATCTGTTGCGCGCGCTGATCGGTATGATGCTGTTCTCGGCCGCCTATATGGCCGAAGTGGTGCGTGGCGGCCTGCAGGCGATCGACAAGGGGCAGTATGAAGGCGCGGATGCGGTCGGGCTGTCCTACTGGCAGAAGATGCGTCTGATCATCCTGCCCCAGGCGTTGACGCATGTGATCCCGGGGATCGTCAATACCTTCATCGGACTTTTCAAGGACACGACGCTTGTCTCGATTGTCGGCATTTTCGACCTTCTTGGCGCAGGCCAGTCTGCCATCGCGGACGCCGCCTGGTCGACGCCGGTCCAGGCAATCACGATGTATCTGTATGTTGGCATTATTTTCTTCGTGTTCTGTTTCGGGATGTCCCGGTACTCGATCTATATGGAAAACAAGCTCAGCAAATCCCGAAGGCACTGACGCCGGGTTTTGGGAGAGAGAGGATTAGATGGCTCAGAACAGCAACATAAATGCACAGGCATCGGCTGACGACATCATGATCAGCATGCAGGGCGTCAACAAATGGTTTGGCAATTTCCATGTTCTGAGAGACATCAATCTGACCGTCTACAGAGGCGAGCGGATCGTCATCTGCGGCCCATCCGGTTCCGGCAAATCAACGCTGATCCGGTGTTTGAACAGGCTTGAAGAGCATCAGGCCGGTGATATCACCGTTCAGGGCATCACGTTGAATAACGATCTGAAGAACATCGATGAAATCCGCCGTGAAGTGGGTATGGTGTTTCAGCATTTCAATCTGTTCCCGCACCTGTCGATCCTCGAGAACTGCACGCTGGCGCCGATCTGGGTGCGCCGCATGCCCAAGGCCAGAGCCGAGGAAATCGCCATGCATTATCTCGAGAGGGTGAAAATCCCTGAGCAGGCGCACAAATATCCCGGCCAGTTGTCAGGTGGCCAGCAGCAGCGTGTGGCGATTGCGCGGGCGCTGTGCATGGAGCCGAAGCTGATGCTGTTTGACGAACCGACCTCGGCGCTTGATCCGGAGATGATCAAGGAAGTTCTCGACACCATGGTTGGTCTCGCCGAGGATGGCATGTCGATGATCTGCGTGACGCATGAGATGGGCTTTGCCCGCAAGGTCGCGAACCGTGTCATCTTCATGGATGAGGGCCAGATCATCGAGGAAAAGGAACCCGAAGCGTTCTTCAACAATCCGGAGAGCGAGCGCACCAAGCTGTTTCTCAGCCAGATTCTGGATCACTGATCCGGGATTGATTGACCGGGCGCGTTGCCTCAGTCAGCCGGGCCGGTTTCTATCGGCGCGGTGCTGGCTCCCCACTCGGTCCAGGACCCGTCATAGACGCTGACCGTCTCATTCCCGAGAAGATGCAGCCCGACAGCCAGCACGCAGGCTGTGACGCCCGACCCGCAGCTGGTGGTAACCGGTGCATCCGGGGCGATCCCTGCTGCGGTAAACAGATCGCGCATGGCCCGGGCATCACGGTAGGTGCCATCATCATTCAGCAGAGCCGTGAAGGGCAGGTTGCGCGATCCCGGAATATGTCCAGCCCGAAGTCCCTTACGCGGCTCCGGCGCTTCGCCGGCAAACCGGTTCGCCGCGCGTGCATCGAGAATCTGTTCGCTGGATCCAGACGCGATCCCGGCCAGCAGCGTTTCCATATCGACAACAGCGACGCCGGCGGCGGGGCGCGCCATGAAATCACTGGCTGGCAGCTGCCGCGCCGGCCCAGCCTCGAGACTGCCGCCATTGGCCTTCCATGCAGCCAACCCACCATCCAGGATAGATATCCCGTCATGGCCGAACAGCCGCATCATCCACCAGCCGCGGGCTGCACTTCTGACATCGGAATCATCATAGATTACGACATGATCGTCATTTGTCAGTCCAAGGGCGCGCATATGAACCGCAAAATCCTCAGGCGAGGGCACCATATGTGGCAATTGGCTGGCGGGATCCGCAATGCTGTCGATGTCAAAACGCTGCGCCCCGGGAATATGTGCCGCGGCGAATTCCTCATGCGGGTTGCGGCCGGCAGTTGGCAGATGGCTGCTGGCATCAAAAACCACCACCTCATCAAGATGGTCTGCAAGCCATGCTGCGGAAACCAGAGTGGAATGCATCAATTTTCCTCAAGCCAGTCGGGCACGGGGAGCGACTTCGATTTCAGGAATTCCGGGTTCCAGACCTTTGACTGATAGCGCTGGCCGCTGTCGCACAGGATGGTGACAATCGTATGGCCGGGGCCCAACTCGCGGGCCATGGCGACGGCACCGGCGACATTGATCGCCGTCGATCCGCCAAGATAGAGGCCCTCGGCGCGCATCAGATCATAGATATAGGGAAGGGCCTCGATATCCGACAGACGATAGGCGGTGTCGATCGGGGCCTCTGCAAGGTTCGCGGTGATCCGGCCCTGGCCAATGCCTTCTGAGATCGAGGATCCCTCGGCCTTCAATTCACCATGCATGTAGTGGTCATACAGCGCTGACCCGTCGGGGTCGGACAGGGCGATACGAACATCCGGATTCTGTTCCTTCAGATATCGGCCAACCCCGGCAATCGTGCCGCCGGAGCCGACGGCGCAGGTAAAGCCGTCGATATGCCCGTCAGTCTGCCGCCAGATTTCCGGCCCGGTTGTCCGGTAATGCCCTCGCAGGTTGGCCGTGTTGTCAAACTGGTTGGCCCAGATCACCCCGCCAGGATGCGTCTCGGCAAGTTCTTTCGCCAGACTTTCCGAATAGCGGACATAATTGCCGGGGTCCTTAAAGGGCTTGGCGGGGACAAGCCGCAGGTCGGCCCCGAAGACGCGCAGCACATCCTTTTTTTCCTGGCTTTGCGTTTCCGGCATCACAATCACCGAGGTATAGCCCTTGGCGTTGCCGACCATCGTCAGCCCGATCCCGGTATTGCCGGCGGTGCCTTCGACAATCATGCCGCCAGGCCCGAGGGCACCGCTCTCTTCGGCCTCCTCGATAATGGCAAGTGCGGCACGGTCCTTGACCGACCCGCCGGGGTTCATGAACTCGGCCTTGCCGTAGATATCGCACCCGGTGGCCTCGGACACGCCACGAAGGCGTATCAGCGGTGTGTTGCCGATAGCGTTGAGAAGTTCCTGATTGCCGGTGTTATGCTGCATGGCCTCTGTTCCTGTTTGACCCCAATCTAGAGAGTCGCGCAAGAGCTGTCATCATCCAGTTTTGTTCGATCTCCTTTGCCTTGTGGCTTGGCAGGCCGCGACCTTCATGCAAATCTGTCTGCGGAGAATTTGCAGATGGCACGTATCACATTATTCCGGCATGCAAAGGCAGAGAACCCGGATCTGCAGACGGCGGATTCTGAGCGTGCGCTGGCATCGCGTGGACGGCGGAACGCGGCGCGTATGGGGCGTTTCATCAAGGAAAAGGGGTTGCTGCCGGACCTTATCATTGTGTCGACAGCGGCGCGCACGCGCGAGACATTTGACCTTGCCTCTGCAGAATGGCCGGACATTCCCGTGCTGTTTCTCGACAGCATCTATGAGGCCAGTGCCACAACGGTAATGGCCGCGATCGAGTCGCATGGCGCCGATTGTGAGCGTGTGATGGTTATTGGACATAATCCTGGCCTTGTTGTGCTTCTCCACAATCTGGTCGATTCGCCGCCAACCGGGGTCAACATGTCCTATTTCCCGACAAGCTGTGTTGCCGATATCGGATTTGATGTCCGGTATATCCGGAATATCCAGCCTGAGTCAGGCCGCTTGCTGTCCTTTATTCGGGTGCGCGAACTGCCTTGAAAAGGCATCTTTCAGTGCAGCGGGAAACTGATCATATATCAGCCTATGACCTTACTTTTCGTGGATGACTATTGACAGATGCGTTTTAGCGTATTAAATCGCTGGTACATTGAGCATTGGATACGGCCATGAAGCGCGCACAGATCGACAAGGCGCATGAAAGAGATCTTTATGAAGCCATCCTGCAGCTGGACAGGCTGGAGGAGGTGCGGAGTTTCTTTCATGACCTCTGTACACCGGCTGAACTGGAGGGGCTGGTCGATCGCTGGCGTGTTGCGCAGATGCTGGTACAAAACATTCCCTATCGGCAGATTGCCGCGGAAACGAATGTCAGCACCGCCACCATCGTTCGCGTGGCGCGGTTTCTGAATAATGGGAATGACGGCTACCGCACGATCATGCGGCGGCAGGGAAAAATTGAGGGCTGACGCCCACCAAGGCAGGATTTGACTGATGACAGCAAAATCACATCGCAATGACGGTCGGTTGAAAATTGCCATCCAGAAATCAGGTCGGCTGTCGGAAAAGAGCTTTGCCCTGCTGGAGAAGGCGGGGATTTCCCTGCAGAAAAGCAAGGATCAGCTTCTTTGCCGGGCGCGCAATTTCCCGCTTGATATCTTCCTTGTTCGTGATGATGACATTCCTGCCTTCCTGACCAATCAGGTGTGCCAGCTGGGCATTATCGGGCAGAACACGCTTCTTGAGACACAGCTTGTTGAGGCCGAGACCTATGCGGGGCTGTCGCAGGTCATCGAGCTTGGGTTCGGGCGGTGCCGCCTGTCCATCGCCGTGCCAAACGACATGGCCTATAACGGGTTGGACAGCCTTGCCGGACGTACCATCGCTACCTCCTACCGCGGTTTGCTGGCGGCGTTCCTTGCTGAACGTGGTGTCGAGGCAAACATCGTCACGATGGAGGGGGCGGTTGAGGTGGCACCGCGAACGCATTTGGCCGACGCCATCTGTGATCTTGTTTCAACCGGTAATACGCTGATCTCAAATGGGTTGGCAGAGCAGGATATCATTCTTCAAAGCCAAGCAGTAATAATTCAAAACAATGAAATGCAAGATGATCTTAAACCATTGTGTGAAACATTGCTGGCGCGGATCAATGCTGTTCTCCGGGCCGAGAGAAGCCGTTATATCATGTTGAACAGCCCGGTTGCGGCGCTGGATGAGATCAAGGCCGTGTTGCCGGGGTCACAATCGCCGACTGTGATGCCGCTGCAGGGAAATGATGACATGGTGGCCGTGCATGCGGTGTGCGATGAGGAAGTGTTCTGGTCAACGGTGGAGGCGCTGAAGGACCGTGGTGCCTCGTCGATCCTCGTTGTTCCGATTGAAAAGATGCTTGATTGAGAGGCTGTGATGACTTCGCAGACACCATCTGAGGTACCGGCCGGGGCGGCAGTCAGCATGGCCGCCCGTGCGCGCCCGGAAATTCGTGCCATGAAAGGCTATGTGTCGGCGCGCTCGCTTGTCGCCAGCGGTGCCAGCACGGTGTTTCTTGATGCCAATGAATGCCCGTATGAGCCGTTTGTCGGGGCATCGGGCCTGGCGCGCTATCCGATGCAGCAGCCGCCTGAGTTGATGCGGGCGATCTGTGACTGGCTCGACCTGTCGTCGCGCAACGTTACCATCATGCGTGGGGCGGATGAGGCGATTGACTGTCTGCTGCGGGCCTTCTGTGTGCCGGCACTCGACAACGTCATCATCTGCCCGCCGACCTTTGCCATGTACCGACAATCGGCAATCCTGCAGGGCGTAGAGGTGCGTGAGGCACCGCTGACCGACGGATTCGCGCTTGATACAGCTTCGGTGCTGGCGCAATGCGACGACAATACCAAGCTTGTTTTTGTCTGTTCACCGAACAATCCAACAGCAAACCTGATGGACCGGGACGCGGTTCTGGGACTTTGCGCCGGGTTGGACGGGCGGGCGCTGGTCGTTGTTGACGAGACCTATATCGAATATGCCGGCGTTGAAAGTGTGGCGGCGACGTTGGAGAGCCACGCCAATCTTGTTGTTCTGCGCACCCTGTCAAAGTCGCATGCAGCGGCCGGGGTCCGGTGCGGGGTGGCGGTGGCGCGGGCCGAAGTCAGTGAATTGCTGGCCAAGGTGCTGGCACCCTATCCGATCCCGCAACCGGTGGTTCAGGCGGTGATGGCCATCATGGCACCGGCCAATCAGGCAAAGCTTGCCGACAGACGCCAGGAGATCATCGCCCGCCGCGATGAATTTGCCGCCACGGCGCTGGCGACGCCGCCAGTTCGCGAAATATTGCCATCCGATGCCAACTATCTGCTGATGATTGTCGATGATGCCGAGGCGCTGTGTGCCCGGGCTGGTGCGGCGGGGGTCATCCTTCGCAACCAGTCCCATCAGCCTGGCCTTGCCAATGCCGTGCGGGTCTCGATCGGCACCGAAGACGAGATGGACATGTTGCTGGCCATCCTGCACGGTGAGGCCGTTGTCATGCCCGGCGATGAACGTATCGCGCGGCATGTTCGCCGGACCAGCGAGACCGCGATCTCGGTCGAGGTCAATCTCGACCGCAAGACACCGGTACAAATCAGCACGGGTGTCGGCTTCTATGACCATATGCTGGACCAGATTGCCAAACATGCCGGCTTTTCGCTGCAACTGGAATGCGACGGCGACCTGCATATTGACCCGCATCATACGGTTGAAGATTGCGCCATCGCGCTTGGTGTGGCGCTCCGCTCGGCGCTTGGCGACAAGCGCGGCATCGGTCGGTATGGGTTCTGCCTGCCGATGGATGAATCGCTGGTTACCGTGGCGCTTGATTTGAGCGGGCGGTATTACCTTGATTTCAAGGGTGATTTTCCGGCTGACCATGTGGGTGATCTGCCGACCGACATGATTGAGCATGTGTTCCGCTCCCTTGCCGAAAACCTGCAGGCAAATCTTCATATCGCTGTCGAAGGCGAAAATGCACACCATATGGTTGAGGCGTGTTTCAAAGGATTCGCGCGGGCGTTGCGGCAGGCGATCCGTCAGGATGGCGGTGAGTTGCCAAGCACCAAAGGTGTGTTGTGAGCCAATGGTAAGGTGTGAGCCAATGGTAAGGTGTGAGCCAAGGGAAAGCGTGAGGAAGTGACATGATCGCGATCATCGACAGTGGTGGTGCGAATATTGCCTCGGTGCGGTTTGCCCTGGAGCGGCTCGGTGTGGATGCAGAACTCACCGCCGATCCCGAGGTGATTGCCGCGGCCGAGCGGGTGATCCTGCCGGGTGTTGGCGCTGCGCCGGTGGCGATGGCCCAGTTGGAGGCCGCCGGGCTTATCGAATGTATCCGCGGCCTTGCCCAGCCTGTGCTGGGGATTTGCCTTGGTATGCAGCTATTGTTTGAACGTTCCGAGGAAGGTGATACGCCCTTGCTTGGCCTGATCGGCGGCACCTGCTTGGCGTTTGATCCGTCTTCCGGTCTGACAGTGCCGCATATGGGTTGGAACCGTCTGATCCAGCAGGAGGAAGCGCATCCGCTTCTTACCGGCATCGCGCCTGGCTCACATGTCTATTTCGTTCATGGTTTCGCCGCGCCGGTGTCGGAGAACACAGTGGCGGCATGTGACTATGGCGGTGCCTTCACCGCCCTTGTGGCGCGTGGCAATTTCATGGGCGCGCAGTTCCATCCCGAACGGTCCGGCCCTGTTGGTGCCGCGATCCTGAGGAATTTTATCAATCTGCCAGCAGGCAGGGAGGTTTGACCCGTCATGATCATCTATCCGGCCATTGACCTGATTGCGGGCGAGGTCGTGCGGCTTCATAAGGGTGATTTCGCGCAGAAAACAACCTATGGCAGCGATCCGGTGGCGGTTGCCAGATCCTATGCCGATGTCGGGGCCAGCTGGTTGCATCTGGTCGATCTTGACGGTGCCAAGGATCCGGCAAACCGCCAGACCGACCTGATTGGCCGCATTATCGCCGGATCGGGTCTGAAGGTACAGACTGGCGGGGGCATTCGCAGTCGCGCCGATGTCGAGGCACTTGTCACCGCGGGGGCCAGCCGGGTGGTCATCGGGTCGCTGGCGGTGCGCGAGCCTGATCTGGTCGCCGCAATGATTCGGGATTTCGGCCCTGACACCATCTGTCTTGCCGCCGATGTCGTGCGCCCTTCCGATGAATTCCTGATCGCCGTATCGGGATGGCAGGAGGCAAGCACTTTGTCGCTGTCGGCATTCCTGTCCGGGTTCGTGCCAGCTGGCCTTCGCCATGTCTTGTGTACCGACATCGACCGGGACGGTACGATGCAGGGTCCGAATGTCGACCTTTACCACTCAGTAAAGGATGCTTTTCCCGAAATTCAGCTTCAGGCATCGGGTGGGGTGAAGGGGATTGAGGACCTGAATGGTCTGCCAACCGATGGCGTGATCATCGGTCGCGCCATCTATGAAGGGGCGATTGACCTGTCCGCGGCGCTGGCACTTGGAGGCGAGAGATGCTGACAAAGCGGATCATTGCCTGTCTGGATGTGCGGGATGGCCGGGTGGTCAAGGGCGTGCAGTTTCGCAATCACCGCGATATGGGCGATATCCTTGAGCTGGCACAGCGCTACGCCGATGAGGGTGTTGATGAGCTTGTCTTCTACGATATCACCGCCAGCAGTGACGGACGGGTTGTTGACAAAAGCTGGGTGAACAATGTCGCGCGGCGGATCAATATCCCATTCTGTGTGGCTGGCGGCATCCGGTCGATTGCCGATGCGCGCGCCATTCTGAATGATGGTGCGGATAAGATCTCGATCAATTCACCGGCTCTTGAAAGGCCGGACTTCATCACTGAGCTTGCCGCGGCATTTGGCACACAATGCGTTGTAGTGGGGATCGACAGCCGCGTTGAAAAGGATGAGAGTGGAAAGAATAAATATGTTGTTTATCAATATACTGGTGATGAAACCAAAACCATTGCCTCAACACGAGATACAATTTCCTGGGCGCGTGAGGCACAGCGGCTTGGGGCTGGTGAGATTGTCCTGAACTGCATGAATAATGACGGCGTTAAGCGCGGCTATGATTTGGCCCAACTGGCGCTTGTCCGTGACGCGGTTTCCATACCGGTGATCGCGTCAGGCGGAGCCGGTGATTATGGTCACTTTGCCGAGCTGTTCGAAAAGACCGGCATTGATGGCGGTCTGGCCGCCTCGGTGTTCCATAGCGGGCAGATCCCGATCCCGTCGCTTAAGCAGTTTCTGAACGAGCGCGGCATTGAAGTGAGAGTGTGAGATGAGCAGCACCGAAACAAACAAGAATGCCGCAGCTGACTGGCGGGACGCCGATTGGGATAAGGGCGGAGGTCTGTTGCCGGCGATTATCCAGGATACGCGTACTGGTCAGGTCCTGATGCTGGGCTACATGAATGAGGACGCGGCCGGAAAAACAGTTGAAACGGGCCTTGTGACCTTTTTCAGCCGGTCAAAGGGGCGTCTGTGGACGAAGGGGGAGACCTCAGGCCACCATCTTGTCTATTGCGGCGCCCGGCTGGATTGCGATCGCGACACAATCCTTGTCCAGGCGCTGCCGGCGGGACCTGCCTGCCATACCGGCGCGCGGACCTGCTTCGGTGATGACCTGCCATCAAACGCCGGCTTTCTGGCCTATCTCGATCATCTGGTCAGCCAGCGCCGGGGTGAAATGCCGGCGGGAAGCTATACCACCTCGCTATTTTCCGAGGGCACCGCGCGGATCGCGCAGAAGGTTGGCGAAGAGGGGGTGGAGCTGGCCCTGGCACGGATGAAGGATGACCGGGCCGAAATCGCCAATGAGGCTGCCGATCTGCTCTATCACATGCTGGTTTTGCTGGCGGATGCCAATATGTCGCTTGACGATGCGATCGGGATTTTGCGCCAACGTCACGCCTGATCAGGATATGGGCTAAACATAAATCGCCGGGTGTCGTTTACGGGGTACAGGGCTGGAGAGATCTTCCGGTTCAACCCAGTTTCGTCACTGCGCGATTCGTTTGCGTGACGAAGGCCCCCGCCGGCTCTGTGCTGGCGGGGGTTTCTTTTTCAAATGTCAAAAACAGCTATTTGATCCAGGTCGAGCTTCGCTTCGGGCCAAGATCATCTGACATCATCGCGCTGAATGCACTGGCAAGATTGCTGCGGCGCGAGCGAGCCCTCTTTAAATCCGGATCAAGCGAGATCTGGATATCGCCATCGCCGCGCACACGCGCTTCACCATAATTATCGAATTCTTTCAACACTTCGCGAAGGATCGCCACAAGCCTGTCCTGCTGGTCATCAACCTTCATCACCGTCTCCCGTCTTCTAACCAACGAACGTCGGTGGGCCGTCAAATCAGGCGCCACCCCATGCGTAAACATCATGTCCGCCACCTAGCAGCAATTGCAATGCCAGAATCGCCAGAACCGCCAGAATTGGAGGCCAGGCGCGTTCAATCACAGGGCAGCAGGAAGCCGCTGAAAAACGCCGTCAGCTCGGCATGGGCATCAAGCGGCAGGATGTGCGCCACATACTGGTCGGGGCGTACGATCACAACGCAGCCATTAACGCGGTTAATTCCGCGCATGTCGAAAATATCCTGACCAGCCTTCAGATCGGGGCAGAAGACTTTTTCATAATCGACCAGACCCAGAGCCCCCTTGGCCGGGCGCAGCAGCGCCGGTACATCGGTGATGTCCACCTCGCGAAATCCTTGTTGCAGGACCGCGCGCAGATCGATCACCGAATCAATATCACCACCCTGCGGGGTGTGCTGCCTGATGGGCGAAGCCGGATCATCGGCAAGGAAGTCGCAAAGTTTCGCCAGCCTGTTGTCGCCCGAACATGGCGCAGCGGCATCAGCAAAGACAAACAGGCGCCACCTTGCATCGGCATCAACAACATGGCCGAGCGACAGCGGCTTTGCGTCGGCAAGACGGATAACTGGCGCGGAATGGAACCGCATGCCGATTTCAAAGCCGGTGGCAAGGTCCTGCCATGTTGTATTGCCGGTGAGGGCGGAGGGTTTGTAACGCACCGATAGACCGGCCGTATAGCGGCCATGCTCGATAAAATATTTCTGGAAGGTCGGCGTGTTGTCGTCGCCGTCATTGCCATTGTCATCTTGGTCATCGGCTTGATTATCGTCACGCTGGCTGATGATTCGCGCCCATTCCTGGTCGAAATCGATCAGCGCCTGCGCCACATCCTGACGCTCAGCTGAATAGCTGCGAAGCAGGCCCGGATCGCTGCGGCCCCTAAGGACGGAAATCAACTTCCAGCCGAGATTGAAACTGTCCCCCATCGAGACATTCATCCCCTGGCCGGCTTTCGGACTGTGGGTGTGGCAGGCATCGCCGGCGATGAACACCCGTGGATGGCCGGCATCCGCTGTCGTCCCGTCGAGATTGTCAAACCGGTCGGTCAGCCGTTGGCCGATTTCATAGACCGACCACCAGACTGTTTCCTGTACATCAAAACGATAGGGGTGGAAAATATCCTTTGCGGCGTTGATCAGGTCAGCCTCGCAGATGTTGCGGCTGCGCGCTCTCTCACCCTCAGCCAGCGTTTCCATCTCGACATAGATCCGCGCCATATAGCCGCCTTCACGCGGAATGATCAGCAAGGTGCCGCCACCCCCCGACTGGATCAGCGTCTTCTGCCTGACATCGGGAAAGCTGGTGACGGCAAGCACGTCCATGACGCCCCATGCCTTATTCGCCGAATCCCCTTTCAGCTTTAGCCCGATGGCGTTTCTGACCGCGCTTCGCGCACCGTCACAACCGACGACATAGCGGGCCCGCATCGATGTGGTCACAGGCTCGGCATCCTCGCCGCTCTGCTCAATTTCGATCTTCACCGGATGCGTCGGGTCATCATCAATGGTGAGTTCCAGCACGCGGCACCCATAATCTGGCTGCAGCCTGGTCGGCGAGCGGCGCATGCTGTCGAGATACATGTCATGCACACGTGCCTGGTTCAGGATCACATGCGGCATTTCGGACAGGCCGTCCTCGACATCCTGGATTCGGCCTGTGCGGATGATGTTCTGTGGATTTTCCGGATCAGGCTTCCAGAATGTCGTCTCATTGACCCAATAGGATTCCGCACACACCCGGTGTGCAAAACCGAATGCCTGGAACATTTCCATTGACCGGCAGGACACGCCGTCGGCCTGACCTTTTTCCATCGGGCCCGGCTTCTGTTCAATCAGCACGGTGTTGATATCGGCAAATCTGGCGAGCTGTGCTGCCAGCGTGAGGCCGGCTGGCCCGCTTCCGACAATCAGCACATCAGTGCGATCGGGAAGGGGCGATCCTGGGCGGCGCGTTGACTGGTCGGGATGGATTTCGGGATCACCGCCCCGAAACCCGTTCAGATGATACTGCATGATACAAAGCCGCCGGTCGGGTTCAGATGACCAGAGGATAGGGTCGGCGGCGCGTCCGGTCAATGCGACGTTCAGCTCTCATATCGTGTTCCGGATCGGTCACTTTGGCTGGCGGAACGAGGCCATGGTGATGCCGACTCTCGGCGGTGCGACGTTTGCCACGCGGCGTTGCAGTGTGAATTTTCAGGCTGGTGCCGGGGTGGTACGACGATAAAATATTTCACCGGGTCGGGTGTGGTGCTGCCTTTGGCCCTTTTTGTTGTGACTTGAATGAAAAAAAGATCTTTTTATCCAATATCAATCAATTGCATAAAGAGATATTATGACATTTGACTTCAAGCGTGCGCCAACACCGACAAACAATGTGTTATTGACCCACTGATAATCGGGATGACCCGTTTCAAGCCGCGCATGGGTGCGCATGTAATAGGATGATGGGTCGACTTCCTCACCGGCGGCAACGCGTTGCATGACCTCTTCAGGGCCGTGACGGAATCCAAAATTCTGAATTTCGATCACGGCGCCATCATCTGTCCTGAAGGCGTATCGCGTATCCAGCTCGGCAAGCCCGCCGTCGAAGATTGTCTGCCAGTCAGCGCCCACATTCAGGATTTCACCGGTGAAACAGGGGCCGCTGATCCGTCCCCCGACGATCGGAATGATACGGCGCTTGCCGCCGCGACCCTGTCCCAATTCGGTGATCGGGCTGAGTTCTACTTCCAAATCCGCAACATGGCGAAGCTCTGGCGTTGGCAACATGGGGCAATCCTGTCTGATCAGTTCTGTCGAAACAAAGGGTGATATTTATGTGTTTTGCGGCAACCGGCGATCTGGACAAGCTTGTCATCTTGCGTCACCTTACCCGTCGCCTGTGTAAGGCTATATGAGCATGCCGATCCGTCAACCATCACGTCACGTGTGCGTCATCAATCGATTTTCCTGGTCGGGGCTGGCTGATGAAGACATTCAATATCGCAACCATTCCGGCGGACGGTATCGGTCCTGAAGTGATCGAGGCTGGCGTCGCCGTTCTTGACGTGCTGGCGGCGCGGGATGGCGGATTTGCATTCAATTTCCAGAATTATGACTGGGGCTCGGACTATTACAAGGCGCACGGAAAAATGATGCCCGAGGACGGTTTGGATCACTTGAAGCGGCATGACGCCATCTTTTTTGGCGCTGTTGGCGCGCCGGATGTGCCGGATCATATCACTCTATGGGGGCTGCGACTGCCGATCTGCCAGGGATTCGATCAATATGCGAATGTGCGTCCAACCCGGATTCTTCCGGGCATTTCGGCCCCACTTCGTGACCGCGGACCGGGTGATCTCGACTGGGTGATCGTGCGTGAGAATTCGGAAGGTGAATATGCGGGTCATGGCGGCCGGGCGCATCGCGGCCTGCCCGAAGAGGTGGCAACCGAAACGGCGATCTTCACCCGCGTTGGCGTCACCAGAATCATGCGGTATGCCTTTTCGCTGGCCCAATCTCGGCCGCGCAAATTGCTGACTGTTGTCACCAAATCCAACGCCCAGCGTTATGGCATGGTGATGTGGGATGAAATCGCCGCCGAGGTGGCCGCCGAATTTCCCGATGTAACGTGGGATAAGATGCTGGTTGATGCCATGACCGTGCGCATGACCCTCGACCCGGCAAGCCTTGACACCATCGTCGCGACCAACCTTCACGCCGATATTCTGTCAGACCTTGCCGGTGCGCTTGCCGGCAGCCTTGGTGTGGCGCCAACAGGCAATATCGACCCGGAACGTCGCTTTCCCTCGATGTTCGAGCCGATCCACGGGTCTGCCTTCGATATCACCGGCAAGGGGATCGCCAACCCGGTTGCCACCTTCTGGACCGCCTGTCAGATGCTCGAACATCTCGGGCAGGTGGTGCCGGCGCAGCGCCTGATGAAGGCTGTCGAGGATGTCTGCGCTGCCGGTATCCTGACCCCGGATGTTGGCGGCAGCGCCACAACGCGCGAAGTGACTGACGCCGTGATCGAGTCCATTCGCGGATCAAACCACTGAAGCAGCGGTGAACTGATATGCCAGAGACAGCCACAGATACGCCTCATGTGATCATTGCCGGCGGCGGTATTGGCGGGCTGACCTTGGCCCTGACACTGCATCAGATTGGTGTGCCGTGCCTGGTCATCGAGCAGGTTCGGGAGATGAGGCCGCTTGGCGTCGGCATCAATTTGCAGCCCAACGCCGTTCGCGAACTGCTGGAGATGGGATTTTCCGAGTCTGACCTTGACAGGTTTGGGGTACCAGCCCGTGAATGGGCGCTTGTCGGGATGAACGGGCAGGAGATATATGCCGAAAGCCGCGGCCGTCTGGCTGGCTATCACTGGCCACAATATGCGGCCCATCGCGGTGAGTTCCATATGGCGCTTTATGAACGGTTCCGGCGGCTCGCCGGAGATGATGCCATCAGGCTTGGCTGCCGGGTAACAGGCTATGGGATCAACCAGAATGGTTCGGTCTCCGCCCATATCGAGACGCCGTCTGGAGATGAAATCATCACTGCGAGGATTCTGATCGGGGCTGACGGCATCCATTCCGCTATTCGCGCGCAGATGCACCCGGACCAGCCGCCCATCCATTGGGGCGGGGCTGTCATGTGGCGTGGTACGTCGTTGGCTAAACCTGTTCGTACGGGGTCGTCCTTTATCGGTTTGGGAACCCATCGCCAGCGTATGGTGATCTATCCGATCTCACCCCCCGACCCGGAAACCGGGCTGGCGCTGATCAACTGGATTGCCGAGGTGACTTATGATGACCCCTCGGCGCGTGAAAGCACGGGCTGGTTCAGCCGAGTCGAGCCGGATGATTTCATTCATTATTTTGAGGATTGGACGTATGACTGGCTGGATGTGCCGGCGTTGATCCGCGAGGCCGATTCTGCCTATGAAAACCCGATGATCGACCGTGACCCTGTGCCAAGCTGGGTTGACGGGCCGGTGGCTCTGATGGGGGATGCGGCGCACCCGATGTACCCGACAGGGTCGAACGGGGCCAGCCAGGCGATCATTGATGCGCGTGTGATTGGCGCGAAATTTCTCGAGCATGGTGTTGGCGCCGCGGCACTGGCAGCCTTTGATGCGGACCTGTGCCAACCCGTCTCCGAGATTGTCCTGCGGAACCGGGGTGCCGGCCCGTTTGGCCTGTTGAATATGGTGAATGATCGGTGCGGTGGCGAGTTTGACAATATTGACGATGTCATTCCCAGCGCCGAGCGTGAGGAGTTCATGGCAAAATACAAGGAAGCCGCCGGATTTGCGCGTGACAGTCTGAACGCTGCCCCGCCAACCATCCCGGCAGATGTTCACCTGTAGGCAGAAAAAGCGGCATCGGAGGATGCTGACAGTTTCTGGCAAACGCCGGGAATGCCCGCGGTCTTTCTCGTGCCGATATCTGAGACGCCACCTGGTGCGCACCGATAGGCTGTTTAGATCACCATTTTCCTGTGAAAGTCACCAATTCTGGTCTATCCAGCAGGCTCTTCCCCCAACGCAACGGAGCTAATTTCATGACACAGACCTCAGCCGGCGATGGCCGCAATTTCCAGAAATTCAGCTTTGGCACCCAGGTCCGAAAATCCCCCTTTTCCGATGCCGCCCTGCGCTGGGGCGCGAAGGGATTTTCTGTTTATAACCACATGTATATCCCGCGTGATTTCGGCGATCCGGTGCAAAATTTCTGGAATCTTGTCAATGACGCCATTCTCTGTGATGTGGCGGTGGAACGCCAGGTTGAGATCACCGGGCCGGATGCGGCGCGGTTTACGCAGTTCCTGAGCTGCCGCGATTTGTCATCCTGCGAGGTCGGGCAATGCAAATATGTGCTGATCACCGATCAGGATGGTGGGATCATCAATGACCCGATCCTGTTGAAGCTTGGTGAAAATCATTTCTGGCTGTCCATTGGTGACAGCGACGTTCTGCTCTGGGCGAAGGGCGTCGCCGCAACCGCCGGCATGGATGTCGAAGTGCGCGAGCCGGATGTTTCACCCTTGCAGCTTCAGGGCCCGAAATCGCGTGATATTCTGCGGGCAGCCTTTGGCGATGCGCCAACGGAACTGAAATATTACCGCTTCATGGAATATGACTGGGACGGTGTGCCGCTCATCATATCTCGGACCGGCTGGTCAAGCGAACTGGGATACGAGATTTTCCTTCGTGATGGCGCGCATGGCGACCGGCTGTGGGACTATCTGATGGAAATTGGCGGCCCGATGGGCCTGTTTCCCGGCCATACCTCCAGCATCCGCCGGATCGAGGCAGCAATGCTGTCCTATCATGCCGACATGACGCTGCGGAACAACCCGTTCGAGCTTGGCATGGACCGGCTTGTCGATCTTGAAATGGAGGCTGATTTTGTCAGTAAGGCCGCGCTGAACAGGATCAAACGCGACGGTGTCAGTCAGCGTCAGGTTGGGCTTGAATTCGAGGGCCCACCCATTGTCGGATCGAATGATGAGTTCTGGCCAATCCAGCGCGACGGCGTTGATGTCGGCTATGTCACCTCGGCCGTCTATTCGCCGCGTCTTGAAAAGAACATCGCGCTGGGCCTTGTGGGGGTCGACCATGCTGATATCGGAACCAAGGCTGTCATGGACATGGCTGGCGAGCGGCGCGATTGCAGGATCGTTCCCAAGCCATTCTATGATCCGAAAAAGACGCTGGCGGCCAAAGGATGACCATCTTTCCGCGTTGCGCCGTTTTTTCAGATGGCGGATAGCCCACGCAACTATAAAGAACAACCCCTGTCGCCAGCCATAGGCCGCGCCAACGCCGGCGGTGTCTACAGGTCACCCAGAAGATTTAGAAGTTGTCGTTTGACCGCTGTCAGCCTTGCTTTCAGAGCGTCATTCTCGGCCTGGAGCCGCGACATCTCATCGGACAGATCAGTGCCGGCATCCTGATGGCCGGCATTGCCGACCGCAAGGTCGGCCTTGCAGCTGTTGTAGATCTGGATGTCAGTAGCCGAACTGCCGCCAAGGATACATCTATGCGCCCATGAAGGCGTGGTCAGCGTCGCCATAACCAGAGTGGCAAGGATCAGGGGTGTGAATAACAGACGCATATCGACCTGAAATGATGAAACCACTGACGCAGATACTGACAATGACCGAGATCGGACCCGCCATTACGTAACCTGTTATCCCTACCTGATTACACGTCCCGGTGCAAAATCAAACGCGGTGAATCTACAGTTTTGCCTGCTCCTTTTTCAGAGCCAGAAACAGACAATAACACATGACCAGGATGATCAGCGTGAAGGGAATGCCCGTGGACACAGCCGCGCCCTGCGGGGCATTCAGACCGCCGCCAAGAAGCAGCGCAATGGCAACAAGGCCCTTCAGGGCTACACCAGAAGACACACTGAACAACCGGCGCATCCATCTTGCCGCCCGCCCATTTCGCGGCTGCGCGAGGTGATTTAAGCCAAGGTTAAGGGGACGCTTAAACCATCGCGTTGTGCCGCGGACCCTGGGAGAGTGATTGGTTGGCAGAGGTGGGCAATTTTTCTCAGGCCAGATTTTCTCAGGCCAAAAAATTCGTTTTCTAATCCTGCCCCCGCACCCATGAAGCGCTTTGAACTCCGCTAGCCTCTGGATGTTGGGGCGCGGCTGTATTACCTATGGTGGTGACCGCAGATGTAGGGAGTGTTTTTATGCTGGTTGTGATTTCACCCGCCAAAAAGCTGGATATGAGTGTTGATGATCGCTTTCCGACCACGGCGCCCGACTTTGCCGCTGATGCCAAAGCACTGGCTGGTGTTGCGCGCGATCTTAGCCTTGATGATCTGCAGACATTGATGTCGATCAGTCCGGCGCTTGCGGAGCTTAATGCCCAACGGTTTGCGGAATTTGGTACGCAGCCGGTCAAGGCTGCCGCGCTGGCCTTTGCCGGGGACACCTATCAGGGTTTGGAGGCGCCGACGCTTGATGATGATGAAATGGCGTGGGCACAGAACCATCTGCGGATCCTGTCGGGCCTTTATGGTGTGCTGCGGCCGATGGATGCCATTGAACCCTACCGGCTTGAGATGGGCAGCAGACTGAAGACTGAAAAAGGGAAATCGCTCTATGAATATTGGGGTGTGCGGCTTGCTGAGGCGTTGAATGCGCAGGCTAAAGCCGTCGGATCACAAGCGTTGGTGAATTGTGCCAGCCAGGAATATTTCGGGGCAGTTGACCGTGATGCGCTCGCGATCCCGGTGATTACGCCTGTCTTCAAGGAAATCAAGGATGGCCGCGCCCGGATCGTCAGTTTCTTTGCGAAGAAGGCCCGCGGTGCCATGGCCCGGCATATCGTTCAAAACCGGCTGACAGAGCCAGCCGACCTGCAGGGGTTTTCGGCCGGGGGCTACCGCTATGCGGCTGATGCCTCTGATGCCTCTGATGCCTTCGGTCGTTCGACGATGGTTTTCATGCGGGATTATCCCGAAAGCTGACCTATTGCGCTGCCAAGGCCCATATCACGCTTGCAGATGAGCTGAAATGAAGGAAATGGCGGAGAGAGAGGGATTCGAACCCTCGGTGGACTTGCGCCCACAACGGTTTTCGAGACCGCCCCGTTCAACCACTCCGGCACCTCTCCTTGGGGCGTGGGGACACGGCTCGCCATAGGGCGTTTGATGCCGTGCCAACATCACAGCGCTTCATCTAGCCGATTTGCGTGACCAAGGCAACTGCAACGCAGCAAAAAGACAGCAATGGCATAATAGGAAGGGCGGCACCACAACCGGCCTTGGCCGGGTGGCTATTATGGCCGCGATAATCAAGTTGCATGAACCCGATCAAGGGGCGGACGGTGTTGATCTGGGTGATGCAAATTTTGCATCGATATTGGATAAACATTGCGCTGTTCTGCACTGGTCGTGATGTTAAAACACCAATGTCTCGATTCCTCCGTCAGAGACTTGTCAAGGCCCTCTCGTCTGTCCCCACACGAGAGGGCCCTTTTTACATGTTCTATGCCCGTCCCGATCCTCTGGCTTACCAGAAAACAAGCTGGCTATCCTGCCTTCATGGTGGTGGAGCAGGCGTCAATGATGTAAATGAAGGTTTGGTGGTGAAATTATGAGTTTGGTGTCAACGTGAAGAAATTGCTGCTTGTTGCTGTCCCGGTATTGGCGCTTGTGATCGCTTACCTCGCGGTTCAAATGACGGTTTCACAAACGGTCGCTCGCCAAATCACCTCCGAGGTGGAACTGGTCAATAGATGTGATGTGCCGGACCAATATTTTGCCATTCAGCATGTGCCCACAGGACGCCAATTTCGCTTTTCCGGGGGGCGTGTGAAATTGAATGTGAAAGAGGGCGAGCTGTTGAAACTGGTGCTGAGTTCACGCTACGATCAAGTGGAGTATGACGGTGTAACTGTCCGCGCGACAACGTTTCAGAAGGTGACCGCCGATTGCTCCCTTGGCGAACGACAGCATGGTGTAACCGACGGTCTTCGAGGTGCCTTCGGGGGGTGAGGGGCCACGAAATGCGGGTCTGCGCTGGCTGCATCTACGTCTGAAAGAGGGGTAAATCAACATCTGGAATGCCAAAACACCAAAACCTGTTAGGTTCAGCAAAAGGGCATTTTGCATAAAGACAAACAGCCTCTGGCGATGCAAGGCTCCGCTGACGCTGTAACATCTGTCAAAGATAATTATTGAAGGAAGTCAGGCTGGCTCCCCGGGACGGATTCGAACCGCCGGCCAAGCGATTAACAGTCGCTTGCTCTACCGCTGAGCTACCGGGGAAACGCCTGCGGAGCGTTATACATCACTAATTCGACGATGCAACAGGGTTTTTTTTAAGTTGCGTGGCCACATGCGATGAATGTTGCCGCCTTTTCAATACCGTTCTGGATCAGTCACGCGACGCAAGGTCCTTCGCCAGCCCGGCAATGACCTCATCATCAAGACTGTCGACGGCAAGTTCGCCAAGGTCAAGATGCTGACGCGCTGCCGCCGACCGGTCATAGGCGGGATCATAATGATCCTCCAGAACCCGCGTTACGAACCCGGTCCAGTCACCGGCGTCAACACAGGTTCGCCAGGCGTTGACCCGGTCATGGCCGATCCGTGTGATCACCCAGTTGAGGAGGGGTTTCAGCCGTTCCGGCTCAGCCACGATATGATCGTAATCGGCCAGCAGAAACTTTACGCGGGCGGCCAACGGGGCCATGACCTGAAGTGCCGGTGCCTCGCGCATCCGGTGCCACAGGGCGCGGGGGATGTGCAACGCGCCGATCTTGTTGCTTTCGGCCTCGATGAAAACGGGGCGCGCCGGGTCGAGAGGGTGCATGGCCGCGAACAGGCGTGATTCAAACTGGCGTTGTGAGGGTTGCGGGCACCCGGGTTCAGGCCCCAGCAGCGAGCCACGATGGCTTGCAAGCCCTTCCAGGTCGATCACCTGTGCGCCGGCCGTGGCCGCGGCCCGCAGGATGCGGGTCTTTGCCGTTCCCGTGCGACCACGCAGCATGATTACGGGCAATGCCGGAGGGATATTGTCAAGCCCGTCGAGAACCGCCTTGCGATAGGTTTTATAGCCACCCTCGACCAGCGTCACCTTCCATCCGATCTCGCTGAGAATGCGGGCCATCGCGCCGCTTCGCTGGCCGCCGCGCCAGCAATAGACAAGCGGGCTGAAATCTCGCGGGGTATCGCCAAGATGGGCCTCGATATGTGCCGCGATATTGCGCGCGACCAGTGTCGCCCCACGCCGTTTTGCCTCGAAAGCGCCGACCTGGTTATACATTGTGCCGATTTCGTCGCGCTCGCGGTTGTTCAACACCGGCATGTTCACCGCACCCGGGATATGGTCTTTGGCAAACTCGTCTTCTGAGCGGACATCGATGATCATGTCATAGGCTCTGTCCAGCCAGGTTTTCGTACGGGTGATCGGGGGTGACATTGTGGCTCCTGTCAGGACCTGACCCGCAGGCCCGGTGTCGCATCATCAAGCCACCCGACAATCGCCGCCGGCACGCCGTCGCTGTGAAGCTGTTCGATAATCAACTTGGCATTGGTGGCGGGCAGCGCCGCCAGCAGGCCACCGCTTGTCTGCGGGTCGAACAGAATGTCCATGCCGGGTTGCGGTGGCGCATCTCCGGCAAGTCTGACGGCCGCCTTGTTCTGGCCATGCAGGGTAGAGCGGTAACCTTGCTCCAGCAATTTTGTCGCGCCATCGAGACAGGGCAGGGCGGCAAGGTCGATTTCAACGCCGGGCCGCCCGCACCGTTCAGCCAGGTTCAACGCGTGGCGGGCCAAGCCAAAGCCTGTCACATCGGTCATGGGAGGGGTGTATTGGGCCAGTATTTGTGCCGCCTTGCCGTTGCCTAGCGTCATGTTGCAGGTGGCCGCTGCAACCCAGTCACCGCGTGCCGCAAGCTGCATATGCGCTGCCATGATCACACCGGTGCCTAACGGCTTGGTCAGAATGAGGGCGGTCTCCGCATCCGGCGCTGGCGATATTGGTGGCCCCTCGCGCCATCCGGTCACGGCGAAGCCGAGACCAAGGTCATGCGCCTCGCCCGTATGACCGCCGACAAGCTGGACACCTGCCTCGCTCAGCGCCAACAACGCCCCCGCCATGAGTTGCGTCAATTGATGCTGCTGAAGATCGATCCGTGCCCTGCCCATGGTGACATTCGCCATGGCCCAGACAGGTACGGCATTGGCGGCATAGATATCACTCATCGCGTGAATGGCGGCGATGCGGCCAAGCAGAAACGGATCGGTGACAATCTGTGACAGGCTGTCGATCGACTGCACAAGCTCGCCGCCCTCAGGAACAGGCAAAATGGCCGAGTCATCTGCAAGCCCATCAGGTGGCATGAACCGAGGGTTGGCACCAAGCGCAACCGCCGTGTCGACAGCCTCCCGCATGGCAGCAGCCAGTGTTTCATGCCCGGTTTTTGCACCGCAGCCAAGGCAGCGCATGGCCTCGAATGCCGGGTCTGTATCCGGTGCTGACCGGTCCTCTAGCCCGGCAAACATCGCCGGCGGCGGCGGCGGCGGCATTTTCAGATCGGTGTATTTCGCCATCCAGCGACGGTCGATCCACTTCTTCACCCACCACCAGCCCCGCGATGCGCTGGCATGGGTGCCGCGGATGCCGATGGCGCGCCCGTCAGCGGTTCCCAGGATGGCCAGGGCGCGTTCCTGCGGCGACCAGCGGCGCAGCCGCCGATTATCTAGGTGGCGCCGAATATTGCCTGCCAGCACCGGTCCGGCACGCACCGCAAAGACCCCGGCCTTCGGCCTTGGGGCATCGACCAGCGTGGCGATGTCACCGGCCGCAAATATATGCGGATGCGATACCGACTGCAGGGTGCGCTGGACAGCGACAAAGCCGCGCTCATCAAGCTTCAGGCCGGTTTTGGTAAGCCAGGCTGGCGGCGCCACAGCGGTAACCAGAAAACTGACATCGAATCTGTGGCGGCTGCCATCTTCAAGATACAGCTCATTCGCCATGATGCCGGTGACACTCTGGCCGCAATGCACCGAGATGCCGGCGGCAGACAACGCATCGAAGATGAGCCGCGCGGCACGGGCCGGCATCTCCGGCACAAGTCTGGCGCTGCGGGCATAGATATCGATCTGCGGGCGTGTTCCGGTGGCATCCAGCCACCGCTTTGACAGCGCCAATGCCAGCTCGCACCCAGCCGCGCCGCCACCGATCACCGCCAGTCTGCCTGGATGGCTGGCGGCGGTCAGCGCTTGCAGCCTGTCGCGAAACCGGCCAATGGGTTTGACCGGGATACAGTGTTCGGCCGCGCCGTCGATGGTGGTCAGGTCGGGTTCACCGCCGATATTCAGCGACAGCACATCAAAGGGCAAAGGCGGGCGATTTTCGAGCTGGACCATCTGCGCGTCCGCATCAATACTGGCCACAGTTTCGGTGATGAAGCGCGCGCCGGCCATCTGCGCCAGTCGGGCCAGATCGATATGTATGTCCTCTGCCGACCAAACCCCTTCAACAAACCCGGGAAGCATGCCGGAATAAGGGGTGTTGATGTCACGGCAGACAAGTGTTGTGCGAAGACCGGCAATAGGTTTCATGGCGAGAGACTTCAGAACGGCAACCTGGGCATGGCCGCCGCCAGCAAGCACCAGATCCCCCGTTATTGTCTCGGTGCCACGCATCAGGATGGATAGGTGCCCAATCGCCCCTTGAAATAGGCCGCCGCTTCGCCGTCGCGGGTGGCGATATCCATAACCTCACCGACGAAGATGGCATGATCGCCGCCGGGATATTCTGCCCAGAGACGGCATTCGAAGGAGGCAATGGCGTCATCCAGAACAGGCTGTCCCGTTGCCCCCCAATGCCAGGCCGTATGGGCGAAGCGTTCAGCATCAGGCGCGGCGAAGGTTCGGATCAGTGCCTCACATCCGGCAGGCAGAACGTTGACTGTAAAGCCGGCGGACTCGCGGAACAAAGTGGCGCGATCATTCCCGAGATCGAGTGACCAGAGGATCAACGGTGGGTCAAGCGACACTGAGTTGAAGGAACTTACCGTTAACCCATAGGGTGTGCCGGCGGTGCAGCGTGTGGTGACAATGGTAACGCCGGTCAGGAAATGCCCCATGGCGGTACGGAACGCATCACCTGTTACCGGGGTCGATGATTGCAACGGATCTTCTGGCTTGGCTGATTTGGCGTCGACTGACACGAGCGATTCCATCTAATGTCCCTGTTGGCTGATATCCCTGTCGGGCTGTTATCCCTGTCGGGCTGATATCCCTGTCGGGCGCTTAATCCTTGCGGACATGACGCGCCATTGTTGTGATCATAGCATTGCATTTTCATATAGGTGCGACATTTTTGTCTGCAAAGTCAGTCAGCCAAAAAGTCTTTGGGTGATGCGCCCTTTTGCAACGCCCACCAGCATTAAACCCCTGTCAACGTTTTGGCCCGCCATGCCGTTTCGGGCGCAGGATACTGGCGATAAACATCGACGTGCGCGGCACATAGGCATAGCGGCGGCGCTGCGCGACCGGGCGGACAAAATTACGATAGACGGTAAAGATCATCAGCAGGATGTGTGCTGCCGCGATCATGCTGAACATCATCTCTGCGCCATAGCGCTCAATGATCATGCCGGCCAGGAGCGGCGAGACAATCGCCCCCGATGCATAGAGAAAAATCAGCGAGGCGCTGAGCGTGATCATCCTATCCTGATTGACAAAATCTGAGGCATGCGCCGCGCAGATGGAATAGATCGGAAAGGTTGTGAAGCCGAAGAAGAACGACATCACATAGACCAACGGGACGCCGCCCAGCGTGATATCGGCGACTGGCAGCAGCATCAACAGGCACAGCGCGCTGGCCATGATGCTGAAGACCAGCAGAATGGCCCGCCGCGAAAACTTGTCTGCCAGCATGCCGGCGGGTAGTTGCGAGGCCATGCCTCCAACCGTTGAAACAACGAGGAATAGCGCGATCTGCGACAGGTCAAGGCCAACTGCGATGGCATAGATCGGGCCGACAGAACCGAATGTGGCCGTCGACAGGCCGGCGACCATTACCCCAAGGCCGGCCAGTGGCGATATGCGGATGGCGAATAACGGTTCGTAGGTTACCTTTTCTGGTAGTTCGGGCTCCTTGCTTTGTGTCAGCGCCAGCGGCAATATTGCCAGGCACATGATGATGGCGATCAAATTATAGGAGACATAGCTTGCCGGGGTCAGCGTGGCGATGATGGCGTTGGCCATGATCTGCCCCGACATGTCGACAAGACGGTATATGCTGAAGACACGGCCGCGAATATCGTTGGTGATCTTGGCCTGCAGCCAGCTTTCGATCAGCGTGTAGCACCCGGCGACAGAAAAGCCTGACAGCACTCGGATGGCCGTCCAGAACATCGCGTCGGGGAACAGGGGGTGCGCGATGATCGAAATGACCGCTGCGCCGGCCATCACCGCGAATGCCCTTGAATGCCCGGCCCGCCGCACCAGATGCGGGCCAAACACACAGCCAAGCAGAAAGCCGACAAAATGTCCTGATGCCAGCAGGCCGATCTCAACCGGCGAGAATCCAAGGGACTGGCCTGAGATGGCATCAAAGGGCCGCAAGGCACCGATCCCCATTTGGACGAACAGGGTCGATATCAGCAGCGCAGAAAGGGAAATCAACAGCCGCATGCGGGTGTCACCGTTGCCTGATTTTGCCACACATTATGGCGCGTGGAGCCACCCACGCTTAACGAAATCAAGGCCAACTCAAAGGTTTGCAAAGAGTATGGAGGCCCGAGCCGGAATTGAACCGACGTACACGGTTTTGCAAACCGCTGCATAACCACTCTGCCATCGGGCCGCCTGCAAGCGTGATAGACCAGGTACCTGCCGTCGTCAATCTGCTATTCCGCCGAGATTATTGAGGGTGGGTTGTTCCGCGAAAAGGATATTTTTATGAATATTTGACTGATCTTTGGATTTTGTTTACGCATTATTAACCGTTTATTGATTGGTGCGTGAAATAAAATGGCACAAAGGCTCCGCGAGCATCGCGGTATATCTCTTGTCGAACTGCTGATCGCGGTGGCGCTTCTCAGTATGGTCAGCGTGGCAGCGCTGCAATTTATCCGGACCAGTGAGACGACCATGTTCGGTGAGCAGGCGCTGCTGAATCAGCAGCAGCGAAGCGAGGCCATTTCAGCCCATATTTACAGAAAATTTATTTCCAGAACACTTACCGAAACCGCCACTGAGACGGTGTACACCGACCCCGCCATGGCGGATGATCTGCGTAATGGCCCCGGTGTGACGCTTGTGACGCTTCTGGGCAACAGCAGTAGATTTGATGGCGTTGATCCACGATGCACACTTGTATCAGATGCGGATGTGACGAATGGCTCCTTTCAGATCAAACATGATTGTGTGACCCGGGGCAGCCAGAGCATCGTCCAGCAGATGAATGACCTCATCGGCAAGGGGGTGACACTGACAACCGGGCTGGAAGAGGGAGTCGGCCGGTGTTCAATCAGTAAACCCATTTCCATCGATCAGTCGACCGACATCGCAACGGTCACTGTCGATGACCCCGGATGCCTTTTCTATGCACTGGACATGGCGCGCGGCGTGCCGACCGGCAATCAGGTTCTGCTGCCACGGTTTGTTGTCTATGACACGGCCAGTCCAGCCACCTTCCATACGTCGATGATTGAACCGCCAGATGTTGCGAAGCCCGGCATCGGACTCGAAATGCCTGACAATCATACCGTGGTTGGCCATGGCGGTCTCAATGTCCTCTCCATTGTCGATGCGCTGGCAAATGATCCGCAGGCAAATGTCTTCCTTGAATTGCAGACCGAAGAGCCGATGTCACGCCTGAAGGTGCCGTCAATACCGGCCACGGTGCGGATGACCGGTGGCGGGTCGGCGAAACTGTCTTTGCAGGGGCCCTTGGCGAACGTGCGCGACGCGCTGGAAAAGTTGGAGTATCGCTCACCCAAAGGTTATCTTGGCACAGACAGGCTGAGCGGCAAGTTACAAACTGGATCGCTTGTCCACCGCGATAACACCACCCTGCTGGTAAAGGGAAACTGTGGTGGTCAAAAATGCGGCACCGCCACACGATTTGATCTTGGTGAATTTGACCCTGTAACGAAAAAATTCACCGTCAAGGAATATGTCACAAGCGTTTCGGTCTGTGGCAGCGATTTGCCGTCGACCTATTACGGTTATTGCAGGCCGAATTTCATTTTTGATCGCGCTGATGGGCTGGAGAGGCCGCTCGCAAACGACGACTACAAGACAGCATGCGCATTGGCCAGTGGTCTGACATATGGTGACCCGAATAATTCAAAGAAGGCGGGCTATCCCTATGTTCTGTATTCACCAAAATCACGCGAAAACGAAATGAAGGACATGCAGCTTCCTGACTATGTGACGGTGTTTCTTTATGAACAGGAATCAACGACGTTGCCAAGGGCTGTCGCAGACAGGTTGAGGCCGACGAGAGAGAACCGGTTCTCGCTCTTTTTCCAGTTTGACAGCTATGACGCTTCGCCCGGCGACGTTACGTTCACGCTAAACAACATCCAGCCCGGGCGTGTGCTTTCGGACCGCGCCGATCCATTTACAGTTCTTGATGATCCGACGGAATACTTCCCCAAGGTTCACCCGACTAGCGGTCAACTGCTAAGCAGGGCAGAGCTTGTCGCGGCAGGATTGTCTTTTGGTTTGCCAACCAAAATCGGCCCTGATGGGACATTGACCTCTCGTGTGGAGTGGTTAAAGCCCAATGACGGGCTCGTCGTGCCGCTGCCTCTTGGCCGCAATGCAATCGATCCGTTGACCGGCAGATATTTGCTGAGAGGTTATAGCCCAAACCCCGGCGGGGTGCCCGGTGTCAACTCCAATCCCAATCTGCAGATGAAAAGCTGGAGTGGTCTCAATGGCTGGAATATCAGAGCCACCAGCGACAACGGGACGGCTGTTGTTTTCAAGCAGATTGACTTCAACGCCGCCGCGTCTGGCAGAAAGGCTGATATCCAGCTGAGGATTTCCGGGGCACAGCCATGTTCATGACGCAAGATCGGCTGGCTTTCCAAGTGTCAGAACTGTCCGAATTTCAGCGTGTAGTAAGATCGTTTTATTGAAGCAACTTCGCCGCCATAAACGCCAATACTGCCATCATTGGCAGCTGCACATGAGACCAGCGCATAGCGTTGATAGCTGTTGCCCGGTATTGTCTTGTCGACGATGAATTGGGCCACCTGCCGGTTTTTGGTGATGGTAACCTGGGTGTTGTAGACCGTGCTGTTGTCGGTCAGACGTGAGAGGCCCAGCATATCCGGATCAATGGCCCGCACGCGGTTGTCACACAACGCAGCCAGCTTGCGCAGGCTGGGTGATTGTGACCTGGTAAAGGTGTCCGGAATTCCACCTGCTGTCTGTACGTCGAAGATCCCGACCTCCAGATACTCCTTTGCTTCCTTGTTCAGCTGCGCGATCAACCGCTGCTTTATGCCACGCTCTTGTGACTTTCTTGTTACTTCCAACATCGGAACAGCTATCAGGCCAAGGAGGGCGACAATCAGAATTACCGACAACAATGCAAAACCATCGCGTGGGGCAGGGCGTACCCGGGTTGCCCAAACTGGCCTGACAACTGACATGCAAAATTCCATTCTGTTGTGAAAATGTGATCGCGGGCGTCATCCTGGATTTGATCTGCTGTTTATCGCCGTTTATCGCATTTAAAACTAATAATAATTAATTAAACATCAATAAATAATTAAAATATGATATTTTGAAATTCTAAAATGCAAAATATTCGAATAAAAATCATACAACGTCTGTCTGGTGAGTAATTTGCGAACAAGCCCAGAGCAAAGCCGAAATGCTGCCTATGCGGGACGCGGTGTCATGCGCGGCTTCACGCTTGTTGAACTGCTGGTGTATGTCACCATCCTTTCAGTGATAAGCATCGGCATCATGCAGATGATGCTGGGCGTGCAGACATCTAATATCACGGTGCTTAGCCATGCAGATAATTATGCCAAGGCGGAACTGGCGCTTCGCCGGGTGCAGGTAAAGCTCGGAAGCTCGGATGAAGTCCAGATTGAGAGCCTGAACACGTCACCATCGGACAATGCCTGTCTGCGATTGAAATCCTATCAGCAGCATGAACGGATCGGGTATCGCTTTGATGGCCGGAACCAGTTCCTTCGTACGTCAGATGCCAGTGCGAACCGGTTTCCGATAGATGGAGCCAAGCCGCGTACGATCTCCGCATGGGTGCGGGTTGATCCGGACCAGTCCGGTCGTGGCACTGTCGTCATGTGGGGAAGCGGACAGAAAGGTCAGTTTGGCCTTGATATCGAAATGGTTCAAAGATCTGGTCAGATGGTTGCGGAACCGGTTTTGAACTTCAACTGTGCCAGCATGCGGCCCCAGCAGGTGAAAAACCTTCGTGATGGCGACTGGCATCATATTGCGGTCACCTTTCTGCCTTCCGGTAGGGGTGAAGCAACCCCCAACACGACCAAGATGTATGTCGATGGTGTTGCCTTTCCGCTGGTGTTCATTGATTGTCTCGCGCGACCGGGAAGGGTGATTTCAACGGTCCGGTCGTCACTGTTCATCGGCCGCGATTCTGGCGACAGGCAAAGCGGGTTCAAAGGGTTGGTCTCAGACCTGCGGATTTGGCAGCGGGCACTTGATGCCACAGAAATCAGGGAGCTGTCCGGGCGTGAGCCTGCTGCTGACCAGAATGTCGCCGGGCTTCAGGTCAAGCTGGCCTTGGACACCTACACGGCCGGCACCATCACAAATACCGGATCATGGTCAGCAGGCGGCACGGCGAAGCTTTTCAATGCCCGCGCTGTGTCGCCGGTAACGCGAACACTGGCCGATTCAGTGACCTATCATTCCTTCTGCTTTCTCGATGTTGATAATGACAAACTGTTTGAGGTGTGGGAGGCGAACGCATCGAAAGCCTTGCCCGCGCTGCCGCTTGGCACGGTCGCACAGCTGAACGCACAGGGATGGCAGGGTCGTTCTGCCGATATCTTTGTTCCCGGGCAAGACGGGTTTTTCAAGGTGATTGGCAATCAAGCGGAAACTGTTATCGCCAATTTTGCCATCGGTAAGGGCATTCTCAATCGGCCTGACAGACAGCAGAAAACCGAGTCCAAACCGCTGGCAACAACACGTTCGAAAAAACGGCTTGAATTCTGCGCGGCGGTCTCCGCTCCCAACTTTGAAAGTCAAGAATGCAAGCTGGAGTCTGCCTTCATCGCCATTGATGGCTATCTGCCCGGGGTGCATGGTGAGCTGGATATGCAGCATGTGACATGGATGAAACAGGGCCGTATTAAAACGGCAACCAACCTTCCCAACATGCCGCGGCATGTGCGAGCGACCTGGTATTCGGACGCCGGCGTGATGAAATTCAACAGCAGCGTGCCGCTGGAAACCCGGCTTTGGAAGCGGGTCATTGGCCAGGTTCTTTATCGTCCAACCGGCTTGTCTTCGGACAAGACGGTTACCTTCAGATTTGGTTTGGGTGGCCTGCCTTTCTTTGAAGGCAACACCTATCATATGCATGAATTCGTCCGCACGTCTCCACCGCTGACCTTCGATAACGCCACCGCCGCCGCCGCTACGCCAACCGGGAAACTCTGTGGCATGCGGTCCTATCTGGCTGCGATCACGTCGGAGGCCGAGCAGGAGCATCTCGAAGATGCCATGATGGTGAGTCGGCGTGCCGTCTGGCAGAGCGGCTGGATAGGCGCCATCGTCAAGCAAGGGCAAACCTTTGAATGGATAACCCCGCCGCAGACTGCGGCGCCACGTTTCTGGCAGGGCAATGGTGCAACAGGCGTGCCCTATGATGCGGCCACCGGCCAGCTTTTGGCGTCGGGTAATGTCTCCTTTTTCGAGTTTGACCAGAGGCCGGGTGTGTCTGGCCACCGGAAGCGTGTTCTGATGCAGGATCGTAATGGCGTACCGACAAAGCGCTTCAGCTACACCAACTGGTCGGGCGGTACCGATAGTGACAGTTGTGACTCACGCTTGGGGGTCAGTACCATGCAACGCGCGCAACGGTGTGAACCGTTGCTCACGGCCAACGGCACGGCGGTGGCCATTCATGGTCACCAGGGCCGTGACGGCACATGGGTCAGCACGCCTCGCAGTGCCGCGACCTGTGATGCCACGCAGAACCATTCAATCTGCGGCTATTATCGGGAATTCGATTCAATTGGTCTTCCCGCGGGTCTGCTTCTTGGCCAGAAGCTGACAGTCAATATGGAACGGTTCAGGGAATTCTGTGAAGCTTCGTGAGCCGCGGGTGCTGCAAGCAAGCCTCTGAAAGACTTTTTGTCGATATGGTCCTGTCAATGTGCGCTATTGTAAATGCGCGCGTCATTGCAAACGCACCCATTGTATTTGGGTGGTTATGGTCATATAACCGGGGCATGTTCAGTTTTCATGTGCCGGATTGAGGGAATGGACGACAGCGATTTCGCGCGGGCGCGCAAGATGATGGTGGACTGCCAGATCAGGCCGACAAAGGTCACGGATAGCCGCGTACTTGATGCCTTCGGGGCGGTCCCCCGCGAAGCGTTTGTAAGCCGGCACCAGCGCGCCATTGCCTATATCGACGAAGATCTACCGGTTCCAGGCGGGCGCTGCATGATGGAGCCGATGGTGTTGGCCCGGATAATCCAGGCATTGGCCGTCGAGGCGGACCACAATATCCTTGTGGTCGGGTGCGGTACAGGTTACAGCACGGCTATTCTGGCGCGCCTTGCAGGCTCGGTCATCGCCGTTGAGACCCGTGCGCAATTGGTTGAAAAGGCACAGGAAAATCTGGTGGCAACCGGTGTTGACAACGCCGTCGCAATCAAGGGGCGTCTGGCCGATGGATTTGCCAAAGAAGGCCCCTATGATGGCATTCTTGTCGAGGGAGCGGTGGAAGGCGTTCCAGACCAGTTGCTGGAACAGCTGACCGAACATGGAAAGCTTGTCGCCGTATGGCGTCCGGCAGGTCATCCGGTCGGTGTCGCCAGCCAATGGAGCCAGGCAGGAGACGGTTTTACGCGCAAACCGCTGTTCGATGCCCAGGTGCCTGTTCTTGACGAATTCCGAACAAAGCGCGAATTTGTCTTTTAACAGAATGTCGGTGGGGCAGGGCACCGGCACTTATCCGTTTCGAAATGGAACCAGATGCACAAGCTTGTTTCGCTGAAATTACTGATCCCGGCCTTGATCCTGTTATCGTCAATGGCTCCGCCATTTGTTCCCCCGGCCGCGGCAACGTCGCTTGATACTGCCTTGCGTGCCGCCCTTGGCAACAGCCTGACGCTGCAATCGGCGCGGCAGGACTGGCTCGCCGCACATGAGGATATCGGCACTGCGGTGTCGACCTCGGAATGGCGGACCAGCGGCACTGTGACCGGAACGCAGACAAAAAAGGATGCCGCTGCCGCAAGGAAGACGGGCTTCCTTGACTCGCAGAGTGCCAATGCCACGCTTAGCCTGTCGCGCAATCTGTATGATGGCGGTCAGACAAAGGAAAACACCAGCCTGCGGCAGCTGCAGACCGATATGGCCGAGGCGAAATACCGCGTCACCGAACAGCAGGTGCTGATCGATACCATCGACACCTATCTCGCAGTTGTGAAAGCTCGTAATGAGGTTGACCTCAACAAGACAAATGTCAGTCGGCTTGAGGAACATGTCATGGCGGCACGTGTACGGCTCGAGGCTGGCGCCTCCACCCGGACGGCACTTGCCCAGGCGGAATCAAGGCTATCCCGCGCCCGCACGACGTTGATTGCGGCCATGACGGCGATGCGCAATGCTGAAGACGGTTTCCTGTCGTTGACGGGCATCGATGCTGGCGAGGTCAGCGGAGACATCGACCCTGGATATCTGCTGCCAACGCTTCTTGAGGCCGATTCATCAGCCCGCAAGAACAACCCCTCAGTTGCCGTGGCGCGGCTGTCGGTTGATATTGCCGGACAGCAATTCAACGCCCTTCTGGCAAGTGTCAGGCCGAATGTGGCCTTTTCGCTGAAGGCCACCGAATCCATGGCCGAGGGAACTGCCAGCGACAAGACCGAACTCAGCGCGCAGCTGCAACTGTCCACCCCATTGATGCCGACCTTGTCCATCCGCGCCAAATCGCGTGGTCTGGCGGCCAGTCTGGAGGCCGCAAGGCTCAGGCGTGATGATACGCTGCGCCAGGCCAGCCTTGATGTTCGCAATGCCTTTCGCAATCTGGAAACGGCGCGCGCGCAACTCGAAGCCGTGAATGTCGAAATGAACGCACTTCGTCTTGTCGCTGAGGGGATCAACAATGAGTTCCAGTTCGGTCAGAAGACGACGCTTGATCTGCTGGATGCCGAACAGGACGTTAACGACGCTGAAATGCGGCAGGTCGATGCCGAGCATGCCGTTCTGATGGCCAGTTTCCGGCTTCGTGCCGCCAGCGGTTCATTGACCGCGCGCAGTTTTGGTCTTGATGATGTATATGGGCCGCTTGACGCAATGGAACCCATAGAGCCGCGCTTCAAACGCTGGATCCCGCTTGAGGTTGAATGGCCGGAAGGCACGGTTGACGATGCCGGCAGTGGCCAGCCCGTGCCTGTCGCGGAACTGCCGAAGCCCGAAACCGCACCGGCGATGCGGGTCGTGCAACCCGTGCCTGTTGCCAGAACGGTTGTTGCGACTGTGCCTGAACTTTCCCAGTCCGTTGTGGTGGAAGGCATCACCTGGGATATCAATACACGTCGACCCTAGACGCCCCATGCCCTGATCGAATATTCATCTTGATGCAGCCAGAGGAAGTCTCCAGGTCGTATGAGTGACACCAGGGAATCCAAAGAAACAGATGAGCCGGTGCCGGATGGGGCAATGGAAGCCATCCGGACCCTTGTCGAGGCAAATCGTGAATGCCTGGCAGGGCTGGAAACCGGCTTTGATGGTGGCATTCTCGAACTTCAGGAAGTTGTCTGGCGCAGCCCGTCACGCGTCGCGCTAGACCCTACAGATACCATCACCCGACTTGCCGCAGAGGCCGATAAGGTGGCACGCGGCACCAAGGCACCACCGCCCCGTGCGTCTATCCTGCGCGAGGCACCTGATCTTGTGTCTGATCCCGGCCCCAGCCGTGCTGAAGCGCGTGCCGATACGGACCGCCGGGCCCCCTCCTTTTCCATTGATGAAGCTGAATCTGCGATCC
The DNA here is from genome assembly GCA_965657415.1 of Puniceispirillaceae bacterium (SeqCode). Taxonomy (GTDB): domain Bacteria; phylum Pseudomonadota; class Alphaproteobacteria; order Puniceispirillales; family Puniceispirillaceae; genus UBA8309. The sequence continues at coordinate 33,108 of CBFHNZ010000005.1, read as the reverse complement.
GTGCGCTGCTTGCCGATACCCTCAGGCAGCAGGGCAAGATTGACTCCTCGGGTCGCATCACCATTCCTGAAGCCGAGTTGAAATCGATGGTGCGGGCGCAGATCGATGCCTGGCTTGCAAGCCATTCGCATGAGGAGGTGCAAGATGCGTTGCGCGAGCGCGCCAATTTGCGTAAAACCTCCGCTCAACAAGGCCCTCAGGATCAGGATTGATCATGTTTAATGCGTATGATCCATGCCGGATCAATCGCCTGGCCGATAACCATTTACAGCGGTCCATCAGTTTCAGAACCGATCATGTCAGATAACGAACTCGCCAAAACATACGATCCCGCGGCCATTGAAGAAGGCTGGTACGAACGCTGGGAAGCCAGCGGAGCATTCGCCTGTGACCCATCATCGCCGGCGAAGCCCTACACCATCATGATGCCGCCACCGAACGTGACCGGCAGCCTTCATATGGGGCATGCGCTGACCTTCACGCTGCAGGACCTGTTGATCAGATTCAATCGCATGAAGGGCCGCGACACGCTCTGGCAGCCGGGTCAGGATCATGCCGGGATTGCCACCCAGATGGTTGTGGAACGCCAGCTTGCTGAGAAGAATATCGACCGCCGCGATATGGGCCGCGATGCCTTCGTTGAGCGGATGTGGGATTGGAAAGCGGAGTCCGGGGGCACGATCCAGCGCCAGATGCGGCGTCTTGGTGCCTCGCCTGACTGGGAGCGCAACCGTTTCACCCTTGACGATGGCCTGTCGCGCGCGGTGATCAAGATTTTCGTGCAGATGCACCGTGACGGCCTGATCTATCGTGACAAGCGGCTTGTCAACTGGGACCCCAAGCTGTTGACGGCGATTTCCGATCTCGAGGTCGAACAGCGCGAGCAAGAAAGCTCGATGTGGCATCTGAAATATCGCCTCGAGGGTGCTGAGGACGAATATATCTCCATCGCCACGACGCGGCCTGAAACAATGCTGGGTGACGGTGCTGTCGCGGTTCATCCCGATGATGAGCGTTACAGGCATCTGGTCGGTCGTATGGCCATCCTGCCGCTGTCCAACCGGGCGATCCCGATCATCGCCGATGAATATCCCGACCCGGAAAAGGGGTCCGGTGCCGTGAAAATCACCCCGGCGCATGACTTCAATGATTTTGAGGTTGGGCGGCGGCATGATTTGCCGCTGATCAATCTGATGACCGCACATGCAACGATGGAAGCCATTCCTGAAATCCCGAAGAAATATCAGGGTCTCGATCGTTATGAGGCGCGCCGCCAGATCCTTGAAGACATGGATGCTGAGGGCCTGCTTGAGCGTGAGGAGAAGGTGCTGAACAGTGTGCCGCATGGCGACCGGTCGGGCGTGGTCATCGAACCCTGGCTGATGGACCAGTGGTATGTCAACGCCGCCGAACTGGCCAAGCCGGCGATCAAGGCGGTTGAGGAGGGGCGCACACGCTTCGTCCCCGAACGCTGGTCAAAGACCTATTTCGAATGGATGCGCAATATCCAGCCCTGGTGCATCTCGCGTCAGCTCTGGTGGGGGCATCGCATTCCGGCCTGGTACGGTCCCGATGACCATATCTTTGTCGAGGAGAGCGACGAGGCCGCAATGGCCGCGGCGCGCGCGCATTATGGCAGGCAGGTCGAATTGCGGCGTGACGAGGATGTTCTCGACACCTGGTTCTCCAGCGGTCTGTGGCCATTCTCGACCCTTGGCTGGCCGGATGATACCGATAGCGTCAAACACGATCTGGCGCGCTATTATCCTGGCGATGTGCTGGTCACCGGCTTTGACATCATCTTCTTCTGGGTTGCCAGGATGATGATGATGAGCCTGTATGCCATGGATGGTGAAGTGCCGTTCCGCGATGTCTATATCCACGCCCTTGTCCGCGATGAAAAGGGCCAGAAGATGTCGAAGTCGAAGGGCAATGTCATGGACCCGCTTGACCTGATCGACCAGTATGGCGCCGACCCGCTGCGTTTTACGCTGGCCGCCATGGCCGCGCAGGGCCGTGACATCAAGATGTCGACGACCCGTCTTGAAAGCTATCGCAATTTCGCAACAAAAATCTGGAATGCCTGCCGTTTCCTGCAGATCAATGGCTGTACCAACGCGGACAGTGATTTTGACCTTGCCGCGGTCGATGAGCCGGTCAATAGATGGATTGTCGCCGAATATGACGCCGCCATCACGCGCGTGACAACGGCGATCGAGAATTACCGGTTCAATGAAGCCGCCGATGCCATCTATAGCTTTGTCTGGCATTCCTATTGCGACTGGTATGTCGAGCTGATCAAGCCGCAGCTTGGTGATGAGGCGCGCGAAACCCGGGCCACTGCGGCGGCGATCCTGCGTGGTGCGCTGCGGTTGCTGCACCCGTTCATGCCCTATCTCACCGAAGAGCTGAACGAGAAGATCTTTGCCAGCAAGGACATGATGATCACGCAAGCCTGGCCCGATGCGGTTGGGCTGGCCGAAAGCGATGCGCCGGATGAAATCAGGCATCTGATCAATGTTATAAGTGAAATCAGATATATACGATCTGAAATGAATGTGCCGCTTTCGGCAAAGCCAGTCCTGCAATTGCGTGGTGCATCAGAGCTTCAGGCGCGGTCGGTTGAAACCAATCACGCTGCGCTGACCAGGCTGGCGCGTCTTGGCAGCATCGAGGCAGTCGAAAGCTTTGGTAAGGGTACGGCCCGCGGGACCGTTGACGGCGTTGATATCGGTCTTCCACTGGCCGACATCCTCGACCTCGATGCCGAGCGTGCGCGTCTGGAAAAAGCAATTGCAGGTGTGGATGGCGAGATCACCAAGATTTCCCGCAAGCTTGACAACGCTGGGTTCATCGCCAAAGCACCGGAAGATGTGGTCAACGAGAATCGCCGCCGACTTGATGAGGAAGTAACCCGCCGCGGGGCGCTGGAGGCGGCGTTGGCGCGGCTGGCGTAACGGCAGCCGGGACAACGTTGCGGGACAAGCGTAAACTGCCTAAGCTGGCATGACATTCACACTGATGATTATCAACAGGAAGGCTGGACACAGTCGAGGCTGACATGAAAAACTCGAAGACCGTTCTGATCGATACCAACCCCGGGCGCAACTGCCAGACCTTTGGCGTGGCGCGCGAACTTGGCACATCTGTGGATCTGATCCATGAGCCATCTGTCGGTGTGGTTGGCAACAAGGGCGATTCGCAGTGTTATCTGGGCGTTGGTGACAAGGTGAACAGCATTCATGACGCGTTGCGTGCCCGCATCGGCGAGGAAGAGGGCAAGATGTCGATGCGTCTTGTCCAGCCCGAATTCACCATCGCCACTTCGGACGGTATTCGCAATGGCACCAAGGAAATGCGCTATTCTCTGATCGGGCGCGAGGTGACGAATGATTCGCTGTGCGAGCATCTCAGCGCCTCCGGCCTTGAAGGTGTGATCGCCGTGGTTGCCTGTGACAAGCCACCCGTCGGCACGCTTGCCGCAGTCCTGGAACATAACCGGCCAGCCATCATCATGTCGGATGGATCAATCCGTCCCGGCGTCGACTCAGCCACCGGCGAGCCGATTGACATCATTACCAGCTACCAACTTGCCGGCAGTCCGGATGAGGATCTGAAGCGACGTATCGCCCTTGAATCCTGTCCCGGCTTTGGCAGCTGTGGCGGCATGTTCACATACAACACCATGCAGACCTTTATCGGCGTTGTCGGCATGCAGCCGCTGCATATGGTCTCGCCGGCCTCGCAGGATGAGCGGCGTTTGCGCGAATTCCCGAACCAGCTGATTGACTGTCTCGAGAACATGATCGCCAAAGACATCAAACCGCGCGACATCGTCACCAGCCAGTCGATCCGCAACGCCATCATCGTGGCGATGGCCGTTGGTGGGTCTACGAACGTAATGCTTCACGCCCCGGAAATCGCCCGTGCCGCCGGTTATGAGAATTTCTCTCGCGATGTGATGAGCGCCGAGGAATTCAACCACCTGTCAAAGAATGTCGTGCCGGTCATTGTCGATGCGCGTCCGTTCGGCAGGTTCTCCATGGTCGATATCGACGCCAAGGGCGGGGTTCAGGTTTTCGTCAAGGATCTGCTTGATGCCGGGCTGCTGAATGGGGATGTGCTGACTTGTACCGGCGAGACGCTTGCCGAGCAGATCGCACGTCTTAACCCGCCGGCACCGGATGGTGATGTGATCCATTCTGTTGCAAAGCCTTACAAGCCGACCGGCGGCCTGCGTGTTCTTGGCGGCAACCTCTCGCCTGAATTCAGCGCCGTTCTTAAACTTGCCGGCGTTGAAGGCGGGCTTGAGAACAACATTTTTGCTGGCACAGCCCGCATTTTCGATGGCGAACAGAAGCTGCTGGAGATGCTCGACAGCAATCCCGACCATTTTCAGGATGGTGATATGATCGTGGTCCGATATGAAGGCCCTGTTGGTGGTCCGGGAATGCCTGAAATGCTGGATTCCACCTCGCGGATCACCGCGCTGTGCCGGGAACGCGGAATTGTTGTCGGCCTGATGACCGATGGCCGCTTCTCAGGCGGGTCGGTCGGGCTTGTCATCGGCCATGTCGGTCAGGAGGCGGCTGTTGGCGGGCCGATTGGCCTGCTCGAGGATGGTGATCAGGTGATTGTCGATCTCAACAGCAATGAACTGAACTGCCCGCAACTTGACGATGCGGCGGTGATGACCTCGCGCCGTGCGGCCTGGCAGGCTGCCGTTGATGCGAATGGTGGCACGCACCCATCTGTTGGCGATGCCAATACACGGCTCTTGAACAGGATGCGCTGTTCGGCGGTATCGGCGGTGCAGGGGGCCGGGATGCATCCCGGCGGTGATCTGTTTGTCAGCGAGCCGCGCGCGCCGGACGCTTCCGACTTCACGCCGGTCAATCGTCACCGCGCCAATTAGGGGCGGCCAGCTAAGAGCTTAGTTCCACCCAGACAGGGGTATGGTCCGACGGTTTTTCAAGGCCGCGTGGCCCCTTGTCGACCTCCGATGACACCAGCCTGTCGGCGGCTTCAGGCGACAGCAGCAGATGGTCGATCCGCACACCGTTATCCTTCTGCCAGGCGCCGGCCTGATAATCCCAATAGCTGTACATGACATCCTGCGGGTGGCAGGCCCGGATAGCGTCGACATAGCCATCATGGCAGATGCGGAAGAAGGCGGCACGGCTTTCATCACGGGTCAGCGCATCGCCTTCCCATCCGGCAGGGTCATAACAGTCGATATCCTGCGGGATGACATTGAAATCACCGCCAAGGACAACCGGCATTTCACCTGTCAGTAATGTCGCGGCACGGGCTCGCAGCCGATCCATCCAGGCAATTTTATAGTCGAATTTTGGCCCCGGGGCCGGGTTGCCGTTCGGCAGGTAGATCGTCGCCACGCGCACACCGTCGACGGTGGCTTCCATATAGCGGGCCTGTTCATCACCATCATCACCCGGCAGGCCATAGACAACATCGGTCAGCAGTTCGCGGGCGGCGATGGCGACGCCGTTATAGCTTTTCTGGCCGTGAAAGGCGACGTTCCAGCCGATCTCGCTATAGAGGTCTACCGGGAAATTCACATCCTGGGTTTTTGTTTCCTGGATCAGCAGCACATCGCAGGCGCCAGATGACAGGTAGGACAGGATATGGTCCTGGCGCGCCTTGGCCGAATTGACGTTCCAGCTGGCAATTCTCATGGATCAGACAGAAAAGGACGTGCCGCAACCGCAGGACGCCGTCGCGTTCGGATTGCTGACAGAAAAATATGACCCCATGAGATCCTGCACGTAATCAAGTTCGGCTCTGTCAACAAGTTCGAGTGACATCTCGTCGATCACCACCTCCACGTCGTGGCTGACGAAAACCATGTCGTCATCCTGTCGTGCGGTGTCGATACTGAATTCATATTGAAAGCCGGAACAGCCGCCACCATTCACCGCAACACGGAAGAAACTGCCGTCAGGCTCACCCGACAACATCGTCTGGATGCGCTGCGCGGCTGCCGCGCTCAGCCCGAAAGAACAGGGCAGCGATACGCCGGACCGGGCCTCTTGATTGGCTGTCATCGTGGCCATGAAGTCTCCGTACTGGGTTTGTGGCGATTGCCAGAATTTCAATATGAAGCGACATGATGGCCAAATCAAGACGCACTGGCGTCATCCGATCATTGGCCGGCATGGAAGGGCGCTTGCGTTCAAAACGCTTTCCGGCTCAAAACGCTTTCCGATTGAGAAAACAGCGGGCCGCGCCTACATTGACGACTTCTTCCAGTCACCAGCCGGATCATCCAGCCGTGTCGTCAGACAACACATCCACAGGGTATGAATCGCGGGGTCTTGCACTCTATGCCAGTCATGGTCCGGCCAGTCGCGGGCGTGTCCATGCCGAACCTGACGAGGACAGTGGTGCGCCCGGCCTTCACGCGCGGACCCCGTTTCAACGCGACCGGGATCGCATTCTGCATTCCGGCGCCTTTCGCAAGCTGAAGCATAAGACCCAGGTCTTCGTCTATCATGAGGGGGATTACTTCCGGACTCGCATGACGCACTCTATCGAGGTGGCGCAGATTGCCAGATCAATGGCACGGGCGTTGCGGTTGAATGATGATCTGGCCGAGGCGGTATCGCTGGCCCATGATCTTGGTCACACGCCTTTCGGCCATGCCGGCGAGGACGCGCTCGGCCGCGCGATGCAGCCTTATGGCGGGTTTGATCATAATGAGCAGACAGTGCGGGTGGTGACCAGCCTTGAGCATCGCTATGCCGGGTTTGATGGGCTCAACCTGACATGGGAAACGCTGGAGGGGGTGGTCAAGCATAACGGACCACTTGCCGAAAGCGATAATATCCAGGCGGCAATCCTTGACCTTGATTCGCAGATCAATCTCGAGCTTGGCCATTATCCATCGGCAGAAGCACAGCTCGCCAACCTTGCCGACGATATCGCCTATCTGTCGCATGATTTCGATGATGCGCTTCGCGCCGGCTTGTTTGATATCGATGCAATCCGCGATCTGCCACAGGTCGACAGCATTTTGGGGGATATTGACGCACGGCACGGCCAGTTGCCACTGTCTCGCCTCACGCATGAGCTTGTGCGCAGGCTTATTTCTGTTTTTGTTCAAGATCTTATGGAGCAATCTTCACAAAATATCGAAACCCTGTCCGCCACCAGCGCCGATGATATTCGGCAGGCCGACCATGCGGTGATTGCCTTCAGTGCCGATATGGCCGCCGATTTGGAGACCATCCGGGGCTTCCTGTTCACCAACATGTGGCGGCACTACAAGGTCAACCGCATGACCAGCAAGGCGAAACGGGTGGTGACAGAGCTGTTCAACTTGTTTATGTCCGAGACCAATACCCTTCCGGATGAGTGGCAAATGGTTGGTGGAACCGAGATCGACGCGTTGCCCGAAAACGCCCGTGCCCGGGTAATCGTCGACTACATCGCATCCATGACCGACCGTTATGCGATCTTGGAACATGAGCGTCTCTTCGAACCTGGTCCTATCCTGAGATGAGCCGGTTCTCAGACGAGTCGTTTCCGATACGAGCTGATTCTGAAACGAGCTGATTCTGAAACAGGCCAACCCTGAGAAAAGAATGAATATTTTTTCCCTCTTCGAAGCTGAATTCAAAGCGATTACCACCTCGCTGCAGACAGCCGGCACCCTACCTTTGGATATTGATACCAGCCGCGTTGTCTTTGAATTGCCGCGTGATGCCTCGCATGGTGATTTGGCCTGCAACGCCGCCATGGTGCTGGCCAAGCAGGTCGGTATGACGCCCCGCGATCTTGCCCAGATGCTGGCGACCGCACTGGCCGATATAGATGGAGTGACAGATGTCGAGATTGCCGGTCCGGGCTTTCTCAACCTGCGGGTCGAGGCAGGTCTATGGGCACGGGAAATCGACGCCATTATCGCAGCCGGCACGGATTATGGCCGGAATGACAGTGGTGCTGGCATGACGGTGAATGTTGAATATGTGTCGGCCAACCCGACCGGCCCTCTGCACGCGGCACATGCGCGTGGCGCCGTTCTTGGCGATGCGATGGCCGGGTTGCTTGATTTCAGCGGCTGGAAAGTCACCCGCGAATATTACATCAATGATGCAGGTGCCCAGGTCGATGTTCTGGCCCGCTCGGCCTATCTTCGCTATTGCGAGGCGCAGGGCAGGGATATTGGCGAAATCCCGGCAGGACTTTATCCTGGTGCCTATCTGGTTGAGGTCGGGGCGGCGTTGACGGCGGAGTTTGGTGACAGGTTCCTCGACAGGGACGAGGCAGAATGGCTTGCCCCGATACGCAGCTTTACCATCGAGGCCATCATGGCCGGGATCCGTGAAGACCTGCAGGCGCTGGGTATCGACATGGACAGGTTTTCATCGGAACGTGCGCTTGTCGACAGCGGTGCGGTGCAGACAGCATTCGACCGACTGGAAGCCGCCGGCCACGTCTATCGCGGCATCCTGGAGCCGCCGAAGGGCAAAGAGCCAGAGGATTGGGAACCGCGTGAGCAGTTGCTATTCCGCGCCTCTGCCTTCGGTGATGACACTGACCGGCCCTTGCAGAAGTCTGATGGTAGCTGGACATATTTTGCCTCCGACGTTGCCTATCACATGGACAAGCTTGACCGGACAGGTGGGCCGTTGATCAATATCTTCGGCGTTGATCATGGCGGCTATGTGAAACGCATGATCGCGGCTGTCGAAGCGCTGTCGGGACAGAAGGGACAGCTTGATATCCAGCTGTGCCAGCTGGTCAATCTGATGGCGGATGGCCAGCCGGTGAAAATGTCAAAGCGCGCCGGCAACTTCGTCACCGTACGTGACGTGATCGATGCGGTCGGCGCCGATGTGATTCGGTTCATCATGCTGACCCGCCGCAGTGAACAGACGCTTGATTTCGACTATGCGCGGGTGACCGAGCAGTCGCGCGACAATCCGGTTTTCTATGTGCAATATGCGCATGCCCGTGCCTGCTCCGTGTTACGGCAATCAGATGAAGGCGCTTCGGGCGAGGCGGCGCTTGGCCAGCTGACCGACCCGGCAGAAATGGCGGTTATCCGGCAGCTGGCAAGCTGGCCGCGACTGGTGGTGTCCGCCGCGCGGGCGCACGAACCGCATCGCGTTGCGTTCTATCTGATGGATCTTGCCGCCGCGTTCCACGCCCTGTGGACTGCAGGCCGTGAGACCCCTTCATTGCGGTTCATCCGGGAAGATGCCCCGGCACTGACCGCGGCACGGCTGCGCCTTGTCAAGGCAACAGCTTTGGTGATTAGATCGGGGCTCGGCGTTCTGGCAATCGACGCGCGAGAGGAAATGTAAGGCGCATGGCACGTAATCAGGCTGAGAAGGGTGGTGGTATCTGGCTGAAAACGCTCCTTTTCGGGGGACTGGCCGTGATCGGCATTGCGGCCGCCCTCGTGATCCTGCGGCCGATGCTTGATGCGCCATCCTCGGATGTAGTGCTGATCAAGGCTGAGCCGGGTCCGTTCCGGGAAAAACCCAAGGATCCGGGAGGCACCAAGATCCCGCATACGGACAGCACGGTGATGAGTATGCTTGGCGGTGTGGCGGACCGTGATGAGGATGTTGAAATCCTGCAGCTGCCTGCCGATGTGCCGGAAATGCCACCGCTACCGGAATCCCCGGATGAAGAGATCGTCATGGCACCGGCACCTGTGCCCGCAGGTCGGGCCATCAGTCCAGAATCCGGCCCAGAATCCGGCCCAGAATCCGGCCCAGAATCCGGACCAGAATCCGGCCCAGAATCCGGACCAGAATCCGGCACGGGCTTGATGGCGCGGGTGGATGCGACCGAAACCGCCACCGAAATCGCCACCGAAGCCACGCCGGGCCAGGATATGGCGACAAGTGGCGCTGCAGAGGCAGAGCCTGCCGTCAATGCTGAAACAACCGATGCCGATACGGCCGAGGCGGCATCGCTGCAGTCAGCGCCGCAATCAGCGCTGCAATCAACGCTGCAGGCAAAACCGCAGTCAAAGCCGGACGTGCCGATAACGCGAAAGGGGCCGACTGTTGAGGGTGACGATCCGCTTTATCTGGTGCAGCTTGCCGCCTTTCGGAATGCCGATACGGCCCGTGAGCAGGCGGCGATGCTTGGGGGTAAACATCAATCGCGACTCGACGGGATAGAGCTTGGCACCATGAAGGTCGATGCGGGTGAGAACGGCATTTTCTGGCGGGTGATCACCGAACCGCTTGAACGCAGGAATGCAGACAATCTGTGTTCGGCGCTGAAACGGGCTGGACAGGATTGCATCCTTCGTAAATTCGACAGACCGACATCATCATGACGAAAACGGAAATATTACCGGTATGAGTGAAGATGGCGCTAAAACTGAGCCGTTCGACGAGGGCCAGCCACCGCGCGTGACGCCAGATCAATTGCCCGAACAATTATCGTTGTTCGTCAATCTGGACGGGTTTGAGGGGCCGATTGACCTGCTGCTGTCGCTGGCCCGCGAGCAGAAAGTCGATCTGTCGAAGATCGCGATCCTGCCGCTGGCCGAACAATATCTCGGCTATATCGATACCGTGCGGCGGCTCGATCTTGAAATCGCCGCCGATTATCTGGTGATGGCGGCATGGCTTGCCTATCTGAAATCGCGGCTGCTGCTTCCCGAACCCGAACCGGAGATGGCCGAGGAAGTTATCGATATGACCGACGCGCTGAAATATCAGTTGCTGCGGCTTGAATCGATGCAGCAGGCGGCGAAGCGCCTGATGTCCTTGCCGCGACTGGGCCATCAGCGTTTTGCCCGTGGCGAGCCGGAAACATTCGAAAGTGTTACCGAGCCTGTCTGGACGGCGACGCTGTATGACCTTCTTGCCTGCTATGGTGCCATCCAGTCCGGGGTCGAAAACCGGACCCTGACCATTGCGGCAACGCGGCTATTCTCGGTTGAGGAAGCGGCCCAGAGATTGCGGTCTCTTGTTGGCCAGGTTCCGGAGTGGACAGTTCTTGAAACTTTCTTGCCGCCGAACCTGAAAACCGAGCTTGACCGTCGATCGGCGACGGCATCGCATTTTGTGGCATCGCTGGAACTGGCGCGCGAAGGCATGGTACGTTTGCGTCAGGATAGCCAGTTCGCACCTCTTTATCTCAGGTCGAGGGATCAAGCATGACAGGCGAGGTTTCGCTTACCCAATGGGCCGCCGCCATTGAGGCCATTATCTTTGCAGCAACCAAGCCAGTTCGTGGCAGAGAGCTTCAGGCGCAACTTCCCGACGGCATTGAGCTTGAAGCCTTGTTGCCGCTGATTGAGGCCCGCTTTGACGCTTCCAGCGGCATTGAACTGTGCCGCGTAGGCGATGCCTTCGCCTTTCGCACGCGGGCGGATGTTGCCGCAAAGTTGAACACGCACCGGCAGGTCGAACGACCTCTGTCGCGGGCGGCGCTGGAAGTGCTGGCCATCGTTGCCTATCACCAGCCGATCACCCGGGCAGAGATCGAGGAAGTTCGTGGCATCAGCCTGTCGCGTGGCACCATCGATATTCTGCTTGAACTTGGCTGGATCAAGCCGCGCGGACGCCGCCGCACACCCGGACGGCCGCTGACCTGGGGCACCAGTCCGGCTTTTCTTGATCACTTCGGCCTCGAGGCGTTGACCGATCTGCCTGGCCTTGACGACCTCAAGGCGGCCGGCCTGCTGCGCAAGGGCCAGGTCATTGGTGGCCTTGTGGATGGCGTCGCTACCGGCGATAACGAAGATGAGGACATGATTGACGAGGAGGGACCGGATCTTCTCGAAGAGGCGATGATCGATGCCGGGCTTGGCGTCGAGGATGACGGGGATGGCCACGCTGATGCTTGAATTCCGTCACATATCGCACGCTTATAACGGCCATGATTCTGTCAAGGATGTCAGTTTTTCAGTGGATGCCGGCGAAGTTGTGACGCTTCTGGGCCCGTCGGGATGCGGAAAGACGACATTGTTGCGCCTTGCCGCCGGTCTTGAACGTCCGAAATCCGGTGAAGTCTGGCTTGATGACAGGCTGGTCTCGGACGTGGGGCAGGTGGTGCCGCCCGAAACCCGCGGTGTCGGCTATATGTTCCAGGATTACGCGTTGTTTCCGCATCTGACCGTGCTTGAAAATGTGCTGTTCGGCCTTCGTCATCGCGGCAGTGAGGCGACACGGCGCGGACTTGATGTCCTGTCTCAGGCCAATATCGAATCCGTCGCGGATTCCTACCCGCATGAGCTGTCCGGCGGGCAGCAGCAACGCGTGGCACTGGCAAGGGCGCTGGCACCACGGCCATCGGTGATCCTGCTGGATGAACCTTATGCCGGGCTGGACAGTCGCCTTCGCGAGCGTATCCGCGACCAGATGTTGCATGTGCTGAAGGCTGCCGGTACGGCGGCGTTGATGGTCACGCATGACGCCGAGGAAGCGATGTTCATGTCGGATAACATCATTGTTATGCGCGATGGCGAGGTGCAGCAGACCGGCCGCCCCGTTAACCTTTACTGTCGGCCGAACAGTGCCTTTGTGGCGGAATTTTTCGGAGAAGTGAATCGACTTGAAGGTCGTGTTTCAAATGGTTGTATCAAAACTGTTCTTGGTGATTTTGATGCGCCCGATACAATGCGGGAAGGCGATCCGGCAAGCATCGTTATACGCCATGAGGCGTTGAACGTCGAACCAAACGGGTCGAAGGCACAGACCAATGCCTTCGTCATGGAAGCGCGCCTTCTCGGTCGCGCATCGCTGATCCATCTGTCGGTGCCTGCCGGCACCGAGGAGTTGCATTTCCACGCCCGTGTCCCGGGGTTGAACTCACTGAAAACAGGCAGCCCGGTGCGGATTACTGTCGATACGGCACAGGCATTTGTTTTCCCGGCGAATGAATGATGTGACATGGCGCCGGAGCGCACCGTCAGCCCCATGTGGACCGCGCATGGGCGCGTTTGCCGCAGGGGCTGTAACGATCACTTGTTCATCTTTCGCGCCCTGTCTATATTCTCCGGGAATTCTGCGCGGCACGGCGATCTTCCGTGTCGCTTCATAACCCAGAGGAAACACAATGTTTGGTGGTACGTTCAGCATCATGCACTGGCTTGTCGTACTTGCAGTTGTTCTGCTGCTTTTCGGCGGCCGCGGCAAGGTTTCGGCAATCATGGGCGATTTCGGCAAGGGATTGCGCAACTTCAAAACTGGTCTGAAGGGCGACGGTGACGCTGCTGACGGCGATGAGGCGGAGACAGCGGAAGAGGTCGAGGTCATTGAAGAGACCCCGGCCCCGAAGAAAAAAGCCCCTGCGAAGAAGGCGCCAGCCAAGAAAAAGGCTCCTGCGAAAAAGGCGTCAGCCAAGAAGAAGGCTCCAGCCAAAAAGGCCGCAGCGAAGAAAAAAGCCGCCAAGAAAAGCTAAATAGGGTCCCGTCATGCTGGACATTGGTGGCTGGGAATTTCTGATTGTTGCCTTCGTGCTGATCATGGTGGTCGGCCCGAAGGAACTGCCGAAAATGCTGCGCAGCTTTACAAATCTGACAAAGCAGATGCGCCGCATGGCGCGGGAATTCACCGACGGGATGAACCAGATTGCGGCGGAAGCCGAGGTGGCAGATATCAAGCAGGCAATGGCCAAGGCGAAATCCGGCGATCTCGGCGAACTTGCCGACGCCATTGATCCGGACGGAACGGTGGGCGAGTCGGTGAAGGAGATGAAGGACAGCGTCAGTGGCACCGGTATCGGCACAGGCGGGTCTGACGAGTTGAAGGAAATTGGCGAGCTGGCCTCGGAAGCTGGCGACCGCATCGCCGCGGATGCCAAGGAAGATGACACGCCAAAAGACGCAGACAAGAGCTGACAACGCATGGCCGAGGAAAAGGACAAAGAGGGTGACGGCGCGCAGATGTCGCTGATCGACCACCTGACCGAGCTTCGCAACCGGCTCGGGGTGGCGCTTCTTGCGTTTATCGTGCTGTTCCTGATCACCGTCGCGCCGATGCCGGGCGGTGGCATGAACAACAGCATCGCCAGCCATGTCTTTATGTTCCTGCAAGCACCGCTCGCTGAAATCCTTGAAGAAAAGGGCGGTGGGCGGATGATTTTCACCGCTCTGCATGAGGGCTTTTTCACGCAGATCAAGGTCGGGTTCTTCACTTCCATCTGTGTGACCTTTCCGATCCTCAGCATCCAGATCTGGAAATTCATCGCACCGGCTCTCTACAAGAATGAGAAAAGTGCCTTTCTTCCGTTCCTCATTGCCACACCGGTGCTGTTCACCCTTGGCGCGGCGATGGTCTATTACATTGTCACGCCGATGGCGTGGAACTTCTTTGTCGGGTTCGAGATGGCCGGGTCTGAAGGCTCATTGGCGATTGAGATAGAACCCCGCATTTCCGAATATCTGTCACTGATCATGCGGTTGATTTTCGCCTTCGGGTTGGCCTTCGAGTTACCCGTCGTGCTGCTGCTGCTGGTGCGGACAGGGCTTGTCTCGCCTGAGGCGCTAGCGGAAAAACGCAAGGTGGCCATCGTCATTGCCTTTGTTGCCGCGGCCATCCTGACGCCGCCCGATGTTGTGTCGCAGCTGATGCTGGCACTTCCGATCATCGCCCTTTACGAAATTTCCATTTTCGGTGCGAAAATCATCGCGCCAAGGTCAACCGACGAGTTCGCAGACTAGCCCCCCTACAAGGCGGGCCGCCTTGATCATCTGAAACGAGCCAACCGATGCATGACATCCGCTTTATCCGTGAGTACCCCGATGATTTCGACGCGGCGCTGGCGCGCCGTGGCATGGACCCGCTTGCCGGCACGATCCTGGACATAGATGCCCGCCGCCGCGCACTGCAGGGGGAAATACAGGCATTGCAGTCGCGCCGGAACCAGGCATCGAAGGAAATCGGCATGCGCAAGGGTAAGGGCGAGAATGCCGATGACCTGATTGCCGAGGTGAATGACATCAAGGCGCGCATGCCAGATCTTGAGGAGTCTGAAGGGTTGCTTGCGGCAAGCCTTGATGAACATCTCTTGGGGCTTCCGAACATTCTTGATCCCGATGTCCCCGATGGCAGTGATGAGGCCGATAACAGGCTGATCCGCGAATGGGGCGATGTGCCATCATTCGACTTCACCCCGCGCGACCATGTCGCCATCGGTGAAGGGCTTGGCCAGATGGATTTTGCTGTTGCCGCCAAGCTTGCCGGGGCGCGGTTTGTTGTTCTGCGCGGCCAGCTGGCGCGCCTTGAACGGGCCCTTGCCGCCTTCATGCTGGATATCCATACCGGTGAATTTGGCTATCAGGAGACATTGCCGCCGGTGCTGGTTAACAGCGCGGCAATGACCGGTACCGGTCAGCTGCCGAAATTCGGCGAGGACCTGTTCCGGGCCGATGACAAATGGTTGATCCCGACGGCCGAAGTGCCGCTGACCAATATTGCCGCCGATGAAATCTGGCCCGTGGAAACTCTGCCGATGCGTTTCACCGCGCATACCCCCTGTTTCCGGTCCGAGGCCGGCGCAGCCGGGCGCGACACGCGCGGCATGATTCGCCAGCATCAGTTTTCCAAAGTTGAACTTGTCAGTGTCACTCACCCTGACCAGTCGGTGGCCGAGCATGAGAGGATGACTGGTTGTGCCGAAGCAATTCTGCAACGCCTCGGGCTTGCCTACCGGGTAATGACGCTGTGTACCGGGGATACTGGTTTCGGCGCGCAGAAAACCTATGACCTCGAGGTGTGGCTTCCCGGCCAGGATGAGGGGCGAGGGCAGTATCGGGAAATTTCCTCCTGTTCGAACTGTGGCCCGTTCCAGGCCCGGCGGATGAAGGCGCGCTTCAGGGACGCGGATGGCAATACCCGGTATGTTCACACGCTGAATGGCTCCGGGCTTGCCGTTGGCCGCACAATGATTGCTGTTCTGGAAACCGGACAGCAGGAAGACGGGTCGGTGCGCCTTCCCGCGGCCCTGCATGATTACATGGGCTGCGAGGTGATTACGCCGCTCTAGCGAAGCTATCGCGCCCGTGGCGCTGAAGGCATCTGCATTT
Source organism: Puniceispirillaceae bacterium (SeqCode) (assembly GCA_965657415.1). Lineage (GTDB taxonomy): Bacteria > Pseudomonadota > Alphaproteobacteria > Puniceispirillales > Puniceispirillaceae > UBA8309. Next base: position 17,084 of record CBFHNZ010000005.1, on the reverse strand, counting down.
TGTTTTGTTCTGTTCTGTTTTGGCCGAGGTAGCTCATGTCACCCTTTTCACCGATTTCACCAAGGCGCATTCTGATCAGCAATGATGACGGGATTGATGCTATCGGCATCCGTATCCTGCGCGACATTGCTTTACGTATGAGTGATGATGTCTGGGTGATTGCACCGGATGGTAATCGCTCGGGCATGTCGCGGGCGATCACGCTGCGCCGTGATGTTGTGATCGAGCCGCGTGGTGACAAACAATTTTCATGTTCGGGCACACCAAGCGACTGCGTGATCATGGGCATGTCCCGGGTTCTGGATGACAAGCCGGATCTGGTTCTGTCGGGTATCAATGCCGGCATGAACGCCGCTGATGACGTGCTGTATTCCGGGACGATCGCGGCGGCGATGGAAGGCGCGCTGATGGGAGTGCCGGCCATCGCGCTGTCACAGCGCAATGGCGGGGTTGACGAGGCTGAATATGACTCCGCCATCATCCATGGTGAACGGGTGATCCGCGCCATCCTCGACGCCGGCATCCCCGAGCGGACGGTGATGAATGTGAATTTTCCCCCGGTTTCCGGCAATGATGTTCTGGGTATCCGACCGGCCACACTCGACCGCCATAAGTTTGGCGACCATGTGATAGATGGTGACAGTCCCAATTCCTATAGGCTTGGCCCGTTGATGAGCCGTGAGCAGACAATTCCCGGAAGTGACCGCGCGGTGATGGACGAGGGCTGGATATCGCTGACAGCTTTGGGTATGGATATCACGGCAGGCGATATCCAGGCCGGGCTGACAGCTGTTGATTTCTGATCCCGTCGGACCAGACCACGGAATACCCTGTCGGCAGACGGCGTTCAGGCAGGGGCATGACTGACTTTCAACAGGAAAAGGCACGGCTGACAATGACCCTGCGTGGCATGGGGGTTGTCGAATCGGATGTTCTGTCTGCCATCGAGCAGGTGCCGCGTGAGCTGTTCGTTCCCGCCGCGCTTCGTGATCATGCCTACGAGAACGCTTCGCTGCCGATTGCGATGGATCAGACCATCAGTCAGCCCTATATCGTCGCAAGGATGACAGCTTCGCTGCGGCTGACCGGGCGTGAGCGTGTTCTTGAAATAGGCACCGGCAGTGGCTATCAGGCTGCGATCCTGTCGTTTCTTTGTCGCCGGGTCTATTCGATTGAACGGCTGCGGCCGCTGCTTGTTGAAGCGGAGACGCGGTTTCGCAGGCTGCGAATCACCAACATCACCACGAAAGTCGGCGATGGCGCGCGTGGCTGGCCGGAAGGTGCGCCCTTTGACAGGATTATCCTGACCTGTGCGCCGGCCTCTATTCCGGAAGCACTGTTGAATCAATTGAAAACTGGCGGCATCATGGTGGCGCCCGAAGGACGTGACCGGGCGCAGTCGCTGGTGACAATCCGTCGGACTGAAACAGGTTTCGAAAAAGCGGAGCTGCTTCCCGTGAAATTCGTTCCATTGGTAGAGGGCTAGAGAATGACAGCGCAGCATGGCAGCTTCCGATGGCTTGCAACAGTGGCACTTGTGACATCTATGGTGCCGCTTGCCGGGTGCAAGGTACCCAACCTGTCACTCACACGGGATGCGCCGGCCCCGGTTCTGGTGGCCCCGCTGCGCCAGCCACGTGAGGTTATGCCCCCGGATGGACGTGTCACAGTGCGTGATGGCGACAATCTCTACGCCATTGCTGCGCGCTATGGGGTGCCGCCCACCTCGATCATCCGCGACAACCAGATTGGCCCGCCCTATGCGGTGGTGGTCGGGCAGGTCCTGCGGCTGACACCGTCGCGGGTTCATGTCGTCGGCCCCGAAGACACGATCTATTCACTGTCGCAGCGTTATGCCGTCAGCCAGTATCAGCTTGCCGAGGCGAATGGCCTCGAAGCGCCCTTTGCCCTTACGGTCGGTCAGCGCCTGATCCTGCCTGACCAGCTTGATTTCTCAGTTCTGGATGTTGCACCCGATGCAACCACTGTTGCTGCCGCTGCTGTGGTGCCGATACCGGCACCTGCCGCCACGCCGGCGGTCAGAAAGCGCTTTGTCGCGCCGTCTGGTACCGGGGCGTTTCGCTGGCCGATAGAGGGTGAAATCGTCGCCGAATTCGGTCCAGCGGCCCGCGGCGTCCATAATGACGGGGTTAATATCGCGGCTGCGGAGGGCACCGATGTCCGCGCCGCGGCACGCGGTACCGTGGCCTTTGTCGGGCGTGAGATCAAATCCTTCGGAACATTGGTTCTGGTCAAGCATGACGGCGGGATCATCACCGCCTATGCGCATCTTGGAGAGGTTCTGGTCAAGGAAGGTGATGTTATCGATGTTGGCCAGAAGATTGCGACGGTTGGACAGACGGGCAAGGTTGACACGCCGCAATTGCATTTCGAAATCCGTCGCGCGCGCAAACCGATTGACCCGCGCACCCTCATTGCCTGACAGCTATTCTTCTAGCGTTTATCTGTCAGGTCGGTTTCAGTGCGGGCCGCCAGATCGATAATGAACTGCCAGGCCACGCGGCCCGAGCGCGATCCGCGTTCCATTGACCAGGCCAGCGCCTCACGGCGGAGGTCGACATTGCTGGTACTGATCCCGAAATGCGCGACATAGCCTTCAACAATCGCAAAGAAGGTATCCTGGTCAATCGAATGAAACCCGATCCACAGGCCGAAACGATCTGACAGCGAGACACTTTCCTCAACGCTTTCAGACGGGTTGATGGCGGTTGAACGCTCATTCTCGATCATCTGCCGCGGCATCAGGTGGCGGCGGTTGGAAGTGGCGTAGAAAATGACATTGTCGGGTCGGCCTTCGACCCCGCCATCAAGTGCTGCCTTCAGCGACTTGTAGCTGCTGTCACCATGGTCGAAGGTCAGATCGTCGGTAAAGACGATGAACCGGCGGTCGAGCTGTGACAGATAATGCATCAGGAAGGGCAGGTCGGAAATATCCTCGCGATGCACCTCGACAAGCGCGCAATCCATGCCGCGCTCGGTGACGGTGCCATGTACCGCCTTGACCAGTGAGGACTTGCCGGTGCCACGGGCACCCCATAATAGCGCATTGTTGGCCGCAAACCCGCGCACAAAGGCAATGGTGTTGGACAGCAGACTGTCACGTTGGTGATCAACGCCGCACAGCAGCCGCAAATCGACCCGGTTGACTCTGGCGATGGCAGTGAGGCGGCGGGTTGCGCTGTTCCAGACATAGGCTTCAGCCGGCGCCACATCGGCCGCGGTCGGATCGGTGGGGCTGTGTTTCTCGAGAGCATCGGCAATACGCGCAAGATGGCGCAGGAACTCGGAATCGGTATTCGTCTCGGTCATGCTGCGAATCTAACAGGGCAGGCGAAGCCTCACAACTCCTGCAAGGGTCATTTTGTGGTTGTTTGCACAAATTTCCCTAGAGGGGACGGCGTTGATCATTGCTCAACCGTGTCTTGGTGTTTATGGTGCGGACGACATAATTTGCGCACAGTCCGGAGTTGAAACGACATGCTTATTTCCCCAGCTTTTGCCCAGTCTGGCGGCTTTGCCGAAGGTGGCCTCGGGCTGATGCCGATCATCCTTGTGATGGTGATCTTCTATTTCCTGCTGATCCGTCCGCAGCAGAAACGTGCCAAACAGCATAAGGAAATGCTGTCGGCGCTGAAACGCGGTGACAAAATCGTGACCAATGGCGGTATTACAGGCACCATCATCAAGGCAGTTGACGATAGCGAGACCATCGAGGTCGAGATTGCCAAGGATGTGAAGGTGAATGTTGTCCGCACAATGATTGCCGATGTGCGCGGCAAGACCGAAGCCAAGTCGTAAATGAAGCCAACCCGTAAATGACGTGATGGTGCCGTGGCGATGCCGCGGCGCGCATGTATCTGAAGAGAGCCTGCCGCCATGCTACAGTTTGAAGGCTGGAAAAAGCTTGTCGTGATCCTGATCACGGTTCTTGGCATCGTCTATGCGGCGCCGAACCTGATGCCGGATGATGATACGGGTGGCAGCTTTCTGCCAGGTCAGAAAATCAATCTTGGTCTCGACCTGCAGGGGGGCTCGCATCTTCTTCTTCGTGTCGATATGGATGTCGTGGCGCAGGAACGGCTTGAAGGCATTGCCGAGACAATTCGTCAGGAATTCCGGTCTCAGAAAATCAGGTTCAGTGGTCTTGACGTGACTGGCGATGAAGTGCGGGTAAAGCTTCGCAAGAGCGAGGACAACGCAGCAGCGGCGCAAATTTTCGATGACTTCGGCCGCGATTACGATGTCGTCGCGGACGCGCCCGATTACCGCATTTTCTTTAATGAAATTGGCCTGACAACGCTACAGACCCAGACGCTTGAGCAGTCGATGGAAATTATTCGGCGACGGATCGATCCGGATGGCACGAAAGAGCCTGTTATTCAACGACAGGGGGCGGACCGGATTCTGGTGCAGCTACCCGGTCTCGATGATCCCGAGGAAATCAAACGTCTGCTTGGCCGCACGGCGAAACTGACCTTCCAACTCGTCGATACGACAATGACGGCGCAGGAGGCGATGGATCGCGGGCGCACGCCGCCGGGTTCGGTCCTGCTGCCGAGCGATTCCGATGATGGGCAGTTCTATGTTGTTGAAAGGCGCGTCATGGTCAGTGGCGAGTTGTTGGAAACAGCGCAGGCCAGCTTTGACCAGAACAACCGCCCGGCAGTCAGTTTCACCCTGAACGCTACCGGGGCGAAACGATTCGGCCGTGTGACCGGGGCGAATATTGGGCGTCCTTTCGCGATCATCCTGGATGGCAAGGTGGTGTCCGCCCCCACCATCCAGTCACAGATTTTCGGCAGTGGCCAGATCACCGGCACCTTCAGCGTCGCCGAGACGAATGAACTTGCACTGATCCTGCGCGCCGGTGCATTGCCGGCACCGCTGATCGTGATGGAGGAACGCTCCATCGGCCCCGGCTTGGGGGCGGATTCCGTTGCGGCCGGGCAGATCGCGGCCATCGTCGGTTTGGCGCTCGTCATCGTCTACATGATCGTCAGCTATGGATTCTTCGGCCTGCTGGCGGATATCGCGCTGGCGGTGAATGTTGTGCTGATCCTGGGCGCGTTGTCAGCGATCCAGGCAACGCTGACACTGCCGGGCATTGCCGGCATCGTGTTGACAATGGGGATGGCGGTCGATGCCAACGTTCTGGTGTTCGAACGAATTCGCGAGGAATTGCGGCGGGGTCGCAGCGTGATGGCAGCCATTGAAGGCGGGTATAGCCGCGCCATCTCGACAATCATCGATTCCAACCTGACGACCCTATTCGCCGCGCTGTTCCTCTACATATTCGGATCGGGTCCGATCAAGGGCTTTGCGGTAACGCTGTCAATCGGCATTGCGACTTCGCTGTTCACCGCGGTGATGGTGACGCGCTTGCTGATCATTATCTGGCTTGAGCGCAAACGCCCGCGCCAGCTGGTCCTGTAGGGAGACGAGATATGCGTCTGAAACTAGTTCCCAGCAATACCAGCATTGATTTCCTGCGCCTTCGCAAACCAGCCATCGCCCTTTCGGCGCTTCTTGTCGTTGCATCGGTGACGTTGTTCTCATTTATCGGACTAAATCTCGGTATTGATTTTCGGGGAGGTATCCTGATCGAGGCGCGTGATACCGGCGGGCCGGCTGACATTGGTCGGCTCAGGTCCGATCTGGATCAGCTTGGCCTTGGCGATATCAGCATTCAGGGATTTGGCAGTGACAGGGACGTTCTGGTTCGTGTGCAGCGTCAGGAAGGCGACGAGGCGGCCCAGATTGCGGCCATCAGAGCAATCACCGACTCGCTTGGTGCCGATTACGATATCCGCCGGACAGAGTTTGTGGGGCCGACCGTCGGTGCAGAGCTGGCACAGAAGGGTATTCTGGCCGTTGCCTGTGCGTTGCTGGCGATCATGGTCTATATCTGGTTCCGGTTTGAGTGGCAGTTTTCGGTTGCCGCCATTCTGGCGCTGGCGCATGACGTGCTGTCGACCATCGGACTATTTGCCCTGACATCATTTGAATTCAACCTGGCCACGGTGGCGGCAATCCTGACCATTGCCGGCTATTCGATCAATGACACCGTGGTGGTGTTTGACCGGGTCCGGGAGAATCTCCGCCGTTACAAATCCTATGAGCAGCGCGAAATCCTGAACATGTCGCTGAACGAAACGCTGTCGCGGACGGTCATGACATCAGTCACGACACTGCTGGCGTTGCTGGCAATTGTGCTGTTCGGCGGGGCGGTGCTTCGCGACTTCGCCCTTGCCATGATGTGGGGTGTATTGATCGGCACCTATTCTTCGATTTTCGTGGCTGTCGGCATGCTGGCCTCTTTCGATTTGAAGCGACACCTTGATGAGGATGACGATCCAGGCGCGGTGGCCGAAGATGTCTGACCGGGCGCATGGTTGATATCAAAGGTTTCGGTGAGGGCAGCGATCTCCAGCTCATTCATGGTTATGGTGATGGCGGGTTCCGGGTGTCGGGAACGCGCTATAGCGGCAGCCTGTTCCTGTTGCCGCGCCTGTCCACAGCCTGGACACCACCTGCTGACCTTGACGATCTGACAGCCGGTGATCTGGTGCCTCTTCTTGGCGACCCTTCTGCGCCGCTACTGGTTCTTGGTGCCGGGGAGGCGCCGCAACATCCATTCAATGAGCTTGGCACGGCGTTGCGTGCCCACGGTGTGGCGTTTGAATTGCTGTCCACGCCGGCGGCATGCCGAACCTGGAATGTATTGATGAGCGAGGGGCGCGCCGCCGCTGCTGCGCTTGTCGCCATCTGATGCCAGACACCAGCCGGCCCAATAGTTGGCCCAATAGTTGGCCCAATAGTTGGCAGGCGCTTCGCGACAGTAACAGAGATCTGGCGCTGTGCCTTCTGTTCAGCCCGGCCGTTGTCCGCCCGGTGCTGGCCGACAGGCTGACCCTTGCGCTGGAGGCAGAGACCGCGGTGCGCGGTACCTCCGAGCCGATGCTGGCCGCCATCCGGCTGCAATGGTGGGCCGACGCCGTCGCGGCACGCCGCGATGAGAATGTGCCGTTGATGCGCCGATTGCTGGCGCACCTTGAAGGTGGGGTGATCCGCGAGGGAGACTTGCTGGCGCAGCTGGCGGTCTGGCAGGACCGGCTGGCTGACAACAGGGTCTCGGCTGCGTCCTGCTGGCGGGATTTTTTTTTGATGCTGGCCGGCGGAGGCGTGGCAGGTCAGGCCGCGGGACTTGTCGGGGCGGCTTTGCAGGATCAAAACACTGCGATCCGGCTTCAGGATGACGGTATTGCCAGCCTGCGCACGCGCGAGCATTACTGGGTCTGGATGGTGGGACAATTGGCCCGGCACCGCCTGTCTGGCAACTACCGTGATGATGACGCGCTGCTGGTATGGCGGATGCTCGGTTGGCGGCTTGGCTTTAGGCGGCCTGCGCCATCATCCAGCCTCTGAAGGATTCGAGCGCCCGGCTGGCATAGGCCAGTTTTCTGTCCCGGCCGCGAAGCTTGCGCTTACCGCCGGTCGCGGCCCCATCGATTGGTGGAAACAGGCCAAAATTCACATTCATCGGCTGAAAGGTGTCGGCATCGGCCCCGCCCGTTATATGGGCCAGCAGGGCACCATGCGCGGTGTCGACTGGCGGCGGGCTCCAGGTCCCGCCGGTTGCCTGCGCGGCCGCCATGATCCCGGCCATCAGGCCGATGGCAGCAGATTCGACATACCCTTCGACGCCCGTAATCTGACCGGCAAAGCGCAGCGATGGTCGCGCCTTCATCCGTAATTGATCGTCAAGCAGTCGCGGTGAGTTGATGAAGGTGTTGCGGTGCAACCCGCCAAGACGCGCAAACTGGGCATTTTCCAGCCCCGGGATTGTCTGGAAGACGCGCACCTGTTCGGCATATTTCAGCTTGGTCTGGAACCCGACCATATTGTAGAGCGTGCCAAGGGCATTGTCCTGGCGAAGCTGGATCACCGCATATGGGCGACTGCCATCATGGGCATTGGTTAGGCCAACCGGCTTCATCGGCCCGAAACGCAGCGTTTCTGGTCCCCGCGAGGCCATCACCTCAATCGGCATGCAGCCCTCGAAATAGGGGGTGTTCTCTTCCCATTCGCGAAAACTCATCTTCTCGCCGGTCAGCAGTGCGTCGATGAACCCCTCATATTGCGGCTTGTCCATCGGGCAGTTGATGTAATCCTTGCCGTCGCCACCATCGGTCGCCTTGTCATAGCGTGACTGGAACCAGGCCACATCCATATCGACACTGTCGAAATGTATAATCGGAGCGATAGCATCAAAGAAGGCCAGATCATCCTCGCCGCCAATTTCTCGCACCATCTGGGCTAGCGCCGGTGAGGTGAGGGGCCCGGTGGCGATAATGACATTGTCCCAGTCATCGGGAATCTCGCGCACCTCTTCACGCGCCAGTTCAATCAACGGATGGTTCGACAGGCGCGTTTGCACACCAGCGGAAAAGCCCTCCCGATCGACGGCAAGTGCGCCGCCCGCCGGTACCCTGTGTTCGTCGGCAGCACTCATGATCACCGAATCCATCATCCGCATCTCGGCATGAAGCACGCCGACAGCGTTCGCCTCGGCATCGTCGGAGCGAAAACTGTTGGAACAGACAAGCTCGGCAAGATGATCGGTGTGATGCGCGTCGGTTTTCCGCACAGGCCGCATTTCGTGCAGCATGACGCGAATGCCGCGCTGCGCCATCTGAAAGGCGGCCTCGCTGCCGGCCAGTCCGCCACCAATAATATGAACAGCTGGAATATTGCTGTCAGACAATGCCATGGTCAGCCCTTTCTTGGCAGCATGCGGGCCAGATAGGCACCGGTATGCGATGCTGTGACCGCCGCCACCTGTTCTGGCGTGCCTTCGGCAACGATCATGCCACCGCCATCACCGCCCTCCGGACCAAGATCGATGATCCAGTCGGCGGTCTTGATGACATCCATATTATGCTCGATGACAATCACCGTGTTGCCTTGGTCGACAAGCTCCTGCAATACCTCCAGAAGCTTGGCGATGTCATGGAAATGCAGACCTGTCGTCGGCTCATCAAGGATATAGATGGTGCGGCCGGTCGCCCGCCGTGACAACTCCTTTGACAATTTTACGCGCTGCGCTTCGCCACCGGACAGCGTCGTTGCCTGCTGGCCGATGCGGACATAGCCAAGGCCCACCCGGAACATGGTTTCCAACTTTTCCCGGATCGATGGCACGGCCTTGAAAAACTCAACACCTTCTTCCACAGTCATTTCAAGGACATCAGCGATGGATTTTCCACGGAAGGTGATTTCCAGAGTTTCCCGGTTATAGCGGCGTCCCTTGCAGGAATCACAGGTCACATAGACATCGGGAAGGAAATGCATTTCGATCTTGATCAGCCCGTCACCCTGGCATGCCTCGCACCTACCGCCCTTCACATTGAAGGAAAAACGCCCGGGCGCATAACCGCGTGCCTTTGCCTCCGGCAGGCCGGCAAACCATTCCCTGATCGGTGTAAAGGCGCCGGTATAGGTGGCGGGGTTGGAGCGCGGCGTGCGGCCGATTGGTGACTGGTCGATATCCACCACCTTGTCCAGCAGTTCGGCACCGTTGATGGCCTTGTGTGGTGCCGGCATTTCGCGGGCCTTGTGCAGGCGCCGGGCCAGACCCTTCCACAGCGTTTCCAGAACCAGTGTCGATTTGCCACCGCCGGACACGCCGGTCACGCAGGTCAAAACGCCAAGCGGGAACTCCACACTTACGTCGCGCAGATTGTTGCCAGTCGCGTTTTCGACCCGCACAAACCGTCCCTTCCGCGCCTTGCGACGGCTGGCTGGAATGCTGATCTCTTTCTTGCCTGACAGATATTGTCCGGTGAGTGATGCCTGGCTGGCGATGATCTGATCCGGCGTGCCCGCCGCCACAACCATCCCGCCATGCACACCGGCACCCGGTCCCATATCGATGACATAGTCGGCAAGACGGATGGAATCCTCGTCATGTTCGACAACAAGAACCGTATTTCCGAGGTCGCGCAGCCGCACCAGCGTGGCCAGCAGCCTGTCATTATCTCGCTGGTGAAGGCCGATTGACGGTTCATCAAGAACATAGAGAACGCCGGTGAGGCCGGAGCCGATCTGTGAAGCCAGCCTGATCCGCTGGGATTCGCCGCCAGACAGGGTGCCGGAGTTGCGCGCCATCGACAGATAGCCAAGCCCGACATTCACCAAAAAGCCAAGGCGCTCATTGATCTCCTTGAGGATGCGCGCGGCAATTTCGGATTCCTGACCCTGAAGCTTGTCATTCAACCCGGCAAACCAGTCCCGCGCATCACCAATCGACAGGCGGGCAATGTCGGATATGTCCTTCTGGTCGACCTTGACGGCGAGTGCCTCCGGCTTGAGGCGCTTACCGCTACAGGAATCGCAGGGGTGGTTGGCGCGGAATTTCTCCAGCTCTTCACGTACCCATGATGAATCCGTCTCGCGATAGCGCCGCTTCAGATTTGGCATCAACCCTTCAAACGGGCGCTTCGTCTTGTAGGAGCGCATACCGTCATCAAATTCCATCGTGACGGGGATTTTGCCTGATCCGTGAAGGATCAGTATCTGGATTTCCTCCTCCAGTTCGCCGAATGGCATATCCAGCGAAAAGCCGAATTGCCGCGCCAGCGATTCCAGCGTCTGGATGTAATAGCGTGAACTGCTGTTTGCCCAGGGGGCGATGGCGCCACCGCGCAAGGTCTGGCGGTGGTCCGGCACCACAAGCTGTTCATCGAAATGGCTGCTGACGCCAAGACCGTCACAGGCTGGGCAGGCCCCAAACGGATTGTTGAACGAGAACAGCCTTGGTTCGATCTCGTCGATGGTGAAACCGGATTCCGGACAGGCAAAATTGGCCGAGAAGACGGTCCGCGCGCCGGTATCGGCATGATCGGCAAAGGCCAGACCGTCAGTGAGGGCAAGCGCAGTTTCCAGCGAATCGGCAAGCCGTGTCGAAAGTTCGTCCGGATCGCCGCGGATCACCAGCCTGTCGACAACGAGTTCAATGTCATGCTTGCGCTTCTTGTCGAGATCGGGCGTGTCATCAAGGTCATAGATCTCGCCATCGATGCGTACCCGGCTGAAGCCCTTGCGATGATATTCGGCAAGCTCCTTGCGATATTCACCCTTGCGACCCCGCACGACCGGTGCCAGCAAATACAGCCTCGTGCCTTCCTCCATCGCCAGCAGGATGTCGACCATCTGGCTGACCGTCTGGCTGCGGATTGGCAGGCCGGTTGCCGGCGAATAGGGAATCCCAATTCGGGCCCAGAGGAGGCGCATATAATCATAGATTTCGGTGACGGTGCCGACAGTCGAGCGTGGATTGCGTGAGGTTGTCTTCTGTTCAATCGAAATCGCCGGCGACAGGCCCTCGATCAGGTCCACATCCGGCTTCTGCATCATTTCCAGGAACTGCCGCGCATAGGCGGACAGCGATTCGACATAGCGTCGTTGCCCTTCGGCATAGATGGTGTCGAAAGCAAGCGAGGATTTGCCAGAACCAGACAGGCCAGTCAGCACGACAAGCCGGTCACGCGGCAGGTCTATGCTGACATCGTCGAGGTTATGCTCACGCGCGCCCCGGACTGAAATCACCCGGGGTTCGATCCGCGCCGCCGCGCCGCCGTCTTCCGGTGGATGGATATCGACGGACATGGATGTCGCCAGATTGCCGTCAAGAGCAGCGTCATTGGCGGGAGGGGACTTTTTGGTTTCATTTGGCATGGCGCGACTATACCCGTCACCACCAGCCCGGGCCACCCCTAAGCAGGGCGGCTGGCTGTGGCAAAATCATCAACATCAGTTGTTGTCATTTATGCGTCCGACTGGGTAATCTAAAGCCCTCATCGATGCTTTTTATCAGTATCCCCCGAAAATCTCGCACGAAGGAGTTGGACAGCCATGGCAGGCAGTGTGAACAAGGTTATCCTTTTGGGTAATCTGGGCCGCGATCCCGAAATCAGGAATACGCAGGACGGCAACAAGATCGTGAACCTGTCAATCGCAACGTCCGAGAAATGGAAAGACCGGATGAGCGGTGAGCCGCGTGAGCGGACGGAATGGCACCGCGTCGTCATATTCAACGAGAATCTTGCCCGTATCGCCGAGCAATATCTTCGCAAAGGCTCAAGCGTCTATGTCGAAGGTCAGCTCCAGACCCGCAAATGGACCGATCAGCAAGGCGTCGAGAAATATACAACTGAGGTTGTTCTCGGGCGGTTCCGTGGTGAATTGACACTGCTTGGTGGGCGCGGCGAGGGCGGCGGCGGCGGCGGTGGATATGGCGACTCGATGGGCGGCGGCTATGGTGGTGGAGGCAGTTCTGCGCCAGCCGGCGGCCAGGCCCCGGCGGGCTCTACGCAGGCAACCCCGCCGCCAATGCATGGCGGCGATGCACCGGATGATGATATTCCTTTTTAATACAATTGGATAAAGGGATATCTGGACCCGTTGCCTGATGTCAGGCGGCGGGTTTCTTTTTTAATTGTCAAAAAAACAATATTTTGAGGTTTGACCCCAGGATATGGTATATATCTTGTGGATGACGGCGCTGTTGACCGTCTGGTGACTGAGATGGCCCTCATGGCCCGAAGAGACCCTAGTGACTGACACCTCCACACCCCCTGCAGATCCGCTGAATCCTACCATCTCGATTTCCGAGGAAATGCGGAAATCCTATCTCGATTATGCAATGAGCGTGATTGTGTCGCGAGCCCTTCCCGATGTTCGGGACGGGCTGAAGCCGGTGCATCGCCGGATTCTCTATGCGATGATGGAGGGCAATTACGACTGGTCGAAACCGCCCCGCAAATCGGCGCGTATTGTCGGTGACGTGATGGGTAACTATCACCCGCATGGTGACAGTTCGATCTATGAGGCGATGGTGCGTATGGCGCAGGATTTCTCCATGCGCCTGCCGCTTGTTGACGGTCAGGGCAATTTTGGTTCTGTGGACGGCGATCCGCCAGCGGCGATGCGGTACACCGAATCCCGCCTTGCGCGTGCCGCCGAGAGCCTGCTTCGTGATATCGACAAGGACACTGTCGATTTCACCGAGAATTACGACGAGACGCAGCTTGAGCCAACGGTGCTGCCGGCGGAATATCCGAACCTGTTGGTAAATGGGGCGAACGGAATCGCGGTCGGAATGGCAACCAACGTGCCGCCACACAACCCGGCCGAGGTCATTGCCGCCTGTGAAGCCTATATCCGCAATCCCGGCATCACGATTGAGGAATTGATCGAAATTGTTCCTGGACCGGATTTCCCGACAGGCGCGCTGATCATGGGCCGGGCCGGCATTCGCGATGCCTATCACACCGGGCGCGGCTCGGTCATCATGCGGGCCCGAGCCGAAATCATCACTGACGCGCGGGATCGCGAGACCATTATCGTCCATGAAATCCCTTATCAGGTGAACAAGGCGCAGCTGCTGGAGCGTATCGGCGAGCTTGTCCGCGAAAAGACAATCGAGGGCATTTCCGACATTCGCGATGAATCCGATCGTACCGGCATGCGTATGGTCATCGAGATCAAGCGCGATGCAACTGGCGATGTGGTGTTGAACCAGCTCTGGCGGCACACCAGGCTGCAGACAAGCTTCCCGGTCAACATGCTGGCGATGAATGGTGGTCGGCCCGAGCAGATGGGGCTGAAGGACGTTATCGCTGCTTTCTGTGAATTCCGGCGCGAGGTGGTGACACGGCGGTCGATCTATCAACTTGGCAAGGCACGCGAGCGAGCCCACCTCTTGGCGGGTCTGATGGTGGCGTTGGCCTCGATTGACGAGGTGATCGAACTGATTAAGCGTGCGCCCGATACCGAAACTGCCCGCAACCAGTTGTGTGAGCGCGCCTGGCCAGCCGCAGAGGTTGAAGCGTTCATTGCCCTGATCGACGATCCGGGACATGAGGTTGTTGACGGCACCTACCGGCTGTCGGAGGCACAGGCGCGGGCCATACTCGAGCTGCGGTTGCAGCGCCTCACCGGCATGGAGCGGGAGAAACTTGCCGATGAGACCCGTGAGCTAGCCGGGCGTATCGGTGATTATCTTACCATCCTCGGTTCGGCCGACCGGGTGAATGAAGTCATCCTCGAAGAGCTGGCGGCGGCCAGGGAGCGGCTTGCCGACCCGCGCCGCACCGAAATTTCGGACCGGCTTGTCGATCAGGATGATGAAGATCTGATCCAGCAGGAAGACATGGTGGTGACCGTCAGCCATCGTGGCTATATCAAGCGCGTGCCGCTGTCGGTCTACCGGGCGCAGCGGCGTGGTGGCAAGGGACGTGCCGGCATGAAAACGCGTGACGAGGATTTCGTAACGCGGCTGTTTGTTGCCAATACACACACGCCGATCCTTTTCTTCACCTCCCGCGGCATGGTCTATCAGCTGAAATGCTATCGCCTGCCGGAGGCGGCACCGCAATCGCTTGGTAAGGCGATGGTCAATCTGCTGCCGATAGAGACCGGCGAGACCATCAACACCGTCATGCCGATGCCGGATGACGCGGATAGCTGGGACGATCTGCATGTCATGTTCGCCACTGCGGCGGGAAATATCCGGCGCAACAGGCTGAGCGACTTCACCAACATCAAGCGCAATGGCAAGATTGCCATGAAACTCGCCGAGGGCGATGAGCTTGTTGGTGTTGCGCCCTGTAATGAAAGTGATGATCTGTTGCTGGCGACGCGTGATGGTAAGGCCATCCGGTTCGCCGTCGATGCGGTGCGTGTCTTCCGCGGCCGCGACAGCACCGGTGTCAGGGGGGTCAAGCTGCTTGGCAAGGATTCGGTGGTGTCGATGTCGATCATCACGGATGAGAGCAGCGAATTCGTGCTGTCAGTGACGGAAAACGGTTATGGCAAGCGTACCCAGGTATCCGATTATCGCCGAACCGGCCGTGGTGGACAGGGCGTCGCCAATATCGAGACAAGTACCCGCAACGGCCGCGTGATGGCAAGCTTTACCGTGGTGGAGGAAGACCAGTTGATGCTGGTGACCAACCATGGTCAGATCATCAGGATACGCGTGCATGGCGGTGAGGGGGATTCAATCCGGATCGCTGGTCGTAAGACTCAGGGCGTGCGGTTGTTTGACGTGTCAGGAGATGATGATGAACGCGTTGTCTCGGCAGGTCTGATCCGAGACGCCGACGACAGTGATGATGAAAATGTCGCTGACGGTGACGGTGATGGTGAGGGCAATCAAGGCACCGTCGAGGGGCCGGATCAGTCGGCGGGCGACGAATGAGCCGCCATATCGTAATCTATCCCGGTACCTTTGATCCGCTAACCTATGGTCATCTGGATATTATCCAGCGGGCATCACGGCTTGGCGATGAACTCATCGTCGCCGTGGCGGCGAATGCCGGCAAGGGACCGTTACTCACTGTTGAGGAGCGAACCGGGCTTGTTAGCGCCGAGTGTAAGCGCCTGAGTGATGATGGCACTGTCACGGTGCCGGTCAGGGTGCTGAATTTTTCCAACCTGCTGACGGACTTTGCACGCGAACAGGGTGCATCGGTTATTGTCAGGGGGCTGCGCGCGGTATCCGACTTTGAAATTGAGTTTCAGATGGCCAGCATTAACAAGCGGTTACACGGCGATCTTGAGACTGTTTTTCTGATGGCTGCTGAGCATCAGCATTTTGTGGCATCGCGATTTGTGAAGGAAGTCAGCCGCTATGGAGGCGATATTTCCAGCTTTGTGCCGGCCAGTGTGGTTCGCATGATGAAGGATATCGCCACCAGAAAAGGCTGACCGTTTCGTCTGGCCCAGCTGATCATGTCGCTGGCTGGCTGCATCCAGGACTGGTCCGCCAGACTTCAGCTTTTCAGATACATGATTCGCTTGCCGGAAAACGTCAGTGTTTTCGGTGAGAGAGTCTTGGTGAAGCGGACGATGTTTTCCTCAATCATCTGCTCGATCCTGCGCTGCGTGTCCTCGTCGGGAAAATCCCAGATCACGGTCGATATGTGGGGGGCTTGCGCGTTACGGAACGCCTGAAAGGTCACGCCTTTTTCATCCTTCAGAAGGTCAGGCCATTTCGTTTGTAAGATCGATTCAAATAGTTCACATTCTTCCGCGGACGGAAATGTCCTGATAAATATTTTGGTTAACATTGGTTCTCCGGGTCCACTTTATGTTCGATGTCAAATTCGCTGTTTCGGTTTTCTTCAGCCGCAAGGTCGTCAAGCGGTCCGCAATCGTGGCTCTCATTGTTGGCATAATTCTCGCCTTTATCAACCATGGTGACCTGATCCTTGCCGGCACCCTGACTGCTACTTGCTGGATTAAGATGGCTGCGACCTGTTTCGTGCCCTATACAGTATCGTCTGTAACTGCGGTCCTCACCGCGATTGAGCAGCGCAGCGCCTCGCTGGAACCTGATGGGAAAATTGCCTGAATTCCGGCCATGCCGCTGGATTGTTCAGGCTTCAGACCTGCGGTGACATGATGCGGGTTAGAAAATCAATTCCATATCCGTAGAGCGGTGTCAGCGCCGCCACAGCACCCGCACGCAAAAGATATTCGGCAAAATCAGGTGACGACGGGTCTGCCATCGAGAAAATCACGATGATCCCGATGAGAAAGCCGATCCAGCCAGCCCGAACCGATGCCTGACCGAAATGCCGGACGAGGGCCAGTCGCGGCAATTTTCCGCTCACACCAAGCGTTGAGAACAGCGCCAGCGCAATTACCAGCACCAGCGCCGGCATGTCGAAGAGCAGCTCCGGTGTCGACACGGTCATGACCGCGCCAATGACCATCATTATTGATCCGAGAACACCTATAACCATGCTGATCATCTGAAACTCCCCTGAAGTGCCGGCCGTCACGCGGGCAATCTGTGATGCATTAACAACATTTTAACCACGCTATCACGTATTCTTGGGAGGTGACCATAAGATCTGCTGCCGGGTGGCGGTGGAATTACGGTGCCAGCCCAGTCGGTGCAGGAAACGGATATGCGCATTTCCATCACCGACAGGCTGTCGTTGCGACCGTGCCGCCAATCAGACCGGCATGACATCACTGCCGGCATCAATGAC
>CBFHNZ010000004.1:0-80281 GCA_965657415.1 Puniceispirillaceae bacterium (SeqCode) | reverse complement strand
CTTGCCGCCCATGGCCCAATAACCAGCGCCGGCACGCGGCGCCATCGTGATGTGACGAGGCATCTGTATGCTTCAATTTGGTAATTTTGTGCTGACGCGGGCCTTTATGGCCGTGATGACGCTTGTCATAGTGTCGCTGGTCGTCTTCACGCTTATGGAATTGGTTCCCGGCGACTGTGCCGAGAGATATCTTGCGTTCAAGAATACGCAGGGCTCCGGTATCTCCGTTGACGATATTGAGAATGAGCGCCGTCGACTCGGGCTGGACAAGCCCTTCATGCAACGCTGGGCACTATGGATTGGCAATGCGTTTCGGGGGGAATTCGGCGACAGCTGTATCCTGCGCGTTGATATCGCCCAGCTTCTTGGCACCAAATACTGGCTGTCTCTTGGCGTGTGTCTTGCCTCGCTTACACTTGCCTACGCCATTGCCATCCCGGTTGGCATCATCTCCGCCGCCAGCCGCAGCGCGGCAATGAACAACACGTTGAAATTTGTCAGCTATCTTGGCCTTGCCATGCCGAACTTTCTGCTGGCACTGATGATCATGCTGTTTTCGACGATCTATTTTGGGGAAACGCTAACCGGTCTGTTCTCCAAGGAATATCGCGATGCCCCTTGGAGTATCGACAAATTCATCGATCTGCTGAAACATGCCTGGCTGCCGATTTTCATCCTTGGTTGGTCGGCGACGGCTTTCGCCTTGCAGACTGTCCGCGCGCTGATGTCGGACGAAATTGGCAAGCTCTATGTTACCGCGGCAGCAGCGCGCGGTGTTTCAGGGCGCAAGTTGCTCTGGCGCTATCCGGCCCGGCATGCGCTTGGCCCCATCGTCAACAGCCTTGGCTTCGATCTGAACCGGGTATTCAACGAATTGCCGATTGTGGCGTTGATCCTGACGCTGACCGATGCCGGCGCGCTGTTGATTGAATCACTGGCCCGCTCGAACGACCAACAGCTTGCCGGTGCCATCATCTTTCTACTGACGGCTTCGATTGTGGCGCTGAACTTCTTCACCGACGTGCTGCTGTCCATCCTCGATCCGCGAATTCGCAAAAGCATCATCAGGTAGGCCATGACAACTGACACCTTGCATGACCAGACTGTTCGCGACCAAAAGGCGCGGGAGGCGTATTTCACCGCCTCGCAGCGCCAGCTTGTCTGGGCCCGTTTCAAAAAGCAGCGCGCCGCGATGACGGCGGCAATGGTGCTGGCGGTCCTGATTGTTTCAGGAATTCTGGCGCCGTTCCTGTCGCCCTACGACCCGACAATGGCCGGTCGTAACAAGGATTATCTGAACGGCGCACCCAATGTACCGATGTTCTGCGACAAAAATGGCTGTTCGGTCCGGCCCTTCCTCCATACCATCGAGCGCGAGCGGTCGATCAAGACCAATTTCCGCTGGGTCGAGACAATCAATGAGGACAAGCGCCGTTACGTGCAATTCTTCGTTGCGGGCTCGGAATACAAGCTTCTTGGCTTTATCCCGGCAAAAACCCATCTGTTCGGCATTTCGGATGGGCGCATCCACCTTTTCGGAACCGATGCCAGCGGCAAGGATATCTTCTCGCGGACACTTCACGCTATCTGGACCTCGCTTCAGGTTGGCAGTATCGGTGTGTTCATCGCTTTTGTGCTGGCGCTGATCATCGGGGGCATATCCGGCTATTATGGGGGGTGGATCGACTCGATCCTGCAGATGGTGACCGATGCCGTGCGAACGGTGCCTGCGATCCCGCTTTTCATGGCCATCGCCGCTTTCATTCCGCAGGAATGGACGGCCGAGATGCGGTTCTTTTTCATCTCGCTGATTCTTGGCCTGATCGGCTGGCCGACGCTGGCGCGGCGCGTGCGAACGCATCTTCTGACCGAACGCAATCAGGAATATGTGCTGGCGGCGCAGCTGTGCGGTGCTTCGTCAGGCCACATCATCCGGCGGCATCTTCTGCCAAGCTTTACCAGCTACATCATCGTCGATCTGGTGATTTCATTTCCCTATATGGTGCTGTCCGAAACAGCGCTCAGCTTCATCGGTCTCGGGCTGAAGGATCCGGTGAATTCGCTTGGGGTGATGCTGCAGAATGTGACCAGCGCTGACGTGTTGCTGAATTACCAGTGGTATTTTATCCCGGTGATTTTCTTCATCACCCTTGTCATGGCCTTTGTGTTTGTTGGTGATGGGTTACGCGATGCAGCCGACCCCTATTCGGATGCTGGTAAATAGGGGACGAAATTGGATAGGCTGATCGACGTTGAAAACCTGACATTGCAGTTCCGCACCGATGAGGGGCTGATCACCGCGGTGGATAATGTCAGCTTTTCATTGAACCGTGGCGAGGTGATGGGGCTTGTCGGCGAGAGCGGATCTGGCAAGTCGGTGACTGCCAAAGCGCTGATGCATCTGAATGCGGCAAACGCCATCTATTCGCCGGAAAGCAAGATCACCCTGCATACCGATGGGGGCAGCATCGATGTGCTGTCACTGAGGCGCACGACCGATTTGAAAGTTGTTCGTGGCGGTGCCATTTCGATGATCTTCCAAGAGCCGATGGCAAGCTTTGCGCCGTCGATCAGTATCGGCAAGCAGATGATCGAGCAGCTGCAGCTCCATGCCGAGATGAGCAAGGCGCAGGCGCGCGAGATTTCGATCGAGATGCTTGACCGCGTCGGCATCTCCGACCCGTCGAGCCGTGTCGATCAATATGCCTTTGAGCTGTCCGGTGGCATGCGCCAGCGGGCGATGATCGCGATGGCGCTGTCGACCAAGCCGCGGTTGCTGATTGCGGATGAGCCGACGACGGCGCTGGATGTGACGATTCAGGCGCAGGTCATTGACCTGATGAAGGAACTTGTCGATGAATTCAACATGGGTATCATCTTTATCACCCATGATTTGGGAGTGGTGGCACAAACCGCCGACAAGGTCAGCGTGATGTATCTTGGCCGCCTGATCGAGGAAGGGCCTGTTCGTGAAGTGATCCACGACCCCCGTCACCCCTATACCAAAGGGCTTCTGGCTGCCCTGCCACGCCTCGACGACCTGGACGCGCCGCTGACGCCGGTACCGGGGGATATTCCCTCGCCACTCGAAAGGCCGCGTGGATGCGTGTTCAACACGCGCTGCAGTGAGGTTGTCGGTCCGGCCTGTTCGGCAGCGGTGCCGCTTGAGGAATGGATCGATCCGGCACACCGCGTTGCCTGCCACATCTATGGCGGGAAGGAGGCATCATGACTGACGATGTCCTGATTTCCACTTCCGGCCTGTCGGTTGGCTACAAGATTGGCAAGGGCCTGTTCCAGCATTCGACCCTGAAAGCGGTCGACAATGTCTCGATCCACATCAACCGCGGTTCTTTCTTTGGGCTTGTTGGGGAATCCGGATCCGGCAAGACGACGCTTGGTCGGGCGTTGTTGAATGCCGTGCCGATCACCGGCGGCAGTGCAACCTATGCTGATGGCGATGTGAATTACGATCTGACGGCGCTGTCCAAGGACGAACTCAGTGATTATCGGCGTCGCGCCCAGCTGATTTTCCAGGATCCCTATGCCGCCCTGTCACCGCGAATGACGGTGCGCGACATCATTGCCGAGCCGCTGGAGGTAATGAAAATTACCTCATCGCGTGAGGAAACCGATGAGCGTGTCCGCGAGATCGCTGCGCGCTGCCGACTGAACCTTGAGCATCTGCGACGCTTCCCGCATGCCTTCTCGGGCGGGCAGCGACAGCGGATTTCTATTGCGCGGGCGCTTGTCTCGCGACCGCAATTCATTGTTGCGGATGAGGCGGTGGCGGCGCTTGATGTCTCGATCCAGGCGGATGTGCTGAACCTTCTGAAGCATATTCAGGCCGAAATGGACCTGACCTTCATGTTTATCAGCCACGACTTGAGTGTCGTTGCGCATACCTGCGATTATGTGGCGGTGATGTATCTGGGGCGTTTGGTGGAAACCGCGCCGACTCGCCAGCTTTTCGCAGCACCGAAACATCCCTACACCAAGGCGTTGTTCTCGGCGATCCCGTCACTCAACCCCGATGACCGGGGGCGGGCTCAGCGATTGGAGGGCGAGATCCCGTCACCCACCAATCAGCCGTTGGGGTGCAAGTTCCACACAAGATGCCCGCATGTCATCGACCGCTGCCGCAGCGAGGAACCGCAGCTGGAAAAAGCTGATGGCGCGCATGAGGTGGCATGCCACCGCTGGAAAGAACTCTTCAAGACCGACTGATGGACCAAGCGTGGGGCTCAGGCGGCAACCATCGCCCCCAGGATGCGGGTCATGTGGCGCGATTGCGTCAGGTCGGCCTGTCGGCCCTCGGCAACGGCATTGGCAAAATCCTCGACCATCAGCTGGTACTGGTCACATTCATCAAAGGTGATTTCGATCCCGGTCCCCAGCATGCCGCCCGGCGTTGTGTCGCGATGCGCCCAGCGTCCGGTTGTCACCGCTGGCGGGTTGAAGGGAACATCGAGACGGGCCCAGCCATCGGTGCCGACAATCTGCACGCTCTGACATAGGCTGGTGCCGCTGGAGCAGGTGAAATGCAGCACCTGGCCGCCGCCGAAGTCGACAATAGCGGTGGCCGCCTTTTCAACATCGAGATCCTCTTCAGCCTCCTTGGTCACGGCCACCAGCTCGGGCGTGCCGTCGAACAGCATAAGCCCGGAAATCAGACAATAGCAGCCGATATCCCAGATCGGGCCACCACCCCATGCGGCGAAATTCCGGATATTGCCGGTTGGCTGCGGCGGGTATGAGAAATGCGCGCTCAATTGCCTTCGCTGGCCGATATCAATGCCACGAATCCAGTCCCATTGCGGGTGATAGCGCACCATGTAGCCATCATAGAGATAATGGCCGGTGCGTTCTGCCGCCGCTTCGACTGCATCAAGTTCGGCAAGCGACAGCGCTAGCGGTTTTTCACTCAGCACAGGCTTGCCAGCCTCCAGCGCGCGGATCGCCATCGGCACATGAAGATGGTTTGGCAGCGGGTTGTAGATGGCATCGACATCGGGGCTGGCCAGCAGGTCATCATAGCTGCAGACGTTTACATCACCCCACACCGGATCTGCGCCGTCGCTGGCGTCACGCCGGCCAATATGGGTTACCTGATGGCCGGCAGCGCGGATCGCCGGCAACAGTTTCTCACGCGCGATCTTTGCGTCTCCCAGAATGCCAAAGCGCATTACATTGCCCCCTTATTCAGATCCTGATCAATTCTTGTCTGCGTCAATCATCTTTAGTCTCGGTCAGCAGGCAACAAAGAACAAGCCGCCTTTTCCCTTTCTGCCACGGCCTGCCATGTGCCATCATTGACCAATCAAAAGCTATCCTGATTGGCGGTGCTTCCGTGCCTCGCGCCCCAGAAATCCTTCGCCGTATTCCGGTTGACACTGCTGCCATCATCATCATGTCAATCGCGCTGTGCCTTGCCGCGTTGAGTGGCGCGCTGATGAAAGTCCTGACCGACAGCATGTCACCGCCGCTTGTCAGCTGGTTCCGCTTTGCCGGATATGCGTTGTTGCTTGTGCCCGTCGCGCTGTGGCGGGTTGGGCCGGCCTGTTTTCGGCCTGCCAGGCCGCTGGTTCAGGTGGCGCGGGGCCTGATGCTGGCGGCCGGCAACACCGCCTTCTTGTATGGGGTACGGCATGTCGACTACGCCAATGCCATCTCGATTCTCTATATATATCCTTTCATCATGGTGGCACTGTCGGCCTGGGTTCTTGGCGAGCCTGTGTCGAGATCGGCCTGTCTTGGTGTTGTGGGTGGATTCTCCGGAGTTTTGCTGGTGGTACGGCCAGATCTGACCGGTATTGATCCGGCGGCGATGTTCATTCTGTTCACCGGCACGATGGTGGCGTTGCAAATGCTGTTCAATCGCAAGCTTGGTGTGCTGTCTGACCCGGTTGTCGTCTCGCTGTGGGGCGCGCTTGCCGCGACGGCTGCACTCAGCCTGGCGGTGCCCTTTGTCTGGAGGGTTCCTACTGCTGACCAGATGCTGCTGATCGCCGCGCTGGCCGTGTTGACAGCGCTCAGCCAGACTTTGATGATTACCGCTATGTCGATGGCCTCAACCGACAAGATAGCGCCCTTTACCTATTTTGAGATCATTGCGGCAGTGATCTTCGGTCTGGCAATCTTCGGCACGCTTCCGGACACGCTCTCCTGGGTCGGCATGGCGCTGATCATCACCAGCGGGACCGTGGTGAAACGTCTTCCCGGTGTGTTGAAACTGCGGCGGCGTGAGAAATTCTGACCCCTGCTGATGGGGCTTCCTTCATTGCCGTATAGCTCTGGCAGAAACGGCGCATGGCGCGGGCACAGGCACCCGTTTCGATAACGGCGCGGATCAAAATGCCCGGCAGTACAGCCAGGGCCCGGTCAAGCCGGCATCAACGTCGAAAAGGTGCCGGTTCTTTTGATAATTAGTGTGGGGGGCATCGGTTGATTTGCTGCCGGATATCCCCAAATCTAGGCAATCAAACAAGTAACAGGAATTCTTATCATGTCGATCCGCCCCATCAAGATGCAGAGCGAAGCCACTCCGACGATGGAAGGGGCTGGTGTTCACCTTCACCGTGTGTTCGGTTTTGGTGATACTGATCCGTTTGATCCGTTCCTGATGATGGATGACTTCCGGAATGAAGACCCGGCGGAATATCTCAAGGGCTTCCCCTGGCATCCACATCGCGGCATCGAGACCATCACCTATGTTCTGAAAGGCAATGTCGAGCATGGTGATTCGCTTGGCAATCGCGGGGTGCTGAGTGACGGCGATGTGCAGTGGATGACGGCCGGTTCCGGCATCATCCATCAGGAAATGCCGACAGGCAATGCACAGGGCCAGATGCATGGCTTCCAGCTATGGGCCAACCTGCCACGCGACCAGAAAATGTGTACACCGCGCTATCAGGATATCAAGTCACCGGATATCAACGCGCTGACTGATGATGATGGCACGCATATCCGTGTCATTGCGGGTGATTATCGCGGTTACCGCGGTCCTGTGGATGGCATTGATACCGATCCGTCCTATCTGGACATCGCCATGCCGGCGAACACGAAAAAGCGCTTTCCGTTTGATACCCGTCGCCAGGGCTTTGCCTATATTTTTGAGGGCGACGCCAGCTTTGGCAACGCCTCGGCGCCGTTCGGCGTGAATGTCGAAAAGGAATTTGCCGGCGAGGAAGTCAAGATCCGTGACCGGTCGGGCAACCGCACCTTGGTGGTGTTTGGTGCCGGGGACGAGGTCGAGGTTACCTCTGGCGACCATGGTGTGAGATTCCTGCTGATTTCCGGTGCGCCGTTGCGCGAACCGGTGGCCTGGCACGGGCCGATTGTAATGAACAGCCGGGCCGAACTTCAGGAAGCCTTTCGTGAGTTGAACGCGGGCACTTTCGTGAAGACCGGTGCGGAAGGCTGGGTGAACTCACGCGGGCGTTAGAGGTCGCTGTCCGGAAGGCCGCCGTGCGGCAGGATCACGGTAGGTGTTGCCGTAACGATCTCCCGGCCGAGCGGCATTTCCGGGTTGATGCCTGATCGTCAGATCGCTTCCTTTCGCGAGGTGATGTGGAGGCACGACTCGATCTTTCCCGACATGCCGGCTGTCTCATCATGATCAATGGCGATCGGTGACAGCCCCGCCGCGCTGAGCAGGCCGGTCAATTCCGGTTCTTCGTAATAGGCATAGAACCGCCCGAAATCATCACGATGTTCGCCGACACCCTGTTTCAGACCGACATAGACAAGCCCGCCCGGCCTGAGGGCGCGGTGCATTCGCACCAGAATATCAGGCATCGTGGCCTTTGGGGCATGCAGCAGGCTGAAGCTCGCCCAGATGGCGTCGAAACTTGCAATGTCATCAAGCTCGTCAAAACTCTGCTGTCGGACATCCAACCCGAAGAGCGCCTTCGCGACTGCCACCATGTCAGGCGAGGCGTCGATACAGGTGACATCATGCCCCGCAGTCTGCATGCGGGCCGCACTGTCACCGACGCCGCATCCGAAATCCAAAACGGACGCTCTGTCGGGCAGATGTTCAAGAAACCGCGGCAGCATGGGGTTGCCACCCATTTCGCCGACCAACCGCCTGTATTTCTCTATATTGGCGGCATAGGCTGCCATTGTGCCATCATCTGCCATCCCAGATCTCCTGCAATGAAAGGCTAGCATATTGTTGGCGGTATCGTCATCACGGCGTCATCAGACATCATGGGGCCGGGCTGTTTTTTTTACAGACCTGCCGCTGCGGATCGGCTAGAAGGATGCCCATTATTCATTGCCGACCTGTAGCAGATGACAGACACACCAAATCTTGATGACGCGTATTTCCGGCCTGTCGACCCGCATAGCCTTACCCCTGCCAGCCACAGCACGCATCCACCACGAATCCTGATTCTCTATGGTTCGCTGCGTGATCGTAGCTATTCGCGGCTGTCGGCGGAAGAGGGCGCAAGGATCCTTGAAAAGCTTGGCGCCGAGGTCAGATTCTACAACCCTGCCGGCCTGCCACTTGTCGATGACGGCGTCGATGCCAGCCACCCCAAGGTTGATGAGTTGCGCCAGCTGGTAACCTGGTGCGAGGGCATGGTCTGGTCCTCGCCGGAACGGCACGGCGCGATGACGGGGGTGATGAAGTCGCAGATTGACTGGATTCCACTGTCGCTTGGCGGGGTGCGCCCAACCCAGGGCAAAACGCTGGCGGTGATGCAGGTCAGCGGCGGCAGCCAGAGTTTCAACACCGTCAACCAGCTGCGGATTCTCGGCCGCTGGATGCGGCTGTTGACCATCCCCAACCAGTCATCCATTGCCAGGGCATGGGACGAGTTCGATGATGCGGGCCGGATGCGCCCATCGCCATTCTATAACCGCCTTGTCGATGTCATGGAGGAGCTGTACCGGTTCACCCTGTTGACCCGCGACATCAAGGATGTGTTGGTGGATCGATATTCCGAACGGGTGGAAGACCATGCCGAGCTGTCAAAACGTGTCCGGAAGTCGAAACGTGAGTAAGGCACCGCGCCGCCTTTGCGGTTGCCAGCGGCCAAGGAAATTTGCACCATAGGAAAGTAACATTTCCGGTCTTTCTCAAGGGTCCTCTTCAATGCGTGCGCACAGGCTTTTTTCCAGCAAGAACAGACCGATACATCTTGGTGAATATCCGTTGCATCGGCTTCGTCGTCAGGATGAGCCCATTGACCCTGCAGGCTGTTGCACCGACTTCCTGTCATTCAGCCGTCCCGAGGACCCTGACAGCATTGTCAACGCGATGGCCGAGCATCAGGCGATGCTCGATACCATCCGCGATGGCCTCGTCAATGGCGCTGTGTCAGACATTCCCGCGGATCCTGTGGAACGAAGCAATCATCTGAAATCATTTGGCTATTTCAACGATTCCTCGATGGTAGGGATAGGGCCTGTCAGCGACACTATGTGGCTTGACGCGCCGGTACGCAATCCGGCAATCGATGATCTGGCAGAGATGGTGCGGACCCGCCAGACGAAGACGCTTGCCGCCGGCATCGACCAGATCATGGCCGATCTCAAGGATTCGGTCAGCGCCCCGCCCCGCCAGATCGGTCATCACCATTCGGCCATCGTGTTTCTGTGTGAATATCGGCGCGACCCACGCCCCGATGAGGCCGGTGCGGCGTGGATTCAGGACGCGCAGGCGCATCGCGGCTGCCTGTTGTCGGCGGAGACAGCAGTGGTCATTGCCAATTACATGCGGCTGCTGGGTTTTGATGCGAAGGCGCATACGCTGACCTCGTCCGATATCTGTTTGCAATCCGCTGTTCTTGCTGCCGGTCTTGGTTGGAATGAGAAGGGACAGGTTGTCGTGCCCTATCTTGGCACCCGCTATGGTGTGGCGGTGGTGACAACCGACATGGATCTGGCGCATGACCGGCCGCTGGCACCGCGTCGCGTGCAGCCGCGAAGCGACCTTACTGGTCTGAACTGGCAGCTTGGCCGCCACAGCAATAAATCAGCCTTCAACCGCGACCCGTTCGCCGGTCGCGAGTATCGCGCCAGCGCCATGAAGCTGGAGCGGTTGAAGCGGGTTGACCAGCCGACAACCTATATGGATGAAGCCAATATCCCGCGTGTTCCAAAACGCACCGACATGTTTGCACGCTCGCAGTTCGGTGATATGGGGAAGGCAAATCAGGAGGCTGCAACCGGCGGCTATTACGCCCGCAAGGCCGCGCCTTCCTATGCGCAGCGCCGCGCTCTCGGAGCCTTTGTCCTGCTGCAGGACGGGCCGGAGGAAGCCACGCCGCCGCCGCGCCAGGATGCAGCCTGGTACAGCGATCAGATCAAGGCAGCGTGTTATTTCCTGGGGGTGGATGCTGTCGGCCTGTCACGATGCCCGGAATGGAGCTGGTATTCGCATGATGCGCGCGGCGACGCTGTAACGCCGCCACATGATCAGGCCATCAGCATGGTCATCGACCAGGGATTCGAAACCATGGAAGGGGCCTCCGGTGATGACTGGATTTCGGTGGCCCAGTCGATGCGCGCCTATCTGCGTTTCTCGATGCTTGGCGGGGTGATCGCCAAGCAGATCCGCAATCTGGGTTTCAAGGCGAAGGCGCATACGGTGCTTGATGGTGATGTCCTGCAACCGCCTTTGCTGCTTCTCGGCGGGCTTGGCGAGGTCAGCCGCATCGGCGAGGTGATCCTGCACCCCTTTCTGGGGCCGCGTCTGAAGTCGGGCGTGGTGACGACAACCCTGCCGCTGGAGCATGACCGGCCAATTGATTTCGGCCTGCAGAATTTCTGCAACTCCTGCCAGAAATGTGCCCGTGAATGCCCGTCAGGCGCGATTACCGCCGGGCCGAAGGTGATGTTCAATGGCTATGAGACCTGGAAGTCAGACAGCCAGAAATGCACCACCTACCGGATCACCACGAAGGGTGGGGCGATGTGTGGCCGTTGTATGAAGACCTGCCCGTGGAATCTTGAGGGGCTGTTTGCCGAGGCACCGTTCCGATGGGCTGCCTCGAACCTGCCGATGGCCGCAAAGGCGCTGGCCGGACTGGATGACATGGCAGGCCGCGGCGGACTGAATGACGCCAAGAAATGGTGGTGGGATCTCGAACTTGCCGAGGATGGCGCCTATCATCCCGCAAGCCACCCGGTTAACCGCCGGGGTCTGAGCCGGGATTTGAAGTTGCGGGCCGAGGACCAAACCATGGCGGTCTATCCGGCACCGCTGGCCCCGCACCCCTATCCCTATCCCTTTCCGATGGACCGCGAGGCTGGCATCAAGGCTTTTGAGGCGCTGCTCAGCGCCGGTGAATATCGTCGGCGGATTGCGGCTGGCGATACCAGCCATATCCATCGCTATGTCAATGCGGAAGGGCAGGGCGATGAATCGCCGGTGATCCAGGCGGTGGTCAGCCAGGTTGAAACCCTGTCGGACGGCATTTCAAAATTTGTTTTCGCGGCGTTGGATGGCGCACCTCTGCCGGCCTGGAGCGCCGGTGCGCATATCGATGTTCTGGTTGCGCCGGGATTGATGCGGCAATATTCGATGTCCGGCGACCCGGCGAGGCGCGATGTCTATGAGGTGGCCGTGCTGCGTGAGGATGAAGGGCGCGGCGGGTCGCTACTGATGCATCGGATTTTCACCGAGGGACGACGTGTTTTCATCTCGCGCCCGATCAATCATTTCGAACTGCAGGACAATCCAGGCCGCAGTTTCCTGATGGGCGGGGGCATCGGTGTGACACCGATGGTGGCGTTCGGCCATAGTCTGCACGCACAAGGGCGTGATTTCGCCCTTCATTATTCGGTCTCAAAGCCCGACGATCTTGCCTTTACGCATGATCTGCAGTCTTTCGGCTGGGCTGACAAGGTGGCCATACATGTTTCCTCGCAGGGCGGGCGGGCCGATATGGCCGCCATCTTTGCCGGCGCAACGGCGAATGATCATGTCTATGTCTGCGGGCCTGATGGCTATATGGATACTGTGCTGGCAGCGGCAGCGGCGGCCGGCCTTCCCGATGAAAATCTGCATCGCGAGTATTTTTCGGTGCCTGAACAGCCCGATTACGAGAATTACGCCTTTGATCTGGTGCTACGACGCTCCGGCCGCCGGATCAGGGTCGAGGCCGAGGAAACCGCCTCGGATGCGCTGGTGGCGAACGGCTATGCTGTTGATGTGAAATGCGCGGACGGGCTGTGTGGGGTGTGTAAATGTGGCCTGCTTGGCGGTGAGGTGGAACACCGCGATTTCGTGCTGTCGGAACGCCAGCGCGCTGATAGCATCATCCTGTGCCAGTCGCGCGCGGCCAAGCAGGACGGGGTGCTTGAGATCGACCTCTAGCGGCACATGAGGCGAGGAGGGCCTGCCCAAAGGGGCTGTTTCAGCCGCCAGAACCGCTCGTATCCTCGGCAGATCCGAGGTCCGCTGGTGGAAAACTTGGTGCCCGGTCATTGTGGGTAAAGCCTACATCGTCGCGCCGCCAATCGACGACCGGCACCCCGCGAAGCGATCGCGCCACCATCTCGAACTTGTGGGCATGTGGCAGGATATGCGCCGAAATCACCTTCTGGCAGTCCTTGAAAGACTGTGGCGTGCTGTATTCCCACAGGATGCCAAGCTTGTACTGGTCCTTGTGGTTCCAGATACGCATGATGGATTTTCGCTCAAGCCCGAGATCTGATAGCTTCTTCATCACATCTTCGTCCCAGATGGATTCCAACCCGTCAAGG
Source organism: Puniceispirillaceae bacterium (SeqCode) (assembly GCA_965657415.1). Classification (GTDB taxonomy): domain Bacteria; phylum Pseudomonadota; class Alphaproteobacteria; order Puniceispirillales; family Puniceispirillaceae; genus UBA8309. The sequence continues at coordinate 67,561 of CBFHNZ010000004.1, read as the reverse complement.
TATCGGTTCAGCGCCGCCTCGCTGGTGAAACGCAATTCGGTGAAATTTACACAAGTCGATTTCATGCCGGATACTCAGGCCAGATACTCAGGCCAGATACTCAGGCCAGATACTCAGGCCAGATACTCAGGCCAGATACTCAGGCCAGACGTTGGGGTGAGGCGCTGCCGGGTGTCTGCAGACGCGGCTGCTTGCTCTTACCGCAACTGACAGCGGCAATCCAACAGGAAAGTTTCATCTGTCCTGATGGGGGCGTCATGGCAGGGTGGCAAGACGGTTGGTGATCAGCGTGAAAAAGGCGTCGGCATCAAGGTCACCGACGACAAACGCATTATGCGGACGCCCCGACACCTGCCACCAGTCGATGACCGTCATCCCCATGGTCAGCGCGCTGGAAGTTTCGATCTCGACATTGCAATGTCTGCCGCTGAACATCTCCGGCGCAATCAACCAGGCAATCGTGCAGGGATCGTGAAGTGGACCACCATCACTGCCATATTTAGCCTCGTCGAACCGCTCGAAGAATCCCAGCATCTCGGCAACGGCGATTCCTGTTCTGTTGCCAAGCGTGCGCAGCGCGTCATTCCGGCGCGCCGTTGTCAGCGCCTTGTGGGTGACATCAAGCGGCATCATGGTGATCGGAATGCCGGCACCAAAAACAACGGCCGCTGCATGCGGGTCTACATAGATGTTGAATTCGGCCGCCGGGGTGATGTTGCCGCCTTCGAAACAGCCGCCTCCCATCAGAACGATTTGCCGGATGCGCGGTGCGATGTCGGGTGCGCGTTGCAACGCCATGGCGATATTGGACAGCGGGCCGATGGGGGCGATGGTAACGCTGCCTTCCGGCTCGCGGCGGACGGTCTCGATGATGAAATCGACGGCATGCTGCTCCTGAAGCGGCGTTTCGGGTGGTGGCAAATCGGGGCCGTCAAGTCCTGTGCGGCCATGCACATGCTCTGCCGTCACCAGATCGCGGACCAGCGGGCGCGACAGGCCGGCAAAGACGGGAACATCCTGCCGCCCAGCAAGATCGCAGATTTTGCGGGCATTCACCTCGGTCAGCGGCAGCGGCACATTTCCCGCCACGGTGGTGATGCCAATAAGCCTGATCTCCGGACTTGCCAGCGCCAGCAGAATGGCAACGGCATCATCCTGCCCCGGATCGGTGTCGATGATCAGTGACTGTGCTGCGGTCATGGTATGGTCCTCCTCGCCAATAGCGGTGACATCATGATGGGCTGGCCGCGATCTGGCTCGCAGGGTTGTCGGCAGGATGATCGGCAAGATGATCGGCAAGCATCGCCGCCTGACGTGAAATGCTGGCCGCCCCGAGGATGTCACCAACAAAATGTGCCGTCACCGGGCCAACGGCATACAGGCTGTCATACGGCCTGCCATCCCGCCTGACCAGCGCCAGTTCACTGGTCAGGCGGGGACGGTGTGGTGCGGTGTCATGCGCCGCGATCACCCCGTCGCCGATGAGGCGGGTCATAAGCCTGTCGCGCCCGGCCCCGCTGCAATTGATCACGGCATCGGCCTCGATCTGCGCGCCGCCGCCAAGCTTGACAAGGTGATGTCCAGCAGAGGTGGTGGCAAGCCCTGTGACGATATCGCGCCTGATCGTCAGTTGCCCGCTATCCATCAGGGCCTGTGCCGACACAGATGTTTGCGGGCCGGCGCGAAATCGCGCCAGCGACCATAGCCAGCCAAGGCGCCGCATCAATCGCGCCTGATCGGAAACCGGCAGGTCCTGCCACGCGGCTGAGATGTTCACGCGCAGGCTTTCAAACCGGCGTTGCCATTCAGTGCGCGACCAGTCCGGATCGCCGATGCTCTGGCGCATGAAACGCAGAAAGCCTGACCCGCGAAGCGGCGATGGCCAGTTCAGTGGCGTCGCATCATGCCAATCGGTCTGTACCGGCGGCAGCATGCCCTCCGGGCAGATAAGGGTGATGCGGCCACGATGTGCTTGGCGATGCAGGCTGTGAAGCGCATCAAGCGCGGTCAGGCCGCCACCGATGATGACCACCGCGGTATTACCGGAAATCCGGTCCGGCCAGTCACCGCGCCATGGCACACGGACCAGGCCCGGTGCATCTTCTGGCGGCGATTTCATCGGCCATTCGGGGGCAGGGTTGCCGGTAGCCATCACAACCCTGTCGGCGGTGAGGGCGGTGCCGTCGGTCAGCGCAATCTGCCAGCCTTTCGAAGCCTTGACGATGCTTTCGGCGCTGCTTTCATGGTGCCGAATCACCGCAATGCCGGGAAAGGAGGCGAGCTGGTCCGCCATATAGGCGGCAAAATCACGCCGCCTGTAGAAATTGCCAACATCTGTGCGCGCGTCCTCATCATCGGTGATCCGGTCTGCAGCCCATGCGGCAAAATGGTCCGGTTGATCCGGCCAGAGTCGCATCAGATCTGCCCGCACATTCAACCGGAAGTCGCCGGAAATGCATCCATATGCCTGTCCCTGTCCCAGCGGGGCCGGCCCGACGATGGAAAGGCACTCTGGCCGCATGCCGCGGTTCAGCAGATGCATGGTCAGGGCGGCGGCGCTGTATCCGCTGCCAATGATACAGACGGCGGGGGTCATCGCGTGATCAGCCTCGCGCCTGCCGCGTTACCGATGCGCATCGGCGATGGCGGCAAAATGTTCCATGGCGGTGTCGATACGGTCGAACATGTCATCCAGCTCGGCTTCGGTGATCACCAGCGGTGGACAAAAACCGACAATGTCACCCGGCAGCGCGCGCAGGATCACACCTTCCTCCTGGATCGCGGCGACAGCCTGCGCGGCGATCTTGATCGCCGGGTCGAATTTGCGGCGCGTTGCGGTATCGGCGCTGAATTCCATCGCGCCAATCAGCCCGATGGCGCGGCTGTTGCCGATAAAATCGAACCTGTCCATGCGCTTAACCCGTTCGACGAAACGGGGGGCGAGTTTCTGCACCTGACCGACAATGTCACGTTCCTGCATCAATTGCTGTGCCCGCAATGCCACCGCAGCGCATACCGGATGCGCCGAATAGGTGTAGCCATGGCCGAAAATGCCGAGGCTGTCAGCCTGACTGGCAAGCGTGTCATAGATACGGTCCGACATCAGCACAGCTGAAATCGGCAGGTAGGCCGAGGACAGAGCCTTAGCGCAGGTCAGCATGTCGGGGCGCACATCCATCGACTGCGATCCCCACATATGCCCGGTCCGGCCAAAGCCGCAGATCACCTCGTCAGCGACAAGCAGTACATCATGCTTTTCCAACACCCGCCGGATTTCCGTGAAATAGCCTTCCGGTGGGATGACAACGCCGCCAGCGCCCATCACCGGTTCGGCGAACAGCGCCGCCACCGTGTCCGGCCCTTCGGCCAGGATCAGTGCCTCCAGCTCGTCCGCGCAGCGCCGCGCGAATTCAGCCTCGCTCTCACCCTCACGGCCTTCATTGTAGAAACAGGGGGATGTTGTGTGCTTGACGAAATCCAGTGGCAGGCCGAACCCGTCTTGCGCATAGGCAAGCGCGGTCATGCTGGCGGCGGCCATGGTGACGCCGTGATAGCCACGGCGGCGGCTGATGATCTTGCGTTTTTCGGGTTTGCCGCGCGCCGCCTGATAATACCAGACCATCTTCATGGCGGTGTCGTTCGCCTCTGACCCGGATGAACAGAAGAACGCCTTGGCGATGGTCGATCCATCGGCGGCTGGTGGGGCGATGCTGATCAGATGTTCGGCAAGGTCGATGGCCGGCCCCACCGTCTTGCCGGCAAAGCTGTGATAGAAGGGAAGCTTGCCAAACTGGTCGATGGCGGCCTGGACGAGTTCAGGCTCGGAAAAACCGAGCGAGGTACACCACAGCCCGCTCATCCCCTCATAAAAACGCTTGCCACTCTCGTCTTGCACGAAAACACCGCTTCCCCTGGCCATGATATGCGGGCCCGTATCGGCCAGCATCGCCGGCTTGGTGTAGGGATGCATATGAAAGGCGATATCACGGCTTTCCGGGGAATTGCCGGGAAATTTGTCATTTGTCGGGGTGTCGTCCGGGCTCATACCGAAATCCTCATGCCAGAATCCTTCTGTCAGCGGTCCGGGCGGTGGCACCCGCGCTCAGACATGCTGTCCACCATTGACGTGCAACTCGGCACCATTGATATAGGCGGCACTTTCATTGCACAGGAAAAAAATCGTTTCTGCGACCTCTTCTGAGGTGCCGAATCGCCCTAGCGGGATTCCCGGCAACATGGCTTCCTCGCTTCCCGGGGAAAGGATCTCGGTCATGATTTCGCCCGGTGCGATGGCGTTGACACGAACGCCGCGTTTGCCGAAATCCGAGGCCATCTCGCGGGTCAACGCGCTCAGTGCCGCCTTTGACGACGCATAGGCGCTGCCGGCAAATTCATGCACCCGGCTGCCGGCGATGGAGGTGACATTGACCACTGTTCCCTGGCCGCGTTCGAGAGGTTCGATCAGGGCACGTGCCAGCGTGACCGGGGCAAAGACATTGACCTGGAAGACACGTTGCCAGACATTCAGCGGCGTCAGCACCGAATCCAGCCGTTCGCCATCATCCCCCTTTGGCGAAATGCCGGCATTGTTGACAAGTGCGTGCAGTGGCTGGCCATCGAGGCGTCGCATCAGTTCGGCCGCGCCGCGCTCAATTTCGAGGGGGGATTCAAGATCAATTTCAACATGATCCTGGTCGCCGTCACCCGCATGCCAGGGGCACTGCCCGGGCACGGCGCCGCGCGAACAGGTGATCACCCGCCAGCCGGCGTCGGAGAACCGCTTCACCGTGGCATGACCGATGCCACGGCTAGCCCCGGTCAGCATGATCGTTTTCTGTTCTTCACCCATGCAACGAAACTAGTCCATTTGCCACCGGCTGCCAAGCGCCGTGCGCGGCTAGAGATGCGCCAGATATTGTTTGGCCAGCGGGTGGGACGGGGTGGTGAAGAACTGGCTGGCCGGTGCCGTTTCGACGATGCGGCCACTGTCGAGAAGGATGGCATCTTCGCCGAGGCGTTCCGCCTGCGTCCGGTTATGGCTTGTCATGACGATGGTCATGCCATCCTCATGCGCATTCCGGACCATTGTCTCGACAAATTTTGTCGCCGCAAAATCGAGATGTGCCGTCGGCTCGTCAAGGAATAGGATGTCGGGCCGTGCCGCCAGCGCGCCGATCAGGGCCAGCTTCTGCTGCTCGCCGCCTGACAGCATGCGCGCCGGGGCCTGCGCCCGGCTGTCCAAACCTGCCAGGTGCAGCCAGTCATGTATCGCGGCATTGTCCAGATCAGGGCACAGAAAGCGCAGATGACCACCGGTGGTGCGACGGGTGATGATCGGTTTCTGGAAGACCATTTTCTGGCGCGCCAGCGGAGGGCCGCTGATCGTGCCGGCATCGCAACTGATCAGGCCATGAAGGCAGTTCAGAAGCAATGTTTTGCCGGCACCATTCTGTCCCAGAAGCAGTGTGATGCTGCCACGCCGAATCGTCGTCGAGACTGACTGCAGAAGCGTGACCCCGTCGCGCCGTAATGTCAGGCCACGCGCCGTCATGATGATATCGGGGATGGGGCGTTCAGACATCATGGCCGAGATTCCGGAAACTGTGGCGCAGCAGCTGGCTGAGGATGTTGATTGTCAGGGCGACCAGCAGCAGCACAATCCCCAGTGCCATTGCAAAAGCAAGTTCGCCCATCGAGGTGGCCAGCGCGATTGAGGTGGTCATGACACGCGTCGAATGGCGGATATTGCCGCCGACGATCATCACCGCGCCAACCTCGGATATGGCCCGCCCGAAACAGGCGAGGCCGATTGTCAGCAGGGCGAGGCGTGCCTCGAATATGAGAGCCTTCACACGGTCAAGCCGACCGAGGCCAAGCGATTGGAATAGCGGGGCGTACTCGCCATTCAACGATTCAAATGCCTGCCGTGACAGCGCAATCGAGATTGGCAGGACAAGGATTGTCTGCGCCAGCATCATCGCCGCTGGCGTGTAGAGAATGCCCAGGAACCCAAACGGACCGGACCGTGAAATCAGAAGATAGATCAATAGCCCGATGACAACCGGCGGCATGCCAAGGAAGGTGTTGCTGACAACAATCAACGCGGTCCGCCCCGGAAAGCGGTAAGCGGCCAGCAGCGCCCCCATCGGCAGGCCGATGACAAGCGAGGCCAGAACCGCCGTCAGGCTGACCGTCAGCGACAGGCCGATAATCCCCATCAATTCCGCATCACCCGCAGCGAGCATCGAAAGGGCGATCTGGAAAGGCGTTAGGATATCCATGCTGGCGGTACGATGACGCGGTCGGGCATGCTATTGGCCCCTATGCTGTTGGCCCGTGTCCTGTTCGCCTCTGGGTGTGTGTCTTGCAAAGGCCCTGCGGTCCCCGTTACCGCGACGTGTTGAGCTGGCCACCGGCCGGCGTTTCATCTTCGGTCAGCGCGGCCGTGCGCGCCCGGGCGATCATCCGCTTCACCTCGCGGGCAAGCTTCGGTGTTTCCGCCGGGTGTAGGAAGCCTCCAATCTCGGTGGCCTGACCATGCGAGCGGACAACAATTGTCTGCCGTTGGCGCGCGTGCATTTCCGGCTCATCCCGGGGCGTCAGTTCAACCTGCGCCCAGGCGGTTGGGACAGCGGTCGTCTGGCTGTCGCCGGTGGGCGATACGTTTTCGATCGTCAGCTGCCGGCTGGTCGCCGTCAGATGCTGGCGGCGTTTGGCAGCGCGGTAATTCATCTTGAAGGCAAGCCAGACGACCAGCAATTCAAGGCCAAGGAAGCCGACCACCGGCCATGCCCCCATCAGGAAGAAACCAAGACCGATGCAGAATGCCAGCGCACCAAGAGCGATCATCACCAGCGCGAAGCCGCGCGGCGACAATGACCGGTAGGGCCAGATGGTCAAGGTTTCACGATGACGGGTCAAAATGCCATTCCTGCTAATGCCATTCCTGCTGTTGTGGAATTGGTGTCGTGTCATGTTGTTGAAAAAGCCACAGCAGGGCGTGTGCGGTCAATCGCAAAAGCCACGCGGGACCTTCTGTCGCTGTCTGTGAATGGCCATTGGCCTCGCAAATAACGACTTGCCCGCGCTTTATCCGGTCATTAGCATGCAGCGCAGGAGAGGTGTGGCCCTTATGTCGATTACAGCGCTTGGATATATGGGTATCCGCTCACCCTCACTTGGCGACTGGTCCGATTATGCCCAGCGCCAGCTTGGCATGCAGCAGATCGACCGTGGCGGCGGCACCCTGTCATTCCGCATGGATGACTGGCAGCAGCGTCTGGTTCTGCTTGACGAACCCGGCGATGAATTCGCCTTCATGGGATGGCAGGTTGAAAATGCCGGTGATCTCGATAACCTTGCTGCGCGGATCGAGGCATCTGGCATTGGCGTCACCGAGGCCGACAAATCGCTGTGCGATCAGCGTTTTGTTACAAGGATGATTTATTGTGATGATCCGGATGGCAATCGGGTCGAGCTGTTTGCCATGCCGAAACTGGCCACCGATCCGTTCGCGCCGGGGCGGCCCATCGATGGGTTTCTAACAGGCCCCTACGGCATGGGGCATGCGGTTCTGCATGTCGAGGATGTCGCGCCACTGTTGCCGTTCTACCGCGATGTTCTGGAATTCCGGGTCAGCGATTACGGCCTGTCGCCTTATCCGATGTATTTCTTCCATGTGAATGGCCGCCATCACAGCTTTGCGATGATTGGCACGGGCCGTCGTGGATTGCATCACTTCATGGTTGAATATCAGAATCTTGATGATGTCGGGCAGGGCTATGACATCGCCCTGATGGAAGAGGGTCGGGTCGCCTACACGCTTGGCCGCCACACCAATGATTATATGACATCCTTCTACGCCTGCACGCCGTCGAATTTCTTCATCGAAAGTGGTTGGGGAGGCCGGGTGATCGATCTTGATCAGTGGCAGCCTCATGAAACACATGTCGGCCCGAGCTTCTGGGGGCATGACAGGGTACATCTTCCCGAGGATCGCCGCGCCGTGATGCGTGACATGCGCCTGAAGGCCGCGGCTGCGGGCAAACGCACGCCGCAGCTTGTCGATTGTCCCTGGCTTTATGACCAACTGAACAAGTGAACCCAGATATGATGAATGAAACCATCTCCACCGGGGTGGATTATGATGTGGTGATTGTCGGCCTTGGTCCAACTGGCGCGACGCTGGCCAATATTCTTGGGGAATATGGCGTTGATGTCCTCGTTCTCGAGCGGGAGGAATCGGTCTACCCGCTGCCCCGCGCCGTGCATTTCGATGACGAGGCGATGCGGGTTTTCCAGTCTATCGGGCTGGCCGAGGCCATCGGCCAAGATGCGCGGGTCAATGTCGGCACCAAATTCGTCGATGCGAACATGGATTTGATGCTGGACTGGTCGCGCCCCCAGGAAATTGGGCCGCTTGGCTGGTATCCCAGCTATCGCTTCCATCAACCCGACCTCGAGGCCGAACTCAATCACGGTCTTGCCGGCCAGGACACGGTAAAGGTGACGCGGTCGGCCAATGTCACCGCGGTCACCGACCATGATGATCACGTCACCATCGGGTATGAGCATGACGGGGCCGCCAAATCGGCCTCCGCGCGGTATGTCGTCGGCACGGATGGGGCGAAGTCGGTCGTGCGCGCGTCGATGGATAGCGGGTGGGAGGATCTGGGCTTTCAGGAGCGCTGGCTTGTCATCGATGTGCAGCTTTTGCAGCCGCGTCCCGATCTTGGGGATTTTACTATCCAAACATGCGACAAGGCGCGGCCAACCACCTATGTGCGGTGCCCGCGTGACTGGCGCCGCTGGGAAATCAGCCTGAAGCCCGAAGAAACAGCGGAAATGGTGACCGAGGATTCCTTCATCTGGCCAAAATTACGCCCGTCGATCACCCCGCAGGAAGGCGCCATCAGGCGCAAGGCAGTCTACAGTTTTGAATCAAAGCTGGCGACACGCTGGCGCGAGGGGCGCCGGATGATCGCCGGTGATGCGGCGCATCTGATGCCGCCCTTCCTTGGCCAGGGCATGTGTACCGGAATCCGCGATGCGGCCAATCTTGCGTGGAAATTGGTGGCGACTCTGAAATGGGGTGCGCCGGATGACGTTCTCGACAGCTATGAGATGGAGCGCCGTGACCATGCGCGGATCTATATAGAAACCGCGGTCAGTGTCGGCGAAATGATGAACAGTGCTGAAACGGCCGAGGCGCTGACGCACGCGGTCCGACCTGATGGGTCGGCGCAGATGCAGTCGATCAATCGCGGACTAGAACGCGCCATCGGCCCTGCCGGGGACAGCTTTGCTGGTATGCGAATGCCGCAACCGGTTCTGGCCGATGGTCAGCGGCTGAGCGACGCCATGAAGGGTCGCTTTGCCATCATCGGGCATGGCGCGGCATTGCAGGCCGCCACGCTGCCATCAACGCAGGTGGCGCTTGCTGTCAATGCCGACGATCATGACGCGGTGGCGCACATGCTTCGCGTGCTTGGTGTCGGGTCACTGATCGTGCGGCCTGATTTCTATTGCTTTGGCGCTCAGGCCGATGCGGATGGTGACGCGCTGGACAGGCTTACAGGCACGCTTCTTGATCAGCTTGGCGTCACGGCCTGACCGAGCGCGGTGCCTGATAAGGGCCAGTCAGGCGTCAGGATAGCCGCCGTCCGGAACCGGCACACCATCGTCATCACAGGTCAGCGGGGTAACCGATATCGCGCTGGCAACAGGCAGGACCGTATAGAGATGCGGGAAACGGTCGCCGCCCCGTGATGGTTCCCAGATGATATCCAACCCGTCCGTTGCGACCGCAACAAGGACAAGACCGGACCTGTTTCGAAAATGCCTTCTGGCCGTTTCTGCGACCTGAGAGGCGGTTGAGAAATGGATGAAGCCATCTTCGAGATCGATACCGGCACCGGCAAACAGACCCTTTTTTCTGGCGTCTTCCCAGATCACAGCATCGCAGATTTTGTAGATGACACGCATCCTGTTTCCCCGTTTTCAAGAAATTTGGCCACGGCAGTAATCAGACGGCGGCGGTCTGTCTCGGTTCGCGGCAGTGGCTCGCCATGCCCCCAGATCGGGCCGGGCCATGCGGCATCGCCGCGCTGCCTTGCGACAATGTGAAGGTGCAGCTGCGGTACCAGATTGCCGAGCGCCGCGATATTGATCTTGTCGGCTGTGAAGGCATGCTTCATCCAGCCGCCAAGGTCTGTGGCAAGGCCGAACAGCCGGTCGCGCAGATCATCGGGAAGGTCATGAAGTTCTTCCACCCCTGCTATTTCAGGGATCAGCAGCAGCCAGACATATCGTGAATCATCGGCCAGCCGGACTTCGATATTCCCACATCGAGTGATATGGAAAGAGCTTGTTTCAAGTCTCTGATCTAGAACAAAACTCATTCTCAGGTTCCGATGATAGCGGCGATGGCCTTGCCGCATTCTTCGGTGGTTGCCGTACCGCCAAGATCACGCGTCCGCAACACCGGGTTCGACAGGGCGATGTCAATGGCATCGGTGATGGCCGTCGCGGCCTCGGTAAAGCCGAGATGATCCAGCATCATGGCGGCTGTCCAGATCTGGCCGACCGGGTTGGCAATGCCCTGGCCGGCGATATCGGGTGCCGATCCATGGACAGGCTCAAACAGTGACGGGAAGTCACCTGTCGGATTGATGTTGCCGGATGGTGCGACACCGATGGTGCCGGTACAGGCCGGGCCGAGATCGGACAGGATGTCGCCGAACAGGTTGGATGCCACGACAACATCGAACCAGTCCGGGTGCTGGACAAAATGCGCCGTCAGGATATCGATATGGAACTTGTCCACCTTGATATCCGGGTAATCGGCGGCCATTGCCTCGACCCGTTCGTCCCAATAGGGCATGGTGATCGAGATGCCGTTCGATTTCGTGGCCGAGGTCAGATGCTTTTTCGGCCTACTTTGCGCTAACTCAAAGGCGAATTTCAGAACCCGGTCAACGCCGATCCGGCTCATCACCGTTTCCTGGATCACCACCTCGCGCTCGGTATCGGGGAACATGCGCCCACCGATGGAGGAATATTCCCCTTCGGTATTCTCGCGCACGATATAAAAATCGATATCGCCCGGCACCCGGTTGGCAAGAGGTGAGGGCACACCGGGCAACAGCCGCACCGGCCGCAGATTTACATATTGGTCGAATTCGCGCCTGAATTTCAGTAACGAGCCCCATAACGAGATATGGTCGGGAATCTTCTCGGGAAGGCCGACGGCGCCGAAGAAAATCGCATCATGCCCGCCAATCTGCTCTTTCCAATCCTCTGGCAGCATATCGCCATGCTTGGCGTAGTAATCAAAGCTTGAGAAATCGAAATGGTCGTAATGCAGGTTGATGTCGAATTTCGCTGCAACGGTTTCGAGAACACGCAATCCTTCGGGAACGACTTCCTTGCCGATTCCGTCGCCCGGAATGACCGCTATGGTGAATCTGTTTCTTGTCATGATGCGCCTTTCGGACGTTGAATCCCCGTGATGTCCAGCCTGTTCTGGCTAGAACGGCATGGGATGCGATTTATGCGTTTCGTCGATTCGTGCCATGATTTCGTCACTCAGGTGAAGGTTAATGGCCTTCAGCGAGTTCTTCAGCTGTGACAGGCTGGTCGCGCCGAAAATGACTGACGCCATGAAGGGCCGTCTTATGCACCAGGCAAGCGCCATCTGCCCGAGATCAAGTCCGTATTCATCGGCAACTGCCTGATAAGCATCGATTGCCGGCCACAGGCGCGGTGTGATGCGTCCGCCAAGATCGCCATTGATGTCCTGGCGCGATCCCTTCGGCGGCGGTCCGCCGGCCCGGTATTTGCCTGTCAGAAGCCCGCAGGCAAGCGGTGAGAAGGACAGCAGTCCGACTTCCTCATTATGCGCCAGTTCTGCAAGATCGGTGTCGAACAGACGGCACAGAAGGCTGTATTCATTCTGGATGGAGGCCATGCGGGGCAGCCTGCGATCCTCGGCGATGCGCAGCCACTGCGCGGTGCCCCAGGTGCTTTCATTCGACAGTCCGACATGGCGGATCTTGCCCTCGCGGCGGTATCCGTCAAGACATTCCAGAATTTCGTTCATATCATCAAGGATGGCGGCGCGATCCTGCGTCGTAGGATCATAATGCCAGTTCTTGCGGAACATGTAGGAGCCGCGGTTCGGCCAATGCAGCTGATAGAGGTCGATATAGTCGGTTTGCAGCGCGCGCAGCGATGACTCCAATGCCACCTTGATGGTTGCCGGCGAGATTGGTGCCCCGTTACGGACATTCATGTATCCCTCGCCACTTACCTTGGTGGCGATGATGACATCGGACCGCCGCCCGGTTGTGGCATTCCATTCGCCGATGATGCGTTCGGTGTCGCCCTGAGTTTGCGGTGACAGCGGGGTGGTCGGATACATCTCGGCGGTGTCGATGAAGTTGATTCCATGATCCAGCGCCATGTCGATCTGCGCATGGCCTTCGCCAGCGGTGTTCTGCGTCCCCCATGTCATTGAGCCGAGGCACAGGGCGCTGACTGTAAGGTCGGTCCGTCCAAGTTGGTTGTAAATCACGTCAAATTCCTCTTATGTCCTTCCTGGAGCTGTAACCGCTTGCAGGACGACAAAACCAGCTGATCTGGTGATAGCTGTCATTCGGCGTCAGCGCAATCGATGGAAAATGCCGGAATTCACTGTCAGGCATCCTGAAAACTCTTTTCATGGCAGCATCCGGCTGAATGATGTTGAAACCGGGTGCCACTCTCTATATAGCAGGGATCTGTCGTTAATTGACTGTCCCCCGCAGGTGCCCGTGGGTAGCAGCCAAGTTGCTGGGAAGGGCCATGCGTATTGCAGTTATCGGGTCGGGTATATCCGGCCTTGGAAGCGCCTATCTACTCAATCAGCATGCCGATATTCATCTGTTCGAGTGTGACCAGCGGCTTGGTGGACACAGCCATACGGTAGAGGCGGATTTTGGCGGCAGGCGGGTTCCCGTCGACACTGGGTTCATTGTCTTCAACCCGCTGAATTATCCCAATCTGATTGCGCTGTTTGACCGGCTATCGGTGCCGTGGATCGATAGCGACATGAGTTTTGCCGTGTCGCTTCGCGGTGGTGGGTGCGAATATGAAGGCTCGCTCCGCGGCCTGATGGCCCAGCCGTCAAACCTGGCGCGGCCCCGCTACTGGTCCATGCTTCGCGATCTCATGCGGTTTTACCGCACAGGGTATGAGCGCGCCTTTACCGGCCCGGCTGATGAGCCGCTGGCCGGGTTCCTGGAGCGCGAGGGGTACGGAACACCCTTTATCGAGGATCATCTGCTGCCGATGGGGGCGGCCATTTGGTCATGCTCGGCACAGTCGATGATGGATTATCCGGTCCGCTCGCTCCTCCAGTTCATGGAGAATCACAAGCTGTTGAACTTCATTGACCGCCCGCAATGGCGCACGGTGAAGGGTGGGTCGCGCGAATATGTGAACCGCATTGCGAACGTGCTTGGCGGGACGGCAGGCGGTCGTATCCATCTGAATACCCACATCACCGGCGTCCGGCGCGCCCAGGGCGGTGTGATCCTGTCGATCGACGGCGAGGGCGAAGTCTGGTTCGACCGTGTCGTGATGGCGGCGCATGCCGACCAGTCGCTGGCCCTGATTTCTGACCCGACACCTGCCGAGCAGGACATCCTGTCCGGATTCCGGTTCCAGCCGAACCGCGCGGTCCTGCATTCCGATCCCAGCCTGATGCCGCGTCGCCGCGCCGCTTGGGGGTCCTGGAACTATATCGGGGGTGAAGGGGTCGACACCTCACTGTGCCTGACCTACTGGATGAACCGGTTGCAATCCATCGATGATGCGTTTCCGCTGTTTGAAACGTTGAATCCGCATCGCGAACCCGACCCGGCGCTTGTCCATGGTAGCTACAGCTATGCGCACCCGGTCTTTGATGAACGCGCCGTGGCATCACAGGCACGTCTTGCCGAAATTCAGGGAACCGACAATCTGTATTTCGCCGGCGCCTGGACAGGTCATGGTTTCCACGAGGACGGCTTGAAGTCAGCCATCGCCATCACACGGACAATGGGTTTCGATGTTCCCTGGAACACCGACATTGCTGCCTGGCAGCGGCCTGTCATTGCCGAGACTCGCGAGATTGCATAATGGCGGCCTGCCAGCTTGTGCGATCAAGGATCGATCACACGCGCCATGGCACGCCATCGCATTTTCTGTCCCGCAAGGGGCTGTCAATCTGGATTGATCTCGACAGGCTTGCCGAGGCTGGCAGCCAATCGGCTTTTTTCTCGGTCGACCGTTTCAATCTGCTGTCCTTCCACCAATCCGATTATGGCCCGAATTTTCGCCAGTCCGGCGCCATCACGCCGCTGGCAGACTATGCCCGGGCGCAGGCGCAGCACATCTGCCCCGATCTGCAGGTCGCCAGCGTTCACCTGCTGACCTTCCCGCGTATTCTGGGTGTGGCCTTCAATCCGGTCTCGATCTATGTGCTGCGGAACAAGACCGGCCAGGATGCAATGTATATCTATGAGGTCCGCAATACTTTTGGTGACATGCATGCCTATATTGGCCGCGCCGCGTCCGGGAAGGCGACCCTGCAGGCCGAAAAGATCTTTCATGTCTCACCTTTTTTTCCCGTCAGCGGGGATTATCGACTCCGCTTTCATGCGCCGTCCGACATATCCGCGGTCCGGGTGCTGATGCGTTATACCGACTCCGGTCAACCAAGGCTGACCGCAACATTGCGCGGCGAGCGTGAACAGCTTACTAATTTAGGTGTATTTAAAGCGCTTGCGGCAACCGGCCAGTGGCCCCTGCGGCCTCTTGTGTCGATCCATGTTGAGGCGGTGCGTCTGTGGTGGAAACGCGTGCGCTTCCACCGCCGACCCGAGCCGCCAGGACCGTGGTCACGGGCCGAGGATGTAGCTGGCAGATGAGGGGGTGTCATGAAAGGTTTCTTTGATCGCCGGAAGCTTGACCTGCTATTGGCGTTGTTTTCGCGGCTCCAATATGGCCGCCTTGCCGTAACACTTCCCGACGGCAGCAGGCATGAATTTGCCGGTGTCCAGCCCGGCCCGCAGGCCGAGATGACGATCAACAGAATGGAGGCCATTTCGCGCATCATGAATGATGGCAAGATGGGGTTCTGCGAGGCTGTCATGGAGGGGGACATCGACAGCCCGGGCATGGCGAAACTCATCGAACTGGCGGTGATGCATGATGCCATGCTTTCGAAACAGATGATGGCCACCATCTGGCGCCGCCTTGGCCTGCGAATCTATCATGGCCTGCGACGGAACAGCAAAACCGGTGCTGCCAAGAACATTGCCTACCATTACGATCTGGGAAATGAATTCTACGCCGCCTGGCTGGACCGCACGATGACCTATTCATCGGCGGTTTTCGACCGGGACACGGATGATCTTGCAACGGCACAGACCAACAAATACCGGCGGCTTGCCGACCTTGCCGACATCCAGCCGGGCGATCATGTGCTGGAGATTGGTTGCGGCTGGGGCGGTTTTGCCAAATACGCCATTGAAGAGCGCGGCGCCCGCGTCACCGGCATCACCATTTCGCGCGAGCAGCATGATTTTACCAAACAGCGGTTGGCCGATGCTGGGCTTGCCGGGCGCGGTGAGGTGCAGCTCATCGATTATCGCGACCTGAAGGGCAAGTTCGACAAGATTGTTTCGATTGAGATGTTTGAGGCTGTCGGCCAGGCATATTGGCCAACCTATTTCAACGCCGTGTCTTCGCTGCTGAGGTCAGGTGGCCGCGCCGCCTTGCAGGCCATCACCATCGAGGATGAGGCGTTCGAGGAATATCGGCGTGAGCCGGATTTCATCCAGCGATACATCTTTCCCGGTGGCATGCTGCCCTCAATGCCGAAGCTGGAGCAGCCTGTTGCCCAGGCCGGGTTGAGGCTTGTCGATGAAAGCGGCTTCGGTCAGGATTATGCACGTACGCTTGCCGAATGGCGGCAGCGGTTCCAGGAGGCATGGCCACAGCTTGCCACAGGCCGGTTTGATACCAGATTCAAGCGCATGTGGGAGTTGTATCTGTCTTATTGCGAGGGTGGGTTTCGCGCCGGCATGATCGACGTTAAACATCTTCTCTTCATGCATCGTCAGGGCCGGTGATGTCGGCTGAGCTTGTCATCCCGTCATTTGTGCCGGAACGCTATTTCGCCCGCCGGCTCGACGCCTATGGCGTGTTCGTTGACCGGTTTGGTACCATCCGCCGCCAGTTTGAGGTGGCCGTTGCCGGGCAACAGACGGACACCGGCTTCATACTGGATGAGTCATTCCGTTATGATGATGGCGAGACCGAGGACCGCCGCTGGGAAGTGACGGCGCTTGGCGGTGGACGGTATGAAGGGCGCTCGGCCGATGTCGTTGGCGTCGCGCGTGGCTTGTGCGCGGCGAATATGCTCAGCTGGCGTTATACATTCAGGCTGGCCATGTATGGCCGTAAGGTCACCGTCGCGTTTGACGATGTCATGGTCCTGCAGGGCGGCGACATCCTGGTGAACCGGGCGACGGTAACGAAGGCCGGCTTTCGTCTTGGCGAGGTTCTGCTCAGTTTTCGTCCGTCCTGACCCGGAACAACCGCAGCGCGGGGCGTAACAGGGCGCCAATCACCGGCAGGCGCGCCAACAGCTGGCTGGCACTGTCCCAATGGTCGATATGCGCCGCGATCAGCCCGTCATCCCCGACATGCACCTCGCTCATCCCCTCGAAATCAAGGCTGGTACGCGGCCAGCTTCGCAACTGTCCGCTCATGCGCCAGCGAAGATAGGCGCGGCGGCTGCCAGTTTGTGTGCCATGCGCGATATCGATTATGTGGAAACGCGGTGCGTCGCAGGTCTTGAACATATGTATGAAAATGGCCCGGAATGCCGCGTGGCCTGTCACATCATTGAACGGGTCGGTGAATCGCACCTGTGGTGAGACAGTGGCCAGAAGATCATCCATCGTCTCCGGCGTGAGTGTGGCAAAGGCCGCTGCATAACGATCAATGATGTCGCCCGTTACTGCCATGCCTATCTCTGCGGAAAGCCAGTACGCGCGCCGACAAGACGGAAATAGGTCCGGTCGGGAAGCCAGCGGAGCATCTTCATCTGGCGCGCAAATTTGCGTGGAAACTTGATCATGAAGCGGTCTGTCCTCAGCCCGGCAAGTATTTCGTCTGCTGCTGTTTCCGCGCTGATAAGATGCGGCATTTCATAGTCATTAACCGCGGTTGATTCGGTATCGACAAATCCCGGGCAGATGACTTTGATATCGATGCCGCGCGGGGCCAGATCGAAGGTCATTGATTCGGCCAGCGAGATCAGCGCCGCTTTGGTCGGGCCGTAGGCGGCGGCGCGTGGCAGGCCGCGCCATCCGGCGACCGAAGAGACAATTGCAATCTGTCCCTTTCCAGCTTCCATCATATTCTCAATAATGGCTGGCAACGCATTGATAACACCCATGTAATTTACATCCATGTGCCGTGCGTATACGGCCGGATCGATGGCAGTGCTGTCCTGCGGCTCATAGATGCCGGCATTCAGGATGGCGCATGTGACGGGACCGAGTTTTGCGATGGCCTTGCTGGTTGCCTTTGCCAGTGCCGCGGCGTCGGTGACATCGCACACGGCGGCGTGAAAGCGGTCATGCTGCTTGCCAAGTGCGGATAGCCTGTCGGCACGGCGTGCGACTGCGGTGACCCTGTTGCCGGCGGCAAGGCATTTTTCGGCAAGCGCGGCGCCAATGCCGGAACTGGCCCCGGTGATGAAATAATGCGACATGGCCGCGCTCCTCCTGCCGGTCACCCGAAAGAGGTGTCCTGCCCAAGCAGGTAGGTGTAGGGGGGGCGATTGTGAAGGGGCGCGCATCGGATCAGGTTGTTTCGCGCGTGACGCATTCGGCCGGCTCACATTATCAGTATGGCGGCAGGTGACAATTGCATGACGCAATTGGTTGACAGGATGCCGCAGAATCAGACCAATATCGGTTTGCGTTGAAGGTGGCTGTGGGGCAAAGCCCCATGCCTTAATGAGGGAATATGGTACGGGTGAAAAATGACTGCCCAAAGCCATGGCCGTCCCCGCGACTGTATGTTGGTCGCCCGTCAAGATGCCACTGGAGAGACCATCTCCGGGAAGGCTGCCGGGTAATGACCACGAGCCAGGAGACCTGCCTTCAAAGCCGGAATGCAACGGCCGGGGAATGCCGTGAAGCGAGCCTTGTTTACGCTGCCCGCGACACAAACCCCGCCACGAAACCGAACCGCCCCGGTGATAGGGGATGGTTCATGAGAGGGGACGCCCAATGACGAAACTCTTCGCTCTGGCAGCAGCCATGATCCTGACAACCACCGGCGCGGCGCTGGCGCATCATCCGCTTGGCGGCATGACGCCTACAGGCTTTGCCGAGGGGTTTCTTTCGGGGCTTGGCCATCCGGTGATCGGTTTTGACCACCTTGCCTTTGTCATCGCGGTTGGTTTGATCGCTGCGTTTCACCGCAACAATGTGCTGATGCCTGCCGCCTTTGTGGCCGGTACGGTCGGTGGTGCCTTGCTGACACTTGCGGCCGTGACGCTGCCATTTGCCGAATTGGTGATTACCGGGTCGGTGATTGCGGGCGGCGCTTTTGCGATGCGCGGGCGGGTCACGGACCTGCGCGTTGCCGGGGCGCTGGCAGCAGGCGCAGGGCTGTTCCATGGCTGGGCCTATGGTGCCACCATCGTCGGGGCTGAGCCGACGCCGATTTTTGCCTATCTTGCCGGCTTCGGCATGGTCCAGATGGCAATCGCCATCGGTGTGGCAATGCTGGTGAAGAATATCTGGAAGTCGCTCGACGCCGGGGCGCTGCAACCGCGTCTTGCCGGGGCGGCGATTGCCGGTGTCGGGATTGCCTATATGGTGGAAATTGTCGAAGCGGTGATTTTCCCGGCCATGTAACGTCAGGGCCGCCGGTCTTTGGCGGCGGCTTTTACAGGGGCAGGGTCCGATGGCTCTGCCCTTTTTTGCTCCTTGCCTGAGAGGTTTGACCGATGGCTTCATCCCGCATCCCAGCGACCGTCATCACCGGGTTCCTCGGATCTGGCAAGACGACGCTGATTCGCAATATCATTACCCAGGCAAATGGCCGGCGTCTGGCACTGATCGTCAATGAATTCGGCGATATCGGCATGGATGGCGCGATGCTCGAGGAGTGCGGCGCGGAAAGCTGCAGTGCCGAGGACATCATCGAACTGGCGAATGGCTGCATCTGCTGTACCGTGGCCGATGATTTCCTGCCAAGCATGCAGCAATTGCTGGCCCAGACACCGCCGCCTGATCACATCATCATCGAAACCTCCGGCCTGGCACTGCCGCAGCCGCTTGTTCAGGCTTTCAACTGGCCGGATATCAAGTCACAGGTGATGCTTGACGGCGTGGTGACGCTTGTTGACGGGCCGGCGCTGGCCGATGGCGGCGTGGCGCATGATCTTGACGCGCTGGAGGCACAGCGCGCCGCCGATGAGGAGCTTGACCATGAAAGCCCCATTGACGAGCTGTTTGCCGACCAGATCGGCGCGGCCAACCTGATTGTGCTGTCGAAGGCGGACCTTCTGGACGAGGCGGGCATGGCGCGCGCGCGCGCGGTTGTCGAAACCAGGCTTGAGGCGACAACGCCGATTATCCCGGTGGCCGGCGGGGCGGCGCCGATGGACGCTATTCTGGGTCTTGGGATGGAAGACCAGGCGCATGCGCGCTCCAAACATTCGCATCACCACCATCATCATCACGATGATGAGCATGATGATCACGATGATCACGCTCACCACCATCATCACGAGCATGGTCATGATGAATTTTCCTCGCGCATCATCGCGCTTGACGGGATTGAAGATGTAGAGGCGTTCCAGCAGACAATCGCTGCGCTGGCGGCGGAATTCGGCATCCTGCGGGCGAAGGGGCGCGTCGCCGTCAATGGCAAGGCGCTTGCCTATGTCGTGCAGGCGGTCGGCCGTCGTGTCGACGGTTATTTCGCCCGCGACCGTGACGCCGTGGCCGGCAGGCTTGTCGTGATCGGGATGGCCGGACTTGATGCCGCCGGCATCGCGGCGCGCCTTGGTGGCAGTCTGATCGACGAAGATGCATCTTCCCAGGGTTGAAGATAGCGGGGCGCTCTATGATTCGGGCGAGGCGGTCGATCTGGACCAGCCGCCTGGCGATATCATTATCCTGACCTCGGCCGATACCGAGGTCAGCCTGCTGTCCGCCGCCGCGGCGAGGTTTGCGGAGGACAGCGGTGCGCCCTCCATCAGGATTGCCAATTACCTCAGCCTGTCGCATCCATTCTCGGTTGACCAGTATCTTGCCAGCACCGTCACCGGCGCAAAGCTGGTCGTCGTGCGACTTCTTGGCGGCACCGGCTATTGGTCCTATGGCGTACAGCAGTTGCGCGCGCTGGCGGAAAGCGGTGGGCCGCAGATTATCTTCCTTGCCGGTGATGGCAAGCCCGACCCGGAGCTGGACTACCTGTCCAGCCTGTCACCGGATCTCTGTCACGCGCTGGCTGCCTATCTGGATTCTGGTGGACCTGACAATGCGCTTTCCTTCCTGATCGCGCTTCGTGATCTGTGTGACGGCAGCGATCTGGCGCTACCGCCGATGCCGCTGTTGCGGGCCGGCATCTACTGGCCGGGACAGCGGACGCCCGATCTGGCAACGTTGCAGGCCAGCTGGCGTGATGGCGCGCCGGTTGCGGCCATCATCTTCTACCGCGCCTTGATGCAGGCGGCCGATCTGGCGCCGGTTGATACGATGATCGATGCCTGTATCGATGCCGGCCTGAACCCGCTGCCGCTGTTTTCCGCAAGCCTCAAGGACGGTGATTCGGCGGCTGTTATTGCCGATCTGCTGTGCCAGGCAAAAGCAGATGTCATTCTGAATATGACCAGCTTTGCCGTGTCCGACCCGTCGCGCGGTGATGACGGTATGCCAGAGATGCGGTCGGTCGGCCCGTTTGGCGCTGTTGACGCGCCGGTCTTTCAGCTTGTTCTGTCAGCTAGCCTGCAGAATGACTGGCGGGACTCCAGCGCCGGGCTGACGCCGCGCGATCTGGCGATGAATGTGGCGCTGCCGGAACTTGACGGGCGGGTGCTGACGCGGGCTGTCGGGTTCAAGCGGCCGCCGACGCGCCATCCTGTCACCCATGCGATGACAACCGCCTATGAACCCGTTCCCGAACGTGCTGGCTTTGCGGCGCGTCTGGCGGCGAACTGGGCGCGGCTTCGCCAGACCGCGGCTGGCAATCGCAAGGTTGCGCTGATCATGGCGAATTACCCGAACCGTGATGGCCGGATCGCCAATGGCGTCGGGCTTGATACCCCGGCAAGTGTATTTGCCGCGATGCAGGCGCTTGCCGATGCCGGCTATGCCGTGCAGGACCCGCCGGAGGACAGCGCGGACATGATCGCGCAGCTGAAGGCCGGGCCGACCAATGCCGGATGGCAGGGACGGCAGACTGATGTGGCGCTGCCACTGGCTGTTTATGACCAGCATTTTGCCGCCCTGCCAGCCCCGGTGCGTGAGGCCGTCACCGCGCGCTGGGGCGCGCCGACCGCGGACCCGATGTGCGATGGTGAAGTCCTGCACCTGCCGCTGCGTCGTTATGGCCATGTCATTGTCGGCATTCAGCCGGCGCGGGGCTATAATATCGACCCGAAATCGACCTATCATTCGCCCGATCTGGTGCCGCCGCATAATTACTTCGCCTTGTATATCTGGCTTCGCGAGGTTGGCGGTACGCATGCCGTGGTGCATTTCGGCAAGCATGGGAATCTCGAATGGTTGCCGGGCAAGGCGCTGGCCCTCAGCGAGGCCTGTTTTCCTGAAGCCGTGCTTGGCCCGATGCCGCATCTCTATCCCTTCATCGTCAATGACCCTGGCGAGGGGGCGCAGGCCAAACGCCGCACCGCGGCGGTCATTCTCGATCATCTGACACCGCCGATGACGCAGGCTGACAGCCATGGCGTGATGGCCGAACTGGAAGCGCAGATGGATGAATATTTTGAGGCGGCCGGCATGGACCGGGCGCGTTCCGACGCGCTTCTCGGCGATATTCTGGACACCGCCATGCGGGCCGGGATCGCGCAGGATTGCGGCATTGATGATGCCGATGATCCTGGCGACAAGTTGTTGAAGCTGGATAATTACCTGTGTGACCTGAAAGAGCTGCAGATCCGCGACGGGCTGCATGTCTATGGCACCTCGCCAGAGCGTGATCTTGCCGACGGGTTGCTGGCGCAGATCCTGCGCACGCCACGCAGTGATGGCGAGGGGGCGAATGCCTCGCTGCTTCGGGCGCTGGCACGCGACCTGCGGCTTGGCGATGCGGATGTTTTCGACCCGCTGACCTCGGAACGCGGCCTTGTCTGGGACGGGCCGCGGCCCGATTGCCTGTCTGACCTGTCCGACAGTCCCTGGCGAAGCCATGGCGATACGGTGGAGCGTCTTGACAGGCTGGCGCTGTCCCTGGTGGCCGGATCGCAGCCGCCGCCCGGCCCGGCCAGCGCCGCCATCATCGATACCGCGCTGGTTGATATCCGGGTCCGCCTTGCCGCCTGCGGCCCGCGTGAGACCGACGGTCTGATCCGCGGTCTTGCCGGCAGGTTCGTGCCGTCCGGCGCATCCGGCGCGCCAACAAGGGGCCGGCCCGAGGTGCTGCCTACCGGGCGCAATTTCTTTTCAATCGACAGCCGCGCCCTGCCGACCCCGGTGGCCTGGCGACTTGGCTGGGCGTCTGCCGAGGCGCTTCTCGACCGGTATCTGATGGACCATGGTAATTGGCCGCGTGCCATTGTGCTGTCTGCCTGGGGCACCTCGAA
Source organism: Puniceispirillaceae bacterium (SeqCode) (assembly GCA_965657415.1). Classification (GTDB taxonomy): domain Bacteria; phylum Pseudomonadota; class Alphaproteobacteria; order Puniceispirillales; family Puniceispirillaceae; genus UBA8309. The sequence goes on along the minus strand of CBFHNZ010000004.1, from coordinate 44,679 downwards.
CATGCGCACCGGCGGCGATGATCTGGCGCAGGCGCTGGCGTTGATGGGGGTGCGGCCAAGCTGGGATGCCGCCTCACGGCGCGTTACCGGGTTCGAGATTATCCCGTTGGACAGTCTCGACCGGCCGCGGGTCGATGTCTGTCTTCGCTGTTCGGGCTTTTTCCGTGATGCCTTCCCGGCGCAGATGACGCTGTTCGACCGGGCCGTGCGCGCCGTGGCGGCACTTGACGAACCTGACGAGATGAACCCGCTGGCGGCGGCGTCGCGGCGTGATACGGCGCGCTATCATGCGGACGGGCTTGATGTGGATGCCGCGGCACGGCAAAGCACGCTGCGCATCTTCAGCGCCATGCCGGGGGCCTATGGTGCCGGGTTGCAAGCTTTGATTGATGAAAAGCTGTGGCAGGACCGCAGCGACTTTGCCGAGGCGTTTCTTGTCTGGTCAGGTTACGCTTATGGCGAGAACAGCGAGGGTGTCGCGGCGCGCGACGTGCTGGAGACGAGACTGGCCGCCTCCGATGCGGTGTTGCACAACCAGGATAATCGCGAGCATGATATCCTCGACAGTGATGATTACTACCAGTTTGCCGGCGGTCTTTCGGCGGCGGTATCGCACCTGTCGGGGCGCGATGTGCCGATCTATCACAATGATCATTCTCTTGCCGAACGTCCTGTTATCCGCACGCTGTCCGAGGAAATCGGCCGTGTCGTGCGGGGCCGCGCGAGCAACCCCAAATGGATTGCCGGGGCGATGCGCCATGGCTATAGGGGGGCGTTCGAGATGGCGGCCACAGTGGATTACCTGTTTGCCTTCGCCGCCACGACAAGGCAGGTGGCCGAACATCACTTCAGCGCGCTCTATGAGGCGTATATCGAGGATGAAACGGTTCGTGAATTCCTGTCATCCGCGAATGAAGATGCCTATCTGGATATGCTGGACAGGTTTGATGAGGCGATTGACCGCGGCCTATGGACACCGCGTCGCAACAGTGTGCAATCTGATCTTGGCCGGCTTCGCGCCCGCACCGAGGAGACCATGACATGACCGCCCCAAACGACAATATCCCCCCGTCCGACTCCGCCCCATCTGACTCTGAACGCCACAACACCAAGATGGCGCGCAAGAAACAGGCGCGCGACAAGATCATGGCGACGAAGACCGAGGAGAAGGGCCTGATCATTGTCCATACCGGCAAGGGAAAGGGCAAATCATCGGCCGCCTTCGGGATGATTTTCCGCTGCATCGCGCATGGCCTTCCCTGCGGCGTCGTGCAATTCATCAAGGGTGGCATGGATACCGGTGAACGTAACCTGATCACCGGCCATTTCGCCGAGCTGTGCGATTTCCACACCATGGGCGAAGGGTTCACCTGGGAAACGCAGGACCGTGAACGCGACATCGCCGCCGCCGGCGCCGCCTGGGACAAGGCCAAACAGATGATCCGCGATCCGCGTTATCACATGGTGCTTCTCGACGAGATCAATATCGCGCTTCGCTACGGCTACATCGATCTGGACGCGGTTCTGGCCTTTCTTCGTGACGAGAAGCCGGAGATGACGCATGTCGTGCTGACCGGCCGCAATGCCGCCGAGGCACTGATCGACGCTGCCGACCTTGTGACCGAGATGAGCCTTGTCAAACATCCCTTCAGGTCCGGAATCAAGGCGCAGATCGGCGTCGAGTTCTGAGGCCATCCCGAATCATGCCGCCAGCTATCATGCCGCCAGCTATCATGATTCAGGGTGCCGGCTCGAATGTCGGCAAGTCGGTGCTTGTTGCCGGATTGTGCCGCCATTTCGCCAATGCCGGCCTGTCGGTGCGCCCGTTCAAGCCGCAGAACATGTCGAACAACGCCGCTGTTACGGCTGATGGCGGCGAGATCGGCCGCGCCCAGGCGATGCAGGCGCTGGCCTGTAGAACCCCGACAAGCGTTCATATGAACCCGGTGTTGTTGAAGCCTGAAACCGAGACCGGCTCGCAGGTGATTGTGCAGGGTCAGCGTTTTGGCAGCATGCGCGCGCGTGAATATGGCACGCACAAGGCGACGCTTCTGCCGCGTGTCCTCGACAGTTTTGACAAGGTTGGGCGCGATGCCGATCTGGTGATTGTCGAGGGCGCGGGAAGCCCGGCCGAGGTCAATCTTCGCGCCGGGGACATCGCCAATATGGGGTTTGCCGCCGCCGCCGACATTCCGGTGGTGATTGCCGGCGACATCGACCGCGGCGGTGTGATTGCCAGCCTTGTCGGCACGGGTGCGGTTCTCGATCCGGCCGACCGGGACCTGATACGCGGTTTTCTGATCAACAAGTTTCGCGGCGATACCTCGCTGTTCGCCGAAGGCATGACGATGATCGAGGCGGCGACCGGCTGGGCCGGCCTTGGCATTCTGCCCTGGTTCGCGCCGGCCCGCTTCCTGCCGGCTGAGGACATCCTCGACATTGCCGGCAAGGCTGGCGTCTCGCATGAAGACGCGCCTGTTCATATCGCGGTGCCGGTGCTGCGCCGGATTGCCAATTTCGATGATCTCGATCCGCTGGCAGGCGAGGCGGATGTCCGCCTGACACTTGTCGAGGCGGGCCAGCCAATTCCCGGCGATTGCGACATGGTCTTGCTGCCGGGGTCGAAATCAACCATCGCCGATCTGGGCTTTCTGCGCGAACAGGGCTGGGACATCGATATCGCGGCGCATCTGCGGCGCGGCGGCATGGTAATGGGGCTGTGCGGCGGTTATCAGATGCTGGGCCGGTCTGTTGATGACCCGCAGGGCATCGAAGGCCCGGCAGGTGCCACAATCGGCCTTGGTCATCTCGGTGTGGACACAGTGCTGGCGGCGGACAAGACGCTGGCCCGTGTGACGGCCCGCGCGCCGCGGTTCGATGCTAGCGTAACGGGCTATGAGATTCATATGGGGCGCACCGATGGCGCGGATTGCGCCAGGCCGCTTCTCGATATTGATGGACGTGCCGATGGTGCGATCTCGGCAGACGGGCTTGTCATCGGCACCTATGTCCATGGCATCTTTGCCGATGACGGGTTCCGGCACGCCTTTCTGGCCGATCTGGCGGCGCGGCGTGGGCGGGAAGGGCGCTTTGGCGAGATCGATTTTGCCGGCCGGGTCGATGCGGTTCTTGATGACCTTGCCGCACATATGGCGGCAAATCTTGACCTTGATGCGATTGCCGAAATCGCCGGACTCTAGTAACTCACGGCCAATGGCAGCAGCAGCATCGCAAACAGGATCTGCGCTGCAATCAGCCTGTGCAGCGAACGCAGGATCGCCCGGTCATCCGCCTCGCCGCCGCCCGCATTGAACTTGCGGGCCTGGCGCACCCTATTGCCATAGCGGCGCGGTCCGGCCAGCCAGACATCCAGCGCCCCGGCCATCGCCGCCTCGGGCCAGCCGGCATTTGGCGAGGCGTGATGACGGCCATCCTTCATCATCACCCGCAGGGTGGCGATACCGCGTCCACGTAGCGCGGCAGCACCGCAGATCAGCACCGCTGTCAGTCGTGCCGGCACGATATTCAGCGCGTCATCAAGCCGTGCCGCCACACAGCCAAAGGCAAAGTAGCGGGCATTGCGATAGCCGATCATGCTGTCTGCCGTATTGACCAGCTTATAGACAAACAGGCCCGGCAGTCCGGCGACAAGAAACCAGAAGGCCGGGGCGATCACCCCGTCCGACAGGTTTTCGGCACCGGTTTCGATGGCGGCGCGGGCAATTTCGGCCTCGTTCAGGTCGCTGGTGTCACGGCCGACAATCATGCCGACCGCGCGGCGTGCCGGCGCGACGCCATCGCCCAGAGCCGTCGCCACGGCGCGGATATGGTCATCCAGCGATCGTGCGGCAAGCATCACTGCCAGAATGATTCCGGCCATGATCGCGCCGCCAAAGGACAGCACCGCGCCCAGGCCGGCGGCGGCCAGCGCCAGCAGCACTATGGCGACGCCGCCACGCCTGCGACGGGTGCGTCCGGTCATCCCGTTCCGCCGGTTCCAGCGGCGGTCAAACCAGGCAATGGCGCGCCCCATGATGACCACCGGGTGCGGGATATGCCGCCACAGGATGTCGGGCTCGCCAATCAACCAGTCCAGCGCCAGCGCGACAAGCAGAATGGCGGCGCGAAGGGCCAGCGCCGACAGGCTGAAGATCAGCAGTGAAAGGGGGTCGAACATTTGCGCCATAATTCAACTTTGGTCGCATTGGTGCAATTGTTTTTGCGACATTGCGCTAATATCTAAGCTTGGTCGATGGACTTGGCGACAAGATGAAAACGACCCCGGTGCGGTGGACCCAGACAGGGCACCAATCCCGGGCCTCGGACCCGAAGGCAGATGGTTGCGTGACGCGCACCCCGCGCTGGCTTGTCGTTTCGCCCCTCCGAAGACCTGACGGACCCGAGGTGAAGCAATGAATCTTCTGAATTTTCCCAAGATACCCAATTTTCCGAAAATGGCGGCGATCGGCGTTGCCTCTGTGACGATGTTGTTCGGTGGCATGTCGGGCGCACTGGCGCATTGGGGGCATCTTGGCGAGCTGGCCGGCCACGGTCATCTCATCGGCGCGGCGTTTGGCGCGGCGGCGGCCGTGCTGGCGGCGGCACTTGTCATCAAGGGGCGGGTTCAGGCCGACAGCGAGGAAGATGCCGCGCAAACAGACAGTGATGAGGCCGACGCGCCTGAAGGAGAGCTGACAGATGCATGAGGCGGGTGAGAAGAAATTCGGCGTGATGATCTGTGGCCACGGGTCACGCTCGAAATCGGCGGTGACCGAATTTGCCGTTCTGGCGGAAAAGCTGGCGCCGCTGTTCCCTGACTGGCCGGTTGAATATGGCTATCTTGAATTCGCAACGCCGGTTATCAAGACCGGGCTCGACAGGCTTCGTGAGCAAGGGGTCAATCACGTTCTGGCCGTGCCAGGCATGCTGTTCGCCGCCGGCCATGCGAAGAATGACATCCCTTCGGTGCTGAACACCTATGCCGCGGAACATGGGATCACCATCCAATATGGCCGGGAACTGGCGATTGACCTGCAGATGCTGCAGGCGGCGGGGGACCGTGTTGCCGCCGCCATTGCTGCCGCCGATGCCGAACATGGCGTCGTCGACCGGGCCGATACCTGTCTGGTGGTGATCGGTCGCGGTGCGTCCGACCCCGACGCCAATTCGAACATTTCGAAGATTTCGCGGATGTTGTGGGAAGGCATGGGGTTCGGCTGGGCAGAGGTTGGCTATTCCGGAGTGACCTTTCCGCTGGTGCAACCCTGTCTTGAGCATGTGGTGAAGCTTGGGTTCAAACGCGTTGTCGTTTTTCCCTATTTCCTGTTTTCCGGAATTCTGATCGATCGCATCTATGGCTTCACCGACGAGGTGGCGGCGGCCCACCCCGGCACCACCTTCGTCAAGGCCGGCTATCTGAACGATCATCCGAAGGTGATTGCCACTTTCGCCGACCGTGTCCGCGAAATCCTCGATGGCGACAACAATATGAACTGCGCCCTGTGCAAATACCGGGCGCAAGTTTTGGGGTTTGAGAACGAGGTGGGTCTCGCCCAGGAAAGCCACCACCATCACGTTGAGGGACAGGGTGTCTCGGCACCGGGAAGCAATGTCGAGGATTGCCAGCTATGCGATCATTTCTGCACCGGGGCCTGCCGTCTCGACCAGGATCATCATCATCACGGTCACGATCATCGGCATAATCATCAGCATGGGCATGATCACGGGCATGGGCATGATCACGGGCATGATCACGATCACGGGCATGATCACCACCACCACCCCTATCCGCATGCCAAGCATCCGCTAGGACCGGAATCCGTGCGCAATCGCAAACCGGGTGGCAAGTAAGTCTGGCTGATGGAACCCTATCTGAAAGACCCGCAGGCGATTTACCAAGCCTCCTTCGCCATTGTTCGGGAGCAGACCGCGCTGGACGGCGTGCCTGCTGACCTTCATGACATGGCGGTGCGGGTTGTTCATGCCTGCGGCATGACGGATATCGTGACCGATATCGACGCATCGGATGATTTTGTTGCCAGCGCGCTGCCAGCATTGCGTGACGGGGCGCCGCTACTCTGCGACTGCGCCATGGTCGCAAGTGGCATTACCCGCCGCTTTCTGCCAGCGCGTAATGAGGTGAAAGTCACGCTGAACGATGTCCGTGTGCCGACGTTGGCTGCCGAGCTGGAGACAACGCGTTCGGCGGCGGCAGTCGATCTCTGGCGGGATGATATGGCTGGCGCGGTGATCGTCATCGGAAACGCGCCGACCGCGCTGTTCCGCTGTCTTGAGGTGATCTCGGACGGCGGGCCGCGTCCCGCCGCCATCATCGGATGTCCGGTGGGATTTGTCGGCGCTGCTGAAAGCAAACAGGCGCTGGCGACGCATGAGGCTGGCGTACCCTATTTCGCCATTCAGGGAACACGTGGCGGCTCGGCCATGGCATCATCGGTGGTGAACGCGCTGGCATTGTCCTGCGCGGGACGTGCGGGGTGATGGCGCGCCCCTTTACAATCGTCCCCCTTGTCATCGGCGTTGATGAAGGTGGGGTGACGGCACTGCCCGCAAGCCTGCGCGCCCGCCTTGCCGGAATGGATATGATTGTCGCCGCCCCACGCTTTCATGGCGACCTGTCCGATGGCCCGAAAATTCTGGACTGGCCAACGCCATTTTCACATATTTTCAATATTCTGAAAGACAATGCTGATAAATCACTTTCGCTTCTGACAACGGGGGACCCGATGTGGTTTGGCGCCGGTGCCAGCCTTGTCAGGGAACTTGGCCCGGAAGGCGTCGAGGTCATCCCGGCGGTGTCCGGCATGCAGCTGGCGGCGGCGCGGCTTGGCTGGCCGCTGGCACACTGCGAGGTGGTATCGGTGCATGGCCGGCCTGCTGGCAGCCTGTTCAGCCGCCTCTATCCGCGGGCGCGGCTGCTGGTCATCGCGCAGGACGGCACCAGCCCGGCACGGCTTGCCGAATTGTTGACGACGCATGGCTATGGGGATGCGACACTGCATGTTCTGGCGCATCTTGGCGGGGCGTCGGAGTCGCGGATTGATGGCCGGGCCGAGAGTTGGGCACATGACCGTGTGCCGGATTTCCATATCATCGGCATTGCCTGCCCGGATGCAGTGGCGGCGGGGGCAGGTCTTGCCGCGCCCGATACCAGTTTCGAGACCGATGGCAAGCTAACCAAACGCGATGCGCGGGCCAGCGCGATGGCCAAACTGGCGCCGTTCCCGGGCGCGGTTCTGTGGGATGTCGGCACCGGGTCGGGTGCCATTGCCATTGATTTCTTGCGCAATGCCGGACATGGACGCGCCATCGCCATCGACCGCAGCGCGGCCCAGCTCACCCGTGCCGCCGCGAATGCCACACGGCATGGCGTTATCGGTCTTGAACCGGTGGCGGGCGACGCCACCGATGTTGTGGCCGGCGATATTGGGATGGGACTGCCGCGCCCGGACGCCGTTTTCATTGGTGGCGGGCTTGCGCCGGTGGTGATCGAGGCGGCGCAAGCGGCCCTGCGACCGGGTGGTGTTCTGGTGGCACATGCCGTGACAATCGAAAGTGAAACAACCCTCATTGCGGCCTGGCAGCACTCCGGCGGCGAACTGACAAGGCTGTCGGTCCAGCATGCCGACCCGGTTGGCGGGTTTCATGGCTGGCGGCCGCTGATGCCGGTGACGCAATGGTGCTGGCATAAACAGGTAGACGCGGAATGAGCAGCGGATGTCTGATCGGCGTTGGTACCGGCCCAGGTGACCCGCAGCTGGTCACGCGGCGGGCCTGGGCGCTGGTGGAGAATGCGCGGGTGATTGCCTATCCGGCACCGGATTCAGGAACGTCTTTCGCGCGCTCTATCGTTGCCGACGCAATATCCGCGGATGCCATCGAGATTCCAATGATCGTGCCGATGCGCCCTGGAAGGGCGCCGGCGCAGTCGATCTATGATGATGCCGCGGCGGCGATTGGCGAACATCTGGCGGCGGGGCGCGATGTCGTCGTGCTGTGCGAGGGGGATCCACTTTTCTACGGGTCCTTCATGTATCTTCTTGTCAGGTTGAAAGAATCCCATCCTGTCGAGATCGTTCCCGGGGTGACCAGCCTGTCTGCCTGCGCTGCCGCGCAGGCCCGTCCGCTTGTTGCCCGAAGCGATGTGTTGAGTGTGCTTCCCGGCACGATGGATGATGATGCGCTGGCGGCGGCGATCCATGCCGCCGAGGCGGTGGCGATCATGAAGGTCGGGCGGCATATGCCGCGCTTGCGGGCGCTTTTGCATCGGCTGGGTCTTGCGGGCAAGGCGCTCTATACAAGCCATGCCTCACTGCCGCATGAAAAGGCGCTGCCGCTTGCCGCGGCACCGGATGAAGCTCCCTATTTCTCGATGATCCTGATCTATAAGGGAGATGATCCATGGATCAGCTAAGCGTCCCCGCCACAGCGCGGCCGGTCATACTGTGCCTGTCAAAGGCCGGGCTCGAACTTGCCGAGAGGTTGGCAAGCGTGCTTGATGCCGATATCCACGGCCATGCGGTGCGTTGTCCGGAGGCGCCGCATCATTTCGGCAAGGCGCGGGCGCATATCGCCGATCTGTTCTGCAGCGGTCGCCCGATCATCGGTGTCTGCGCGGCCGGTATCCTGATCCGCGCGGTGGCACCGCATCTGAAACATAAAAGCACCGATGCTCCGGTAATAGCAGTGGCAGAATCGGGACGCGTTGTGGTGCCGCTCATTGGTGGCCATCACGGTGCCATTTCGTTGGCACGCGAGGTGTCGGCATGCCTTGAGTCTGATCTGGCGCTGACAACGGCCGGCGATGGCAGGTGGCACTTGTCGCTTGATGAGCCGCCGCAGGGTTGGCGGCTGGCGAATGCCGCCGCGGCGTACCGCGTGATGCCGCAACTGCTGGCGGGTGACGGGGCATTTGTCGATGGCGACTGCCTTGACGGGCTGAAGGACTGGTTCGCGCATGTGCCGCGCGGCGACGCGGTGTCCCTGACAGTGACGCGCCGCCAGCAGACCGCGGCTGAGAACGAGCTTGTCTATTGCCCGCAGGATGTGATGCTGGGTGTTGGGTGCGCGCGTGGCTGTCCGGCCGACGAGGTGATCGACCTGGTGATGCAGGAACTGGCGCGCGCCGATATCAACGCCGCCGCCATTGCCGGGATCTTCAGCGTTGATCTGAAGGCGGACGAACCGGCCCTGCACGCGCTGGCCGCGATGCTGGCAGTACCGCTACGGGTGTTCGGCCGCGAGGTGCTGGCGGCGCAGGCACCACGTCTGCACAACCCATCGGACGCGGTTCTGGACGAGATCGGCATTCCCGGCGTGGCCGAGGCGGCGGCGCTTGCCGCGGCTGGTGATGAAGCTGTGCTGATCCATCCAAAAGTCAAGTCGGGGCAGGCCACAATGGCGCTTGCGCTGGCGCCGGCGCCCTGCAGCCCGTTACATCTCCCCGGGCGCAAGCCTGGCCGGGTGATGCTGGTTGGTATCGGCCCCGGGCAGTCGGTCTGGCGCACACCGGAAGCATCGCAGATGGTGCTGGGCGCTGATGAGCTGGTTGGCTATGATCTCTATATCGATCTTCTTGGTGCCATTGCCGCGCATATTCCGCGCCGCGACTTCAAGCTTGGCGAGGAGGAAGCGCGCTGCCGCTATGCGCTGGAGGTGGCGGCCACTGGCAAGGATGTGGCCGTCATCTGTTCCGGTGATGCCGGCATCTATGCCATGGGTGCGCTTGTGTATGAGCTTCTCGACAGGTCCGAGGATCAGGGCGGGGTGTCGGCGGCGGCCCGCCGGGTCAGCGTGGTCAGCGCACCGGGAATTTCCGCATTGCAGGCGGCGGCGGCGCGGTCGGGGGCCATTCTGGGGCATGATTTCTGCGCCATCTCGCTGTCCGACCTGTTAACGCCCTGGGACCAGATCGAAAAGCGGATCCATGCCGCCGGTGCCGGTGATTTTGTCATAGCCTTCTATAACCCGGTCTCGCGGCGGCGGCGGACCCAGCTGGCGACGGCGCGTGACATCTTGATCGGCTATCGCGGCGGCGATGTGCCGGTCATTCTGGCCTCCAACCTTGGCCGCCCGGACGAGGCCATTCTCCATCGCACGCTGGCCACCCTCGATATCGACGAGGTCGATATGCTGACGACGGTGATGGTGGGGGCCAGCACCTCACGCCAGCTTGATCTTGGCCGCGGCACCGCCGTCTATACGCCGCGCGGCTATGCCAAGCATCTCGATGCGGACGACACGGCAAAGGGAGCATCATCATGACGGTCTTTTTCATTGGTGCAGGGCCGGGTGACCCGGAACTGATCACCGTTCGGGGGTTGCGTCTGATCGAACGCTGCCCGCTATGTCTTTATGCTGGCTCGCTTGTGCCCGAAGCGGTCGTCGCGGCGGCACCGGATGACGCAAGGGTGATCGATACCGCGTCGCTGACGCTGGATGACATTATCGATGAAATGCGGCAGGCGCATGATGCCGGCCAGGACGTGGCCCGCGTGCATTCGGGTGACCCGTCGCTCTATGGCGCGATTGCCGAGCAGATCAGGCGGCTGAAGGCGCTTGGGATCGATTACCGGATTGTACCAGGCGTATCGGCCTATGCCGCCGCCGCCGCCGGCCTCGGGATCGAACTGACAGTGCCGGAAGTCACGCAGACGCTGATCCTTACACGCACGGCGATGAAATCCTCGGCGATGCCGGAAGGCGAGGAGTTGACAAGCCTTGGCCGCACCGGCGCTACTCTAGCCATTCACCTGTCAGTCCGCAATCTGCGACAGATTGAACGCGACCTTACCCCCTTTTACGGGGCTGACTGCCCGGTGATTGTCGCCTACCGCGTTGGCTGGCCGGATGAATCCTACATCCATGCCACGCTGTCGACGGTCCGGCAGGCGGTGCAGGCCGAAAAGATCACCCGTACGGCGCTGATCTTTGTCGGACGCGGGCTGGCGCAGAATGACGGTTTTCGTGACAGCGCGCTGTATGACGCCGCGCACGCGCATATCCTGCGGCCAAAGCGTGGCCGCGCCAGCGACAGCAGTGATGATAGCTAGGTGAAGCCAGCTACGCGATGATATGGGCGTAGGACCCGCAGACCGATCCTGAGACAAGACCGGTGGTGCCAAGCTCGCGACCGCCGGCATCACGCATCTGGAACAGCGGGTCACCCTTCGCGGTAATGGCCGTCGTATAATGGAACTCATGTCCGATGACGGGACCAAGCCCGGGCCAGAAACCGGCCAGCGGTGTCAGGCCGCGGTAGCCGAGATGCAGCTTGCGGGCGGCAAAACTTGTCTCGAGACAAAGCAGACCCGCCATTGGATAGGCTGTGCCATCAGCGTCGATGATGGCCTCGCCAAGTGTCATGAAGCCGCCGCACTCCCCATAGACCCGTACGCCGCGCGCCGCTGCCGCGCGAAGGCCATCATGAAAGCGTTTGGCACGCGTCAGGGCCGGCAGGTGAAGTTCGGGATAGCCGCCGGGAAGAAAGATGAAATCGGTATCTGCTGCGGGGGCTTCATCGGCAAGTGGCGAGAAGGGGACAATCTTGGCCCCGGCCGCGTGCCAGCCTTCCAGCATATGGGTGTAGGCAAAACCGAACGCCTGGTCGCTGGCGACGGCGATATGCTGGCCGGGCGGGGGTGATTTGCTGACGGGCCCCGCCGCGGGGAGTGGCCCTGTGGCGGCGATGATGGCGTCAAGGTCGAGCGAGGCTGAGATGAGATCAGCCGCCGCCGCGATGCGGGGTTCAAGTTCCTCTGTCGCGGCTAGGTCTGCTGCCTGTACAAGACCAAGATGGCGTGACGGCACTTGCATCGCCGGGGTGACGGCAAGGCTGCCGAAATGCCGGATGCCACGCTGCGACAGCGCCTCGACGATCAGCGCCTCATGACGCGGTGAGGCGACACGGTTCAGCACCACCCCGGCAAGATCGGTTCCCGCTGGCAGCTGGCTCCGGATGCCGGCGGCAAGTGCCGCCGCCGTCTGCCCCTGATGTCGGGAATCGAGGACCAGCAGGATCGGTGCGCCGAGGATGGCCGCCAGCTGTGCCGTGCTGCCGCTGCCGCCATCGGTGCCGTCGAACAAGCCCATGACACCCTCTACAATGACCGTTTCGCCGGTCCGCATGGCCGCCAGATGGCGGATCATCGCCGGTGTCATGGCATGGCTGTCGAGATTGACCGCGGGGGACAGGGCGGCAGCACCAAGAAATGCACTGTCTATATAGTCAGGGCCGGTCTTGGCGGCGCAGATCGAATGACCGGCGCGGGCCAGCGCGCGAAGTAGCCCCAAAGTCACCGTTGTCTTGCCGCTGCCGGAGGTCAGGCCCCCGACAACCAGCGCCCGCGAGGCCATCAGGCCGTATCCGACATTGTCCGGACGCCAAGCGGGTCTTCGTCGCGTACCGGCTCACCCGCCATCTGGCCAAGCCAGTCGAGGCACTGGCGCATCAGTACGACGCGGCCAACACAGACAATCGACGGTGCGCCGATGCCGCTGTCGGTGATGTCCTGCGGTGCGCCCGCCAGTGTTGTTTCAAGAACCCGCATGTCATCGCGGGTGGCGTTCTGGACGATGGCGACAGGTTCATCCGGCGAACGGCCAGCGGCGATCAGGCGGGCGCAGATGTCAGGCATATGTTTGATCGCCATATACATCACGATGACCTGGGCGCTGCTGCCAAGCCCCTGCCAGTCGATGGCCGATGGCGTCAGCCCGGTCCGGTCATGCCCCGACAGGAAGGTGACCGACTGGTTGACATCGCGGTGCGTTACCGGAATGCCGGCATAGGCAAGCCCGCCGATCCCGGCCGATATGCCGGGAATGACACGTAGCCTGATCCCGGCCTTGACCAGGGTTTGCGCTTCCTCGCCGCCACGCCCGAAAACAAACGGATCGCCGCCCTTCAGCCGCAAAACCCGCAAATCCTGCTGCGCCAGATCAATCAGGCGGAGCGAGATATCGCGCTGGCTTGGTGACGGTTTGCCGCCGCGTTTGCCAGCATATTCGACCTGTGCATCGGGCCGTGCCCACTGCAAAAGCGCCGGATCGACAAGCGCGTCATAGACAATCACATCCGCCTGTTGCAGCGCGTTCAACGCATGCAGTGTGATCAGACCGGGATCGCCCGGACCGCCGCCCGTCATCCACACCCAGCCCGGCTGAAATTCCGGCCAGTCGCGTGCGGCGAGGCGGGGCAGGGTGCCCTGATCGCGCTGCGTTGGGGTGGTCGGTGTTCCTGACATGAGCCGGTCCGGTGATTGGTGGATGAAAATCTGAAATTTCGGTACTAGTCTTACAGTCAAATTTAGCAGCGGCAAGATATCAAGGCCAGTCGGTCGTTCTGGTTATTGCTGCAACGTAACCCGACAGGTGCCCGATCCATGACCCGGCCCGCAACGCGGAAAAAGACGCTTCAGACAACGCTCCGCTTTGGCTGGACCACCGGTACATGCGCCACCGCTGCTGTTAATGCAGCCTACACGGCGATGGTGACGGGACAGTTTCCTGATCGCGTCACTATTGTCACGCCAAGCGGCAAAAACGCTGATCTCGCGGTGGCGGAGACCGCGCAAGGTGGGGCGGGTCAGGGAAACGACGGCGAGAACGGCTGGTTCCGGGCCGGAATCATCAAGGATGCCGGCGATGACCCGGATGTGACGCATGGCGCACTGATTCGGGCCACCGTCAGACCAGGCAGTGTGGGGGGCGGGGTGATCTTTCATCGCGGTGAGGGGGTTGGAATCGTCACCAAACCCGGGCTGCCGGTGCCGGTTGGCGATCCCGCCATCAACCCTGTGCCGCGCCAGATGATGCGCGATTGCGTTGCTGAACTCGCCACCATCCTGCACGGGCCACAGGATGTCGCGATTGAGATTTCGGTGCCAGGCGGCGCTGATATTGCGCTGAAGACCTGGAATCCGCGTCTCGGGATTGAGGGCGGTATTTCGATTCTTGGCACCACCGGGGTGGTCAGGCCATTCTCATGTTCGGCTTGGATTGCCTCGATCCATCGCGGCATCGACGTGGCCCGTGCCAATGATCTGCCGCATGTCATGGGGTCGACCGGCGCGACATCGGAAGGGTGGGGACGCGATCGATACGCACTACCGGATATCGCCCTGATCGATATGGGGGATTTCGTTGGCGGGATGCTGAAATATATGCGCCGAAACCCGGTCCCGAACCTGTCGATCCTTGGCGGTTTCGGCAAGATGGTAAAACTGGCACAGGGCGCAACGGACCTGCATTCCGCCCGCTCGCAGGTTGATTTTGCCGCGCTTGCCATGATGGCGGCGCCGTTCGGTTTTGATCGTGACCGGGTCGCCGGTGCCAATTCGGTGCTGGAAGTCTCCGAGATGGCAACCAGTACGCAACGCAGCCAGCTTGCCGCCGCGGTGGCGATGGCGGCGCGTGATACCGCGCTGCTCCAGCTTCGCAATGCGCCGACACATGTCGAGGTGGCGATTATCGGCCGCGACGGTGCGCTGCTTGGTCGCGCCGGTAGTCTTGGCGACGGTGTGGACAAATGAGTGGGGCCAAATGAGTGCGGAGATGACGCGCCGCCGTTTGCAAACGCTTGTCCTGGCCGGCACAACGGAAGGCCGTGCGGTTATTGACGGTCTGGTTGCGGATGGGCGGTTTGATGTGACGGCCTCGCTTGCCGGGGCAACGCCAAAGCCTGCTGTACTGTCAGTGCCGACGGTGACTGGCGGGTTTGGTGGTATCGACGGGCTGGCCAGTTGGTGCCGTGACCATGCCATTGATCTCCTTGTCGATGCCACACACCCCTTTGCCCGGCAGATCAGCCGCAATGCGCGTCTCGCGGCTGCCGCGGCAAGTATTCCGCTGCTGCGTTTTGAGCGGCCACCCTGGCAGCCCCGGCCGGGCGATGACTGGCGCAGCTTTGACAGCTGGCAGGAAATGGCGGATGCCATTCCGGTCGGCAGCCGGGTCTTTTTGGCCGGTGGCACACAATCCATCGAGATTTTCACGCAACGGCGTGATATCACGCTGCTAGCGCGGGCGCTGAATGTCGAGGGTCGCGCCGGTCCCCCCAATGTCACCTTCATCAATGCCATGCCGGCGACAAGTGCCGCGGCCGAGCGCGCGCAATTCACCGCGGCCGGGATTTCCCTTCTGTGCTGCAAGAATTCGGGCGGTGAAGCCAGTTTTGCGAAGATTGCCGCCGCGCGCCAGCTTGGTCTGCCTGTCTGGTTGCTGGCACGCCACAGCGATGCAGCCGATATGGCGGACAAGCAACAGGACGCCCTGCAGATCCATGACAGTGTCGAGGCCGTTATCAAGGCGGCATGCCTGCGGGCGGACCGGCAAAGTGCCAAGTGACGCCGCGGGGCATTCCGTGCCATGATGGACGAAGATGAGCCAAGATGTATTCTATTGCTGAAGACGGCCATGGCAGGAGGCCAGGATGATATCCTATGAACATTTCGAGCTGACGCGTGACGAGGCCGGCATTGCCTGGCTGACGATCGATGTTAATGGGCGGTCGGCAAATGTGCTGTCGCATGCGGTGATGGCCGAGCTGTCCGATATTATTGACAGTCTGGCAACGCGCCCCCCAAAGGGATTCGTCTTCCGGTCGGGCAAGCCGCGTGGCTTCATCTTCGGTGCCGATATCAATGAATTTGCCAGTCTGGAGACGCGCGAGGCAGTCGAGTCGCATATCGCCGAGGTTCTGGACTGCTTTCAGACAATCGAGGATTTGGCTTGCCCGAGTGTGATCCTGATCGATGGCATCTGCGTCGGGGGCGGGCTGGAACTGGCGTTGGCCTTTGACCGGATCATTGCCATCGATGATGCGGCCTGTCAGGTTGGGTTTCCGGAAATCAATCTTGGTCTTCTTCCCGGCTATGGTGGGTCGGCCCGGGCCTGTGAACGGATGGGACCGGAAGCGGCGCTGCAGCTGGTCCTGCATGGGCGACCGCTGAAGGCGCGTGCGGCGCTGGCGGCCGGTGCGATTGACCACCTTGTCGAAGACCGTAATGGGTTGGAACAGGCGGCCCGCGAGGCTGTCGCCGGGACGATTGCGCGTGCCGCACCGACACAGCCAGATAATCTTGCAGATAATCTTGCGGGCATGATAGCAGCAGAAAAGGCAAAATTGTCGGCTCGGACCAGCCCACGCAATATGCCAGCTCCCTTTGCCATTCTTGATCATTTCTCTGTTGATGATCTAAGCAAAAACAATATTTTGAAGAACGAAACGAAACTGTTTTCTAAACTTATGATGACGCCTGCCTCGGCAGGTCTGCGGCGGACTTTCCAGCTGAATGACGCGGTGAAGAAAGGCGCGCGGGGGGATTCGGGGGTCGCGCGAATCCACGTCATCGGTGCCGGAACGATGGGCGGCGATATCGCCGCCGTGGCCGCCATGTCGGGGTTCTCGGTCACGTTGCAGGATCTTGACCCTGCGGCAATCGATGGTGCGGTGGCGCGCGCCACCGCGTTATATGAAAGGCGGCTGAAGGACCCGCGGCGTGTCACGGAAACGCTGGCGCGGCTTGGGGCCGATCCTGATGGCACGGGGCTTGCCAGCGCCGATCTGGTGATCGAGGCGGTGGCTGAGCGTCTTGAGGTCAAGCAAAAGGTCTTTGCCGCCGCCGAGGCGGTGATGAAGCCTGATGCCATCCTGGCGACCAACACATCGGCGATTCCGCTGGAAGAGATAGGCAGTGGCCTTGCCGATCCAGGCCGTCTGATCGGCATGCATTTCTTCAACCCGGTGCCGGTGCTGCCACTTGTCGAGATCGTCTATACTGATGTCAGCCGGCAGGATTTCGTCACCCGGGCGATGCAGGTTTGCGGGGCGATGAAGAAACAGCCGATCCGCTGCAAATCCTCGCCCGGCTTTCTGGTCAACCGGGCGCTTCTTCCCTACATGTTCCGCGCCATCGAGGCGATGCTGGAAGGGGCTGATCCTGACCGGCTGGACCAGGCACTGGTGGCGTTCGGCATGCCGATGGGACCGATTGAGCTGTGCGATCAGGTCGGGCTGGATGTCTGTCTTGATGCCGGCAGGGTGATCGGCATTTCCAAAGCCGCTGCGACGGCGCTGTCAGACCACATCGACTCCGGTAAGCTTGGCCGCAAGACCGGGTCGGGTTTCTACGAATGGGACGACAAGAAGGCCATCCGGCGGCGTGGTGATTATCCGGAAGCAGAACTTGACGGCATCGCGACCGATCTGCTGGCCCCGCTGATCGCCGAATGCCGTGCCGCCGTCGCCGAAGGGGTGGTCGATTCGGCCGATATGGCGGACGCGGCCTGTATCTTTGGTGTCGGCTTTCCGGCGTTTCGGGGTGGCCCCCTGTTCTGGGATGAAAGCGAGCGGAATGAAACGGAGCGGGATGAAGGCCGGTCTGTATGACCATTTTATCCCGTGCCGGCGATGAGGCCACCGAAATACGCCGATCTCTGGCCTGGATGGTCCTCAGCTGCCTGCTATTCGCGCTGGTGATGGTGTCGGTAAAGCTGCTCCTGACCGATCTGCCACCGGTGCAGACGGTGTTCCTGCGTTACATTGTCGGCATCCTGCTGCTTATCCCGCTGGTCGCCGGCACACTTGACGGGGTTACCGTTGGGGCAAGCTGGAAGATGTTGGTGGCGCGGGCGGTGTGTCATGCGCTGGCGGTTCTGTTCTGGTTCTACAGCATCATGCGAATCCCGCTTGCCGAGGTGAATGCGCTGCTCAATCTCGGGCCGGTCTATGCGACCATCGGTGCTGCCATTTATTTTGGCGAAGGGCTGAAGATGCGGCGGGTGATGGCCATCCTCATTTCCTTTGCCGGCGCGTTGGCGATCATCAAGCCGGGTTTTGCCGAGGTTAATCTGGGAACGCTTGCCGTGATGCTGACGGCGCCGCTGTTTGCCGTGTCGGACCTGATCGCGAAATCCCTGAAACAGCATCACAGCGACAATGTCATCATTATTGCGCTGTCGGCCGGCATTGCGGTGGCAACAGCGATTCCGGCAGTGCTTGTCTGGCAGCCGATGTCATGGCTGAACTGGGTTGGTATTCTGGCCATCGGGGTGTCGGCGACGCTTGGTCATGTGACGCTGATGAAATCCTTCCGTGGTCCGATGTGGGCGGCGCAAACAGGTAAATATATCCAGCTTCTGTTTGTCGTGCTGTTCGGCATCACGCTGTTTGATGAAATTCCGGTGATGTCCACCGTTATCGGGGCGCTGGTGGTGCTTGGCGCGGTGACCTATATCGCGATCCGGGAAAGCCGCAATGCGTGACCGTCAACCATCCTGGCAACCATCCTGGCAACCATTCTGGCACCAGTCAGGCAGGGCACCAGTCAGGCAGTCTGGACATGGCGGTTGCTTTCAACGATGCTGGCCTCTTGTTTGTTTGTTGGGTGAAACGTAAGGCACCGTCATGCATTTCTCAAAGCCAGACGCGCTGCCGCGATTAATGGTGGCGCCGAACGGTGCCCGCCGAACCAAGGCTGATCATCCGGCGATCCCGGTCACAATTCCGGACACGGTTGAAACCGCGAAAGGTTGCGCCGCGGTCGGCGCGCGAGCCATGCATCTTCATGTTCGGGATGCCGAGCAACGCCATGTTCTGGATGCAGGTCTGTATCGCGAGGCGCTTGCCGAGCTTGGGGCGGCAGTGCCGGAGATGCATTTCCAGATCACCACCGAGGCCGTCGGGCGGTACAGGCCCGAGGAGATGCGCCGGCTGGCCTATGATGTGATGCCGCCCGGCATTTCCATCGGGGTGCTGGAAATGATGCCTGACCGCCGGCCAGGCCCCGATGATATCAAGCTCTACCGCACGCTGCATGAGGCCGGGACGCGTATCCAGCATCTTGTATTTTTCCCGGAAGAAGTGGATGTCCTTGCCGATTTGCTCACCAAGGCGGACCTATCCCGCGAGGATTTCTGGTGTCTGTTTGTCATCGGGCATTATACCGGGCGGATCAGTCACCCCGGCATGATCAGGCCGTTTCTCGACCGGATGGAAGCGCATTCACTGCTGCCGGACTGGGCCATCTGTGCCTTTGCCGAAGAAGAACATGCCTGTCTTGTCGCGGCGATCGCGCAGGGCGGTAAAGTGCGGGTCGGGTTTGAAAATTCCCTCTTCATGCCGGATGGCAGCATCGCGCCCGATAACGCGGCACGGGTGGCCGCGGTGAACACTCTTTTCGATTGATGGATGACCCTGTGTCGGTTGTCTTGACCCCGTGGGGCGATCCTGTGAAACGGCGTGCCGCCCGGCGACTTGATGACAAAGTGAGACCCGATGCCGCAAATTGAAGTGATGGATGCCTCACCGGTGTTCTTCTGGATGATCTGTTTCGTGTCGGTCACCGCGCTGGCCATCTCCAAATCGGGATTTGGTGGCGCGCTGGGATCGCTCAGCATGCCGATCATGCTGTTTGTTCTGCCGCCGAAACTGGCGCTTGGCGTCCTGTTGCCGATCTTCCTGATCACCGACGTGTGGGTCGTCTATATCTGGCGCAAGCATGTCCATTGGCGATTCGTCATCATCATGTGCGTTTTCGGTCTTGCCGGGCAGATGGCCGGTTGGCTGTTGTTCGATTATTTCAGCAACGCGATGCTGCGGGCCGCCGTTGGGACGATTGGCGTTTTGACGGCGGTGAACTATCTGCGGCGTCTGATCTGGCCGCAGACCGAACTGCCAGAGGATATCACGCGGCGGCTGATGGCGCGTCTCTGGCCGCGGGCGGCCGGGTGGTGCGGGATGTCCGGTCTGGCCAGTTTCGTGGCACTTGCCGGCGGCATACCGGCGCAGGTGTTCCTGTTGCCGCACCGGCTGGCCCGGCAGGTTTTTGTCGGCACGATGAGTGTGTATTTCTTCATCATCAATCTGTCGAAGCTGCCTTTTTACGGCGATCTGGGGCTGTTCAGCGCTGGCAGCCTGAAAATGTCGCTGCTGCTGCTGCCGTGCATCCCGCTGGGTGTCTATTTTGGCAAATGGCTGAATGAGGTTGTTTCGGACAGGTTGTTTTACCATGTCACCTACAGCATTCTGTTCATCATGGGTGTGAAGCTGCTATGGGATGCCGCAACCAGCTGGCCAATGTAAGATGTGCGGCGTGACAAGAAGGAACGTGACATGAAGAGATGGCGTCATCTTGCTGTGGCCTTTGGTATTTTGCCGGCGCTGGCAATCTATGTCGGTGCGATGGTCTGGCTGTCGAGCTTCATCATCGAAATCCATGTTCTGCTCGACCTTCTATTCTTCATCGTGGCTGGCCTTGCCTGGATTCCAGCCGCCGGTTCGGTTGTGAAATGGCTGGCGGCGCATGAGGCGCGTTGACGGCCAGACAGGCGAGGCGGCTACCTTATCGTCGCGGCCGCTACAGGCGGCGCTCGAGACCGCTGCTATGATGATGCGCGAACATGGTCTTCATGGCTGGACGGTGCGACTCGACAATGCGCGGCGGCGCGCCGGCCAGTGCGACTATCGCCGCCGAGAGATTTCGCTGTCACGGCATTATGTGCGGCATGCCGAGGATGATCACATCCGCGATACCATCCTTCACGAAATTGCCCATGCGCTGGTCGGTCCGCGCCATGGTCATGATGCGGTGTGGCGGCGCAAGGCGCGCGAGATCGGTTGCAGCGCGACACGGTGCCATACGCTGAATTTTGCCTCCGAGCCCTGGGTGATGCGTTGTCCGGACGGCTGTTTCGAGGTTGGGCGGCATCGCCGCAAGGCCGGTCTTGTCTGCGCGCAATGCCGCGCGCCGGTCGAGTTTGTGCGGGCCGAATTCGTGGTGGCTGAGGCCGGTGATGGCTGAACCGGATTTTGCCGTGACAAAGACCCGGATTGTTGCCATGCGGCGCGCTCTGGCGCGCCTGCAGGCACCGGCGAGACGGGTGGTCAGCGTTGATTTCCTGACCGTCGACGAAATTGGTCAACTGCGCAATGTTGCCGGTGAACAGACCTTCCGCACCGCCACCCCGCAGATCGAACATCGCGGTAACCGGGTTTTTCAGGATTTCGAGGTGTGTTTCCCAGCCCCGCGTGACGGGGTTTTCGCCCAGCTTGCCACGCTTCTGGAAACGAGCCTTGAGGCGGCAGCCGCGCTGATGACATCGCCGCCGCTCAGTGCCGGGATTGCCCTGAATGATTTCGCCATCCAGCGTTACCCGGCGCGTTCGCGCGGCATCGGCATTCACCGCGATGGCAAACGGTATCGCGGTATCGTCGTCATTGTCACGCTTGCCGGCAACTCACGGCTGTTCACCTGCGATGACCGCCAGGGTGGGGGTGCGCGGCGCATTGATGACCGGCCGGGCCGGATCGTCCTGCTGTCGGCGGAAGGCTTTGCGGCGCGCGAGGGCGAGGATGCGCGCCCCCTGCATGGCGTTGATCAAGTCAGGTCGGGGCGGCTGTCTCTCGGTTTCAGGTATCTTCCTGATCATCCGACGGGATGACACGGTTTCGCTTGCGCCAATCTGTTTTTCTTGGCAGCCTTTGATGGTCGGAGCGCCCGTCCGCTTCCCCCCTTGCAAAGACATTTTTTCGTGATGGGCGCAGATGCAGTGCGTTCCGCTCATGTGGGCTGTCAGACAGCCCACCACAGCACGCTGCGCCGGTTTCCTCCATGGCTTATGGCCGCTCCGGCGTCGCCGTAACGTCTGCTTGGAAGGGAGACAGTGATGAATATCAGCGTTTCAGGAAAAAACATGGATACCGGCTCAGCTTTTCAAACGCATGCCGAAACCGCGCTTAACAATGTGGTTGAGAAATATTTCGACCGTGCAGTCAGCGGCCATGTGACCTTGGAGAAAGCTGATTCTGGATTTCGGGTGAAGACAAGGGTGGCGCTGTCGCGACGAATGGAATTGGAGGCGACGGGTTTTGCGCATGACGCGCATGCCGCTTTGGAGGCCGCCATCGAACATGCCGAGAAGCGCCTTCGCCGGCACAAGAGGCGGCTGAAGAACCATCGTGGTACCGTTACACAGGCAGAAGAGGATGATGTTTTGCCGGCAACGATGATGGTCTATGCCGGTGCTGAACAGATTGACGATGATGCGGAGAATGACGATATGCCAGCGGTCGTTGCCGAACTTGCCTATGACATCGAGATGCTGACGGTCGAGCAGGCGGTGATGAAGCTGGAGCTGAGTGAAGCACCGATGCTGATGTTCAGGAACGCTGCGCATCTCGGATTGAATGTCGTGCATCGCCGGGATGATGGCTCGATTGGCTGGATCGACCCACGCGGGGTGCGCCACCTCAACAGCTAGTTCTGTTCGGTTGATATCCGGTCAGATGATTTTGGGGCAGATGATTTTGGGGCCAGGTGATTTTGGCGCTAGGTGATTTTGGGGTCAGATAGGCTGGCAAAAAGCCAGGCGCCGCCAGCTTCGGTGGCGCGTGCCGGGTCCATCAAGGTCATTTTCAACACGCCGAAATGCGGCACCGGAATACCGACAACATGATCCAGCGGTGCTGCCAGCGCCAGCGCCATCGCCGCGCGGATCACCCCGGCATGGGCGATAACGACCTTGGGAGTGGGGCTGAAATCATCTTCCAGCTGGCGCATCCACCCCGCAACGCGTTCCGCCAGTATAGCAAAGGATTCACCTTGCGGTGCCAGATGGCTGGCGGTCAGGAAGGTCCAATTGTGGAGCGGTCCGTCCTTGATCTGGTCCCAGACACTGGCCACGGGTCGGTCATGCCATGCCCCGTGATCCATTTCGACAAGCTGTGGTGCCGGTGATACGCCGGCCGGGGCCAATGATGGTGTCAGCAAATCCGCTGTCTGCTGTGCGCGCTGCAGCGGTGAGATGTGCCAGTCGGCGGCTATGGGAAGCTGGTTGACAAGCGGCGCGACATCGAATGTCCGTGGTTCTATCGGCGCGTCTGCGGGCGGCAGATGACCGGGCTGTTTTACAACCGGCGCATGGCGAATGAAGAAGACATCGCAGATTTCGGGATGCGCCGTCATGCTGGCAGCAACGCGCCAACAGACGCCCAGCTTATCAGCATGCTGATTTCGGCGCACAGCGTCGTGGCCCCCATCACATCACCTGTCAGACCGTTGACCTTGCGCGTTGCAATCTGACCGATCCACAGGCTGAGTGCGCAGGCCGGCAGGGCGATGGCGGCGGTCGTTACCATGCCGAACAGAAAGATCATCGCCGGACACCACAGCGCCAGCCCGATGATCAGCCTGATCATGCCCGGACGACCTGTCAACGCGGCAAGGCTGGCATGCGGACTGAGAGGGAAGGCGGCAAGCTGCAAGACCGGCTGGAACCGGCTTGCCGCGCTGATCAGTGCGATAAAGCCGATCAGATGCCAGCCTTGCAGTGTTTCAAGGCACAAAGTCAGCAGTGACAGACGCAGCGCCGTGGCCAGGATCAGCGCCAGAACACCATAGGCCCCGATGCGGCTGTCATGCATGATCCGCGCGATACTATCGGCGTCACGGCCACCGCCGAACCCGTCCGCCATGTCGGCAA
Organism: Puniceispirillaceae bacterium (SeqCode); assembly: GCA_965657415.1. Taxonomy (GTDB): domain Bacteria; phylum Pseudomonadota; class Alphaproteobacteria; order Puniceispirillales; family Puniceispirillaceae; genus UBA8309. Next base: position 21,180 of record CBFHNZ010000004.1, on the reverse strand, counting down.
GGCCGTCTTCATGCATTGCCCCTGACAGCAAGGCAATGCCCAGAAGTGACAGCGCCGCCGCCGCTAGCGGTGGCAGTCCCAGCAATGCGGCGGTGACAAGAATGGCTCCACCGGCCCCGCCAATGACAAGGCCGACAAGCGGAAAGGCCCAGAGAGCCGAGGTGAAATTTGGTGGCCGATCAGCTGGAAAATGATGCCAGCCGGTAGGAAGGCGGCTGAGAAGCAGAAAGGCCGCGGCACAGTCGCCGATGGGGGACTGGCGCTGTGCGATGTCGTGGCCCCCGCTCATGTTTTCTTGCTGACGCCTGCCTCGGCAAAGGTCGCCATGCCGTTATGCGTTGCCAGTGCTGCGCGCACCAGCAAGGTTGCCACCGCGGCACCGCTTGCCTCGCCAAGTCGCATCCGAAGATCCAGAAGCGGCTGCATCCGCAAGGCCGAGGCAAGGCGGGTATGGCCAGGCTCGGACGACAGATGTGAAATCATGCAATGATCGAGAACATCCAGCCGGTTGCCTGCCGTCAGCGCTGCCGCCGCTGCCGTCGATATGAAGCCGTCAAGCATCACCGGAATACTGCGAAGACGCGCCTCAAGAACCGCGCCGGCAATTGCCGCCAGTTCACGCCCGCCATAGGCAGCAAGAAGGCTGATGCAATCACTTATATTGTTGCCATGCCGGTCAATGGCAGCCTCGATGATCATGCCCTTATGGGTGATGCCGGCCTGATCCAGACCCGTCCCGGGGCCAACCCAGCCACCTGTATCACCGCCAAAGCGTGCCATACAGATGGCGGCCGCGGCGGTGGTGTTGCCTATCCCCATCTCGCCGACAATCAGATAATCGCATGTCTCGCCAATGGCAGCTGCGCCGGCATTCATGGCGTGGATGACCTCATCCGGGTCCATGGCCGGTGCCATCGTGAAATCAATCGTGGGGCGGTCAAGATCAAGTGCTGTAACAGTCAATTCCAGCCCGGCTGTCTCGCAAAGCTGGTTGATGGCAGCGCCTCCGGATTCGAAATTCCACACCATCTGCTGGGTGACTTCCTGCGGAAAAGGGCTGATCCCCTGCTTGACGACGCCGTGATTACCGGCAAAGACAAGGCATTTGCCGTGGTTGATCTGCGGCGCGTCCGTCTGCTGCCATTCGGCCATCCACAGTGCCAGCTGTTCTAGCCTGCCAAGCGAGCCAGGCGGCTTTGTCAGCTGGTCCTGGCGCACGGCGGCAGTGGCCCGCGCCGTGCCGTCCGGCTGTGGCAGGCCGCCCATCAATTCGGCAATATGGCGTGAAGAGGAAAATGAATTCATGGCAGTCCGATAACCAGATCCGTGAGTTAACCAGATCTCTAAGTTGATTGCATGTTTATTGCGGTGGTTTAATTCTCAAAGCAATACCTGCCATCATAAATAACACCTCGTCCGCCGCTGCGCTGACAGCTTGGTTCAACAGTCCGTTGGCGTCACGAAAGCGGCGCGACAACGCATTGTCTGGCACGATGCCAAGGCCGGTCTCGCTGGCCACGAGCAGGACTCTGCCCTTGCAGTCACGCAGAGTGTCGATCAGCGCCTGTTGCGCCTGTTCGATGTTGCGTTCATGGATCAGCAGGTTGGTCGTCCAGACGCTCAGACAATCAACCAGAATCACCGCTTTGTCATTATCGTTGTTGCGGATCGCCTGTGGCAGGTCGAGAGGCGCCTCGACAAGCGCCCATTCCGGGCCGCGCCGCTGTTGGTGCAGCGCAACCCGTGATTCCATCTCGGCATCGAAGATCTCGGCGGTGGCGATATAGACAAGATCATGCCCAGCCTTGCTTTCCAGCGCCAGCGACTCGGCATGAGCGGACTTGCCTGATCTGGCACCACCAAGCACGAACTGGATATACGATGCCACTGTTCTGCCTCCTGCCGACGCGCCATTCACCTGTGATCCTTCTTAGCACCTGATACGGCAATTGACAGCGGCAAAGCTGTTCAGGTCCGCCAGATGATCGAATTGGCACACCATGTGTCATTTTTTGAATGCCTGGTAAGGTTCCCGCTGTTACCGTCAGGCCAGAATAGCGGAATGAGGCGCCCCATGTCCGATATTGAAACTGATACCTCCCAGTGGTCGTCCCCCCGGCCGCGTCGCCGCCGACGTGGTGGCGGGGACAGCCCGAAAAAACCTTTTCTCGCAACCCAACTTGAATGGGGCGCGGTGACCTATCTTGATGATCCGACGCAGCCTGTCGACCCGGATGGCGTTGAAGCCATTCATGATGCCAGCATGCGGATTCTCGAGGAGATCGGGATCCTGTTCCTGAATGATGAGGCGCTTGATATCCTGAAGGCGGCGGGATGCGAGGTTGATTACGACACCCAGCGTGTGCGTATGGACCGCGGCTTTGTCATGGAGGCTGTTGACCGGGCGCCGGCCCAATTCACCATTACCCCGCGCAATCCCGACCATGAGATCACGGTTGGCGGGCGGCATGTCAATTTCGGTCAGGTTGCCTCGGCGCCGAATGTGATGGACCTTGATCGCGGGCGGCGTGTCGGTAACCGCGCCGACTTCCAGGACCTGTTGCGGCTTGCCCAGGCTTATAACTGCATCCATCTGAACTGCGGCTACCCTGTTGAGCCGATCGACATTCACGCCTCGATCCGGCATCTCGATGCGCATTACGACATGCTGACGCTGACCGACAAGGTGATCCACGCCTATTCGCTTGGTCCCGAGCGGATCGAGGATGTGATGGAGATGGCGCGGATTGCCGGCGGCCTGACCGATGAGGCGTTTGGATCGCGCCCGCATATGTTTACCAACATCAATTCTTCATCACCGCTGAAACATGATTGGCCGATGCTGGACGGCGCAATGCGCGCGGCGCGGCGTGGACAGGCGGTGATCATCTCACCCTTCACGCTGGCCGGGGCGATGGCACCGGTGACCATCGCCGGTGCGGTGACACAGCAGAATGCCGAGGGGCTTGCCGGTATTGCGCTGTTGCAGCAGGTGCGTGACGGCGCACCCTGTGTCTATGGCGCCTTTACCAGCAATGTCGACATGAAGACCGGTGCGCCGGCCTTTGGCACGCCCGAATATGTGCGGGCCATGCATATGTCGGGACAGATGGCGCGGCGCTACGGGTTGCCCTGGCGCGCCTCCAACGCCAACGCTTGCAACGCGCCCGATGCACAGGCCATATGGGAATCGCTGTTCTCGCTTCAGGCAAGCTGTGCCGGCCATGCAAATGTGATCTATCACGCGGCCGGATGGATGGAAGGCGGGTTGTCGGCAAGTTTCGAGAAATTCATCATCGATTGCGAGATGCTGCAACAGATCGCCTACACCAATCGGCCAGTACCTATCAGCGCCGATGATCTGGCGGTCGAGGCGATTGGCGAGGTCGGGCCGTTTGGCCATTTCTTTGGCGCCGATCACACGCAGGAACGCTACCGCGATGCCTTCTATGCGCCGATGATGTCGGACTGGCGTAATTACGAGGCGTGGGAGGAGGCTGGATCTGTCTGGACGCATGACCGCGCCAATGCCGCCTGGAAACAGATCCTGGCCGAATATGAGGCGCCGCCGATCGACCCGGCCATTGATGAGGAGCTGCGCGCCTTCGTCGCCCGCCGCAAGGAAGAGGGCGGCGCCCCGACGGATTTTTAGCCTCGCGCGCCGCTATGGCGGTCCCGGCGACACTGCCGACGGACGCGCCGTCACTTGGCATTAACGTAAATTTCACTCTCTGTCCGGTAGGATATGCCGGAGGCGACGTGATGAAACTGCGTTCACTATGGCCCAGACAAAAAATTCTGCGGCTGGTCAAGCGGACTGATATTCCACCGGATAAACTTTTTGCGTCCGATGAGGAAAGACGCGCCGTCACACTCGGTTTCTGGCTGTTTAGAAAGCCCGCCAACTTCCTGTTCTGTGGACAGATGGTTTTCATGCCCGTGGCATGGCTATTGATTCAGTTCTGGCCGCCCTATCATCACGCCTTTATTGTCACGGACTGGATCGCCGCCAGATTACCGACCTCTGTTTTCGGCATCCTGACGGTCACGCAGGCGCAGCTTGACGCGGTTGGCGCGAGATTGCCGCGCGCCGCCTATATCCATTTCATCGTTGAGCAAATACTGCTGGCGGGATTTTATCTGGTCTGGCCCCTGATCATCAGTGTCAAGATGTGGCGGCTTTATCCGTACCTGGAGGCCCATGCCCGCCATATCCATGTCAATTATGATGAATACCGCAACACCGCCATGCGACGTGCAAGCTGGATCGGCATTCTTGTTGTCCCAGCGATGCTCTTTGTCACATGGTGGGTGTTCAGTTCTCCAGATCCCCTTCTTTACATGATCCAAAAAGGGAATGGCATCGGCCTGATCGCCTTTTACGCCACCGCCGCCATGTGGGGCAGCGTAACCGCGTTGGTTGTGGTCAGTGGGTTTATTCTGGCTTTACGTGGCATAATTGAGTCGATCATGGGCAGGTGAGGTAGCGGTTGCAGTAAATTATTGAGCGTAATCTCTGGAACCGCTGTATTCTGGCAACGGTTTACGAGTTCTGAATATGGGCATATTCTATTTCAGTAAAATAGAATATATTCAATATGTTGAGTTTTTCTTGACTTAACGGCTATTCAGGTTTCATCGTTGTATCCAATTAATATTAACCGGCCCTTGCCGGTCGCGCATACGGCGCATTTTTGCCATTCCCTTTCCTGTTCTGCTACCTGCCGACCCTTATTGGGCCATTATTAGGGGGAGGATGGCATCATGGGGCGTGCAGACGGACCGGGAAGTGAAAGTGAAGGCAATTCGCACGGCGGTGGATCGTGGGGCGGTAGTAGTTCCGGCGGTGGAATCGGGCGGCGGTTCGAGTGGTGGTGGCACCCATCCCGGGCGACCGGGTGGTGAAAGCGGTGAACGCGGCGGGTCAAACAGCAACAGCAATTCCAACAATGGCGGCGGCGGTGGCCATTACGATGACGCTGGTCGTGATGTTTTCATCGTCATGACCTATGAGCGCACTGTGGCCGAGGCCGACAGGGTCACTGATTTCTCGGAGGGTGGTCGATTGCTGGTCACGCGCACCAGTCAGATCTGGTACGACAGGATCGACTCCGATAGGGACGGCAATGAAGATGCAACTGTCCTCTATGACGCGGCCACAAATGGCCGGATCTATGCTGTGCTTGATGACTTCATTGGCCCGCTGGACAGCGATGATTTCTATGGCAGCAACATCACCGCCGTTATCCAAATCTGATTTGAGCGGGTCTCAGCCCTAAATCAGCGGTCCAGCCTGGAGCGCGCGGGTGAACATCTCGGCATCGACATTGCCGCCCGAGGCGACAGCGACCGCGCATGCGGTATCCGCCGGCAGCCGCCGGTCGAGCGCCGCCGCCAGAGCCACCGCGCCGCCAGGCTCGATCACAAGTTTCAAATGTTTGAAGGCGGTGGCCATGACCCGTAGCACCAGATCGTCGCTGACACCGAACCCGCCGGCCAGCGTCGTTCTGTTGATGGCAAAGGTCATCTCGCCAGGGGCCGGCGTCACCACCGCATCGCAGATCGACCGCGCCGCCGGATCGACGGTTTCGATGCTGCCGCTGGCGAGCGAGCGGATGGTGTCGTCGAAATCGGCAGGCTCCGCCGCCCAGATTTTCGTCGTTGGCAGTTCGGACTGAATCGCCAGACTGACCCCGGCGATCAACCCGCCACCGCCGCAACAGCTGATCACATGGTCCGGCGTCACGTCCATCTCGGCGCCTTGTTGCGCAATCTCCAGCCCGACCGTTCCCTGGCCTGCCATCACCCGCACATCCTCGAACGGGGGGATCAGTTCCGCCCCGCGCTCGGCCGCGATGGCACCGCCAATGGCCTCGCGGCTTTCATGATAGCGGTCATAGGTCACCACCTCGGCACCATAGGCCCTGGTGCCTTCGATCTTCATTGCCGGCGCATCCTCTGGCATCACGATGACGGCACGCATGCCGCGTAGGTTGGCCGCGCGCGCTACTGCCTGGGCGTGGTTGCCGCTGGAATAGGCGACGACATCGGTGACGCTGTCCGGCAGGCTCATCACCGTATTGGTGGCGCCGCGAAGCTTGAATGACCCGGTATGTTGCAGGCATTCCGCCTTCACCAGCAGCCGGAAGCCGAGCCAGTCATTCAACCGCGGCGATTCCACCAGCGGCGTACGCACGATGTAGGGGGCGATGCGGGTCGCGGCGGTGCGGATATCGTCAATACCGATGGCGGGGCGGGACTGGTCATTCATGTGTTCTGGTCCATACTGGTTTCGGGCGAAAGACTAGCCGCGCGGGCAGGGCGCGGCAACCGTCCTGCATCGCATTCGCCGAGAGCATCACGGAATGCGGGCTTGTCTTCGCATCGGGGCGGGCCTATTTTGGGCAACCAACACGAAATACAGGAACCATCCTCAGGAATTGTCCAATGTCACAGGATACCGCCACCCCGGCATTTGCCGGGTCCTATACCGCGTTGATCACCCCGTTCAGCAATGGACGGGTTGACGAGGATGCGTTCCGAAAACTAGTCGAGTTCCAGATCGAGAATGGCACGCACGGGCTGGTGCCTGTCGGCACCACCGGGGAATCGCCAACGCTGTCCCATGACGAACATGACCGCGTTGTAGAGCTATGCATCGCCCAGGCGGCTGGCCGCGTGCCGGTGATCGCCGGTGCCGGTTCAAACTCTACGGACGAGGCGGTGCGGCTGGCAAAACATGCCGCGGCCGCCGGCGCCGATGGCGTGCTGATCGTCAGCCCCTATTACAACAAACCGACGCAGGAAGGGCTTTACCGCCATTTTACTGCGGTGGCTGCGGCGGTGGATGTCGCCGTGATCGTCTATGACATTCCGGGCCGCTCTATCGTTCGCGTTGGCGATGACACGCTGGCGCGCATGGCAGGCGAATTTCCGAATATCGTCGGGATCAAGGACGCGACCTCCGAAGTCGGGCGTCCACCGCGCCTGCTGAACGCGCTTGGCAACGGCTTTGCCCAGCTGTCCGGCGAGGATGCCACGACGCTGCCTTATCTTGCCGGCGGCGGGCATGGTGCGATTTCGGTCACCTCGAACATTGCGCCGCGGCAGATGGCTGACATGCACAATGCGTGGATGGCTGGCGACGTGAAGGCGGCACAGGACATCAACACCAGGATGATCGAGGTGCATGACGCGATGTTCTGCGAGGCCAGCCCCGGACCGGTCAAATATGCTGCCGAATTGCTGGGTCTGTGCGAATCCGGCACACGGTTGCCGCTGTGCGAGATCGCCGATTCAAGCAAGGCACGTGTGGAGGCGGCGCTTCGCGGTGCCGGGCTGCTGACCTAAATTGCGGCCCCTAGTATCGGGGACGGTGCCGGTGCGACTGCCGGAATAGACTGGCATTAAGGGATTGGCGGGAATAGATCCATGGCCCAGGGGCACATAACAACCGGCCGCGTTGCTGAAAACCGGCGCGCCAGGCATGAATATGAAATTCAGGAACAGATCGAGGCCGGTCTTGTGCTGATGGGAAGCGAGGTGAAATCGCTTCGCACCGGCCGCGCCAGCATCGCCGAAAGCTATGCTGGTGAGGATAATGGCAGGCTGATGCTGTTCAATGCCAACATTCCGGTCTATGAGCCGGCGCGTGACAATCACGAACCCCGGCGGCCGCGCGAATTGCTGGTCAAGGCGCGCGAACGAAATAAGCTTTTGGGGCTGATCCGGCGCGAGGGCATGACGCTTGTCCCGCTGGTGCTGTATTTCAACGATCGCGGGCGGGCGAAGATTCAGATCGGCCTTGCCAAGGGGCGGCGCAAACAGGACAAGCGGCAGGCAGCCAAGGATCGCGACTGGGGCCGTGACAAGGCGCGTCTTCTTCGCAGTAAGGGATAGCGTAACGCGCTGCTCTAAAGTCTTCTTTCAGGGCTCACTTCTGTCTGGCGTGGTGATCATCCGGAAAATCTCGGCAAACATCTCGTCGGTCAGGCGGCCGGTCTGGGTGTTATAGCGCGAACAGTGATAGGAGCTGACGATGCGGATCATCCGGCCCTGGACATCAATGGCCTGATCGTTGGCGTGGCCGAACGGCGCGGCAGATGGACGAATGCCCATTCCGCGAAGTGTGGCGTCATGCGCCAGGCGTCCCAGTGTCACAATGGTGTCGAGTTCGGGCATTGCCGCGATTTCTGCCACCAGGAAGGGTCGGCAGGCATTGATCTCGGCGGCGACAGGCTTGTTTTCGGGCGGCAGGCAGCGCACGGCGTTGGTGATTCGGACACCGACAAGCTGGACATTGTCAACGCCATCCTGGTGATAGTCACCTGTCGCCAGACCGAAGCGCTGCAACATGGAAAACAGATAGCCACCGGCAGCATCACCGGTGAAAGGCCGACCTGTCCTGTTGGCACCGCGCAAACCTGGCGCAAGACCAACGATCAGGATGCGGGCCGCAATATCCCCTAACGACGCTACCGGCGCGTTGTGCCATGACGGGTGCCGTTGCTGGCAGGTCTGGCGCAGGTCAACAAGCCGCGGACAGTGCGCACAGTCGGTGGGGGGCGGAACAAAGCCTGTCATTTGGTTTGCAGGCCGGCAACGCTGCGTCAGGCAGCGTCGCTGTCGAGATTAGGGCGTGGCGGTCTGGTTATGAACTCACGAAGGTCTTCCATCTCGATGAATTCATCCGCCATGCGGCGCAGCGAGTCGGCAGCCATCGGTGGTGATGTTTTTGTTGTTGAAACAACACTCACCCGCACCGCCATGCTCTGGACATCTTCCAAAAGCCGGCAGAAATCACCGTCACCTGAGAACAGGATGGCATGTTCGATTTTGGGCGCCAGCCTTAGCATGTCCAGCGCGATCTCCATATCCATGTTGCCCTTCACACGGCGTTTGCCGGTGTCGGGATCGGTGAATTCACGGGTCAGTTTGCTGACCACCGAATAGCCATTGTAATCCAGCCAGTCGATCAACGGACGGAGCGGTGAATATTCCTGATCCTCGGGGAGGGCGGTATAATAACAGGCCCGGATCAGATTGGTGTTCTTTGCGAAATGCGCCCGCATACGGGAATAGTCGATATCCATGCCAAGGGCCCGTGCCGCAGCGTAGAAATTCGAGCCGTCTATGAACAGGATTGTTTTTTCACGAACAGAGGTATCGGTCACGTTTTTTTCCTTATAAAACAAAATTAAAGAATGAAGATACGTAAGTATCTATGTCAGGCGCACAATAGAGTTTTGCGTATTTTAAGGGAGGCCTGAAAATAGCCACCGTGTAAAAATGCTATGTTATGTGATGACAAGACTACATCTATATCGGGCACAGAATAGCTTATGACGCTGTGAAGTGTAAAGGAAACATGTCTATCCGATCCAGTCACGCATCTGCTTCACTATCTGCAACCATCCTTCTTAGTGGTCATTCCGAGATTCTGCATGTCCTCTTCTGAAAACATGTCCTCTTCTGAAAATCTTTCATCAACCGATATACTGATCGGGGTCGGTGCCAATCTGGTTCCCGACGGGTTTGCAACGCCGCGTGATGGCTGTGCGGCAGCGATTGCGCGTTTTCCAGAATACGGCATCGAAATTGTCCGCATTTCTGACTGGTTCGAGACCGCGCCTGTGCCGTTGACTGACCAGCCATGGTTTGTGAATGCGGTCATCGCCGCCCGCACATCACTTTCGATGCATGATACCCTTCAGGGATTGCATCGGATCGAGGCGCAGTTCGGGCGCGTCAGGATGGTCAGGAACGAGGCGCGCGTGCTTGACCTGGACCTTCTGGATTTCGGTGGTATCCGACACCAGGATGACCGGATCATCCTGCCGCACCCGCGCATGGACCAGCGCGCTTTCGTGCTGTTGCCACTTCAGGATGTGGCGCCGGACTATGTGCATCCTGCAACGGGCAAGGGGATTGCCGAACTTGTCGGATTGCTTCCTTCAGAGCAGATGATCAGGCGCATGCCCACCTAGGTCGACAGGCCACATGGTTCGACTTGCGCACGGGGACGAATTGGGTTAAATCTTCGCCCAGTTTCAAACACCGGGTGACGCCAGTCTGTTCCGCGAAGCGATGCCGCTTCGCTGGCACGGGGGCAGGCGCGAAGACGGGAGGCCATCATGGCACGTGTTACCGTAGAAGACTGCATCGAGAAAATTCCCAACAGGTTTGATCTTGTAATGACGGCCGCGCAGCGGGCACGGGGCATTATGAAGGGTGACCTGCCGACGATTGAGCGTGACAATGACAAGAACCCAGTGATTGCGCTTCGCGAGATCGCCGCTGAATCGGTTGATTTTGGCGGGTTGAATGACGGCATCGTGAAGAAGCTGCAGCGCCTCTCGGCGCAGGAAGAGCCTGAATTGCTTGCCGACGGTGAGGCTGCCGTTGACGTTGACCTGTCCGAGATGATTGGCGATTACAGCGAGGCCGAGGGTGCCGAGGCCGGTATGCATGTCAGCACCGCCGCCGATAGCGAGCCAGGATTCGAGGATGTTGACCTGTCTCAGGTGACGGGCGAAGATTAAGCCTCTGGCGTCGGACATGCGTGATCATAACGTTCTGCCGACGTTGCACTTGTCGACTGGGCGATGATCGGAACAGCTGATCCCATTATTGAAAAGATGCGTGCCTACCACGCGGCGGTGGATGCCGACCGTCTTGCACGGGCATTTGAGTTCGGCCGCAAGGCGCATGACGGGCAGGTTCGCGCATCCGGCGAGCCCTATTTCACGCATCCGATCGCCGTCGCCAATATCCTTGCGGATATGCATCTCGACGAAGAAAGTATCATCACTGCGCTGCTGCATGACACGGTCGAGGATTGTGATGTCACGTTGCAGGTTCTTGATAACGAATTCGGCGGCGATGTGGCGCAGCTTGTCGACGGTGTGACGAAGCTCAGCCGCCTTGCCATCAAGACGCTGCCAAGCAGTGCCCAGGCTGAAAACTTCCGCAAATTGTTATTGGCGATGAGCGAAGATGTGCGTGTCCTGCTGGTCAAACTGGCCGACCGGACGCACAATATGCGCACCCTTTCCTTTATTCCTAAGGCTGAAAAACAGGTCAGGATCGCGCGTGAGACGATGGATATATACGCGCCGCTCGCCGAGAGGATCGGGCTGACGCAGATCCAGACCGAACTCGAGGACAGCGCATTCGAGGTGCTGAATGGCGAGATGCGGCAGAGTATTCTGACCCGCCTTGAATTCCTCACCTCGGAAGCAGAAATCACCATCCCGACAATTTCCGTCGAACTGCAGGCGACGCTGGAACAGATCGGCATTGAATGTAGCGTCACAGGTCGCCTGAAGTCACCTTATTCCATCTGGCGCAAGATGCAGACCAAGGCCGTCACGATGGATCAGCTGGCCGACATCGTGGCCTTCCGCGTTCTGGTGCCGACGGTAGAGGATTGCTATCGCGGGCTAGGCCAGTTGCACCAGAACTATCCAACTGTGATGGGGCGCTTTAAGGACTATATCTCGACCCCGAAAAGAAATGGGTACCGATCCCTTCATACAGGGTTACTCGGCCCGCAGAATCACCGCATCGAGGTGCAGATACGAACACCGGAAATGCACCGTGTTGCTGAACATGGTGTGGCCGCGCACTGGCATTACAAGGACGGCCATCAGGGCACTAACCCCCGAAAATACAAATGGGTACAGGAACTTGTCGGGTTGCTTGATGAGGATGCCGGCGCTGATGAATTTCTCGAACACACCAAGATGGATCTCTATCACGACCAGGTCTTCTGTTTCACGCCGCGCGGTGATCTGATTGCCTTGCCACGCGGCGCGACAGCGGTTGATTTTGCTTATGCCGTTCACACGCAAGTTGGTGAGACCTGTGTTGGTGTCCGGATCAACGGCAAGACCCGGCAGCTGGCCACCGAATTGCAGAATGGCGACCAGATCGACATCCTGACATCGAGCCAGGCGAAACCGCGGGCGGAATGGGAGAGTTTCGTCAAAACCGGCCGCGCAAAATCGGCCATTCGGCGGTTTCATCGTGCGCAACGGGTAACGGAATTCAGCCGCATCGGCCGCGCTCTGATCGAAAAGACATTCCGCGAATATGACCGCCCTTTCCGCAGCCGCGCGCTGGAACAGTCATTGTCGGCGTTTGGCGTGACGCGGGTCGAGGAGGTGTTTGCGCTTGTTGGTGAAGACAGGTTGCGCCCGATCCGCGTTCTGGAGCGGCTCCATCCTGATGTCGTTGCCGATGATGGCCGGGGGCGCAAGGATCGCAAGCGCGACGGCGCCCGTCATCCGAAACTGAGAATCGATGGCGATGATGCCGGTACCGCCGTCACCATCGCGCGGTGCTGTCACCCGTTGCCGGGCGAGGCGATTGTCGGGATTTTCACCACTGGCAAGGGGATCACTGTTCACAAGGTCGGCTGCTCTACCTTGAGCAAGTTTTCTGACGCGCCGGAATTGTGGCTGGATGTATCGTGGGAAAAGGACAGCCTGCGCCGCGTCAATGGCAGGTTGAATACGGTGCTGACGAACGAGCCCGGATCGCTGGCGTCTCTTGCCACGGTGATCAGCCAGCAGGGTGGTAATATCTCGAATATCCATCTAGCCGACCGCAATCCTGATTTCTTCCGTTTTGAACTGGACCTGGAAGTTAAAGACGTTGAACATATGCGGGCCATCATTGCGGTTCTTCAGGCGAATAAATATGTAGAAAGCGTGGAACGCGCCGACAGTGTGTTATCCTGATGGTATTTCCGCCGTGTTGCCGGTCACCCGGGCCGGTGATCGTCACCTCTAGGTAATCGGAACCCACATGTTCAAACGCCGTCGCGCCCAATCACGGATTGACCGGGTCCGCAGCATCGTCTGGCCGGCCAGGGGGTTCGGACGGCTGTTTTCCTATGTGATTCAGCGTATCAAGAGGATGCCGGGCTCCACCCTGTCGATAGCCGTCGGTGCGGCATGGGGTATATCGGTATCCTTCACCCCGTTCCTGGGCTTGCATCTTCTGGTGGGCTTGGTGCTGGCCTATCTGACACGCGGCAACCTTCTAGCATGCCTGTTTGCCACCTTTATCGGCAATCCCTGGACGTTTCCGCTGTTTTTCTATCTTGATTACAGGGTTGGCGCCTTCATCATCACCGAGTTCGGCGGCTCGGTGAAATCAATCGGCGATACACTTCCCTCATTCATGACAGCCTTTTTAGCCGATCCGGCGGCGCTGATCGGCGCGCTGTTCATGCCGATTATCGTCGGCTGTCTTGTGCTGGGAACAATTGCCTGGTTTGCCGGGTTTGGCTTTACCTACTGGGCGGTGGATGGCTGGCGTCGCCACCGGACAAAGCGTCTGGCGGCAGCGCGCTTGCGGCGTGCCGGATTGCAGCCAGAAAATGATAATCTGCAAGACGGGGACAGTCTGAAAGACAGAGACAATCTGCAAGACAGGACGCCCACAATCAAACGCCCCGGAGAACAGGAAAGCGAGACCGGCCAATGAGCAATCATGCCCTTCGACTTGGTGTTAATATCGACCATGTTGCAACCCTTCGTAACGCGCGGGGAGGGGATAACCCGGACCCGGTGCGCGCGGCGCTGGCAGCGCAGGCAGCCGGTGCCGATGGCATCACCGCGCATCTTCGCGAGGACAGGCGTCATATCCGGGATGCCGATATGCACGCCTTGAAAGAGGCCATTTCCCTGCCGCTGAATTTTGAGCTGGCGGCCACGGATGAAATGATCGATATCGCGTGTCGAACAAAGCCGAATGCCGCCTGCTTCGTGCCGGAGCGCCGCGAAGAGGTGACGACCGAGGGCGGGCTTGCCGTTGCCGGTCGTGAGGGCGAACTGGCCCCGTATTTCAACCGCATTCGCGATGCCGGCATCCGGCTGTCCTTGTTCATCGAGGCAAGCGAAGCGGAAATTCGCGCTGCCGCAGCTTTGGGTGCTGACATTGTCGAGCTTCACACAGGCCGCTATTGCCATGATGCCGCCTCTCGCCCGGCTGAACTGGCGCGGATCACCGAGGCGGCGGCGCTGGCTGATTCACTTGGTCTTGAATGTCATGCCGGGCATGGGCTTGATTTTGACACGGTGGGCGCCATCGCCGCAATCCCGCAGATGCATGAGTTGAATATCGGTCACTTTCTGATGGGTGAGAGCCTGTTTGTCGGGCTTGATGCTGCCATCGGGCGGATGCGGCGGTTGATGGATGAGGCCCGCGCTTCGTGATCCTTGGTATCGGGACAGATATTGTCGATGAACGCCGGATCAGACAATCGATGGAACGTTTCGGCGACCGGTTCCTAAACCGCATTTTCACTGATGTCGAACGCGCTGAGGCGATGGCCCGCGGGAAATTGGCGGGGCTGTATTTCGCCAAGAGGTTTGCTGCAAAAGAGGCAGTCTACAAGGCGTTGAGCGGGGCCGGCATTGAGGGCCTTGGGTGGCGTGACGCCGAGATTACCAATCTTGCCGGTGGTGCGCCCGACCTGCTGTTAACCGGGCGTTGCAAAACGGCGCTTGAGAGGCTGACCCCTGAAGGGTATAACGCGGCAGCTAGACTTTCACTCAGTGACGAGCCGCCCTATGCGGTCGCCTTCGTGGTGATTTCGGCGCAGCGACAGTCTGGATGACAGCAAGCTTCAGAACAGTAATTTACATGACGGTAAGTTATACCACCGCAGTTTACATCACATCAACGGGACCCGGGCGAGACGTATGAGTACGAAGAAAAAGGATAAGAGCTTCGAGCCATTCCGTACCATCATCATCGCCGGAGCGCTGGCGCTTTGCTTCCGGACGCTGTTGTTCGAGCCCTTCAACATTCCTTCCGGGTCGATGATCCCGACGCTCAAGGTTGGTGATTACCTGTTCGTATCGAAATTTTCCTATGGCTATTCCCGTTATTCGCTGCCGCTCGGCCTCGTGCCGTTTGACGGCCGTATCCTTGGCGACGCGCCCGAGCGGGGGGATGTTGTTGTGTTTCGCCAGCCGCAGAATGAATCCGTGTCATTCATCAAGCGCGTGGTTGGGCTTCCCGGCGATGAAATCGCCGTTCGGGGTGGTGTCCTGCATATCAATGACACGCCGGTTCAACGCCAGCATGCCGATGTCGGCACCGCCACTGACGGTGTCCGGGTGATGAAATATGACGACTATGTCGAAACCCTGCCTGAAGGCAGCATGCATCGTATCCGCGAAATGACGGATCGCGGCATGCTCGACAACACCCGCACCTATGTCGTCCCGGAGGGGCATTTCTTCATGATGGGTGACAATCGTGACAGCTCGAATGACAGCCGCATGGCGTCCGTCGGGATGGTGCCGTTTGAAAATCTGATCGGCAAGGCACAGTTCCTGTTCTTCAGCCATAACGGAACCTCGCGCTGGTGGCAGATCTGGAAATGGCCGTTCGCCATCCGTTATGGCCGCATCGGGGATGGTATTACTTGACCGGTTCGCAAGCGCAGGATGACGGGCTCTCCGCACTTGAAGCGGATATTGGGCACAGGTTTGCGGATCGTGATTTGCTGGTCGAGGCGCTCACCCATTCCAGCGTGAAGGCGCGCAGAGTTACCTATGAACGGCTTGAATTCCTTGGGGA
Organism: Puniceispirillaceae bacterium (SeqCode); assembly: GCA_965657415.1. Taxonomy (GTDB): domain Bacteria; phylum Pseudomonadota; class Alphaproteobacteria; order Puniceispirillales; family Puniceispirillaceae; genus UBA8309. The sequence continues at coordinate 5,580 of CBFHNZ010000004.1, read as the reverse complement.
TCGTGTTCTCGGTCTGGTGCTGGCGGCACATTTCTACGCGCTTCATCCAGAAGATGATGAGGGCGGGTTGTCGCTGCGCTTTCACGCTGCTGCGCGCCAGTCGACATTGGCTGATGTGGCCCGCCGACTGGGGTTGGCCAGGCATATCAGGGTGCAGAGCGGCATGGATGTTGAGGCCAATGAGTCAATCCTGTCCGATGTTGTCGAAAGCCTGATGGCGGCGATCTATCTTGATGGTGGCATGGCACCGGCGCAGGCTCTGGTGTTGGCGCACTGGCCACTTGATGCAGAGGCCCCGGCAAGAGATGAAAAGGATGCCAAATCACAACTTCAGGAATTTGCCATGAGCCGTGGTCTCGCGCTTCCGCATTACCGTCTCGTGGCGCGCAGCGGGCCTGATCATGCGCCGGACATGACCTATGCCGTGTCGATTGAGGGTTTTGCCGAAATCGAGGCAACCGCCGGGTCGCGCAAGCAAGCCGAACAGCGCGCGGCAGCCCGTCTTCTGGAGGTGATCGCGGGTGGAGGCCACGGTGATGACTGATACCACACCCCAGCAGACACGCGCCGGGTTTGCCGCCCTGATCGGTGCGCCGAACGCTGGCAAGTCGACGCTGATGAACGCCATGGTCGGCACCAAGGTGTCAATCGTCACGCCGAAAGTGCAAACAACGCGATCACGGGTTCGTGGTATTGCCATGCAGGATGCATCGCAGATCATCTTCATTGATACGCCTGGCATTTTTCAGCCGAAGCGTCGTCTTGACCGGGCGATGGTCAGTGCCGCATGGAAAGGGGCGGAGGACGGTGATGTTCTGCTGCTTCTGCATGATTGCGCGCGCCGCGAGATCGATGAGGATACCGCACGCATTGTCGAGCAGCTGGCGCAGTCGGGCCGCCGCGCCTCGCTGGTGCTGAACAAGATTGACCTCGCACCGCCTGAACGCTTGCTGGAACGGGCGGACGAGTTGTCGCGGATGTACGACTTCGAACGTGTCTTCATGGTCTCCGCCACCACCGGAAATGGCATCGATGATCTGCGTGACTGGTTGGCCGGCAGGATGCCAGCCGGACCCTATCTGTTCGATCCGGATGATCTGTCGGATATGCCGATGCGGCTTCTGGCGGCCGAAATCATGCGGGAAAAGCTATTCCTCAACCTGCATCAGGAGCTTCCCTATCAGTTGACGGTCGAGACCGAGAAATGGGAAGAGATGGATGATGGCAGCGCCACTGTTCGTCTGTCGATCTATGTCGCGCGCGAGGGGCATCGCGGGATTATCCTTGGCAAGAAGGGGGCAACGATCCGGCGCATCGGTATGGCGGCGCGGATCGAGCTTGAAGAGGCGCTTGGCCGCCGCCTCCATCTGATGAGCCATGTGAAGGTTCGCAAGGACTGGATGGATGACGCGGCTCGCTATTCCGTCTGGGACCTTGATTATAATGCCTGAATGGGTTGAGGAGGCGCTGATACTCTCGCTGCGCCCTTACGGCGAGAACAGCGCCCTTGCCACCCTTCTGACACCAACGCAGGGACGCCATGCCGGGCTTGTCCGCGGTGCCAGCTCGGCAAGGATGCGCGGTGTCCTGCAGCCTGGCAACCTGGTGCGTGCCAGCTGGCGGGCCCGCCTGTCGGAACAGCTTGGACAATTCTCCATAGAGCTTGAAGACCCGGTGACGGCGCTGCTTCTCGATGATCCGCTGCGGCTTGCCGCGGTGGCCTCGGCCTGTGCGCTTCTTGATGGCAGCCTGCCGGAACGCGAGGCGCAGCCTGTTCTGTTCGAGGCGACCGGGGCGCTGCTCCAGCTTCTGCGGATTGAGGATGCGGACAATCGCTGGCTCGAGGGCTATATCCGATGGGAACTCGGCCTGCTGCAATCTGTCGGCTTCAGCCTTGATCTGGAACATTGCGCAGTAACCGGCCAGACCGGCAGGCTGGCGCATGTCAGTCCGAAATCGGGCCGGGCCGTGGCCGAAGGGGAGGCCGGTGACTTTGCTGGCCGTATGCTGGCATTGCCGCGCTTTCTTGGCGGGGTTGCCTGCAACCGGCATGATTTTGATGCTGGCCTGGCGTTGACAGGGCATTTTCTGGAGCGTCGTGTCTTTGCCTCCTACCATGTCGATCTGCCGTCACAGCGGCGTCGATTGGCCGATATGGTGACTGGTATATATGGTGGTTCCACGGTATAAACCGGCCATATCTTGAGGTAGTGAGCTGCCGGCGGGTTTGGCCGCCATATTATCCGAGGAGTGGGACACGCATGACCGATGACGCGACAGTCGAGGATGATGGTCAGATTATCGACACAGCCTTTTCGGAGGCGTTGAGTGAACGTTATCTCGCCTATGCCCTGTCGACCATCACCTCACGCTCGCTTCCCGATGTCCGTGACGGTCTGAAGCCGGTCCACCGGCGGCTGCTTTATGCCATGCGCCAACTCCGCCTTGACCCGGATCAGGGATTCAAGAAATCAGCACGGGTTGTTGGCGATGTCATGGGTAAATTCCACCCGCATGGCGATGCGGCGATCTATGACGCGATGGTAAGGTTGGCGCAGGAATTCGCGATGCGCTACCGACTTGTCGACGGGCAGGGCAATTTTGGCAATATCGACGGCGATAACGCCGCCGCCATGCGCTATACCGAAGCGCGGATGACCGAGGTGGCGCAACGTCTTCTCGACGGCATCGATGAGGATACGGTCGATTTCCGGCCGACCTATGACGGTGAATCCGAAGAGCCGGGCCTGTTGCCAGCAGGGATTCCGAACCTGCTTGCCAACGGTGCCCAGGGCATCGCCGTTGGTATGGCGACCTCCATCCCGCCGCATAACATCCTCGAGCTTGCCGATGCCGCGCTGCATCTGATCAAACACCCGAATGCCTCAGTCGATACGCTTCTGCAATATGTACGTGGGCCTGATTTTCCCACCGGCGGCGTACTGGTCGAGCCGGCCGACAGCATACGCGAAGCCTATGCCACCGGCCGTGGCGGCTTCAGGGTGCGGGCCCGCTGGTCGGTTGAAAAAGAAAAGGGCGGTGGCTGGCAGATTGCCGTCACCGAGATACCCTATCAGGTCCAGAAGTCACGCCTGATTGAACGGATGGCGGACATGCTGCAGGCAAAGAAACTTCCCTTCTTGGCCGATATTCGGGACGAGTCGGCCGAAGATATCCGCATCGTGCTGGAGCCGAAATCACGGCGCCTCGAGCCCGAGGTGGTGATGGAAAGCCTGTTCAAACTGACCGACCTTGAAAGCCGGGTGCCGCTGAACCTGAACGTTCTTGATGCCGACGGGCGCCCCGGCGTGATGACGCTTCGCGAGGCGCTGAATGCGTGGTTGGCACACCGTCGTGTGGTTCTCGTCAGACGTTCGAATTTCCGGCTGGGTAAGATTGCAGCGCGGCTTGAGGTATTGGAAGGCTATCTCGTGGTCTTCCTCAATCTTGACGAGGTGATCGCCATCATCCGTGAGGCGGACAACCCGCGCATCAGGCTTGTTGAACGGTTTTCCCTGTCCGACGCGCAGGCAACGGCGATTCTCGACATGCGATTGCGCTCGCTGCGGCGGCTTGAGGAAATGGCACTGAAGGCCGAGCGTGACAGCTTGATCGCCGAGCGCGAGGAGCTTGCTATGCTTGTTGGCGATGAGGCGTTGCAATGGCAGCGGATCACCGCCGAAATCCGCGAGATGAAGGCAAGCTTTGTCAAGGTTGACAGCCGCCGTACTGATTGTGCCGAGGCACCGCAGATCGACCTTGATGCCGCGGAGATTCTTGTTGAGCGTGAGCCGATCACCGTGATCTGTTCGGAAAAGGGCTGGATCCGCGCGATGAAGGGGCATCAGGATCTGGATGCCGAATTCAAATACAAGGAAGGTGACGGACCGGCCTTTGTCCTGCATGCCGAAACCACGGACAAGATCTTGCTGTTTGCCGAGAATGGCCGTTTCTACACGCTGGCCGCCGACAAGCTGCCGCGTGGACGCGGCTTTGGCGAGCCGGTCAGCCTGATGGTCGATCTGCCGGCCGATGTCGATATCGTGCGGCTGATGAAAGCGGAGGGGCAGAAATTGCTGGTTGCCGCCAGCACCGGCCATGGCCTTGTCGTGCCGACCGAGGCGGCGCTGGCACAGACACGGTCGGGCAAGCAGGTGTTGAATATCTCCGGCACGGCGCGGGCTGTTGCCTGTTGTGTTGCTGAGGGAGATATGGTTGCGACCGTCGGCGTCAATCGCAAGCTTCTGGTCTTCTCGTTGTCAGAAGTACCTGAAATGACGCGCGGCAAGGGCGTGATCCTGCAACGGTTCAAGGATGGCGGGCTGGCCGATGTCACCGTATACAACGCCGAGACGGGTCTGTCATGGAAAGCCGGCGGCGGGCGGACCCGCACCGAGACGGATCTAACGAACTGGCTTGGCAAGCGCGCCGGCGCTGGAAAGATGCCGCCGACCGGATTTCCCCGCCCGGCGCGGTTCACCTGATCTCAGTTCGGTTGATCCTGACCTTGGCCCGGCTTGTATTGTGACCAAAGGCGGGGTCAATTGGCCTCGTCATAGGCCCGCCAGCGACCATCGACATAGACTTCCGCCGGCTGGAAACGGGCCTTGTACATCATCTTCTGGCTTCCCGGCACGTAGTAGCCCAGATAAAGCCACGGCATGCTGTGTTCCCGCGCATAATCGATCAGGTCGAGGATCATGAAGGTGCCCAGCGAGCGCGATGCCTGGTCAGGGTCGAAGAAGGAATAAACGGCGCTCAAACCGTCTTCCTGTATATCGGCAAGAACGCAGCCGACAAGCCGTCCGTCATTGTGACGGTAGTTGACGACAAAGGTCTCGATCGGGCTGTTCTCGATCATCGCAATGAAGTCATCGCGTCCCATATTCGCCATCTGCCCGTCTTTGTGACGTCCGCGAATATAGCCAAGGAAAAGCTGGTACTGCTCATTCGTCGGGCGGATCGGCCCGATGGACCGCGTCAGGTCGAAGTTGGTGCGTTTGATCCGCGACAGGTTGCGTCCAGGGCGGAATTGCGCGGTGTCGACGCGCCAGGGAAGGCAAGCCTGACATTGCGGGCAGACCGGCTTATAGACCCAGTTTTCAACCCGCCGGAACCCGGCCCGCGCCAGTTCATCATGAAGGTTCGGATTCTCTGAGATATCGACGGCGACACGCTGTTCGGTGCGCCCGCTGATATAGGGGCAGTCCGATCGCATGCTGAGCCGCATCTGAAGCGGCGGCAGTTGATGAAGTCGCTTATCCTGATCCATCCTGCAAGGCTGTCCTGTTTTTACGACAAGGGCAAGGCAACAGATGCCGCACCCGCCTGTCTAGCCGCCCGAACTGTCATCCAGCTGGTGAACAATGAAGTTGGCGGCCTTCAGATCGGCGATGATCTCATCGACATGATCCGGCCCCCGCGTTTCAACCACGGCGTCGATCTTCGCCAGTTTGGCCGGCACGTCATAGAACAGGCGCTGATGGTAGATTTCGACAATATTACCGCCACAGCGCCCGATTGATGATGTGATTGCCGCCAGCATGCCGGGTTCATCCGAGATATCAATCCGCAATCTGG
>CBFHNZ010000003.1:0-81821 GCA_965657415.1 Puniceispirillaceae bacterium (SeqCode) | reverse complement strand
GTTGGCAAGAATCTGGACGCGTAGGGAGGACGGATCATGGCCCGCGCAACAACCACCCGCCGCAAGACGATCACCACCATCATCGCCTGGATGGTGGCCATGGTGATTTTCTTCCCGATTCTGTGGATTGTCGTGCTGTCCTTCAAAACCGAGGGCGACGCCATCAAGACTCCGCTGCAGGTTCTGACCTCGGCCTGGACGATCGAAAGCTATGCCGTGGTTCAGGACCGGTCGGACTATTTCAAGCATTTCTTCAATTCAGTCATCGTCGCTGTCGGCTCGACATTGCTTGGCATTCTTGTCGCCGTGCCGGCTGCCTGGTCGATGGCCTTCGTGCCGTCAAGGCGGACCCGCGGTATCCTGATGTGGATGCTGTCGACAAAAATGCTGCCGGCGGTCGGGGTGCTGTATCCGATCTACCTGCTGTTCATCCAGCTTGGCATTCTCGACAGCCGCATCGGCCTGGTGATCGTGCTGATGCTGATCAACCTGCCGATCATCGTGTGGATGCTCTACACATATTTCCGCGAGATTCCGGCCGAAATTCTGGAAGCGGCGCGGATGGACGGGGCCGGCATGCGGGCTGAACTGCTGTATGTCCTGACCCCGATGGCCATCCCGGGCATCGCCTCGACAATGCTGCTGAACGTGATCCTTGCCTGGAACGAGGCGTTCTGGACGCTGAACCTGACCGCGGCGAAGGCCGCCCCTCTGACAGCCTTCATTGCCAGCTATTCCAGCCCCGAGGGACTGTTCTACGCTAAACTCAGCGCGGCCTCGGTCATGGCTATCGCGCCGATCCTCGTAATGGGCTGGTTCAGCCAGAAACAACTTGTTCGCGGCCTGACCTTCGGCGCGGTGAAATAGGGAGGCGCAGATGAAACAGATACAGCTCAAACAGGTCTCGAAGAGCTTTGGCGATGTCAAGGTCATACCGCCGCTGGATCTGGAAATCGAGGATGGTGAATTCGTCGTCTTTGTCGGGCCTTCGGGGTGCGGAAAATCAACCCTGCTGCGCCTGATTGCCGGGCTGGAGGATGTCACTTCGGGACAGGTTCTGATCGATGGCACCGACGCAACCGCCATTCCACCAGCGCGTCGTGGTCTGGCCATGGTGTTCCAGTCCTATGCCCTTTACCCGCATATGTCGGTCCGCAAGAATATCGCCTTCCCGCTGCGCATGGCCGGTCTCGACAAGACCGAGCAGGAACGGCGCGTCGAGGACGCGGCAAAGGTGCTGAACCTCACCGAATATCTTGACCGCCGTCCCGGCCAGCTATCAGGTGGTCAGCGCCAGCGTGTCGCCATCGGCCGGGCCATCGTCCGTGAGCCGACGGCCTTTCTTTTCGATGAACCTTTATCCAACCTCGATGCCGCACTGCGTGTTGGCATGCGGCTGGAAATCAGCGAGCTTCACAAGCGTCTGTCGACCACGATGATCTATGTCACCCATGACCAGGTGGAAGCTATGACCATGGCCGACAAGATCGTGGTGCTGCAGAAAGGCGTGATCGAACAGGTTGGCACTCCGCTGGAACTCTACCGCACCCCGCAAAACACCTTCGTTGCCGGGTTTATCGGCTCACCGCGAATGAATCTGCTGGCGGGTGCCGAGGCGGCCAGGCACGGCGCCCACACCATCGGCATCCGGCCGGAAAACATCAGCATCTCGACAAAGAAGGGGGGTTGGGAAGGTGTTGTCGGCGTGACCGAACATCTTGGCTCCGACACCTATTTCCACGTCAATTGCCCGGATTTTGCCGAACCTCTGACGGTGCGCGCCAGCGGCGAGGTCGAGTTTTCCTATGGCAGCACGGTGTTCCTGACGCCCGATCTTGCGCATCTGCATCGCTTTGATGAGAACGGGCTGCGTCTGACATGACGCGGCTTGCTGGCAAAACGGCGCTGATTACGGGCGCAGCGCGGGGCATTGGCCGTCACTTCGCACACGCATATGTCAGGGAAGGTGCGCGCGTTGCCATCGCCGATATCGATGTGGATCGCGCCCGCAAGGCCGTGTCCGACATCGGCGACGCCGCGACGGCAATCGAGATGGATGTCACAAATCAGGACAGCATCGAATCTGCGGTTGCCACTGCCACCGACGAATTCGGCGGCATCGATATCCTGATCAACAACGCCGCTGTCTTCACCGCGGCGCCGATCACCGACATCACCCGTGCCGACTATCGCAATGTGTTTGAGATCAATGTCGCCGGGACATTGTTCACCATGCAGGCAGTGGCAAAGCACATGATCGACCGCGGCAAGGGCGGCAGGATCATCAACATGGCAAGCCAGGCCGGTCGGCGCGGCGAACCGCTGGTTGCGGTTTACTGCGCGACCAAGGCAGCTGTCATCAGCCTGACGCAGTCGGCCGGGCTGAATTTGATCCAGCATGGAATCAATGTGAACGCCATCGCCCCCGGTGTTGTCGATGGCGAGCATTGGGACGGCGTCGACGCTTATTTTGCGAAGTACGAAGCAAAGGCACCAGGCCAGAAAAAACGCGAGGTTGCTGCCGGTGTGCCGTTCGGACGGATGGGGCGTCCCGAGGATTTGGCCGGGATGGCTGTATTTCTGGCGAGCGACGAGGCCGATTACATTGTCGCCCAGACCTATAATGTGGATGGCGGACAATGGATGAGCTGATGGAACTTGCCGGCACGAAAACCAACCTCACGGCGCTGGGCAATGCCACTCTCGGCGAACTGTCGGGCGTGGCGACACTGCCAACCTATGATCGCAGCAGCATGACGCCGGGCATCGTGCATATCGGTGTTGGTAATTTCCATCGTGCGCATCTTGCCTGGTATGTTCACCAGCTGATGCAGATGGGCGATGCCGCCGACTGGGCTATCATCGGTGCCGGGGTGCGGGACTATGACCGGCAAATGCGCCAGCGTCTGCTGGCCCAGGATTGTCTGACCACGCTGATCGAGCTGGACCCTGATGGTGGTCAGGCAACCGAAATCATCGGGCCGATGATGGACTATCTGCCTGTCGAGCCAGACAACGCGGCGCTGGTCAATGCGATGGCCGACCCGCGCATCCGGATTGTGTCTATGACGGTCACCGAAGGTGGCTATTTTATCGACCCGAAAACCGGCGGACTCGACGTAACCAATGCCGATATTCTGCATGATGCGGAACATCCGACACAACCGCGTACAGCCTTTGGCGCGATGGTGGCTGCGCTTCGCCTGCGACGCGATGCCGGAACGGGGCCATTCACCGGTCTTTGCTGTGACAACCTTCAGGGTAACGGGGTGATCCTGCGGCAGACCGTGGTTGGTCTAGCGCGCTTGTCCGACTCCAACCTTGCCAACTGGATCGACAAGCAGTGTTCCTTCCCCAATTCGATGGTCGATTGCATCGTGCCGGCGACCGGGCCACTGGAGAAACAGCTTGTCAAAAACATCGGCGTTGGTGACGCGGACCCTGTCACACACGAAAATTTTCGCCAATGGGTTATCGAAGATGATTTCTGTGCCGGGCGCCCCAACTGGCATCTTGTTGGTGCCGAATTCTCGAACTGCGTGCATCAACATGAGGCGCGGAAAATCCGCATTCTGAATGGCGGCCATCAGATCATCGCCAATATCGGCGAGCTGATGGGGCTCGACACCATTTCCCAGGCAATGGAAAACCCGACCATCCGTGCGCTGTTCTGCAAGGTGCAGAACGAAGAAATCGTGCCGCATGTGCCTCAGATGCCAGGCATCACGGCGGCGGAGTATCTCCGCTTGATTGATAGACGTTTTGCCAACCCGGCGATTGTTGACACCGTCCGCCGTGTTGCCTTTGACGGTTCGGCGCGGCATGTCGGCTTTCTACTGCCCTCGGTGCGCGACGGTCTTGCCGACGGCGTTTCGGTGACAGGGCTGGCCCTTGTCGAGGCGCTGTGGGCGCGCATGTGCGCCGGGACACGTGAAGACGGTAGCCACATTGAACCGAATGATCCGATGTGGGACATGTTGACAGCCACCGCGGCCACCGCCCAGCATACCCCGACAGCCTGGCTCGAAATGACCCACATCTATCACAATCTGGCGGACCAGCCGCGTTTCGCCGCGGCCTTTGAAGGTTGGCTGACATGCCTCTACCGTGACGGGGTTGAAGACACGGTGCGCCGCTATCTGGATCTTTCCGGCACCGCCTGATCATGCCCGCGCCAACGCCTCGCCGACACATCTCTTTCCGGATGCCGTCGATTGATGCGCCCTGTTTCATACCAGGTGCAAAGGCCCGCCACCCGGTGATAGGGCTTGCTGCCCTGGAATGGTTACCAGACGATGGTTGCCAGACGATGGTTGCCAGACGATGGTTGCCAGATGATGGCCATCTGTTTACAGGAGAGCGCTATGTTTCTTGGCATTGATCTCGGCACGTCGGCGGTTAAGGCACTGCTTGTCGATGCCGACGGCCTCGCCATCGCCAGCCAGTCGGCGCCACTTGCCGTCAGCCGCCCACATCAAGGTTGGTCAGAACAGGACCCTGAGACATGGTGGCAGGCAGCCGATATGGCGGTGTGCCAGCTCAAACGCACCCACCCAAAGGAACTTGCCGCGGTGACGGCCATCGGCTTGTCGGGTCAGATGCACGGGTTGACGGCGCTGGATTTGGCCATGCGGCCACTTCGGCCTGCAATATTGTGGAACGATACGCGCGCCGCGTCGCAGGCCACCAACCTTGATGCATGCCATGCCGAATTCCGGGCCATTGGCGGCAACGCCGTCATGCCGGGATTCACCGCGCCAAAGGCGGTCTGGATGGCCGAGGCCGAAGCGGCATTGTTCGCCGCCACGATGATGATCCTACTGCCGAAGGACTATCTGCGCCTTCGCATGACCGGCGAGGCGGTGTCCGAGATGTCGGATGCGGCCGGCACGCTATGGCTTGATGTGGCAGCGCGGAATTGGTCCGACACGCTTCTTGGCCTGTGCGATCTTGACCGCACCCAGATGCCGCGCCTTGTCGAGGGCAACGCGGTTTCGGGACAGCTTCGCGCCGAGATCGCCCGGGATTGGGGGATCAACGGCCGACCGGTGGTTGCCGGTGGTGGCGGTGACAATGCGGCGGCGGCGGTCGGGCTTGGTACCGTCACGCCGGGGGACAGCTTCCTGTCGCTTGGCACCTCGGGTGTTGTGTTCACCGTCACTGACAGTTTTGCCCCGGCAGCAGAGAGCGGTGCGCATGCTTTTTGCCACGCACTCCCCGACACCTGGCATCAGATGGGGGTGATTCTCGCGGCAAGCGACTGCGTGTCCTGGCTGTGCGAGATCACCGGGGCCGATGCGGGGACCTTGATGCGCGATCTTGCCACCACCGACCTTGCCGCCACCGACCTGATGTTCCATCCCTATCTGTCGGGGGAACGCACACCGCATAATGACGCCTCTGCGCGGGGCGGGTTTTTCGGCCTGGCGCGCGATCACGGGCGGGGCGAGATGACCCGTGCCGTGCTGCAGGGGGTGGGCTTTGCGATTGCCGACGCGACCAGTGTTCTGCGCGAGGCCGGGGCCGCGCCGACAAGATTGCTGGCGACTGGCGGCGGCGCGAAGAACGAGACCTGGCTGGGATATATCGCAGCGATGACGGGCATTCCGATTGATCTGCCGGCGGATGGCGATTTCGGCGCGGCGCTTGGCGCGGCGCGGCTGGGCATGATGGCAGACGGGGCCAACGCCGGTGATGTCTGCCACAAGCCGGCGATCCAGAGGACGTTTCATCCCGATCCAACACTGGCCGATGCGTTGGGAGACGCACACCAACGCTGGCGGCAGATCTACACCCTGCTGCAGGCGTGAGGAATGGGGATTACCGGTCGACCGGCAGACCGGAGGGTACACGGTCCGGAATCCCCAGCGGCAGTGATTGCGCCGAACGCCCGGTGAGCGCATCCATGAAGTCGACCAGCGCCGCAACCTCGCCATCACTCAGCTTTTTCGGTGTGATGTCGACCCGACGCCGGAACCGGTCCATTTCCAGGCGGTCCTGCCAGACGACGAAATCAATTGCCTCAAGCCATGGCGCATCGGGCAGGTTCGCCATATCCGGTCGCCAGCGGTCAAGCCCGGCCAGCGGGTCCAGATGATGCCTGATAATTCCCTCCAGAGTCGGATAGGCGCCATTATGGCCGTAGGGTGCGGTCAGTGCCACATTGCGAAGCGAGGGCGTGCGGAACCGATACGCGTCCGCCAGGTCATCGGTCTCTCCCATGCGCCCGACATCGCGGGTATAGGGGTCGAACCGGCGCGTGCGGCCGGGCCCGAAAGGCGGGATCGCCAGCGCATGAAACTTCTGATCGGTCAGCAGCGGCCCACTATGGCATCCAGCGCACCCCGCCTTGCCATAGAACAGCGTCGCACCTTCTTGCTGGCGCTCTGAAAGGGCCGTCTTATCACCAGCAATAAAGGCATCAAACGGCGCGTCGTTCGACCTGAATTCAAGCGCGATAAAGGCCGCCAGCGCCTCGCCGATATGGCTGATGGTGACATCCTCCGCACTGTCGATATTGTCAAACGTCTCGACAAACATCTCGCCATATTCGGGGATCACGCGCACCCGCTTTGCAAGAATTGGCCAGACCGCGTCAATCCGGTCGTGAAGCGCGCCGGCGACCTCATTCTCCTTCGGGTTGCCAGCCATTTCGAACTGCGCGGTCATCGGGAAAATGGCCTGTGTTCCCAGCACCGTCTCAAGACCGTGCGGCAGCCATTCCTCGGCCGGCGTGTTAAAGCCGTTGTCAAAATCATCGGCAATCGCCAACCGTCCGTCATGGAACAGCACGGTGAACGTTCTGGCACCCAGGTTCCACAGCGCACTGGCGTTCCGCGGTACACGTTTCTTGATCCGCGATTCGCCGGTGCCGGGATGCCGTTGCGGACCAACCCCGACACCGCCCTCACCGATGCCAAGCGACAGGCCGTCCGCACCTCCAAACCTGTGGTGGTGACAGGTGCCGCAGGAAATGTTGCGGTTGCCGGACAATATCTTGTCATAGAAAAGCAACTGTCCGATCTTGGCGCGGGCCGGTGAAAAGCTATGATAGTCGGAATCGGTCAATGGTTCCGGGAATGGTGCCGCCGCCGCAGGGCCGGTCATGACAAGACACAGAAGCAAGATCAGATGACAAAATATACCACCCATCTCTTCACCCTGCTGATTGCCGCCAGGCTCTGCCTTGGCGGCGCGCCTGCGCTTGCCGAAATCGAACATGCGCGGGACCTGATGGAGGCAAACCGCTTTGCCGAGGCGATGAATGAATTGTGGCCGGCGGCGCGCTCTGGCAACGCCGATGCTGAGGAGCTGATCGGCGTGATGTACGCCATGGGGCTTGGCGTTGAACAGGATTACGCCCGCGCCTTTGAATGGTACCTGCGCTCGGCGATGAAGGGTCACCCCGGCGCGCAGTCCGGCGTCGGCTGGTACTATGAGGTCGGGCTTGGCATGCCGGAACCCGATCTTGTCCGGGCCTATATGTGGTATGTGCTGTCGGCGATCGGCGGCGATCCCGATGCCGCGATCAGCCAGGAAGAAGTGATCAAGAAAATGACGCCGGAGCAAATTGAGAAAGCGCATGTGCTGATCGATGATTACCGGGTGTGGCTCTATCCATTCAGATAGATATATTTGCAGATAGACAAAGCTTCAGACAGACAGACCTTTACAAGGACCGGGCGAATATCGCCCGCCCGGTCCGTATTTCGGGCCCCTTGCTTACATCAGGTCCTTGCTGCGACCAGCATTGATGTCGGCTTCGGCGTCTGCAACCGCCGATGTCAGGGCGTTGAAAATCTTCTCGCCGCCATCGACATTGGCCTTGAACCAGTCATAGACCGGGGCCGCAGCATCCTTGAAAGCCGCCTTTTCAGCCGGGGTCGGCACATAAAGATCACCACCACCGGCGACAAAATCGGCATATGCCTGGATGGATTTACGCTTTGGCGAGGCAAAGGTTGCCTGTTGCAGCTGCGCAAAACCATCAACCACGACACGGCGCAGACCTTCTGGCATGCCGGTGAACTTGTCGTTGTTCATCCACCACAGCGCACCCATATAGGCATGGCCGTCGAGCGTGACATATTTCAGGCCAGCATCGGGATACTTCATACCCATGATGTCGGTGATCCCGTTCTTAGATCCCTCGACAACGCCGGTCTGGAAACTGGTGAACAGCTCTGGCCACGGAATCGGGGTCGGCGATGCGCCAAGCGCCCGGACAAGTTCCTGTGGCAGGTCGGCGACAACCGTCCGGATCTTCAAACCTTCCATGTCAGACGGGTTCTGGATACGGCGCTGCGTGTTGGCAAAGTTACGCCAGCCGCCCGTGTTGCCGACTGTCATAAGGCGGATCTTGCCACCGGAATCATCCAGTGCCATTGACCGCATGGTGCGGGTGAAATCGCCCGACAGAACATGTTCGGCCACCCGGTCGTCAGCCATCAGATAGGGCAGGTCGAGAACCTGAACATAGGGGAAGATGCCGGCGGCACCACCCGAGGTTGAGATATAGACATCAATCGAGCCGTCAGCGACACCCTGCAGGCATTCGGCGCCCTTTGAGCAAAGCTGCGTGCCGATGAACAGTTCGACCTCAATGGCCCCGTTCGACGCACTCTCGACATAGTTCTTGAAAACGATCAGACCATCATAGTCTTCGTCATTCTCATTCGAGTTCGCGGTTGCCCGGATTGTGTAATCCGCCGCGTAGGCCGTGAGCGAAGCTCCGGCCATCATGGCTGCAACGAGCAGCGTGGAAAATAACCTTTTAAGCATGTGGGTCCTCCTGATGGTTATGCGTTAAGGTCAGTCAACAAACCCGGTCAGTCTGGGTATTGTCATTGAAATTGCCGGGACATAGGTAATGAGGAAGATCGTCGCAATCTCAACCAACAGGAATGGTATGATGGCGCGCGCGATACTTTCCACACGTTCTCCCGACACGGATGATGCTACAAAAAGCACCAAGCCCATAGGGGGCGTGGCAAGCCCCACCGTCAGATTCACGCTCATAATGATAGCAAAATGCACAGGGTCGATCCCCATGCTGACGAAAATCGGACCCAGAATCGGCCCGAGGATGATGATCGCCGGTCCGGCGTCGAGAAACATCCCGACGATGAACAGCAAGATATTGATCAGAAACAGCAGGATCAGCGGATTGTCGGTGATCGACAGGATCATCGCGGCCAGCGTTTCCGGCGCGTGGCTGAGGCTGACCACTGTCTTGAAGGCCATCGCCGCGCCGACCAGCAGCAGCACCACCGCCGATGTGGTGGCGGCCCGCGCCAGGACATCCGGCAGATCGGCAAGGCGAAGCGACTTCATCACAAACAGGCCGATGAAAATGGCATAGCCGACCGCGACCGCCGCTGCCTCGGTCGGGGTAAATACACCGCCAAGTATGCCGCCCAGAATGATCACCGGCGTCATCAGTGGGAAAAACGCCTTCAGACTGGCCTTGCCACGCTCCGGCCAGCTGTAGCGCCGCGTTGCCACAGGAAAATCATACCGGTCCGCCATCCAGGACACCACCACCATCAGACCCACGCCAACCAGAATACCCGGCACGATGCCAGCCAGGAACAGGGCAGCGACGCTTTCCCCCATCACATAGGCATAGATGATCATGATCCCCGATGGTGGGATGATCGGGCCAATCACCGAGCTGGCAGCCGTGATCGCAGCCGAAAACCGGCGCGAATAACCCTGTTTCTCCATCGCCGGGATCAACATCGACCCGATCGCGGATGTATCGGCAACCGCTGATCCCGACAGGCCGGCAAACAACATCGAGGACAGCACATTGACATGCGCAAGGCCGCCACGGAAATGGCCCATCATGGCCTGCGCGAATTCAACCAGACGCGCCGTAATGCCACCGCGATTCATCAATTCACCGGCCAGCATGAAGAACGGGATCGCCATCAGCGGGAAGCTGTCCATGCCATTATAGACATTGCGGTAAAGCAGCGTGATGTCGCGTTCCTGCCCGTTTAGCCACAGCAGCATCCCGGGCGCGGCCAGCAGGGCAAAGAACACCGGCAGACCGAGAAGCAGGAATATAAGGAATGCCGGCAGGAACCAGATCAGCATCACTCAGCCCCCGCTGTCTGCTGGCTGCCGATCTGCACTGGCCGCAACCTGTCCGCCCCGCCAAGCGCCGTCACCAGCGAGCGCAGGATCAACTCGATATTCACGAGGATCATCAGACAGACGCCCGTCAGAACCGACATATACATCCAGGCAAGCTTGATCTTCACCGATTTCATGCCAACCAGAAACAACGGCAATTTCAGCGAGGAACTGGCGAACAGCCATCCGGAATCAACATGTTTGAGACCAAGCTGCGCCCCAACCACCAGCACCATCAGCGATATCACCAGAAGCAGCAGCGACATCACCGAAACAAGTTGGCGCGGCAACAATTCGAGAATCCCGGTGATTGCCACCATACCGCCATGGCGAAAGGCAACCGGTGCCATCAGGCCGGTCAGCCACAACATCATGAAACGCGCTGCCTCATCTGGCCAGGGAAGCGCGTTGTTCAGGATGTAGCGGCAGAAAACCTGTAAAAGGATCACTGCCACCATGATCGCGATCGCACCAATCGACAGCCACCGCCCGACGCGTCCGGTCACATCATTCAGCCATTGCAGGGGCCGCAGGATGATCAACAGAAAATCCATCAGATCTCACAATCCGTTGCAGCGCGCCATGGCGCGGTTGTTTGAAGGTGACACAACCCGAACTCTCCCAAAGATTTGCTAGGCTACCTCTTCGCCAAGGGCGATGGTGTAGATTTCATACCAGGTTTCGCGATCGATGCTGATTTCGGCAGCCGCCCCGAACCTGGCAATGCGCTCCAGGCTGTTGGTGCCCATCACCGGCATGATCCGCGCCGGATGCGCCATCAACCACGCCACGACAAGCGAAGTCACGTCACTGTCATAGCGCGCCGCGATGGCGGCCAGACTGTCATGCATGGCTTTGTTCTCCGGCGCGAAAAGTGCCCCGCCGGCGAGCGGCGACCAGGCCATCGGCGGGATGCCATGACGCTGCAGGAAGGCAATATCGCCATTGGTGAAGGGGTGGTGTGCCAGAACGCTGACTTCGATCTGGTTGGTCACAAGCCGTGTTGTCATCGCCGACTGCAGCAGATCCCAGTCCCAGGGGCGGAAATTCGAGACACCGACGCTGCGCACCTTGCCCGATGTCACCAGGTCATCGAGGGTGGCGCCGGTCTCATGGTGATCCATCAGCGGGTCCGGCCGGTGGATCAACAGCAGGTCGATGGCCTCGATTCCCATCAGGCGCAGGCTGGTTTCGACCGATTGGGTGATATGCGCCCGGCTGGTGTCATAATGTTTTACCCGCGCCGCCGCATGCCGGCCAACCGGTGCGACGATGTCGCATTTGGTGACAATCTCGATCCTGTCCTTCAGCGCCGGCGCGACACGAAGCGCATCGCCAAAGATCTCCTCAGCCATGAAACCGCCATAGATGGCGGCCTGGTCCATTGTCGTGATGCCCTGGGCAAGACAGGATTCGATCTTCGCCTGGACATGCGCCGGCGAGATGTCGGAATCATCGCCAAGCCGCCACATGCCATAGACAATGCGGGACAGGGACACATCATCATCGAGGCCAACACGTTCCATCAGGCTCTTTCTCCTACGCCAAGCGGTGTTGCCGGCGTTGATGCCGGCACGCGCCCATATTCATGTGGCAGTGAACAGGTATTCACTTCCGGCAAGACAAGCTTGCCAATGTAATCGCATTCGTCCAGATGCGGATAGCCGGAAAAGATAAAGCTTCGCATACCCATCTTCTGATAGCTCTCAATCTCGGACAGGATCTGGTCGGCCGAGCCGACGAGCGCCGCGCCGCACCCCGACCGCGCGCGACCGACACCGGTCCACAGATGCGGCTCGATAAAGCCTTCCATATCGGCAAGTTCGCGGTTACGGGCCTGGCGCGCCACACCAAGCGACGTGCTGTCGAGCGCGCGTTCGCGAATCGCGCGACCGGCCTCGTCATCCAGTTTCGAGACAAGCTCCTCCGCATATTCGCGGGCCTCGACTTCCGTTTCGCGGACAATCATATGAACGCGAAGCCCGTAATCCAGCGTCCGGCCATGCGCCGCCGCGCGTTCATTCACCGTTGTCATCCGCGCCGCCAGATCCTCACGCGATTCCGGCCACATCAGATAGACATCGCAATGCTGCGCGCACAGCTCGACCGCGGCCGGCGAATAACCGCCGAAATACAATAGCGGGCCGCCATTCTGCTGATAAGGCTTTGCCGGGTCGGCGGTCAGGCCGGCGAATTGGTAGATCTCGCCGTCATAATTGATCTCATCCTGCGTCCATGCCTGTTTCAGAATCTCGACCACCTCGCGTGAGCGCTGATACCGATAGGCGCTGTCATCGGTCTGGCCGGGGAAGTCGGAGCTGATGATGTTGATTGTCAGGCGGCCTTCCAGCATGTGATCCAGCGTCGCGATTGTCCGCGCCAGCATGATCGGCTGCATCTCACCGCACCTGACGGCCGCCAAAAGGTTCATCTTGCTGGTAATCGGCGCACAGCCGGCAACAAAGGACAATGTATCCTGCCCGACCTGATAGGAAGACGGGCACAGGATGTTCCGGAAACCGCTGGATTCGGCGCGCCTCACAATTTCCGAGCAATGTGCCCAGCTTGACCGCAGCGCACCATCCGGCACACCAAGATGCTGGAAATCGTCCGAACAGAGCGCCGAGAAGAAACTGATCTCCGCCGCGTCGAGGTCCGAACTTGTGATGGGAACAACTGTCATATCTCACCTCTTGTCAGCGCCAATGGAAGCACCTATCAAGATATTAATCAATGGTGTATCAATTTGGCATTATGAACGAAGAATCCTCGATCTCTGAACAGGGCGCGCTGCCGGTCTATATTCAGATTGCCGAGCTTGTCGCGCGGCAGATAGAGGCCGGCCTGCTGACCGAAGGACAACGCCTGCCGCCCGAGCGTGAAATGGCACATCAGCACGGCGTTGCGGTTGGAACGCTCCGCAAGTCTCTGGCCCGCCTGACTGAAATGGGGCATCTCGACCGGCGTCAGGGATCAGGCAACTATATCCGCCGCAGCGGTCGCGCGGCCTCGCTCTATTCGCTGTTCAGGCTGGAACGGCCAGATGGCGGCGGTCTGCCCTCGGCGCGGCTGCTGTCATGCGAGAGGATGCGCAAGCCAGTCGACCTGCCGGCATTCGGCACCGGCAATGACGGCTATCGGTTCCGCCGGCTTCGCTTTCTCGACAATATTCCGATGGCGATTGAGGAAATCTGGCTTGATGGCGCAGCCGCCGACAACATCAACCCGGCGAGGGTCTCGCAATCGCTCTACCAGTTCTATCGTGAAGAGCTTGGTCTGTGGATCACCCGCACCGAGGATCGCGTGGCGCTGGCAGAGCTTCCGGCCTGGACAGTGGATCAATTTCCATTGCCGGCAGGATCGATCGTCGGATATGTGGAAAGATATGGCTGGTCACAGCATGACCAGCGGGTTGAATTCTCGCGCAACTGGTTCGACCCGGCCACGGCGCGTTTTATCGCCAGACAGGGCCAGACAAACAGCGCCTGACATATAGCGCCAGAAAGACACAAATGCCAAAAAGACACAAATGCCAGAGGCAGCAACAGGACGGAATGATATGACAGTTCATTATGGGGTGATCGGCTGCGGCATGATGGGCCGCGAACATCTGGCCAATATCGCATTAATGCAGGATGCCGCTGCCAGCGTCATTTTTGAGCCTGACCCGGAGATGGCCGCCGCCGCCGCCGCCGCCGCGCCAGGTGCCACACTGGTCGACAGTGTCGAAGCGCTGCTGGCGCATGACCGGCTGGACTGCCTTCTGATTGCCAGCCCAAATCATTGCCACACCGGACAGCTACAGATGATTGCGAATGCTGTCAGCCTGCCGATTCTGGTTGAAAAGCCGCTTTTCACCGATCCCGCTGACCTTGCTGCCATCAGGGCGTTCCGCGACAGCTATGCGGCCCCGGTCTGGGTAGCGATGGAGTATCGCTACATGCCGCCGATGCAGCACTTCCTTGAACAGGTCGGCGCAGCGACGGGCGGCATCCGGATGCTGAGCATTGTCGAACACCGTTATCCCTTCCTTGGCAAGGTCGGCAACTGGAACCGGTTCAATGCGAATTCCGGTGGTACCTATGTCGAGAAATGTTGTCACTTCTTCGACCTCATGCGGCTGATCCTGGGCGCCGATCCGGTCCGCATCATGGCCAGTGGCGGGCAGGAGGTGAACCATCGTGATGAGCGCTATGACGGCGCGGCGCCCGATATCTGGGATTGCGGCTATGTCATCGTCGATTTCGCAAATGGCGCACGGGCGATGCTGGAGTTGTCGATGTTCGCCGAAGGATCGGAATATCAGGAAATGGTTCATGCCATTGGGCCGGACGGCAAGCTGGAAGTCAAAATCCCCGGTCCGGCGAGGTTCTGGTCCGGGCCCGAGGACCGGCGCCCGGTCCCGCATATCGTCGAAAGCCCGCGCCATCCCTGCGCCCCGGTGACAACCGAGGTGCCGGTGGATGCCACCATCCTTGCCGCCGGCGACCATAACGGGTCGACCTATCACCAGCATCAGAAGTTCCTTCAGGTGGTGCGCGGTGACGGGCAGGTCGAGGTCGGGTTGGATGACGGAATCTGGGCGGTGCGCATGGGCCAGGCGGCACAGGAATCGGCGCGCACCGGCATGGCGGTAACGCTGTAGGCAGGTCACAAACCCGGCACCAGGCTTGCGAAAGATTGCGGGGATGCTTACCTGCGACCGATAAAGATGGAGGACGACATGCTGCTTGACACCCCGATCTGCGATTTCGGCTGGAAGGCACCGGCCTTCACCCTGTCCGACGCTGACGGTGCCAGCCACAGTCAGGACAGTCTGATGGGCGAGAACGGCCTGCTCGTCGCCTTCATCTGCAATCACTGCCCCTATGTCAAAGCGGTGATCGACCGGCTTGTCGCCGACGCGGCAGCATTGCAAGAGGACGGCATCAACACCGTGGCCATCATGCCGAATAATTACGCAACACACCCCGATGACAGCCCGCCAAGGATGCGCGACTTTGCGATCCGGCATGGTTTCGGCTTTCCCTATCTGATCGACGAGACGCAGGAAGTGGCGCGCGCCTGGGGTGCTATCTGCACGCCCGATTTCTTTGGCCTGAACGCCGCCGGTGAATTGCAATATCGCGGCCGGTTGGATGATGCCGCGCGCGGAGATGCCAGCCACCGCACGGCCGAATTGCTGATGGCAATGCGGCAGGTGGCACGGACCGGCACCGGACCGGCCGAGCAGACGGCATCGATGGGATGCTCGATCAAATGGAAATAGGGCAAATGGAAGTAAAAGACCGGCCTGAGGTAAAAGACCGGCCTAGAGATAATCCGGGAAATCGGCATCCTCGATAAAGGTCTTGCGGCCGACCTGCCTGATCTTGTCGATGGCCGCCTCATCCAGCCAGGGCGCTGTCGCCGCCGCCAGCGAGGGGCGCTCACAGATCCGCGCATACCAGTCGGTCACGCGCGGGAATCGTGACTCCCACAACCGTGCCAGCCCGATACATTCGAGGCGGAAGAAGTAGGCGGTGACCAGCGCGTCTGCGAGGCCGTAATCAGGCCCCATCAACCAGTCATGCACGGCAAGCTGATCTTCCATCTCGGCACACATGCGCTGCAGCCGCGACAGCGCCACCGGCACATAATCGGACTGTGCGCCATGCGCCATCAGATCGAGGGTCTTGCGCACCCTGATCTTATCCGGCATCGCGTCCCAGCGCGCCTGCAACTCCTCTGGCGATTTCGCCATCAGCATCTGCCGCTGATAGCTGGAGAATGTCAGCGTGTTCACACTGTCATGATATTCCAGCGTGTTCAGCCCCCAGATCCGGGTCCGCGCCTGCGCCACCGGATCGCCTGGCAACAGCCTGTTATGTGCAGACAACCCGTCAAGATATTCGCTGATGACGCTTGATTCGTGGATCAACTCCCCATCATGGTCCAGCACTGGCACGATGGCACGCGGATTGACCTTCAGAAAATCGGGATGGAACTGTTCGCCCTTTGGTAGGTCGATATGTCGCCCCTCCCATTCCAGCGCCTTTTCCGCCAGCACGATCCGCACCTTGATGGAACAGACGGAATTGGCACCGTGATAGAGAATCAGCATGACATCGCCCCGCATTGCAAAGTGCCGACTGTAACGGTCTCACCCCATGCCAGCAATAGACCAAGGTCATCGACAGTCCTCTCTCAACAGCAGGCACCAGATTTTGTTCTGGCCGAAATCAACGAGGTTGGCCTAATCTTGATCCATGATGCCAGCGCAGACCGGCAACGCGGCCACGCGGATTATTCATGAGGATTATCCATGAGGATTCTCCGTGGGAATTTATTAGGGAGTTTCACAATGCGCAATGTTACCGCCGACAACATCACCGATGTCTTCATGGGGTATTTCGGGGCCGATACCGACCCGCGCATGCGTGAGATCATGCAGAGCCTTGCGACGCATCTCCACGCCTTTGCACGGGACGTGAACCTGACCCATGGCGAATGGCAACAGGGGATCGAATTCCTTGAGGCGGCTGGCCGGATTTCCGACGAGACGCGTCATGAATTCGTGCTGCTGTCAGACGTTCTGGGGCTGTCCTCGCTTGTCGACATGCTGCATTCCAGCACCGCCGGCACCTCCTCCAGCGTGCTGGGGCCGTTCCATGTTTCCGGCTCGCCACCGCTGGCCCTTGGCGGCGACATGAAGCGCCATTATGACGGCGAGGTGCTGCTGGCCTGCGGCACCGTCACCGATACCGCCGGCACCCCGATCGAGGGGGCGGAGATTGATATCTGGCAGACCGCGCCAAACGGCCTCTATTCAAGCCAGGATGAGGAACAGGATACCTATTCCTTCCACGGCATCCAGACCACCGGCCCGGACGGGCGCTATGGTTTCACCACGGTGAAGCCTGTCAGCTATACCGTCCCGACCGACGGGCCTGTCGGCGATATCCTGCGCGCCACCGGCCGCCACCCCTGGCGGCCGTCACATCTTCATTACATCGTCAAGGCACCGGGATTCCGGCCGCTGGTGACGGAAATCTTTCCCGATGACGACCCCTATCTTGATCAGGATACGGTGTTCGGCGTGCGCGGCGATCTGGTGATGAAATATGAACCACACCCACCCGAATCCTTTCCCGACGGCTATGCACTGAGTGGCGCGGTGACAGAACCGTTCCTGCTGGCCGAGTTCGACCTGCGGTTGGTGCCGTTAGGCTAGGCTGTCAATGCGTGCTTGCCTAACGCCGCATCACCAGCCAACATGAACTCTGCAAATGCCTGCTGTGAACAGGCAGGTCATTACAGAACGCCCGGAAACAACCGGGCACTTCAGGGAGGAATTCATGTCGAAGTTTTTTGCAGTTACCGGCGCTGCCGCCATCATCGGCCTCGCCATGTCGGCACAGGCTCAGGTCAACCTGACCGCCGAAACAGCATCACCGAACAGCGCCCCGGGCGTGTCGGTCATCTCGCTTTCCGAGGTTGCCGCCAAATACAATGTGGCCGACATTCAGGTCACCACCGGCCAGACACTGACCAATTCCGTGCAGAACGTTGCCGAAGGCAAGTCCGATATCGCCGCAGCGCCGTTTGTGCTGCCCTTCCTGATGTCGCGCGCTGTCGGCCCCTATGCCAAGGTTGGCAAGGAAAAGGGTGCCGAGCTGACCGGCAAGCTGCGGGTTCTCTACACCTATCGGATCGCCTGCCAGGCTCTCTATGCCTATGACAGCAGTAATTTCCCGGGCTATGACGGCATCAAGGACGCGCGCATCTTCAACGGCCCGCCGCGCGGCGCGGCGCTGACCAACGCCCGCGATCTTGTGCGTCTGGTGACCGGCCTTGAGGACAAGAAGGATTATACCGGCATCCAGGTGAACTGGGGCCAGGCGGTGAAGACCATCCAGGATGGCTCTGCAGATGCCTTTGTTCTGCCTGTCAGCTTCCCCGATGGCCGGATGACGGCCGCCATGGCGTCCGGTGACATGACCATGTGGTCGATGCCGAAGGATAGCTTCGAGGGAGAATCCTTTGGCAAGTTCACCAAGCGTCCCGGCACCGTCGCCGTGACCCTGCCAATCTCCGATATGGGATGGAAGAGCGGCGTTTCGGTGGTGTCCGAGGATGATAACTTCCGCTGCCCGGGCACGGTTGGCGGCGAGCTTGTCAACAGCTCGATGGATTTCGACACCGCCAAGGCGCTGACCAAGGCGTTTCTTGACGGCCTCAAGGATGTCTATCACGCAAAGGCCCCGTTCATGCCGAACTCATGGCATGGCGAGACCGATATCGCCCTGACCGACATGTGCGGCCTGAACCCGCTGAAGTACCATCCCGGCGCCGTCGCGGCCTGGGAGGAAGCCGGTCACAGCATCCCGGCCTGCGCCAAATAAGCTGCCATAATATAGCGGCGTCGGCAGGGCTGCCGACGCCCTTTCCTTAGTTTGCAGGGCACCCGCGCATGACCAATACCCGTCCGGAATCGCCAGTGAGGCAAAATCCAGTGAGGCAAAATCCTGCAGAACAGGATTTTGGCATGAAGCTTGTCTATTGGCTGACGGTGGCGATGGTCATCTTCGGACTGATCAACATGACACCGGGGATTCCCGGCTATGACGACCTTGCCGCCTCATTGACCGGCGTGCAGGGGCTGACCTTCCGCAAGTTTCCCTTTGAATGGTTTTATCCGGCCTTTTTCGCGCTGATGATGCTGATCGTCGCGCTCAAACATTCGATGTGGCGAAGCTGGGCCGATGCCTCGGTCTGGCGACGTCGCTTCGGCCTGTTCATGGATCTGGCGCTGGTGCTGATGGCGGCGACCATCTCGATTACCTATTTCGTCGAGATCGAGGCGATCTGCCTGATCGACCAGATTACCGGCGACCGGGCGCGCCTGATCGCCGAAAGCCTGCAGGCCGAGCGTGAGCTTGCCGAGCTTCTGGGGATGGAGCCGCCAACCACCATCGACGACCCGAAATGCGTCAACAATACCGGCGGCTGGCTGGTCTTGATTGTCGGCCTCGCGATTGTCGTGTTCCTGTCCTACAACATCAAGGTCTGGGGGTTGCCGCTTGTTCTGGTGGCGATCATGATCGCGGCCTACACCATCATCACCGTTCTTGTCTGGTATTTCCACGGCCCTGATGACATCAACAAATATCTGATGACCAAGCTGGCCGGCGAGCCGCGCATGCTGGCCGACGGCCGGCCCCGCGTCCATGACATTCTGGTGAACAATTCCTCGGGCCTGCTTGGCAGGTTCATGGACATTATCCTGAACACCATCTTCCCCTATCTTGTTCTCGGCTCGCTGTTCGGCAGCTCGGCCGGTGGGCGCTCGCTGATCAAGCTTGCTTTCCGCTGGACGCGCCATTTGCGGGGCGGGCCGGCGCATGCCGCAGTCGTATCCTCGGCGATGTTCGGCACCATTTCCGGTGGCCCGATTGTCAATGTTCTGTCGACCGGCGTGCTGACCATCCCCATGATGCTGAAGCGCGGCTTTTCCAAGGTTTTTGCCGGCGGGGTCGAGGCCGCCGCCTCGTCGGGCGGTTCGGTCATGCCGCCGGTGATGGGGGTTGCCGCCTTTGTTCTCGCCTCGCTGACCGGCGTTCCCTATTCCGATGTCATCATCGCGGCGGCAATACCGGCACTGGCCTATTTCTTCTGCCTGTTCCTGTCGGTGATCTTCCAGTCGCGGAAGCAGAATATTCAGGCCATCGGCCAGATGACCGATGACATGCGACTCGACCGGCAGGACATCCTGAACCTTGTGATGATCTTCGGCCCGATCCTGCTGATCCTGCTGTTGCTGCTGACCAAGAAGGAAGCCATCGGCTGCGGCATGTTTGGCGCGATGATGGGTACTGAGAGGATCATCACAGAGGCCGGTTGCCAGGTGACAAGCTATTCCTGGATTCAGGAATTGATCCGCAACGCCGCAGGCGACGCCGGTAGCGCCGGCTGGTACGCCGTGATACTGCTTCTCGGGTTGTTGTTCGTCGACCCCGAAGTCCGGGCGCGGCCGATGAAGGTGATCGACGCGCTGTCGAATGCCGGCATTCTGATCTCGACCCTCTATCTGATGTTCCTGGCCGTCTCGATCATTGACTTCTGCCTTCAGTTCACCGGCCTGCCGACCTTCATCTCGCTTGACGTGCTGGGGTGGCTGCAGGCGCTCGAACTTGGCCGGGGCGGCTCGACGCTCTTCCAGTTGATCGCCCTTATGCTGACCATGCTGATGGCGATCCTGCTTGGCATGGGGATGCCGGCTGTTCCAGCCTATATCAATGTTGCCCTGCTGCTGGGGCCGGTTCTGGCCGGTCTCGGGATTTCGGTCTTCACGGCGCATATGTTCATTTTCTACTTTGCCGTCGCCAGCGCCATCACGCCGCCCGTGGCGCTTGCCGCCTTTGCCGCCGCCAGCATCACCAAGGCCGAGCCCATGGCGACAGGGTTCTCGGCCGTGAAATCGGGTATCGTGATGTTCGTGATCCCGTTTGTCTTCGCACTCTACCCGGAGATCCTGCTGATTGATGACGCGGTGATCGACGCCGCCGCATCGGCCTCAGGCGGTATTGTTTATCTTGCCGGCTATGACGGCACGATCGACCTGCCGGGCCTCGCGCTGGTGCTGGCGCGTCTGGTGCTGGCGCTCTATCTTGTCTCCAGTGCGCTGTCCCAATTTGATCGTCGGCAGCTTAGCCTTGCCGAGGTCGGCATCAGGTTGGGGCTCGCGGTGCTGTTGATGATGCGCCATGAGTTTATCTATGTCAGCGCGGCCCTTGCTGCCGGCGGGGTGATCGCCTTCCACGCGATGCGCCGCCCGGCAACCGCCTGACCGAACTTCACCTAGCGGCCATGATCGCGGCCATGATCGCGATTATAGGTATTCACCGCTGCCGGCTGCCAGCCGGCAAGCGCACCCTCCGCCGGTGTGAAGATCTCGACCAGCAGCGGATGACAGCTGGCAACGTCGCTTGAATGCGTTGTCGAGCAATCACCGCCAGGACAGGCCGAGAGCGCCCCGGTCAGGTCTATCTCGGCAAAAAATTCGATGTAATCACCGGGGCGGACCGGACTTGCCTTCATGAAATACTGGCCGGTGTCGCGCGTAAACCCGGTACACATGAATACATTCATCACATCATGGACCTGCATCTCGATCTCCTCGAGGGGCCGTCCGGTATGCTGTGCCAGCGCCCGCGACAGGTTCGAATGACAACAATAATGATAGTGATCGCCCGACAGCAGATGATGCGTATAGGGGTCGCACCGTGTGCCGATGACATCATGCACGGAACCACCGAACGCATCGATTCCGTACCAGTTCAGCGTGTCCTCGGTAATTGTCGCCATCGGCCGCAGGAAGGGCAGGCAGGACCACAGCCGCTCGCCGGTGGTCACATGCGTGCCATGAATGGCACGGGTCTTGCCGGAAAAGAACGTCTCGTCGAGATTACCGGCATGCCACAGATTGAGATCACCGACCTGCGGCCCCTCGACCGAACTGATGCGGAAGAACCCGCCAGCCGGCACGGCAAAGCACGCGGCATCACGCGGCGGCACCCGCACCTCACCCGTCTTGCGCGCACCCGCGCGGGCGGCGCGGTACAGCCCCAGATCAGGTGGGGGAAGGCTGTCATTCGGATAGCAGATGACAGGTTCAACGGCGCGGCGCGCGGCGGCGTCCTCAGGGATGTTAAGGGGGGTCTGTGTCATGTCATGTCCCTCAATCTCAGGCGGAGTTCGACGCCATCTGCCGGGCCATCAGCCCCAGCATCGACAGGCCGAGACGTGACGCCATCAGCGCCCCCTGCCCGTTGACATCGCGTGCCGGCATCAGCTCGACCATATTGAAGCCGCAGATCGGCGCCCGCGCCGCTATGGCCTCAAAAATTTCCATCATCTGCCAATAATCGAGTCCGCCCTGCGCCGCCCCGATGACAGCCGGCATCAATGTCGGGTCGAGGCTGTCAACATCGAGCGCGACATAGACAGGCACGCCTTCGGGAAGATCGGCAATGGCGCGGTCGATGCCACCGGCCTCGCGCAGCCGGCGCATGCTGTGAAATGCAACACCGTAATCCAGCGCCGCCTCGACCTCCTGCTTGCGTGCCGACCCGATGCCGCGCGCCGCCAGCTGGACAATGCTGCCGACATGCGCCATCTCACTGGCGCGACGCATGTTGCTGGACAGGCCCTGCTTCTCACCGCCAACCTCATCCCGCCAGTCGATATGCGCGTCGATCTGCAGGATCGAGATCGGCCCATCCGCGAATTCGCCATAAGCATTCAGCACTGGAATTGGCACCGAATCATCACCGCCAAGCACGAACGGCACGGCGCCAGCCTCCAGCATGGCCGTGATAGCCAGGCGAATGCGGCGGCGATTCTCGGCGGCGATGTCGGGCGCGGCGTCGGCGGCAACATCCAGATTGCCAAGATCAGCGGCGCGCACCCCATCCGGGATCACACCGGCCGATGGCACAGCATCGAACAGATCGAAATCATGCTGATCAAGGATTGTCGGCCAGCTTCGCGCACCGCGGATGGCATCCGGTGCGTCATGGCAAAGGGACCCGACCGGATAGGGTGTCGCCGATCCAATGCCGATAACGCCGATATCCACCTCGGTCAGTGAATCAATCCCGGCACGCGGCAGGTTCAGCCACCCGTCAGCCGTTCCATCCTCGAACAAATCCTCCATCGATGCTGTCTTGCCCATGGTCTTCCTCCTGACCGTCCCTCATCACGCCTCATTCTGACACACCTGTATCCTGACACACCTGTATCCTGACACACCTGTATCCTGACACACCTGTATCCTGACAGGCATTCATTGTATCAGCCATCATGATTGCCAATTCATGGCCTGCAGCGACCGGCAGGCTGGCGACAGAAACAGGATGAGGTGATCGGCAGGCTGTCATCACGGCCAAGATCAATTTCGTAGATCTGCGCCGCGGTGGCAACGCGCCCTTACCAGCATGATCGCCACTGCCGGCAAGAAAGGCCGGTCGATGCGCGACAACCTGAAACGGATAATACTGCGGGTTCATCTTCATGATGCGAGGCTAATGCCAAATAATCACTCGTGAACAGTGGATTCAGTCTGTCCTGCCCGGCCCGTGATGGTGACAAGGCCCGCCGCCGGATCGACCGTCAGAATGTCACCCGTTCTGATCAGTTCGGTCACGTCGCCATCGGCGAACCTGTCACACATCGCCATGTTCGCCAGCGCGGCGCCCTGCGCCAGGATGGTGTTGGCGTTATTCAGCAACAGCGCGGTCGGCGCCATGTCGCGCGATACCATTTCATGCAGCATCCAGGCCGTCGCGACGCCGCCCTTGGCGGTGTTCAGAACCAGAATCACGTCGCGGTAACTCTGCCCGTACAGCCTGTGCTGGGGGCGCGAGAACACGCCATTGACCCGGTCGAGGTCATAGCGGGCCGAAAAATTGTCATCCGCGACAAGCGCCACCCCCTCCACCACGGGTCCGATGCCGACATGGCAGGCAAGCCTCTTTGTCATGCCGGTCTCCTGTCAATCACCGTGCCAGCCTCGGCCGAGGCAACACAGTCCTCCATGCTGGCCAGCGCCGGGCGATAACCATAACCACCAAGAATGTTGACGATCTTCGCCGAATTGCTGAGCAGCCGTGACCAGCCATTCGCCTCGGCGATCTCGCGGGCATATTGCTGATAGAAACAGGTGCCGGTCAGAACGGTGCCGCCAAAATTCTCGATCGCCTCGATATAACCAAGTTGGCGCGCTTCGCCATAGACCTGCGCCGGGGTACAGACAATCATGTCCGTTGTGTCGGCGCGGCGGCGGCCCCGGCACAGCGCGGCGACCTGCGCCATTTCGACAAGGCTGAGCTGCGGGGCGGCGAAGACTACGACATCCACAGGCTCGCCAGCGGCACCAAAGGGCGCGCCCAGGTCGTCCAGGTCATCCGCCGTGACACGCCGCGCCTCCAACCCTGTTGCCTCGACATCACCAAGGTCGCGGCATTCCGGCGTTACGCCGACCATATGGAACAGCGGCGTTGACCCCCAGCTAGCCATGGCGGCACCGAAATGTTTGATCTCGTCCGAGGTCGGCGCGCCATCAATGCCCTCGATGACCGGCACCTCCCAATAGCTTCCTGCCATCCGTCCGATGGTGGCGCCAAGCACCCCCCATTCCATCAGATCAGCCGGTCGTTTCTCAACGACAAAACGCCCTGTGGCGCGGCGGTTCCGGTCGAGATGCAGGCCATAGCGCGGCGTGCGGCCGGTCAGTCCGGCGGCAAGCGCCGATGGCCCGCCTTCGAAGTTCGAGCGCGCACCGCAGACGGAATTCGAATAGATCACCACGCCGGTATCACCATAGGCGACATGATCGCCAAACAGCGGCGGCATGATCGTCTGGTAGTTGATACAGGTATCGGTCATCATGATACCCATGGCCCGGCAGGCGGCGACGAACCGGCGCTCAAGTTCGGCCATCTCCTCGGTCTGACCCAGCGGCAGATAGTGACTGAGATCAACGCCGCGCGGATCGGTGATCATCGGGATCGCGACGGTGGCACCTCCGGCGGCCAGCCTCTCGACAAAGTCAACCCCGGCATCACCAAGCGATTCCGGATCGGCCATCATATGCGCCTGGCTGACCGGCACCATGTCGGCGGCGTCGAACATCCGGCCGACCTGCATCTGATGCTCGATCGCCCATTGGCAGGCCGGGCCCATCTCACCGGCCAGCATCGCCTGTTCATGGTCGTTGAGTCTCATTCCATCTCCTGTCAGGGCAACGCCGATAAAATGACTATCCGTGCAATGATAATCCTTGCACCGACCCTGCGTGCAATAACCGCCCAGCGATCTTGGTTCGCCCATCCATAACTCTAAAAGCCTGCCGCGGGCTTTGACAACAGCTGGCATGATGGCCGTCGATCTGCCCTGAAACACTGCAAAAAACGCCTTTCAGGGTCAAATACGGGTGGTGCGGAATAAAAAGTGACGAAGGTGGGTTCCGTTCCAAGGGTGAATCCGATTAGGCTGTGGTGATTGTGCGTGTAAAAACGCCCAGAAAGACACTGGCCAGAAAGACACTGGCCAGAAAAACATTTGGAGGAAAGCCATCATGAAGAAAACTCTGTCTCTGTTCGGGGTCGCTGCCGCAGCGCTCTCGATCAATGTCTCATCGGCCAACGCTGATTGTGGGGATGTCAGCATCGGTGCCATGGGATGGGCGTCAGGAGAAGCATTTACAGCAGTAGCCACCTTCGTTCTTCAAGAGGGATATGGCTGCACAGTGACGGTTGTTCCAACCGACACCATTCCCGCCGTAACATCACTTGCCGAAAACGGCCAGCCTGACATTGTGCCGGAGGTATGGCGTAACTCGGCACCGGTCTATGGTGAGCTGGAATCTGCCGGCAAGGTCATCACCGCCTCCAGCATCTTCGCCAATGGCGGGGAAGAAGGCTGGTGGATCCCAACCTGGCTTGCTGAAAAGCACCCTGAATTGACGACCATCGACGGTATCCTTGCCAACCCAGATAAGGTCGGCGCGATGTTCCACAACTGTCCTGTTGGATGGGGCTGTCGTGTCGTGAATGACAATCTAAAGGTGGTACACAAGCTGGAAGCCAACGGGATTGAAGTTTTCGATCATGGATCCGGGGCGAACCTGGGTGCCGCTCTGGCAGCGTCGATGGAAGATAACGAGCCATGGTTTGGTTATTACTGGGGCCCGACCGCGGTTCTTGGCAAATACAAGATGACAAAGGTCGACATTGGCGCCGTCAATCCAGACCAACATGCCGTCAATCAGCGGCAAGACGCTGACCCAGCAAAGATCGGTGTTTCTGGTTTCCCATCGGCACCTGTTCTGAATGCAATGACCGCCGAGTTTGCCGCGCGCGAGCCGGAAGTCGCAGAATTCGTCAAGAACATGTCCTATCCCAATGATGTCGTCAGCACGATGCTTTATTGGGCTGAGGAGAATAGTGCGTCGGCTGACGAGGTCGCGGCCTGGGTCCTGACCAACCATGGCGACATGGTTCTGTCATGGGTCAATGATGATGCCAGAAAGAAGCTGGAGCCGCTCCTCTAGGCAGTTTCAAAAAGTTATCGTGGGCACGATGAGATATCGTGCCCACCGATTTTCTTAACTGTAGCCGCAGCCATTTCGAAACGGAGATTGCACAATGTCCGCTTTTTCAAGTGCTTTCGATCTTGTTGGACTTCGCGAATGGTGCGATGCCGGCAAGGCGAAAACCCTGATGTCGCTGCGCCAGTTGAAAGGCGAGGATCCGGCATGGTGGGAAGTGCCCTTCCCTTCGCTGGACAATCTTCACAAAGCTTGCGGTTCGATACCGCAGACCCGCGATTTCACCGCCTGGCTTGAAAATGGCTTTCTTGCCATCCGCCCGGCCCTTCGCGTGGTTCTCGACCCGCTGACACAGCCCCTGTCCTGGGCGCTTGACGGGGCGCTGACCCTGTTCACGACGCTGCCCTGGTGGTGCCTTGTACCGCTCATTCTTGTTGGCACGATGTTTTCATCGAAATCCTGGCGGATCACCGCCTTTGTGGCCGGCTGCTTTGCCTTTTTCCTGTTCATCGATCATTACGGCTATGCCGTCCAGACCTTGTCGATCATTTTTGTCTGCACCGTGCTGTGCGCGATCCTCGGGGTGCCAACCGGCATCCTGATGTCGAAGAACGACACCGCGCAGCGTGTTATCACGCCGGTTCTGGACATGCTGCAGACGCTGCCGACCTTCGTCTATCTCATTCCGCTGATTTTTCTGTTCAAGATCACCGAGCCGAAGCTCTATGGTCTTGCGATCATCCTCTATTCCATCGTGCCAGTTGTCCGCCTGACCAATCTCGGCATCCGGCTTGTTGACCGTGATGTCATTGAGGCGGCAAACGCCTATGGCATGACAGCGCGGCAGAAACTCATCCAGGTGGAGATACCGCTGGCACTGCCGAACATCATGGCCGGGATCAACCAGACCATCATGATGAGTCTGGCGATGGTCGTGATCGCCTCGCTGGTCTCGGCGCCGGGGCTTGGCACGCTGGTGCTTGACGGGATCAACAACCTGCGGCTTGGCGTCGGGTTTGTCGCCGGCTTCGGCATTGTCCTTCTCGCCATCATTCTCGACCGGGTGTCCAAGGCGGCGCTGGCCCGGGTTGATGAATCACGCAAGATCTAGACGGGAGTAACGCCGTGTCCACAGCAGACAAGCCGGTCAAGATTGCCGTGCGCAATCTCTATAAGATTTTTGGCGATGACCCGGCGTCGATCCTGCCGATGCTGTCGGACGGCATCGACAAGGCCGATATCCAGCGTCGCACCGGCCATGTCATCGGCCTCAATAACATCAATGTCGATATCAAATCGGGTCTGATCACGGTGATCATGGGTCTGTCCGGGTCCGGCAAATCGACACTGATCCGCCATCTCAACAGGCTGATCGAACCGACAGCTGGCGAGATCGAAATGGATGGCGAGGATATCATGGCCTATGACACGGGTCGGCTTCGCGCCCTGCGGCAGACAAAGATGTCGATGGTGTTCCAGAAATTCGCCCTCTTGCCGCATCGTACGGTGCTGCAGAACACAATGCTGGCACCCGAAATTCGTGGTGAGAATGGCAGTGCCTCCACCGATGAAGCCCTCAAGTGGATCCAGCGTGTAGGGTTGGATGGCAATGAGGATGCCTTCCCGCATCAATTGTCAGGCGGCATGCAACAGCGCGTCGGACTTGCCAGGGCTTTGACCTCGAATGCTGAGGTTATGTTGATGGATGAGGCGTTCTCCGCCCTCGACCCGCTGATCCGCACCTCGATGCAGGATCTTCTGCTGGAACTGCAGCAGGATCTTCACAAGACCATTGTCTTTATCACCCACGATCTGGACGAGGCGCTGAAGCTCGCCGACCATCTGGTGATTCTGAAAGACGGTTTTATCGTCCAGCAGGGTGAGCCGCAGCATATCCTGCTGAACCCGAGCGACCCCTATATCGAGGAGTTCGTCAGCGATATCAATCGTGCCCGCGTTTTGAAGGTCCGATCTATCATGGGTGATAGCACACGCCCCAAACCAACCCATGGCGAGGTTGATGGCGGCATGTCACTGGAAAGCCTGATTGCCCATGCCGAAGGCGATATCGACCGCAGCTTTGCCGTCCATGAGAATGATACACGCGTCGGCACCATTACCATGAAAGCCGTCTTCAAGGCGCTGGTGCGCTATGATCTTGGCGGTAACGGCCGGATGAATAATGGGGTGAATGGCGGGGCCGGATAAACCAAACGGCAGAGACAAATAAGAGCAACAGAGGCAGCCAGACATGCACAGGCCAGACATGCACAGGAATTACATCGCCGGCGAATGGCTTGCCGCTGACAACGCCATAGAAAACCGCAACCCGTCGGATATCACCGACCTGATTGGCACCTATGCGCAGGCTGATCCAGGCCAGTTGGAACGCGCACTGGACAGTGCCCGCACGGCGCAGAAGCTATGGCAGGCGACCGGCCTCGAGGCACGCCAGACCGCCCTGATGACGATTGGCACCGCGCTGATGGCACGGGCCGATGAGTTGGGCGAGCTTCTCAGCCGCGAAGAAGGAAAACCCCGCGCCGAGGGGCGGGGTGAAGTCTATCGGGCCGGCCAGTTCTTTACCTATTACGCTGCCGAAGTGCTGCGCCAGATCGGCGACAATGCGGATTCGGTGCGCCCCGGAATCGAAATTGATGTGAGGCGCGACCCCGTCGGCATTGTTGCAGTGATCAGCCCGTGGAATTTTCCCACCGCCACCGCCGTCTGGAAAATCGCGCCAGCGCTGGCCTTTGGCAATGCCGTGATCTGGAAACCGGCCAATCTGGTGCCGGCCTCGGCTGTTGCCCTGACCGAGATCATCGCCGACGCCGGCCTGCCAACCGGGCTTTTCAACCTGGTCATGGGACCGGGCGGCAGCATTGGTGATGCGCTTGTCTCTCACCCTGCGGTCAATGCCATCACCTTTACCGGGTCAGTCGAGACAGGCCGCCGGATTGCCGCATCGGCCATCGGCAACATGCCGCGCCTGCAGATGGAGATGGGATCGAAGAACGCGCTGGTGGTCATGGATGACGCCGACCTCGATCTGGCGGTGGCCTGCGCGGCGAACGGTGCCTTTGGCGGCACCGGCCAGAAATGCACCGCCTCGTCACGGCTGATTGTTCATGACGCCATCCATGATGCGTTTGTCGACAGGCTGGTGGCCGCCACCACGGCGCTGAAGGTCGGTCATGCGCTGGAAGATGGCACGCAGGTCGGTCCGGTTGTCAGCGAAGGCCAGCTTGCCGAGAATCTGGATTATGTCGCGCTGGCAAAAAGCGAGGGCGGTGAGATATTGTGTGGCGGTGAGCGTCTCGACATGGCACATGACGGCCATTACATGGCACCTTGCGTTGTTGTCGGCACCGGCAATGACTGGCGGATCAATCGTGAGGAAATGTTCGCCCCCATCGCCTGTGTGATCCGCGCCGGGTCGTATGAAGAGGCGCTGGCGCTGTCAAATGACACAGATTTCGGGCTGACTGCCGGGATCATGACGCGCTCGCTGGCGCGCGCAACCGATTTTCGGCGCCGCGCCGAAACCGGCGTGGTCATGGTCAATCTGGCCACCGCCGGCACCGACTATCACGTGCCGTTCGGCGGGCGCGGCGACAGTTCATACGGCCCGCGCGAACAGGGGCAGTATGCCGTCGAATTCTACACCAGTGTCAAGACCGCCTACATTTCGGCCGGCGCGGTTTCATAGCCCAACATCGCAGGTGTAGCCATGCATGTGATTGACTGCCTTCAATATTGCAACTGGTCGGAAAAGATTTTCCGGCAGATGCGAGAGGGCGGCGTTGATGCCGTGCATGTCACCATCGCCTATCACGAGATGTTCCGCGAAACAGTGGCGAATGTCGAACAGTGGAACCGCTGGTTCGAGACATATCCCGAGCTGATCTTTCAGGGCCGCACCGGCGATGATGTACGCCGCGCCCGTCGCGAGGGCCGCACCGCCATTTTCTTCGGCTTTCAGAATCCGTCGCCGATCGAGGATGACATCGGGCTGGTGGAAATCTGCCACACGCTCGGTGCCCGCTTCATGCAGCTGACCTACAACAACCAGTCCTTGCTGGCGACCGGATGCTATGAGGCCGAGGATACCGGCCTGACCCGCATGGGCCGCGCCGTCGTCACGGAAATGAACCGGGTCGGGCTGGTGGTCGATATGAGTCATTCCGCCGAACGCTCAACCCTCGACGCCATCGAGCATTCCAGCCGCCCGATTGCCATCACCCACGCCAACCCGGCCTTCTGGCATCCGGCACGGCGCAACAAGTCGGATGATGTACTGCGCAGCCTTGGCGCGAGTGGTGGCATGCTGGGTTTCTCGCTCTATCCGCATCACCTGAAGAACGCGTCCAACTGCACACTTGCCGATTTCTGCGGGATGGTGGCAAAGACGGCCGAGCTGATGGGGCCGGAGCGTATCGGCATCGGCACAGATTTGTGCCAGGACCAGCCCGACAGCATTGTCGAATGGATGCGGGTCGGCAGATGGACAAAGGATATCGATTATGGTGAGGGAAGCGCCAGCAATGCCGGCTTTCCGCCGATGCCGAACTGGTTCCAGGACAACAGACACTTCGTCGCACTTGCCGATGGTCTGCGTCAGCAGGGCTTTTCAGAGGCCGAGATCGCGGGCATCATGGGTGAAAATTGGTTGAATTTCTTCGATATCAGCTTTGGAGCTGACCATGCCTGACAGCCGCGAGACACCCAAAAGCCGCGAAAGACCCGGGGCCGGTGATATCCGGCAGGCACCGCTGCGCCCCCCGCAGACGGTGATGCGTCTGGCGCGCATGGGCACCTTCCATCAGAGCCGGCTCAGCTTCATGCGGGTTCTGCTGCGCCGCCTAAAGTCGGAAGGCTGGAGCATTGACCGGCCGGTATTCGACATTGATGACCGCGGCGTCGGCGTTGCCACCTACCGGGCGCGCGGACCACAGGCCACCTACACATTGGTTGCGTTCGCGCATCAGCTTGCCGATGACCAACGCTCCGACAGGGTGATTGCCGAGGCGTGGGACGCCACTTTCACCCTGTGCGATGGCGAGGTCAACACAGCGCAGATCAAACGGCTGGCGGGCAATGTCCCGAAACAGGAGGCCGGCCGCATTTCCGAAAGGGAGCTTGTGCTGTCACGCGCCAACAAATCGGTGCGGCTGTTCAGCCATGTGGTGGATTCGCTTGCCGCCGGACGCCAGCCCGACCCGGAGATGATCGAATCCGTCGGCTATCTGTTTCGCACCACCGCCGTTTATGGTGCCGGTAAATTCGGCGCGGCCGACCGGGCACAATGGAGTGCGCGTCCTGAATTCACCGGATCCTTCCAGCCCGAGATGCTGGCCGTCTGGCTGATCCGGGCCTTTTCCATCGATATTGTGGAACATGCGGCGCGGGTGAAGTCACCGACCACAGCTATCGCCATGTCACCGGATATCCGCCGCCGCCTTGGCATCGGCAATTCCACCGGCCTCGGCATGGCACCGTTCCTGATCAACCATCCGCGGCTGATCAACAGCTGGATCGCGGCACGCGAGACCGCTCTTGCCAGGGTGCGGGCGGTGCGTGCTGCCGGACCGGCACAGATCGACCAGTTCCAGCAGCTGGCCAGGCGCGCGGCGCGCAACGCCGATGACTGGCATGTTGCCGATGAACGCCAGGCAGCACGGATCGCCAGGCTCCGCGATGATTTCAACTGGATCATCGCCAGTGCGGATGCCCTGACGCCGGATGATGAAACGCCGTGGGATTCGCTGTATCGGGCGGCCGAGGCGGCGCTGTCGCTGGAAGGCCAGGAGGCGCTAGTCTCACTGATGTTCGAGCCTTATGCCGAGCTTGTGGACGATCTTGCGAGCTGCATGCATGCCGAGGAAGATGTCGCGCATCGAATTGACGGCACGACCTGCACCGGCGATGTGCTGGCGGCCCTGGAATCGCACTATGACTGGACAGACAGCATCGATTATGACAGCCCGGACGCGCAGGCCCGCGTCTGGTACGTGTCCGAGGAGAAGCTTGAGCCGCGGCTTGGCGAGCGCCATGAAGAACCGCTGGAGCCCTATGAGCAGCCGCTATGCCCCGGGCGTGATGCGGTGCGCATGCGCCGCGACCTTGCCGGGTTCGACTCGGAAGACAGCCTTGGTGCCTTTCTTCTGAAACATCCCGAACATCGCCACATGGCGCGCCGCCTGCAGATTGTCAGCAAGCTTGAGTTTGGCGAGATCCGCGACAACACCATCGGCGCCGACATGATTCCGATCGATCTCCTGCGTTGCAAGCTGTCTTTCTTCGGCGCGACGAAGTTCGACCCACGATCCGACAGGTGGCTTCGCATCACCATGTACCAGGGCGCACCCTTCCCCGATGAACTTGCCACACTTGATCCCGACGATCTTGTCTATCCGCCTCTGGATGAGGCCGCCCCGGCAGAATGAGCTGGTCGCTTGGCGAGACGGCGGCACTGGCCCTGAAAGCAGCGCGGGGTGCCGACCTGCCATGGGGCCTTGCTGAAGAAGCCGCCGGCGCGGTGTTCTGGCTGCATCAGCGCGGGCTTCCCGGCATTTCCGCCCTGTGCGGCTATCTCGATATCTGCGGGCATGATTGGCCCGACGGGGACGCACTCTGCCCGCTGGTGACGGGCACCGCGCTCAGTGACGGGACACGCCCCTGCCCGACGCAGGCCGATGAACGGCTTGATCTCGGGCTGGTGAAGGCCCCGTTGCTGCTGCTTCCCTTTGTGGCGACGATTCCGCCCGGCACTGTCTGGCTGGTGGCAGAGGGGTTCGGCGACACCGCGCGCGACGACCGGCACAGCGACCGGCACAGCGACTGGCACAGCGACTGGCACAGCGAATGGCTTCGCGGCAGCGCACCCTGTCAGTTGCGGCTTGGCGCTGCGGCTCAGATTGACCCCGGCCGTGCCAGCCACACCCGCCTGCCGGATCAGTTCGCCTGCTGTGTTGAACGTCTGACGAGCTATGCGCACCACACCTATGCGCCGGCCACCAGCCAGTCACGCCTTGCCGGGGCCGGGGCCGGGCTGACGGACAATGACTGAAACCGGCTAGATTTCCGCGCCGGCGCGCCATTCACGCCAACGCAGTGCAAGCGTCGCGCCTAACTTTGCAATCGGCGCCGGTGGCAGTTTCACCGGGGCGTCATAGGACAACAGATCCTGCACGATTGGCGAGTTGGATCGCGTTGCCAGCTCGACGGCGCCGATGCCGGCAAGGGTGCCCTTGGCGGTACCAAGCCCGTTCTGGCAGCAGGCCGAGAACATGCCGGGTTCGACCTCGCCAAAGGCCGGCACCGAATTGCGTGACAGGCACAGCCTGCCACCCCAGCTATATTCCAGATCGACATCGACCAGCTTTGGAAAGCGTCGCCGGAAGGCGCGGTCATGATCACGGCGGAACCGGGTTATCCGCGCCGCGTCAACCTCCATCGACGGCTCGAACGTCCAGCGGTTGCGGATGATGATCCGGCTCCCGCCAATGCCGGTATGGCGTCGCACCGTTGATCCCATTGGGTCGGCCGGAGTGATACCCCAGGCCGGCAAGCCGGCAAGCCGGGCCTGCTGAACACCGGTCAGCGCCGTCGTCATCGAGGCATAGGTGAAGACATGCATCAGGCGTTGCCGGAAGAACCCGAAACTCTCGGCATGACCATTCACCGCCAGGATGATCCTGCCAGCGGTGATGGTCGCCTTTGGCGTTGTCACCTGCCAGGTCTCGCCCTGGCGGCTGAAGGAGGTGGCCGGGCTTGCCTCGAAGATCGCGACCGGCGCGGTCTCGCGGCCGGTGAGGCCAGCTGCCATTTCACGGACATAGAGCGCCGGTTGCAGCATCACCGCGCCGGGAAGGAACAGGCCCGAGCGATAGATTTCAGTGCCTGTCATCTCGGCCATCTCGGCAGCGGACAGCTTTGTGTATGCCTCGTCAAGCGCGGCAAGCTGGGCGGCATAGGCATCATTATGCGCCTCGCCACGCGCGTTCACCGCGCCGTTCATCCGGCCGATCGGGCTGACTGCCTCAGCCGGCATTTCATACTCAACCGCACAGCTTCTGGCAAAATTCTGCGCATGGCGATTGAGGCTGATCTGCAGCCTGTCACCCTCGGCGCTGCCGGCATAGCCGTCGCCCGACAATTCATGTGGCAGATCGATCATGAAGCCCGAATTGCGGCCGGCCGGCCCCGCGCCAATTCGCGCCGCCTCAAGAAGGACGATCCGCTCACCACCACGAAGTTCAACCAATCGCTTGGCGGCGGACAGCCCGGCAAAACCGCCGCCGATCACCAGCCAGTCGGCGCTGATATCACCTTCGGCCTCGGGATGGGATGGCGCCGGCCCCAGAATCGCGTTCCAGCCCGTGACCCCGGTATCGCGCGGCAGCCGCGTGATCTGTCGTTTCAAGGTCAATTCCGGTCTCCCGCCCACTTGTGTATGGCTTGTAAACTCTGTTCTAGTGGTCTGTGACCGGGACAGAAAGTAAATTCATGACGGACGCAGCCCAACAGGACCAACGCCGCCGTGGCGGCAGACGCGAAAGGCGCGACCTTCGCATGCGGCCCGACCACGCGATGCTGCCACATCTGACCGGCAGGTTGCCGCTGACAGAGCCGATGAATGCCGAGCAGATTGAGCGCATCGACCGCGCCTCGCTGGATATTCTGGAAGATGTCGGGGTGGTGTTCCGGGACGATATCGCGCTGGAGGACTGGCGGCGTGCCGGGGCCGATGTGCGCGGCGAGCGGGTGCATCTTGACCGGACGCTGGTGAAATCGCTGATCAGCACGATTCCGTCGACAATCACCCTTCATGCCCGCAACCCTGACAAAAACGTGACGCTTGGCGGTCGGCAGTCGATCTTCGTGCCGATGACAGGCGCCCCCTATCTTCGTGACCTTGAAGATGTACGGCGGTCACCGACGCTGGAGGATCTGGCGACCTTCCACAAGCTGTCGCATATGCTGCCGGCGATGCATTCCTCGGCGCATCATATCGTCGAGCCGATGGATCATCCGATTTCACACCGGCATCTGCGAATCACCCATTCCTCGATCCTGCATTCGGACAAGACCTTCATGGGCATGACAACTTCGGGCCGCAATGCCGAGGATGTTCTGGAGATGGCTGCGATCCTGTTTGGCGCGGATTTTCTTGAAGCCCACCCGGTGGTGGTTGGCAACTGCAACGGCAATTCGCCGCTGGTGTGGGATGAAACCATGCTGTCGGCCATGCGGGCCTTCAACCGCCGGAACCAGCCTGTTCTCTGTTCGCCCTTCGTGCTTGGCGGCGCGAACACGCCAGCCTCAACCGTGCCGACTGTGGCGCAGCTGAACGCCGAAGCACTGTCGGCGCTTGCCTATACACAGCTGATCCGCCCCGGATGCCCGGCCATTTATGGCCATTACCTGTCAACCGTTTCGATGCAGTCAGGGGCACCAATGGCCGGCACGCCGGAAATAAGCCTGATGAATTTCATGATTGGCCAGATGGCGCGCCATTACGGCATTCCCTGGCGGACCTCGAACACGCTTGGCGGGGCGAAGACGCTGGATGCGCAGGCAGGTTATGAATCGGCGACAACACTGATGGCGGTGTTGCTGTCAGGTGCCAATTACATCTGGCATTCGGCTGGCTGGAATGAGGCCGGCATGCATTGCTCGATGGCCAAATTTATCGTCGATGCCGAACAATGCGCGATGGGCTACCGCATGGCAGAAGGGCTGAACTGGGATGATTTCGACGAGGCGCTGGCAGCGGTGCGCGATATCGGGCCGGGCGGGCATTATCTGGGTCATCCACACACGCAGGAGAAGTTTCAGCAGGCTTTCTTCATGCCGAAAATGTTCGACAATAATTCCTATGAACAATGGGTGGCCGAGGGCTCGCAGGATGTGACCGCACGCGCCCTGCAGACGGCAAAATCACTGCTGCAATCCTATGAGGCACCGCCGCTCGACCCGGGGATTGATGAGGCGCTCCGCGACTATATCGCCCGCCGCGAGACCGAGATACCCGCGATGGACGCGCTAAATCAGGACTTCTGATGGCGTGGACGTGACTCGCCAGCATCTGCCAGCAGGGCGGCAAACCGGTAGATGGCGTGGACGAATTTTGAGAAGGGCAGCACCAGGAAGAAGGCGTAGACAACGCCAAGATGCACCGCCAGCGCCAGCCCCATATACCCTGTCTCGCGCACCGCCAGCAGGATAAGGCCGGTGGCGCTGACCCAGAACAGCAGCCAGATGAAGGCATAATCCATCCCGAGACGCGCCAATGATCGAACCGCGGGCTCCATCCGCCGCTTCTCGCGCCACAGCCCCGCCGTGCCAACGCACAGCATCACACCGCCCACGGTACCGAGGATCACCGGAAGCTCAAAATAGCCGTAAGGGGCTTCGCGCCCCAACAGGTAGTGATAGAGCGTGCCGGTGCTTGTCGAGGCAAAGCAGAGCATGAAGCCATAGAAGGTCAGGTGATGATAATGGCGGCGGGCCAGACTGTTGCGGTCATCGGCACCGGGGCATCCACCGCCCTTGCCGCTGTTGTCACCGCCAAGATTGCGCAGTGTGGCGGTGGCCCGAAAGGCATCTGCCAGCGCCGGCATCCCGCCCCAGCGCGCGCCGGTGGCGTGCCAGTAGCGCCGCCAACCGATGATGAATGACAGGATGACAAAGCCGGAAATCACCATCGGAATGCCGGCCATCACGGTGTGTGGCATCAGCACATAGAAGGCTCCCTCGCCAAGATGCACGCCCCAGAACAGATGCGGCGCGATCATCGCCAGCATCAGACCGACGGCCAGCGCCAGACCTATTGTCGCCGTCATTGCCACGACAAGGCCATTGCGGTCGAACAGGCCGGCAAGCGGCGCGGGCCAGGCAAATTCCCGCCAGCTTGCGGCGCGGCGCTCGGCAAGGGTTTGCGGCACATTGACGGCGAATTCATGCGGCGGTGCATATTGGCAGGCATGATAGCAGGCACCGCAATGATGACAGAGATTGGCCAGAAAGGCGGTATCACCGACATCGAACAGCCGCCGTCTTTCCATCGCCGGAAACACCGCGCAGAACCCCTCGCAATAGCGACAGGCATTGCAGATCTGCATGATCCGCGCGGTTTCCTCATGCGATTGGGTGCTGGCAATACGGGCGAGGTTCAGATCATCCATGCGTGGCGGTCCTCGTTCATAGGTCTCGGCTGCGGTTCAGCTGGCGCGCCGCCGCGCCGCCGGCAATACGCCCGAAAACGGCACCGATGGTCATGCCGATGCCGGCAAGATAACCCTGCCCCAGAATATTACCGGCCATGATCTCGCCGGCGGCAAACAGGTTCGCCGAGGGTCGGCCATCCTGCATCAATATCTGCGCTGATTCATTCACCTCGACCCCCATATAGGTGAAGGTGATCCCGGGACGGAGCGGAAAGCCATAGAAGGGCGGCACAGCGATCGGGGCGGCCCAATTGGTTTTCTCGGGCGACAGGCCGCTGGTGGCACAGCCATCAAGGATCGACTGGTCGATCGGCCCGTTGGGGCAGGCGGCATTGAAGTCATCCACCGCGTTGCGCGTCGCGGACGCATCCAGACCAAGCTGGTCGGCAAGCCCCTCGATGCTGTCATCGCGGATCGGCGTGAAGACCGACGGCATGAAGCGGGCCACACCGACCGAATCAAGGATGGCATAGGCGATCTGGTCCGGCTGCGCGGCGACAAGCCGGCCCCAGATGGCATAGCGTTTCGGCCAGAAATCCTCGCCCTCATCATAGAATCGCACGGCATCACGGTTGAGGACGATGCCGAACGGCACACCATCGATGCGGCTGGCAATACCGC
Source organism: Puniceispirillaceae bacterium (SeqCode) (assembly GCA_965657415.1). Lineage (GTDB taxonomy): Bacteria > Pseudomonadota > Alphaproteobacteria > Puniceispirillales > Puniceispirillaceae > UBA8309. The sequence goes on along the minus strand of CBFHNZ010000003.1, from coordinate 43,739 downwards.
CATCGAATTTCGGCGCGCGCGCATCGATGGCAACCGCATGGCACTGGTCAAGCGCGCCAACCGGCCGCGCGCCATGGTCAAGCAGGCTTCGCAGCACAGTGCCGGTATTGTGTGGCGTTCCGCGCACCAGAAAGTTTCGCGCCGACTCGCCCCATCCTTCGGCAAGCCAGTCAAGATTGGCCTCGAACCCGCCGGCGGTGGTGATCACCTTCTTGGCCTGCAGATCCCGCCCATCGGCCAGCGTGACGCCGTCACAATAGCCATCATCCATCCGCAGCCTTGTCACTTCCGTCTCATAAAGAAAGCTGACGCCAAGCCCCTCGGCGTGACGGCACAGGCTGTTCAGCAATGCCCGGCCCCCGCCGAGAAAGAAGGCGTTGGTGCGCCCGAGATTGAGCGTTCCGGACAGCGCCGGCTGAAAGCGCACGCCGCGGGCACCGAGCCAGGAGGTCAGCTCTGCCGATTTCTCCAATGTCAGGCTGGCCAGCGATTCATTGGTGATGCCACGGGTGACACGCATCAGATCGTCGTAATATTCCTCGAAGCTATAGGCATCTGTCAGCACATCTGTCGGCGCGTCATGCATCGCCCGCAGATTGCGCGTATGACGGGTATTGCCGCCGCGCATGTCACGACCGGCAACCTCGATGACAAGCACGCTGCACCCGGCTTCAGCGGCGGTAATGGCAGCGCACAGCCCGGCATTGCCAGCGCCAATCACCAGCACGTCCCATAATTGGAAAAGATCATTGTCGAGCTTTGTATACATATGTATACAGATACGGGATGGAACGCATGGAAGTCAAGAACCCTGACGGCATCGACTGGCAGGGAATCGCCGACAATCTGGCCTTGCAGGCGGATCTGCCGGGTGCCGCGCCGACACGGCTTCGCCGGCTGATGCTGGCCGCCATCCAGTCAGGCGCGCTGGCGCCTGGCGCGCGGCTAAAAGAGGTTGAGCTTGTCGAGGCGCTGTCGGTCAGCCGCACCCCGCTTCGCGAAGCGCTGGCAGGTCTGCGCGCCGAGGGTGTTCTTGAACATGACGAAGACGGGTTACGCGTGCGCCGGCTCGACTGGCGTGATGTCCGCAGCCTCTATGAGCTTCGCGGCACGCTGGAATCGATGGCCGCCAGACTGGCAGCGCAGCATGCCGGTGATGCCGAACGCCGGGTCATTGCCGATATCTGCAATGCCGAGGCGGCGCTGGTGACCGGCAAGGCAAACCCGGATCAGCTGGCGCGCCACAACAGGCAGTTCCACAACGCCATCCTGCAGGCGGCAGGCAACCGCTTTCTTGGTGAAAGTCTGCAACGGCTCTCCCGGTTGATGGTGTTGCTTGGCGCGACAGCCTATTCACTGCCAGCGCGGATTGCCGCCATTCGCCGCGAACATGACGCCATCAACACCGCCATCCAGGCCGGCAATGCACAGGAGGCCGCTGCCGCCATGCAGCGCCATCTGGACACCGCGCTGGCGGCACGTCTGTCGCTTCTCAGCCTGACAGCCGATGCCGAGCCTGACTGATATGGCGATCCGTCACACTGTCATCCCAGCCTGGCTGATGACCGATATCCAGCGTCTTGCCGTGACCTTTGCCGTCGCGCTGGCGCTGCGGCTCGACGACAATCGCGACGACGCAGGCGATGAGGTCGACGGGACACGACCCCGGAATTGACCATGGGGATCGGCGCACCAGGCACGTCAAGGATCCACTGGACGCGACCCCTTGACGTGCCTAACTTGGGAACAACAAGGAGACAGAAATGAGCATTCAGAGATTCCACACCAATGACCGGATGAGCCAGATGGTGATCCATGGCGACACCGTCTATCTGGCAGGGCAGGTCGCCCAAAGCGCGCGAGGACAAAGTGTCGCCGAACAGACGCGCGTTATTCTGGCGCAGATCGACGCGCTTCTTGCCGAGGCTGGGACCGACAAGTCAAAGGCGCTTACCGCCACCATCTGGCTGTGCAGCATGGATGACTTCGCCGAAATGAACGCTGTGTGGGATGCCTGGGCACCCGGTGGCAACGCCCCCTGCCGGGCTTGTGTTGAGTCACCGCGGCTTGCCTCGCCGGACTTCACGGTCGAGATCGGGCTGATCGCGGCCCGCTAGGCGAGCGCATGAACAAGACAGACAGCTTCACCGACAACGGCGTCACGCTGATCGAGAACATCCCCTTCACCACCGCAAAGGTGATCGGCAGCCGGGCGCGTATCGGGCTTGTCGTGCTTGCCTCCGACTATACGATCGAGCATGAATTCCGGGCGCTGTTCAAGATCCCGGGGGTTGATTTGTATGCTGCGCGGATCCGCAACTCACCACAGATCACCCCGCAGACGCTGGCGGCGATGGAGCCGCTGCTGACCGAAACCGCGGAGCGTATCCTGCCCGGAGATGACCTCGATGTGCTGGCATTCGGCTGCACCTCGGCCTCGGCGGTGCTTGGTGGCGACCGCATCGCCAGCCTGCTTGCCAAGGCCAAGCCGATGGCGAAACCGTCGGACCCCATCAGCGCCGCCTTTGCCGCCTTCGATGCGCTTGGGGCCCGCCGGATCGGCGTTCTGACGCCCTATCGGCGCGACGTGAATGAAATCGTCTGGCGCTATATCACCGGCCACGGCTATGAGGTGCCGGTCTTCGGATCATTCAATGAGGAGATGGACCCTGTTGTCGCGTCCATCGACGAGGACAGTCTGGTGCAGGCGATCGACCGGATCCGTGCAGGTCAAGAGATCGATGCCGTGTTCGTGTCCTGCACCTCGGTCAGACTGGCCGAAGCTGTCGCCGGGATCGAGCGCCGCACCGGACTTCCCGTCACCTCGTCAAACCACGCACTTGCCTGGCATTGCTTGCGGCTTGCCGGGATTGACGACAGCATTGACAGGCGCGGCAGGCTGTTCACCTGCGGTTTGGCCGGCTAACCGGACCGGCAGAGTTTTTCAAGCAAAGAGCGTATCCGTCAGCAGCGTATCGAGCCGCGCCACGGTGCCGGCGATGGATTTGACAAGGCTGGTCTCGGCGGCGGACAGCGCTTTCAGATCGACCTTGACGCCGGGCGGCCTGCCGGCGGCGATATCGGCAATTTGCTGGCGCAGCACAAGGCGCAGCAGCACCGCCACATCCTCACCAAGCCGCCCCACCTCGGGCGGGATATCGTCACGCGCAACAAGCGCGGCGGCGCGGGCGGCGCTGGAGCGCACCTCAATCCCGCGCGAGATCGACAGGACACGCAGCGTTTCAACCAACGGCAGACCCAAATTTGCCTTCATGTTGAAACGTCCATCCTCGGTTCGCAGCCCGCCAAAAAGGGTACGCCCACCACTGTGGTTGCTCACATTATGCGCCAGCTGTTTGAGGAATTCGCCACGCCGTGCGGCACGCCCCGACATCGCCGCCTGAAGCTGGTCCGCCAGCGCCGCATTGCCATGCACCAGCAGGAAGTCGAAAAAGATATCGACATTCATCAGGTCGCGCGGCCTGGCGCGTCGGACCCAGTCACTGATCGTCAGTCGCCACCCGGCAAGTGACCGGCACCAGTTCGCGTTACGCGACATCACATCGCCGCTGCAATAGGGAATGCCGGCGGCATCCAGAATATCGGCAACATGGCCGCCAAGCTCCATGAACCAGGCGCGGTTGGCCTCGTCATCCTCGGAATCGGCAAACAGGATGGCATGGTCCTGGTCTGCCGCCAGAAGGCTCTCGCCGCGCGCCGCCGAGCCAAGCATCAGCATCGCATAGTCGACCGGCGGGTCGCCCCGCCCATCCTCACACATCATCGCCTCGGCAAGCCGCACCGCCTCGCGCAGCGCGGCCCGATACTGGCCGCTGATGACCGCCGCAATATCCTGCCCCGGCACGCCTTCGCGGGTCAGCGAGGCCGCCAGCGTCGGCAACATGCGAAGACCGGCGGCAAGATCATCGGCCCCTTCGGCGGTGGCCAGCCGATCACCGATGACCAGCGCCGCTGTCACCCGCTGGCGGACAAGCTCGCGCGATGACACCCAGCCGACCAGCGTGCCGGCATCGTCAAGAACGCCGATATGGCGGATGTCATACCGGCTCATCCGGCCAAGCGCGACATGCATGAAATCATCCCCGCTGACGGTGATCACCGGGCTGGCCATGATGGCTGTCAGCTTCATGTCGCGCACCCGCGTCGGCGAGGTGACCGGGATGCGGACCTGCCGCACGATGTCCCGCTCGGACACGATGCCGACAATGCTGGCGGCATCATCACCGACAAAGACACAGTCGGACGAGGCTTCGTTCATCGCTGCCGCGGCCTCGGCAAGCGTGGCATCGGCCGGCATGATCAGCGGGTCGCCAAGCATCAATTCGGCAATCCGATGCTGATAGGGATAAGGGTCGATCCGCGCCAACGAGGCATGATCCTGCGGCGCGATATGCGCCGCCGCGACATCAACCCACCCGGCGCTCACATTCGCCTGCCGCAATGCATCCAGCTTCGCCACCTCGCGCCAGGCATCGCCAAGCGTGACAATTCCCCGTGCCGCCAGCGCCGGCAGCATCCGGTGGTAGACCCCCAGCGTGATCGCCGCGTCGCCGAGCGCGGTGTGACGATCGACCACCGGCACCTGATAATGCGCTGCCACGGCCTCGAGATCGCCAAGCATCATCATCGTCTCCTGACCGAGAAGGCAGGTTGCAAGCTGGCGCAGGCAGAGCGCCGCGTTCCAGCCCCAATCGAGCCCGTGACGCGCCGCCTCGGCGTCAAGAACCGCCAGATCGAACCCGATATTGTAGCCTAGGATCAGGCAATCAGCGACATGCGCCCGCAGCCGCGGCATCACCAGCGGCAGTTCCTCCGCGCCTGCCACCATCTCATCCGTGATGCCATGGATGCGGGTGCTGGCGGCCGGAATCGGGATGCCTGGCCGGACAAGGGCGGTGAAGCGCGCCAGCTCATCCTGCGACTGGATGGCGCCAATCTGGACAATCCGGTCCGCGCGCGCGCGTAGTCCCGTCGTCTCAAGATCAAGTGAGACGACCGGCACACGGTCAAGTGGCATGGTCGCCAGTTGCATTGGGCCCCCCAAGGGTGAATTCTGCGCAGGACATCGCCTGTTACCAGATTACACCCGGTAAACCGCTTAGACAAAACCCGATGCGCTGGCCTTTATGGGTGATAGAGATCGCGGAAGGTCGGCACGAGGTCACCGGGAGCTGCCCGCGCGTTCCATACGCCGCGGGCAATCGCGCGGGCCATCACCGACGCAGCCGCCTGGCCGAGCGCCACAGTGTCAATCATCGGGGTGTCGAGCTGATGGGCGCCTGTGGAAATGGCGAAGATGAGGTCACCGTCAAAGCCGGTATGGCTTGGCACCAGCGCACGGGCAAAACCGTCATGTGCCGCCACTGCAAGCCGCTGGCACTGGGCCTTGTCAAGCCGGGCGTCGGTGGCAATGATCCCGATGGTCGTGTTCTCGCGGGGCGAGAACCCGTCCGGAAGGCTGATACCTGTCGGGACATTGGCGGGAACCGGCCCCCGCCCACCGAATTCACGGTCAATCTCCCATGGCGCGGCCCAGAAATGTCCGGTCCCGTCCGGTGTCGCGGCACCAAAGGCATTCACCGCAACCAACGCGCCAATCGATGCGCCTTGATCCAGTATCGCCGAGGCCGACCCCAGCCCGCCTTTCATCGAACCCGCCACGGCACCACAACCCGCGCCTATGGTGCCAAGTCCGAAATCGGCACCTCTTTCCTGCCAGGCGGTTGCACCAAGATCGGCATAGGGGTTCACCTTCCAGTTCTTATCCCCGCCATTCAACAGGTCAAACAGGATGGCCGCCGGCACGATCGGTACTTTCTGCCCATTGACATCGAACCCGATGCCAGCCGCGCGAAGGGCGTTGGCAACACCCGAAGCGGCATCAAGACCAAGCGCCGAACCACCTGACAAGACAAGGGCATCTATCTCCGTCACCATCTTGTCCGGCGACAGAAGATCGGTCTCGCGCGTGCCAGGAGCGCCCCCCATGACATGCACCGAGGCCGTGAAAGGCCGGTCAGCGGTCAGCACTGTCACGCCGGATTTTAGCCGGTCATCATGCGCATTGCCGACAAGGACACCTTCAATGTCGGTGATCAGATTGCGTGGTCCCGGCTTCATCGCCCCGATCCTGGATCCAGCCTAAATACAGCGGCCACCGTCAACCTCCATCGCCACGCCGGTGACCATCGATGCCTCATCAGAGCAGAGATAGAGCGCGGCGTTGGCAATATCCTCAGGCTGCGAGAACCTGCCAATCGGGATTGTGGAAAGAAATTTGGCCCGCATTTCGGGCGTATCCTCGCCCATGAAACTTGCCAGTAAGGGTGTTTCTCCTGCCACCGGGTTAATCGCGTTAACCCGGATGCCAGACGGGGCGAGTTCGACCGCCATCGCCCTGGTGGCGGTGATCATCCAGCCTTTCGAGGCGTTATACCAGCTGAGGTTGGGGCGCGGCGAGACCCCGGCTGTCGAGGCAATGTTCAGGATCACGCCACTACCGGCCGCCTTCATCATCGGCACGAATTGCCGTGCCGCCAGATAAACGGCCTTGGTGTTGACCGCCATCACCCGGTCAAAGACATCTTCCTCAACATCTTCCATTGGCCCTGACGGGTGCGTGACCCCGGCATTGTTAACCAGAATGTCGAGCGAGCCGAACTGATCCGCCACCATCGCCGCCATCGCCGCGACCGATTGCCTGTCCGATACATCCGCCCGGCATGTGATCGCCCCGGTTTCAGCCGCGACCGCCGCCAACCCGTCCGGATTGACATCAACCGCCAGGACGCGCGCGCCTTCCTCGGTGAAACGGCGCAGGATTCCGGCGCCGAACCCCGATCCGGCACCTGTCACCAACGCGGTCTTGCCTTCAAGCCTTGTTCCCGTCACTTCATGCCTCCACCCATAGATACTTGTTTGATTGCATCTCAATCATGCCCGTCATTTCAAACATGGCCCGTCATGCCGGTCATGCCACCCATTCTTGCGGGATTTGCGGGCTGGCAGCAACCAGCTCCGCGGTATAGGGGTGCGCCGGCGCGTCCAGCACCCGGTCCGTATCCCCCCTCTCAACAATCTTGCCATCCTTCATCACCAGCACGCGATCCGTGATTGAGCGAACCACACCAAGGTCATGGCTGATGAACAGATAGGCAAGGTCGAAATCCCGACGAAGCACGGCAAGAAGATCGAGAATCTGTGCCCGGATCGAGACATCCAGCGCCGAGACGGCTTCATCCAAGATGATCAGCTTCGGCCTTGTCACAAGCGCGCGCGCGATGGCGATACGCTGGCGCTGACCACCCGAAAATTCATGAATATATTTGCCAGCATCCGATGCTGACAGACCGACCGCCTCCAGCGCGGCATCAACCGCGCGCGACAGTGAAGCACCCACCGGCGCATCTGATACCAGGTGAAATGGTTCGGCAACAAGTCGGTCAACCCGGTGCCGCGGATTGAAGGAACCATAGGGATCCTGGAAGACAATCTGCATTGCCGCCCGCGTCGCCGCTGCCATGGGCTGGCCGGCGGTGACAGTCGTTCCGGCCAGCTCAATAGATCCTGCACGCGGCGGCTCAAGACCCAGAATGGCCCGTGCCAATGTCGATTTTCCGCATCCGGACTCACCGACAAGCCCGACACTTTCACCGCTATCGACGGACAGCGTGACACCGCGCACTACCTCGGCCATGGTGGTCCTTCGCAACAGCCCACCACGACCGCGATATCCCAGGCGAAGGTCCTGCACCCGCAAAAGCGGGGCCGGCGACACCGGGGGTATCGGCCTGGCCGGCCGGTGGCGTGAGGCGGCCAGCAGGCTGGCCGTATAGGCATGTTTGTGATGACGAAACAGCGTTTCCGTCTGGCCTGTTTCCACAATCTTGCCAGCCCGCATTACCGCAATGGCGTTACTGAGACCTGCCAGCACCGCAAGGTCATGCGTAATCAACATCAATGACATGTCGCCTTCGGACACAAGTTCGCCAAGAAGATTGAGAATGCCGGCCTGCGTTGTCACATCAAGTGCCGTGGTCGGCTCATCGGCAATCAACAACGCAGGCTGCAGCGCAATCGCCTGGGCAATCATCACCCGCTGGCGCTGGCCACCTGACAGCTCGTGCGGGAAACGGCTGATCCCCATACGGTCTGCCGGCAGCCCGACACGGTGAAGCTGCTCGGCCGCAACTTCACGCGCCGCCTGCCGATGCATTCCTGCATGCACAATCAGCGTTTCAGCCACCTGATCCCCGATGCTGCGAACCGGATTCAGCGCCGTCATCGGTTCCTGAAAGATCATACCGATGCGCCGCCCCCGGACCGCGCACATCGCCGCCTCGTCCAACGCGAACAGATCGTCACCGTCAAGCCGTGCTGCGCCGCCTCGTATCGCGCCATCGGGAAGCAGGCCCATAACCGCGAGTGCCGTCATCGACTTGCCGGACCCCGACTCGCCGGCAAGGCCGAAGACCTGCCCCGGGGCAATCGACAGCGTGGCCTTCTCGACCAGCATGTTCTCTTCAAGTCGGACCGAAAGATCCTCGATGACAAGCCGTGACATGCTCATCGACGGCGCCTCAACCGCGGGTCGAGAAGATCGCGCAGGCCATCGCCCGTCAAATTCAACCCCAAAACAGTGGCGATGATGGCCAGCCCCGGCAGTACGGCAAGATGGGGAGCAAAGCTGATCATCGTCTGGCTGTCCGCAAGCATCCGCCCCCAGGAGGGAAGCGGTGGCTGTGCCCCCAACCCGACATAGGACAAGCCGGCCTCTGCCAGAATACCGAGACTGAACTGGATGGTTCCCTGAACAATCAGGATATTGGTGATATTCGGCAGAATATGTTCGACCGATATCCTGGCCGCACCCTTGCCACTGACGCGCGCCGCAAGGATGAAGTCCTGCGTCCAGACCGACAGCGCACTGCCCCGCGCCACTCGCGCGAAGACCGGGATGTTGAAAATGCCGATGGCGAGAATGGCGTTGAAGGCCGATGGGCCAAAGACAGCGGTAATCAGGATGGCGATGACAAGCGAGGGAAAGGCAAAAACAAGATCATTGCCGCGCATCACCAGGTCATCAAGCCAGCCACCTCGGCCGGCCGCCGCCAGCAGGCCAAGCGGCACGCCAAACGCCATACCGATGCCGACGGCCACGATAGCCACAGCGATGGAGGTGCGCGCTCCCACCATCAGCATGGACAGCATGTCGCGCCCGAAATGATCGGTGCCAAGAAGATGGTCAGCGCCCGGCGGTTGCAGCCTTGCCGCGATATTCAGACTTTCCACCGCATGCGGGGTCCAGACAAATGAAACAAGGGCCGCCACCACGAACAGCAATGTCAGCAGGACGCCGGCGACAAGACTTGCTGGAACAGACATCCTGCGCATCACCGCCTCCGAAGTCGCGGGTCAGCGATGCCATAGGCGATATCGACCAGAAAGTTCACAAGAATCACCGCAAAGACCAGAAGCATCACCACCGACTCAACGACAATCAGGTCGCGCTGCGTGATCCCCTGAAACACCAGCCGGCCCAGCCCGGGGAGGAAAAACACATTCTCGATGATGATCGCGCCGGCAATCAAAAAGGAGAATTGCAGGCCGATGATGGTCAGCACCGGGATCAGCGCGTTGCGGAAGGCGTGGTCGGTCAGGGTGCGGCGACGGCTGAGCCCCTTGGCCCGCGCCGTGCGGATATAATCCTGACCAAGCACGTCAAGCACCGCCGAGCGCATTACCCGGGCGAGGATCGATGCCTGCGGCAGCGCCAGCGCCACCGCCGGCAGGACCAGCGCCTTCAGGCACGCCCCGACCCCGGCATCCCATCCGGGGAACCCACCGGCCGAAAACCAGCGAAGCTGGATGGCGAAGATGACCACGAGGATCATCGCGAACCAGAAATTCGGAACGGCAATACCAAGCTGCGTGATCCCCATGACGCTCCAATCACCTGCACCACCGCGGCGGCTGGCCGCATACAGCCCGACCGGCAGCGCGATCAGCGTCGACAGCAACAGCGCCATCACCGCCAGTGGCAGCGACACCATAAGCCGCGCCGACACCAGTTCCGCCACCGGAACCTGATAGGTATAGGAAATGCCGAAATCCCCCCGCACCATACCGGCAACCCAGCGCAAGTAACGCTCGATCGGACTGCCGCCAAGGCCAAGCTCGGCGCGCAGCGCGGCAACCGTATCAGGCGCCGCGTTCAACCCCAGCATGAAGGCAGCCGGGTCACCCGGCACCATCTCTATCATGACAAAGATAATGATTGATGCAACGGCAAGGCTCAGGCCAAGAGCGACCAGTCGTGACAGGATATAGCTCACCATGATCGTAGCCTGCACCGGGAATGCGCCAACGACCCGCCGGCGAGATGGCCGGCGGATCGGCATTTATGGAACGTGCCGGTCAGTCCGTCCAACGCACGCCGGTCAGGTCATTGGCCTGTGTCGGCGCATTCTCCCAGAGACCGGAAATGTTGGCATTGGCAACGCCGGTCCGTGCCAGCTGGAACAGATAGCCATTCACGTAATCATCGGCGATGCGGCGCTGTGCCGCCTGCAGGATGCGGGTGCGATCCGCCAGGTCGGTGGCAAGCTTCAGCTCATCCATCAGCCCCTGGAATTCGGCGCTGTCATACTGGAAGTAGTAATCCGGATTGGCGTAGATGCCGATATCCATCGGTTCAGTATGCGAAACGATGGTGAGATCGAAATCCTTGCCACGGAAGACCTGTTCCAGCCATTGCGCCCATTCCAGATTCTCGATTTCGGTATTGATCCCGACCTCGCGAAGCTGCGCGGCGATGATCTCGCCGCCGCGACGGGCATAGGATGGTGGCGGCAACTTCAGCGACAGGGTAATGGCCTCGGCCCCAGCCTCTTTCAGCAGCGCCCTCGCCCGGTCCGGGTCATGCATCGAGCCGCCGGTCAGATCGACATAATCAGGATTATGCGGCGCGAAATGCGTGCCGATGGGCGTGCCGAAACCGAACATCGCCCCATCGATGATCGCCTGCCTGTCAATGGCGTGGGCGATGGCCTGACGGATGCGGATATCCGACAGCTTTTCAGCCTTGTTGTTGGTTGACAGGATCGTCTCACCTTCGGTTGATCCGACGATTACACGAAACCGCGGGTCAGCCTCGAACTGCGGCAGGGTTTCAGGTGCCGGATACCCCGGGAACGCGTCAATATCACCGGCCATCATCGCAGCAAAAGCCGCTGTCGGGTCGGAGATGAATTTGAAGGTTGCCTTTTCCAGGGCAACCGGATCGCCCCAGTAATTCGGATTGCGGGCCAGCTCTACCCGGTCACCCTGCACCCAGCGCTGCATGGTGAAAGGCCCGGTGCCAACCGGTGCTGTCTTTGCGTCATCGATGCTTTCCGGCGCCACGATCACAGCATCACCCCAGGCCAGGTTGGTGATGAAGCCACCATCGGGTGTCGACAGGGTGATCTTCACCGTCAACGGGTCCACAACATCAACCGACGCAATGCCGGTAAAAAGCCGTTTTTGGGCGTTTGTCGAATCCTCGGCCCGGGCGCGGTCGAGTGAGAACTTCACATCATCGGCATTCATTGCCGTGCCGTCATGAAAGGTCACCCCGGAATGAAGGGTGAAGGTATAGACGAGTCCGTCAGCCGAGATTGTCCAGGATTTTGCCAGCCCCGGCGCCACCGATCCATCGGCCCGATACCGGGTCAACCCCTCAAAGACATTGGCATAGACCACCTCGTCGATAGCCGCGGCAGCGCCACCTGTCGGATCAAGGTTGGGTGGTTCAAGTTGCATGCCGACGGTGATCGATGTCTGTGCCGCAAACGCCGTTGTGGCGGTCATCGACGCGGCCACGGCGAACGCAGCCCATCTAGCGGCTGTCCAGTTGATTGTCATTTTATCCTCCCTCTTCTGTTGTCATTGAAGGTCCGGTGCCAACAATTTTGCCAGCGACAAGGCCATCACCGCCGCGCTTTCCGACATGTCGGTGATACCAATCCATTCATCCGGCTGATGGGCAAGCTCCAATATCCCGGGACCATAGGCGATGCAGTTTTTGAGCCTGCCGATGCGGTCGATATGTTTCTGGTCATAGGTGCCGGGCGAAACCACAAAATCGGGGTCGATCCCCATCACATCGCGGATCGCCGCGCCAACAGTCGTCACCACGGGCGCATCGCGTTCAGCCATCACCGGATGCACCTCGAACAGATCACGGACCTCGTACCTGAATTCCGGCCGTATGGCCGCCACCTTGTCAAGAAGCGCCGTCATCTCGGCTTTCACAGCGGCGAGATCCTCTTCGACCAGAAAGCGCCGGTCGATGGTGATCACACAACGATCCGGAACACAGGCCGACGGCAAGCCGGTATAACCCTCTTCGGGTTCGGCAAGGCCGCCATGAATGGCGTTGATGTTCAAGGTTGACTGCCGCGCGCCTTCTGGCACCACCGGCATGGCGGTATGCCGGGTGGCCAGCGCCGGAAACAGAGTATCCTCCATTTCCGCCAGAACTGCCGCCATATGGCGCACCGCGCAATCACCAAGAAACGGCATCGAGCCATGCGCAATCCGGCCTTTGGTCTCGATCTCGGCCCACCAGACACCACGATGGCCAAGGCAGATCCGGTCCTTGTTCAGCGGTTCCGGGATGATCACATGCTGGACCCGCGACGGGTCGAAATATCCCTTTTCAGCAAGACAGGCGACGCCGCCAAAGCCGCCGGTTTCCTCATCGGCGGTGCCGGAAATCTCGATCGCGCCGCGGTAATCGGGACAGGTGGCGATAAATGCCTCGGCGGCGATAATGGCACTGGCCAGCCCGCCCTTCATATCGCAGGCACCCCGGCCATAGATGCGATCACCCTCGAGGGTGGCGGCGAACGGATCACGCGTCCATCCCTCACCAACCGTGACAACATCGGTGTGGCCGTTGAAATGCACGCATTCGCCGCCGGCACCACCGCCACCTTCATGCCTGCAGATCACATTCCAACGCGGATAGCGGTTCGAATCGCCAACAGCCCCCTCGGCACGAACGAATTCAGCGCTGAAGCCGCTGCCGGCAAGGCGTGCCGCCAGATGGTCGCAGATTTCGCGGTAATTCTCGCCCGGCGGGTTGATTGTCGGGATGCGGATCAGGTCGCGTGTCGTCTCGATCAGCGATTCGCGGCGCTGCTCAATTTCTGCCATCAAACGGTCTTGCAAATCAGCGGCCAACAAACTCCCCCCGCGAAACCCATATCGTGAGACGCTATTGCGATTTCGGGGCGGGGTCAAGCAAACCGGCGGACATGGCACCGGGCGGGGTTAGTCCAGAAACCCCCTTCCCGCGGCCGCAAACCGGTCGATCAGCGGCGACAGTTTCCAGATCACCGGGTCAGTGTCCTGCAGCGCTGCCAGGCGGTCGCGGATCATGTCGATTCCCATGCTGTCGGCATGACATAATGGCCCGCCGCGAAAGCGCGGAAAGCCATATCCATGGACCAGCACGAGATCGATATCCGCGGCCCTGCCGGCAATGCCTTCGTTCAGAATGTCCGCCGCCTCATTGATCAGCGCCAGCAGCAGCGTTTCCAGAACCATGTCATCATCCAACGCGCGGCGGGCGATGCCGTGATGCGCCGCTTCGGCCTCGATCAGCGGTGCTACCTCGGGGTTCAGGCCAACCGGTTTGCCATCGTCGTAGATGTACCAGCCGCGCCCGGCCTTGCGGCCAAGCCAGCCAGCCTCGCATACCTGATCCTGGACCTTGCTGTAACGCCTGTCCGGGTCACGTGTCGCCTGTTGCCGACGGCGGTTCGCCCAGGCGATATCAAGCCCCGACATGTCCTGCGTTTCATAAAGCCCCATCGCATACCCGAAGCCACGCATAACTCGATCGATCTGGAGGATTTCCGCCCCGTCGAGAAGCAACAATTCGGCCGCCTCACGCACCCGCTGCAGCATCCTGTTGCCAACAAACCCGTCACAGACTCCAACCTGCACCGGTATCTTGCGAAGCCGTTTCGCCAGCGCAAAGCCAGTCGCCAGCGCCCGATCCGATGTCTGCGCGCCGCGCACGATTTCCAGCAGCTTCATGATATGCGCCGGGCTGAAGAAATGCAGGCCAACCAGCCGCGACGGGTCGGCAAGGCACCCCGCCATCAGATCGATATCGAGATAGGAAGTATTGCTGGCCAGAACGGCCTCCGGCGCCGCGGCATCCAGCACCGTCAGGACATCGCGCTTGACCTGCATGTCCTCGAACACCGCTTCGATCACCAGCCCGGCACCTTCGATGCCGTCATACCCTGCCTGAAAGCGGATCGCGCCCTGTTCGGCCGCCGCCGCAGTTTCATCCATCATCCCCCGGCGCACCGCGGCATCATAGAGGCCAGACATGCGCTGGCGGGCTGCCTGCACAGCATCATCGCCACGTTCAATCAGGGTGACGGCACTGCCGGCGCGGGCCAGCGCATGCGCGATACCGGCACCCATCGTACCGCCGCCAACAACGATGACATTGTCGAGGGCGTTGTCCAGCGGGGCTGGCGTCACGGCTTGCAGATGCGCCGGTGCCCGCGCCCCGCGCTCGGCAAAGAAAATATGGCGAAGCGCGCGGCATTCATCGCCATCGCGCAGCGTCAGGAAGGTGGCACGTTCCTGTGCCAGCGCGTCTTCGAATTCAACGCTGGCAGCAAGCCCGATCAGCCGCACCGCCTCTGCCGGTGCGCGCTGGTGCGGCATCTTGCGTCGCGCTTTTGCCAGCGCCGCCGCCACCGCCTCGGCGTCGGGGGCTGGCGCGGGCAGCTGCGAGACCGCAGGACGGGCCTGAAGATCGGCAATCGGCACCGCCAGCGCCGCCGCCACCGGGTCATCATCAAGCTGGTCAATCAGTCCGATCTCCAGCGCCGCACCGGCGCGCAGGCTGCGTCCCTCAGGAATCAGCGACAGCGCCGCTTTCACCCCGACCAGCCGTGGCAGGCGCTGCGTGCCGCCCGCCCCCGGGACCACGCCAAGGATGACTTCGGGCAGGCCAAGCTGCGCCGTCGCGGCGGCAATGCGCCAACGGCAGGCCAACGCCAGTTCAAGTCCGCCGCCAAGGCAGGCCCCCTTGATCGCGGCGATAACCGGCACCGTGGCCGTCTCCAGCGCCACCACCACCGATGGCAGACCGGGCTGCACCATCGGCTGGCCGAATTCACCGGCATCGGCACCGGCGGCAAAAATATCGCCGGCCCCGGCAAGAATGATTCGATCCACTGCCTCATCGCCACCAATGGTCGCCAAGGCGGCAACAAGCCCAGCCCGGATGTCATGATTGATCGCATTGACCGGCGGCCGGTCAATCTCAATGACCGCGGCCCGCCCGACCTTTCGATGTCTGATACAGTCTGAAGTGGCTGGCATGATATCGGATAAAGCCTCGTCCCGGTGGCGCATATAACCTAAATTGCAGTTTTGACGCCAGATGCTAGACCTTCGTCATTGTCGGCACCGCCACCCTAGCCCCCACCGCCGGGCTTCAGCCGGAACCGCTGGATCTTGCCAGTTTGTGTTTTCGGCAAGCTATCGGCGAAAACCACTGACCGCGGATATTTGTGCGGCGCGATAACCGCCTTGACATGGGTCTGCAGCTGTTCGGCAAGCATCTCCCCGGCAGCATGGTCAGCCTGCACCACGACATGTGCCTCGACAATATGGCCGCGCTCCTCGTCGGGAACACCGATCACGGCGCATTCGGCCACCGCCTCATGTGCCAGCAAGGCGGCCTCAACCTCTGGACCGGCGATATTGTAGCCTGATGAAATGATCATATCATCGTTACGCGCCGCGAAATGGAAACAGCCATCAGCATCGACGGTAAAGCTGTCGCCGGTGATATTCCAGCCATCCCGCACATATTCGCTCTGGCGTTCGCCGCGAAGATAACGGCAGCCGGTTGGACCGCGCACCGCCAGCCTGCCGATCTCGCCGGGCGCAACATCCTTGCCATCCCGCCCGATTACCCGCGCTTCATAGCCCCCAACCGGCTTGCCGGTCGAGGCCGGGGCGTGGTCCTCAAACCGGTTGCTGATAAAGATATGCAGCAATTCGGTCGCACCGATCCCGTCGAGCATGGGCTTGCCGGTCTTCATCTTCCAGTCCTCATAAACCGGTGCTGGCAAAGTCTCACCAGCCGACACGGCGGCCCGCAGCGACCCCAGATCGGCCCCCTCCTCCATGGCTCCCAGCATCACACGATAGGCCGTGGGTGCGGTAAAACAGACAGTGGCCCGGTAATGCTCGATCATCTCGATCAGGTTGGGTGGTGCGGCGTTCTCCAGCAGGATCGCGGCAGCACCAAAGCGCAGGGGGAATACGGCCAGCCCGCCAAGCCCGAAGGTAAAGGCCAGCGGCGGTGAACCGATGAAGATGTCCTCGTGCGTCACACCCAGAACATCGGCCGCATAGCCGTCGGCAATGATCAAAAGGTCACGGTGGAAATGCATGGTGCCCTTCGGGTCACCGGTCGAACCGGACGTGAAACCGATCAGCGCCACATCATCCTGCGATGTCTCGACAGCGTCGAAGGTCACCGGCTTGTCGAGCGCCAGCCGATCAAGTTCGGCATCGTGATTGGCGGTGCCGTCGAACCCGACAACGGTTCTCAGAAAGCGGCTATCCTTGGCGCAGGCGGCAAGTTCATCCATCAGCCGGATGTCGCAGAGCGCGTGCGAGATCTCGGCCTTGTCCACATATTTGGTCAGCTCGCCGGCACGAAGCAGCGGCATCGTGTTGACGACCACGGCCCCGACCTTGGTCGCGGCAAGCCAGCATGCCACCATGGCCGGGTTGTTCGCCGAGCGGATCAGCACCCGATTGCCTGGCCGCACGCCCAGATCATCGACAAGCGTGTGTGCAAGCCTGTTGGTCCAGTCGGCAAGTTCCTTATAGGTGCGCCGCCGGCCATTGCCGATCAGCGCGACCCGATCGCCGAACCCGCGCGCGACCATGGCATCGGTCAACTCGACGGCAGCATTCAGCCGGTCGGGATAGTCATATCTGTCGAGGAGCAGGTCAGGCCACTGGTCGAATGGCGGAAGCTGGTCTCGGGAAAAACTGTCTTCATGAGACGATGGTCGCAACATAACGTCCCCCTTTCTTGTCTTTGTACCCCGTCAGTCGCGCGTGTCTGGCACTGACTGTCCTATGCTCTGGCTTCCTGATTGCCGCCATCAGCCCCCATCAGACACTGGGCAGGATGGCTGTGGCCTCGATCTCGACCAGTGCTTCATCTTCGACCAGTGCGGTAACAACGACCATTGTCATCGCCGGAAAATGATATCCCATGACCTCGCGGTAGGCGGCGCCGACGGCGTTCTGGTTTTTCAGATAATCGGCCTTATCGGTGACGTACCATGTCAGACGGCCGATATCCTCGATCGTGCCACCGGCAGCCTCGACGACGGCGACGATATTGCGCAACGCCTGCTTCATCTGGCCAATGAAATCGTGATGCTCGAATCTGCCGTCAGGAGTCCAGCCGATCTGACCGCCAACAAGCAACATCCGGCCTTCACCCCAGATGCCGTTCGCATAGCCTTTCGGTTGTGGCCAGCCCGGCGGTCGGACCTCGATCAACGCCATCTCACTTCTCCCCTGTCAAATGAAGATGCGCCTCGAGGACGGAGCGCACCTCCGCCGTCCAGGGCAGCGGCGACATCGCCTCGAGATCGGTATGCACAATGGTCGCCTCGCCGCCCAGCACATCACCTCCCGCCACCTCGGCTGCATAGGCCATGGTCGCGCTGGAGCGCCCGAGGCGCGCCACCCACATCGACCAGTCCATAATGTCGCCAAGCCGGGCCGGCGCGCGGAAGTCCAGCCTTGCTGAAACCGAAGGGATGCCGCGCCCGTCTACAGCGTGCATGCGGCTGAGTGGCCAGCCGACAGACTGCTTGAAAAACCGCTCGGTCACTTCATTCATCATCTCGAAAAATCGCGGATAGAAAACGATGCCGGCTGGGTCGCAATGCTGGAACATCACGTCGATACTGTATCGGAACACCGCCATGTCAGAGCCCTCTTCATACCCGACCTCCGAAAAGCTTATCCGGCGTGACAGCGAATTCAACAAAAATATTTTAAGCTTGAAATTAATTTGAACCGCTGCCAGTTTTTTTACAGGTGCGTTCGATCGGCGCATCGACGGGGGACAGTCGAGGAGTCAATGCACGACATGCCAACTGAACGGACAGCCTCCACCGGGACGCCGCGCGCCGAGGCAACACCAGGCGGGCGCAGCTTGAATGTGGCCTGCGTCGGCGGTGGCCCGGCAGGTCTTTATTTCGCCATCAGCCTGAAGCTGCGCGACCGGTCCTGCAATGTTACCGTGATTGAACGCAACCGCGCCGATGACACTTTCGGGTGGGGCGTGGTGCTGTCGGACGAAACGCTTGCCAACCTGCGCACCCACGACCCGGACAGCGCCGATCTGATTGGCCAGCATTTCGCCTATTGGGATGACATTGCTCTGATCCATATGGGGCAACGGCTTGTCTCAGGCGGGCATGGTTTCTGCGGAATCGGCCGCCGTAAACTGTTGTTGATCCTGCAGGAACGGGCCCGCGAGCTTGGCGTCAACCTGAGCTTCGAGACAGAATGCAACGATATCGACGCGCTGTGTGCCACACATGATTTGGTGGTCGCGGCAGATGGCGTGAATTCCCGCATCCGGGCGCGTTTCGAAGATAGTTTCGGGCCGGAAATTGATCGGCGCGCCTGCAAATTCGTCTGGCTTGGCACGAAGCAGAAATTCGACGATGCGTTCACTTTCATCTTCGAGGAAACGGAGCATGGCTGGGTGTGGGCGCACGCTTACCAGTTTGATGAAGATACTGCCACCTTCATCGTCGAATGCAGCGAGGCGACATGGCAAGGCTGGGGATTCGGCGACATGACACAGGCGGAAAGCATTGCCGCCTGCGAGTCCATTTTCGCCACCCATCTGGACGGGCACAGCCTGATGTCGAATGCCAATCACCTTCGGGGGTCGGCATGGTTGAACTTCGACCGCATCCTGTGCCGCACATGGCATCACAAAAATGTCGTGCTGCTGGGTGATTCATCGGCGACAGCACATTTCTCCATCGGGTCCGGGACGAAGCTGGCCTTTGAATCGGCCATTGCACTTGCCGAACTGGTAACAGCCGAGGACCGGCTCGAGGACGCCTTCAAACGCTATCAGGAAGACCGGCGACTGGACGTGCTGCGGCTGCAATCAGCAGCGCGCAATTCGACCGAATGGTTCGAGGATGTCGAACGATATCTGCATCTGGACCCGGTTCAGCTGAACTATTCGCTGCTCACCCGCTCACAGCGCATCTCACACGAGAATCTGCGGGTGCGTGATGCCGACTGGCTGAGGTCAGCCGAGATGTGGTTCCAGCAGAAAGCCGGGGCCAACGGCATTCATCGTGCGCCGATGTTCGCCCCATACAAGCTGCGCGATTTGTGCCTGAAAAACCGGCTGGTGGTCTCGCCGATGGCGCAATATAAGGCCGTCGACGGCAGACCCACAGATTGGCACCTGGTACATTATGGCGAACGCGCCAAAGGGGGTGCCGGGCTGGTCTATGCCGAGATGACCTGCGTCAGCGCCGAGGGACGGATCACCCCGGGATGTCCCGGGCTTTATGACCCGGCACATGAAGAAGCCTGGAAGCAGATCGTTCAGTTTGTCCATGCCGAGACCGATGCAAAATTCTGCATGCAGATCGGCCATGCCGGGCGCAAGGGATCGACGCAGCTGGGGTGGCAGGAGATGGACTCGCCATTGAAGGACGGGAACTGGCCATTGATGTCGGCCTCGGCCATCGCCTGGGCACCAGGCAATGCGGTGCCAAAGGCCATGGACCGGAACGACATGGACAAGGTGCGCAATCAATTTGTGGCTGCGACACAGATGGCGGCACGCTGCGGATTCGACATGGTCGAACTTCACGCCGCGCATGGATATCTGATTTCATCCTTCATCTCGCCGTTGTCGAACATCCGTACGGATGAATATGGCGGCAGCCTCGAAAACCGCCTTCGCTACCCCCTGGAGGTGTTTGCCGCCATGCGCGCCGCCTGGCCCTCACAAAAACCCATGTCAGTGCGCATCTCTGCGACCGACTGGACAGGTGACAGCGGGGTTGATGGCGGTGAGGCGGTCGATATTGCCGAGGCATTTCGCCAGGCAGGAGTTGATATCGTCGATGTTTCGGCCGGCCAGACTTCGATTGAGGCCCGCCCGGTCTACGGGCGTATGTTCCAGACCCCGTTCTCGGACCGGATCCGCAACGAACGCAATATTCCCACAATGGCGGTTGGCAACATTTACGAGCCGGACCATGTCAACTCCATCCTGATGGCGGGCCGGGCCGATCTTGTCTGTCTGGCACGCCCTCACCTTGCCAATCCATACTGGACACTCCACGCTGCCGCCGCGCTCGGTGATGACGAGGTGGCGTGGCCGGACCCCTATCTTCCAGGTCGGGATCAGCTGCGCCGGCTGTCGGAGCGTGGTGAGGGATTCAAGATTTCCGTGTGAGGCAGCCCCGGGGGACATAAGATAATTGGCAGCGTAGTTGTTCGGGGCCGGGATGCACACCGAGAGCAGGGAGGAAGCGGTGGATTTGTCACGTAGAAAGGTTCTGGTGACGGGGGGCGGCAGTGGACTGGGCCGCATACTGGCAACGGACTTTGCAGAGAGCGGCGCCGAAGTCCATATTTGCGGGCGTCGCCGAGAGACGCTCGACAGCCTTGCAGCTGGGCATCACAACATTACCGCACACCAGCTCGATGTCACCGACGAGGCTGGCACAGAGGCGATGTTCGACGCCATTGGCCCGGTCGATATCCTGATTGCCAATGCCGGCATTGCCGACAGCGCGCCGCTGCATCGGACTTCCAGCGACATGTGGCACCAAATGATGGCCATCAACCTGACAGGTTGCTTCCTGACCTTCCGTGCCGGGTTGCAGCGGCTTCGCGATGCACAGGCGCCATGGGGCCGCCTTATCGCGATTTCATCGACCACCGGCCTGTCCGGTCATAAATATGCAAGCGCCTACAGCGCCTCGAAACATGGCGTCAACGGTCTGGTCCGATCCGCCGCGGCAGAACTCGCCGGCAGCGGCATCACCGCCAATGCCCTGTGCCCGGGGTATCTCGATACCGAGATGACCGACCGCAGCATTGACAACATCATCACCAAGACCGGCAAGAGCCGGCAGGAAGCCGTCGAAATTCTGGCTGGAATGAGCCCTCTCGGCCGGCTGATCACACCTCGGGAAGTCAGCCAGGCAGCGCTGTGGCTGTGCGGACCGGGGTCCGATGCCGTCAATGGGCAGACGATCGCGATAAATGGTGGCGAAGGATGACCATGCCCTCACCTGTTATGGAGCGCGACGAACCCAAGGATACGGCGCCACTTTCGAAACAGCGGCTCCGGGTCTGGTTACGGCTGCTGGACAAGAACCGCAGCATGCTGGGCCAGCTACGCTCTTCGCTGCGCACCGAATTTGACACCACCCTGCCCCGGTTCGATGTCATGGCCACGCTTGACCGCCATCGCGAGGGGCTGCGCATGAGCCATCTATCGGCGCATCTGAAGGTCTCGAACGGCAATGTGACCGGCATCGTGGACAGTCTGATCCATGAGGGGCTTGTCACGCGCGAAGTTGTCCATGATGACAAGCGCGCCGCGACCGTGCGTCTGACCTCGCGCGGCATCAAACGCTTTACAACAATGGCCAGCGCCCATGAGGAGTGGATCGACTCGATGTTCGCAAATCTGGATGAGGATTCGTTACGGCAGCTGGCAACTCTGCTGGATCAACTTCACGGAGACGCCACATGACCAGGATGCAGAATTTCGCCCCCACGCATTTCAACTGGCAGTGGGACACGCGCATTGCCACGGTAAGCCTGCAGGGGACAGCGCGAAAAAACCCGCTGACCTTTGAGAGCTATGCCGAGCTTCGCGACATGTTTCGCGACCTGGCCTACGCCGAGGATGTGGATGCGGTGCTGCTGACCTCGAATGGCGGGAATTTCTGCTCTGGCGGGGATGTTCACGATATCATCGGACCTCTTGTGGACATGGATATGAGGCAGCTGCTGGCCTTCACCCGCATGACCGGCGATCTGGTCAAGGCGATGCTGTCCTGTGGCAAGCCCGTGATCGCTGCGGTTGACGGCATCTGTGTCGGTGCCGGCGCGATCCTGGCAATGGCTGCCGACATGCGGCTGGCCACCCCCGAGGCAAAGGTCGCCTTCCTGTTCACGCGCGTCGGCCTTGCCGGATGCGATATGGGCGCCTGCGCGATGTTGCCGCGCATCATTGGCCAGGGGCGCGCCGCCGAACTGCTTTACACCGGCAGGACCCTGCAGGCTGATGAAGGGCTGTTCTGGGGTTTCTGGAACGCTGTTCACCCGGCCGACGAAATTGACAGCGCGGCCCATGATTTGGCCACGCGCATTTCCAGCGGTCCGAATTTTGCGCATATGATGACCAAGACCCAGCTCAATCAGGAATGGTCAATGAGCCTCGAAACTGCCATCGAGAGCGAGGCACAGGCACAGGCCATTTGCATGCAAACAGAAGATTTCCGCCGCGCCTACCGCGCCTTTGTCGCGAAGGACAAACCTGTTTTCGAGGGTAACTGATGTCGGACCACAGCTTTCTTGACTGGCCGTTTCTAGACGATCACCACCGCTTGCTGGCCGCCGATCTCGAAGCCTGGTGCGCCAAAAACCTGCCGGTTGACCATAGTGATGTCGATGCCGCCTGCCGGGACCTCGTTGCCAGACTTGGCGCTGATGGCTGGTTGGATCATTCGGCCAACATGGACCGACCGGAGCTTGAGGTGCGTACACTCTGCCTGATCCGCGAGACGCTGGCCCGCCATGACGCCCTCGCCGATTTCGCCTTTGCGATGCAGGGGCTCGGCATGGGGCCTGTCACTCTGTTTGGCGACAGCGACCAGAAACAATGGTTGGCGCAAACCATGAAAGGAAGGGCCATTTCCGGTTTCGCGCTGTCGGAGCCGACAAGCGGCTCGGATGTCGCCAATCTGGCCACCGCCGCCGAACAGGATGGCAACGGCTGGATCATCAATGGCGAGAAGACCTGGATCTCGAATGGTGGCATCGCCGATATCTACACCGTGTTTGCCCGAACTGGCGAAGGTCCGGGTGCGAAGGGCCTGTCCTGTTTTCTGGTACCTGCCGACACGCCCGGCCTGAACATCGCGGAACGGATCGATGTGATCGCGCCGCACCCTCTGGCCCGCCTGACCTTTGATGACATGCGGCTTCCCGGAAACGCGCTGATCGGCACCGCCGGAAAGGGTTTCGGCATCGCCATGTCGGTGCTTGATGTCTTTCGCTCGACCGTCGGTGCGGCTGCCCTCGGACTGGCGCGGCGCGCCCTTGATGAAGCGCTGGACCGCGTATCGACGCGCGAGCTGTTCGGCGCACCACTGGCGGCAATGCCGACAGTTCAGGCAAGTCTTGCCGAGATGGCGCTCGATGTGGACGCCGCGGCATTGCTGATTTATCGCGCTGCCTGGACCAAGGATAACGGCGCGGCACGGATCAGCCGCGAAGCCTCGATGGCAAAACTCCATGCAACCGAAATCGCGCAGACGGTGATCGACAAGGCGGTGCAGCTGCATGGCGGTGACGGCGTGCGCATTGGCCAGACAGTTGAGATGCTGTATCGCGAAATTCGTGCCCTTCGCATCTATGAAGGCGCCAGCGAGGTGCAGAAGCTGATCATTGCCCGTCAGGTTCTGGACGGGTGGGCCGGGAACTAGACTTCCAGCCCCTCGAACAGCACCGCTACCTGCGCGCCATGCATGTCCCGGTCACGAAGACTGCCCTGTGGATAGGGGCGGGGAAAGCTGAATTTCAGGACATTCAGCGCCGGCATCTCGAACCGTTTGAGGTGGGCGGCATCAAGTTGCAGATGATCCGCCACCCGCCGGGTCGACAATGCCGCCGTCACCTGCGCGAAGATATCAGGTGTATCACAGAATATGTCGACGGTGATCCAGAACGGGCCGGCATTCTTTGACCGGATGCGGTTGGTGATCGCGTGAAGTTCAGCCATGCCCGACCTCATCAACACGCAACCGGAACCCCTCCATCGGGTCCGCCAGCGCCAGCACATGGTTGAGCGCGAATTCATAAACCGCACCACGGTCGGAATGGACCGGCGACACCGGGAAGGCAAAGGTCGGCAGCGGTTCATTGTCACTCAACGGGAAATGCAGCAGATGCGGGTTGATCACCGCGGCGATCTCGCTGGCCACCTCCTGGCTGGCGGCAGTGATCAGCAGCAGCACGCCGACCTCGACAGGTGATCCACGGTCACGCTCCTGCCCGCCAAGCGCCGCATCAACACCGATCAGGCGGAGTTCGATATCATAATCGCTGTCAGCAAGGCGCAGCGACGAAGTGATGAGTCCCCGGCAATGCGCCAACAACCGGTTGGCCCAGTCCGCTGCCGCATCGACATAGCGGGGCTCACGGATCACCGCCAGCATCATGGTCTGATAACCGGCAAGTCGCGCGCCTTCCAGCTTCACACCATAGAAAGGGGCTGGCACCCAGGCGGCACCTTCCACCCTGACACGGCCATTCCCAGCGTCACCGTAGCGGGCCCCCGTCACATCAAGATGGCCCCCAGGTTCATGCAGAACCCAGGGATCGCTGTTCTCATACAGCATATGCGCTGCCACCGATTGCGGTGTACACCGCACACCCTCGCCCATCGGCGTGACGGTGAAACCTGTTGCGTCGAAACTGACCATAATCACGCCACTTGCCGGCTGGGTAGTACAGAAGGCACCGCATTCAGCGATTTTCGCGCCATGCCAGGCACCACCAGCATCCGCGCCGCGTGCCAGCGGCAGCGCGGCGATGGTCGCGGTATCGGTTGTCCGCCCGGCCAGCACCACTTCGGCGCCGGTATTGATCGCCGCCTGTATCTGTTCAGCTCCGGCAAGCGCAACAACATTCGTCAAACCGGCCAGTGCGGCATCGTCGATGGCCGGCGCCGGATCAAGCTGGGATAGCCGACCATCATCGCGCGCCTGTTGCACCGTCTCGGTCGACACATCGCTGTAGAGACGTGCTACGCGCAGCGTCTGGCCCAGCTCAGCAGCAAGTTCGCAGGTGATCTCAAACATCCAGTCAACGGTGCTGGCGGTCCCACAGGTGCCGCAGCTGCCAATCACCAGCGGCACGCCAGCGGCGGCACGCGCCTCAAGAAGCTGTTGCCATTCATCACGACAGACCGACCGGCTGTATTTCGAGGTGCCTGTACCGAGATAGAACGGGCCGCTGTCGGTCGACCCGCCATCGATGGCAATGATGTCAGGCTTGGCCGCAATTCCTCGCGCCAGTGCGGACGGATCAAAACCGAGACCAAGAACACCCGACGGGACGAGAACCCGTGTCGACATCATCCTCCATCCTTTTCAGGACGGCTTTTGGCCCCCCCGCCAGCGGCAAGCTGAACCGGCGCGCGCAGATAGGGACGAAGGAACAGCGGCAGAATGAAGCCTGCGACGGCGGCGATCCACAATCCGATTGAGATCGGCGAGGCAAACAGATAGGTCCAATCGCCGTCGGACAACACCATGGCACGGCGCAGGCTGACCTCCATATGGCCACCAAGAAGAATGCCGAGGATGACCGGCACGGCGGGGATCGACAACTTGCGAAGAGCATAGCCGAGAACGCCGAACCCGATCATCAGCAACAGATCAAAATAACTTCCCGACAGGGAGTAGATGCCGACAAAGGAAATCATCGTGACACCCGGGAGCAGCACCGCCGCCGGCACCTGCAGAATGCGGCTGAACACCCGCACCAGCGGCACATTCAGGACCAGCAACACGACATTGGCGATTAGCAGCGAGGCGATGAGGCCCCACACCACCTCCGGCCGTTCGGTAAAGAGCAGCGGCCCCGGTGTGATGTTCAACGTCATCAGCAGCGCCAGCAGCACCGCCGTTGTTCCCGACCCGGGCACGCCAAGCGTCAGCATCGGCACCAGTGCGCCGCCAGCCGCCGCATTGTTGCCGGCCTCTGGCGCAGCGATTCCCTTCGGCTCACCCGTGCCGAAGGTCGACTTGTCGCGGGCAACTGATTTTTCCAGCATGTAGGCAAGGAAACTGCCAAGCGAGGCACCGGCCCCCGGCAACAGGCCGGCGACAAAGCCGATGCCTGTGCCGCGCAGCATCGTCCAGCCACTATTCATGATGTCCTTCACCGGGATGCGGATTTTCTCCAGCTTCACCCCGATGGCGGAATCACGCCCGTGGCTCTCGATAAAGACGAATACTTCAGCCACCGCGAACAGCCCGACAATAGCGACAAGGAAATCGACACCATCGAACAGGTGCAGGCTGCCACCAGTGAACCGTGTCAGGCCGGTCGATTTGTCGACACCGATCATCGCAATGCCAAGACCAAGGCAGACTGCAATGGCGGCCTTTGCCTGGTTGTTCGAGCCAAGCCCGCCAAGCGTGCAGAAAGCCAGAAGATAGAGGGCGAAATATTCCGCCGGGCCGAACATAAAGGCGACCCGCGCCAGCAACGGCGCCAGCAGCATAAGTCCGATGGTGGCGAGAAAAGCCCCAACAAAGGAGGCGACACCGGACAGCACAAGCGCATCACCGGCACGCCCGGCCTTGGCCATCGGATAGCCATCCAGCGTCGTCATCATCGCCGGTTCATCGCCGGGTATGTTCAGCAGGATTGACGAGATTCGCCCGCCATACATGGCGCCATAATAGACCGCCGTCATCAGCACCAGCGAATGCGTGGCATCAAGCCCAAAGCTGAAGGCCAACGGGATCAGAATGGCAACGCCATTCGAGGGGCCAAGCCCCGGCAGTGCCCCGATCATTGTGCCGAGGATACACCCAGCCACGGCCAGCGCCAGCGTTTCGGGAGACAGCGCAATGGAAAAACCAAGGGCGAGATTGGCGAACAGATCCATGACCCTACCCCATCAGCCAGCGCGGCAGGGCGAACAGCCCCAGGCCAAGCGCATATTTGAAGATCACGAACAACCCGCCTGACAATGCGAGGCCGATAACGGCACTCTGCGCCGCATGCTGACGAATCTGGTAGGACAGCGCCGCCGAGGCAATGGCGGTTGGCAGCAGAAAGCCGAGCGGCTTCAACGCATAGGCATAAGCCACCAGAATGACCGCTGCGATGGCCAGCCTGATGAGCGTCGCAATGCCCGGCCAGGCAGGCTCGCCGTCCGGGCGCATCACCATCGTGGCGCCGGCCAGAAACGCCACCGCCGAAATCAGCAAGGGAAATGCCTTGGGACCCAGCGGGTCAGCAAAGAAAGGCTCTTCAAGCTGACTGGCACCCGCCGCGAAGGCGAGCGCCAGAACAGCTACTATCAGCCCGGTAATCCGGTCTGACATTACTTCATGACGCCAAGTTCGACCGACATGGCGCGGACCTCGCCGATGACGCCATCGACATAGGACTGGAAATCACCCCCAACCATGTTGAACGGTGCCAGGCCGTTGGCGACCATGGCTTCCTTCCACTCTGGCGAGTCACCAACCTTACGAAGCGCTTCGGTCCACTGCTTGTAGGAGGCATCCGAGGCACCTTTCGGGGTGTAGAGACCGCGCCAGTTCACAGCGATCACATCAACGCCCTGCTCGCGCGCTGTCGGGATATCCTCAAAGCCCGGAATCCGCTCTTCGGTGAAGGAGGCCAGAACCCGCACATCACCGGACTTGATGAAGCCGACAACGCCCGAGATGTCACCCGTCATCGCGCTGGTAAATCCGCCAACGGTCTGGGTAATGGCGTCGGCATCGCCATCGACACCGATATATTTCACCTTCTTGATGTCGGTGAAGCCTTTGCGCTTCAGCGCCATCAGGACCTTCAGATGGTCAAAGCCACCGGCAGCGGAACCACCGGCAAAGGCATGCTTTGACGGATCAGCGATCACCGCATCAAGAAGGTCATTCAGGTTCTGATAGGGCGAATCCTTTGCCACGACGATCACGCCGGGGTCGGCACCAATGGCACCAAGGAAGCGCACCTGGTCGGCCGTCATGCCGGAATAGGCATTCTGCGCCAGACGGGTCGCCGTCGCGGTCGAGGCGGCAACAATCAGGTCGGCATCGCTGTTACGCTCATTCACGACATGGGTGAAGGCAAGTCCGCCGCCACCTCCGGCCATGTTGGTGACCTGGATCGAGTCGTCATAGGCACCGATGTCGCTCATGATCTTGGTGATGGTCCGGCAGGTAAAGTCCCAGCCACCGCCGGGGTTTGCCGGCGCGATACATTCGGCGGCGAATGACTGCGCACTCAGGCCGACGCTGAAGGCGGCGGCGAGTGACAGTTTCAGGATATGTTTCATTTGAATTCCTCCCTTGTGAAACCAGTACGGACCGGCATCCGATCCGTGCAGGATGGAAAATTAAGCCTCGGGAAACGGTGAAAGGCAAGACCACGCCGGCAAATACTTCATCTGACTTGAAAAAATTCCGCACTGCCCACACCGTGGCCTGCTTTCACGGCAAGCCGGATGATCATCAAGCCCCGAACAGTACCGCATGCATCACCCGCCCGGGCCAGAAGGTAAAGGCACCAGTCAGCACCAACGCCAGCCAGAAGAGCAGCAGCATGACCCGGCGATGCCCGGCGATATCGCGTCGCCGTGCCCGGGATATGGCGACCCACAGGCTGGCAAGTGTGAGTAGCGACAAAAGATGGATCGGGCTGAATATCCCGACCATTCTTGTCTCATGAATGAACAATCCCGAAATCGCGACGCCGGCCATCAGCACCACCCAAAAATAGCCGATCTGGCGGTGCATTCGTCCACCTTTCGGGCGCCACAGCTGAACCGCGCCAAGCCCGGTCGCGGCCAGTGCCGCCAGCGCGTGAAAGGGGATTGGCGCGGCGGCCTGAAACAGCGGGGATGGGTCGATCATCACGAAGTCCTGGAAATCGTCAGTTGCGAGGGGGCGTTCAGGTACTGACGCGCCTTAGCATGAGGCATACAGGGGCATGAGACATACAGGCGCACGAAACATACAGGGGCGTGAATTATACAGGCGACTTACCAATTGCGCCAAGACTGCTATCCTGTCCCTAGACAACCATTCCGGACCGCATTCTCCCGACAGGATTTTCCATGACCTCACCCGATGCCGTCGAGACCTATTACCAGCAACAGGGGCTTGCCGAGCGTATCTTCACCGCGCTGCAAGGTGAAGGCCATGACATCACCAGCCTGACCCCCGAAATTCTGGCGCCCTACGATGAATTTCATGTTGGTGGCATGGCAGCAACGCACCGTGTCGCCAGTCGGCTGAGCCTTTCCCGGTCAAGCCGACTGCTGGACATCGGCTGCGGGGCGGGCGGGCCGGCGCGGGCCATCGCCGCGGCGCATGGATGCCATGTTACCGGAATCGACCTCACCGGCGATTTTATCGCTGCTGGCGGCCAGCTAAACGCGGCCTGCGGATTGCAGGGGCTGGTGACGCTGCATCATGGCAGCGCGCTTGAGATGCCCTTTGACACCGACACCTTTGATCGCGCGATGATGCTTCATGTCGGGATGAATATCACCGATAAACAGACATTGATGGCCGAGGCGGCGCGGGTCCTGACATCGGGCGGCCTGTTCTGTGTCTATGACATGATGCAGGTCCGGGATGGCGAGATCACCTTTCCGCTTCCCTGGGCGTCGGATGCATCGGTAAGCGCGGTGGTGCCGCCCGACGCCTATATTGTCGCCGCCGCGAAAGCCGGGTTTGCCTTGCAGGCGCGCCATGACGGCACGGCGGCCGCAAAGCCCTTCATCGATCATGTGATGGCGACGAAACCGGCACCGGCACCGGGTGCGCCACCTGACAGGTTCCGCAATCTTATGACACATATCGAATCCGGCCTGCTGGCGCCGACCGAACTTGTTTTCCAAAAGGCAGGGTGAAGATGACTGACACACAGCCACGAAAAATCGCCATCATCGGCACCGGCGCGATGGGGTCAATCTATGCCGTGATGATGGCCGAGGCCGGCCATGAAGTCTGGGCCATCGACAGCTGGGCCGATCATGTTGACGCCATCAATGCGAACGGGTTGCGGCTTGAAGGCATCAGTGGCGACCGTCGCGTAACTTCGATCAGCGCCGCCACCGATCTGGCCGCGGCAGGGACGTGTGATCTCTATGTCATCGCCACCAAGGCTGGCGGCGTTGGCGAGGCGGCGCGCGCCGTGGCCGGCGTGATGGGGCCTCACTCGCTGGTGCTGACAATCCAGAACGGGCTTGGCGCTGCCGACAGGATTGCCCCGCATATGCCGGCCGATAATGTCCTTCTCGGTGTTGCGGACGGGTTCGGGGCCTCGATCCGCGGGCCCGGCCACGCGCATCATAATGCCATGCGAATGATCCGGCTTGGCGAGATCAGGGGCGGCTTGACAGACCGTCTGCGTGATCTTCAATCGCTGTGGCAGCAGGCCGGCTTCACCGCCCGTGCCTTTGCTGACATTACACAGCTGATCTGGGAGAAGTTCGTCTGCAATGTCACGCTGAGCGCGCCCTGTACCGCCTTTGACTGCAATGTTGGGGCACTGATGGCGAATGCGGAAGCCTGGGCGATTGCGCTTGATTGCGCCCGCGAGGCGTATCAGTGCGGTCTTGCCGAAGGGGTCAATTTCTCCTTCGAGGATGTCGAGCGATATGTCACCGAATTCGCCGCGCTGATGCCGGATGCCAACCCGTCCCTGCGGCTGGATCATCTTGCCGGGCGCGCCTCGGAGATCGACGCCATTAACGGCATGGTGCCAGTGATCGGCGCAAGACACGGCATCAAGACGCCGGTCAACGAGACCCTCAGCGCCATCCTGCGGGCGCGTGAGTCCGCCTTTGGGAAATCAGACTGAAAACCGTTCGGCGCGGAATGGTGTGGTGTCGAGCGGTGGCGACATACCAACCACCATCGCGGTAATGGCCAGCGCCGAGCCCGGTGCCATTGACAGACCAACATGCTGGTGCCCGAAATTGAACCACAGGCCGCGATGCCGCGGTGCCGGGCCGATGACCGGCAGCGAATCCACCATTGTCGGGCGACGGCCCATCCAGGGCTCGGTCTCGATCTCCGCCATCATCTCATGCGCCTCGCGGGCCATGGCAACCGATTTTCTGATCTGCGTGTAGTCGGGTGGCGCGTCACGATCCGTCAGCTCGACCCCGCTGGTGATTCGCACCCCCTGTTGCATCGGGGCAATGGCAAAACCGCCATCAACATCATTTACCGCACGGTTCAGCTGCGGCCCGTCGGCCGGGGCCAGATGAAGATGATAGCCGCGCTCCCATCCCAGCGGTAGATCATAGCCAAGCCAGCCGGCGATCTCGGCCGTCCAGGCACCGGCGGCAAGCACCACCCCGTCACCCTCGATCACACTTTCACCAGCACCAACACCAGCACCATCCTCGGCCTTGGCAAATCTAACCTGCCACATCTCGGCGGTCTGACGCAGGCCGGTAACGCTGCCCTCGACCACTGTGCCACCAGCCGCCACGAACATCGCCAGATAGGCATCGGTCAAGGCTGCCGGGTTGGAGACACCGCAGGTATCATCAAACAGCACCGCCTTTTCATAGATCGGCTTCAGGCCGGGCTCGATCTGGCGAAGCTGGTCCCGGTCAAAAACTGTATACCGCACCCCGACCTCGTCATAGAGCGCCAGTTCGGCGGCATAGGCGGCAAATGAGGCTTTGCTTCGGAACACCTTCATCCAGCCACCGTGGCGAAGCAGGTCCTGCACCCCCGCTTCGGCAATCCAGTCCTTGTGCTGGGCCAGTGAAAGAACCTGCAATTCGCGAAGCGCGCGGGCGGCGGCACGCCAGTGGCGCGGTGTGCAATGGGCCAGGAAGCGCAGCATCCAGCCAAGTCGCCTGATCACGAACAGCGGCGAGTAGCGAAGCCCGTTCGATCGGCCAAGAAGAAGTTTGGGAAGCGCTTTCAGCAAACCCGGGCTGTTCAGCACCGCCACCGAGGATTCGGACAGCACGCCAGCATTGCCATATGAGGTTTCGCGCCCCGGCATGCCGCGATCAATCAGGCTGACCTGACAGCCCGCGCGTTGCAGTGCCAGCGCGTTGCAGACACCGACAATACCACCGCCGACCACCAGTATCCTTTGCAGATCTCGGCCTTGCATGCTTCGGTCGTGTATGTTCCTGGGTGCCATATACTGTGCCGGCCTCCCGTCCCGTCAGACCCGCGCGACATTGCCGCCAGCTTCGGTCCAGGCCACAAAGCCACCCGGAATATGGGCGCAGTCCGCAATACCGTTGCCGCAGGCAATATCGACCGCCATGGTCGACCGTTCCCCAACGGCGCAGTAGAAGACTACCTGCCTGTCACCGGCCTGTTTCAACATCGGTAGATGCTGGTCGAGGCGGCTGTAGGGGGCATGAACCGATCCCGGAATGACGCCTGATTTCACGCGCTCGGCCTCCTCGCGAAGATCAACCAGCAACAGGCCCTCGGCATTCTCCACGATGATGGACTCCGAGGTGACCGTCGCCACCTCGCGCTGACGATCAAGATTGATCCCCATGCGGATATTCTCCGGCACTGCGACATCCATCATTTTCGGATTCGGCAGGTTCAGATTGGCCATCAGGTCGATATAGGCGGCGCGCGAATCAACCTGCAGACGCGGATTGAAGGCTTTTTCCTCGCCGATGCTGGACACCATATCGCCTTTATAGTCATGCGCCGGATAGACCAGCGTGCTGTCGGGAAGTGTCAGCAGATTGCCAAACAGCGAATCATACTGGTCGCCGGCATCGCCATTCTGGAAATCGGTGCGGCCGGTCCCCCTGATCAATAGCGTGTCACCGGTGAAAACCCGGTCATTCATGCGGAAGCAATAGCTGTCATCGGTATGACCTGGTGTGTGCATCGCCGTCATCGCCAGCCCTTCGATGGTCACCGTCTCACCATCAGCAACACGCATCGACACGACATCGACAGGCGATTGTTCGCCCATCACCGTGACACAGTTGGTGCGGTCGCGAAGCGCGCCCATGGCCGTGACATGGTCGGCATGGACATGCGTGTCCACAACCTTGACCAGCTTCAGATCGAGTTCCTCGAGAAGTTTCAGATAGCGATCCGTCTTCTCGAAGACCGGGTCGATCAGCAGCGCTTCGCCGCCAACACGGCTTGCCAGAAGATAGGTGTAGGTCGAAGATACCGAATCAAACAGCTGTCGAAAAATCATGAATTATCCCTCCTGTTACTCCTGAAACTGCAGAATTTTGACCGCTAAGGCAACAAGCCAGATCAACAACTCCTGTGGCTCAGGAATGCCCCATCATGAAATTGAACGCAACCAGCAGCGCGCCGCCCAACAGGGAATAGAGAAAACCGCTCAGCATATTCTCGCCAAAGACAAGCTGGCGCGTCGGCACCCGGTACAAACTGCCACATGTCAGCACCGACAACGACGCCACCGAACTCATCGTACCGGCCCCCCAGCCAATGAGATGCGCCTGCACAAGAAGTGCCGGATGAACATCCGCCCCACCACCACTGAATGTGGCCAGCATCGCCGTGCTGGTAATCACCGGGTGGATGCCGACAACCGACAGCAGCATCATCGCAAGCGGCGTTGTCATCAACGCCACCCAGCCAGGGATCTGCCCTTGATGGATGTTGGCGACAAGATTGCCCAGACTGTCATTCTGCGTTGCGAAGAAGGCGACCAGCATCGCCGCCGTAATAACCACCAGATCATCCGCCGTGCTGTGCATCGCCTGGCGTGTCTGGCCGAGGATCATCGCCGCCTTGTCGCGGTGCCGGAACAGCTGCAACAACACCAGCAGCGGCATCACCACCACCACCGCTGACAGCGCGGTCAGGCCGAAAGTCAGCGCCACCAGCAACACCGCCAGTAGAACGATGAAAAGCCGCCAGGCCACCGGCCGCAGACAGTCCAACGACAGCCGCAGACGCTGCAGCGAGAAGTCGCGGTTCAATCCGACAAGCGTGGCACAGGTAAAAAGCAGTGCGGACAAAGTGCCAATGGCGATGGCCATCCAGGCATAGGCCGGTGCGACGAAATTCTGCCCGATGGCGAAGGCCACGAAAAAGGGCGACCAGGCAGAGGATGATACCATGCCGCGAATCACTGCCTCGGCGGCGGCGCGGCGGCGCGGCTGTTGTGCATCCTCGGGCAGAGCCGCCGACAGCAACGCGAAAGCCCCGGTATTGATGATCCCGCCAAAGACATGCGCCGCCAGCTGCTGGCCCCCGGCCGACGCACCGGCAGGCAGCGCGCCAAGCCGGCGCTGTGTGGCATGGACCGACGGCATTGTCATCGCCGTCGCCCTGACAAGCGCCATTGTCGGCAGCAGCGCGGCAAAGATCAGGACACGCCTACCACCTGCCAGAATTTCGGTACCGTCCGGCATTTCATCCAGAAGAAACCACATCACAGACACCAGAACGGCAAGAATCACCAGACTGTCCCAGCGCAGCCGCGCCATCGTCAAAAGAATGAACAAACCGAAGGCCAGTGCGCCGATGCTGGCGATCAGACCATCGGAACGCGCCGTCAGAATGGCACCAACAGCCGCCGCCCAGGCAATGGTCAGGCAGACAAGCCGCGTCTGGCGATGGGCAGCGGACAAAAATGGCAGGGTGGATCTTGCGATCATCGGGGTATCCGCGGGTGGCGATGCGCAAGTATGACAGGTTTGACGCCGCCGCCAAGATGGGAATGGCGATATAGGCTTGGCGAGGATATGGAACCCGGAAAGGTGATCAATCGACATTGACCAACCCAACAGGGACCATGCCAAAGGGGACCATGCCAAAAGGATGGGCGCGGCACATCACTGCCGGCCTGGCATCACCGGTCTGACCAGACGGCGAATTCGTTTCCCGCCGGTTCGGCAAAATGAAAGCGGCGCCCGCCGGGGAAGTCAAAGACCGGCGTGATGATGGTCGCCCCATGCTGCTTGACCAGCCGTTCGCTCGCCGCAAGATCTGTGCTGTAGAATACAATCAATGCACCGCCGGCATCGGCGCGGCTGGCCAGATCGGCAGGATAGATTCCGCCATCAAGGCCGGCCCCATGAAAGGCGAGGTAGGGTCCATATTCCTCAAACTTCCAGCCAAAGGCCGCGGCAAAGAAGGCCCGCGTTGCCGCCGGGTCCACCGAGGCGAACTCGACATAATCAATTTTGTGATGCTCGGGCATGGTGTCCTCGGGCAGGGCGTCCTCGGGCAGGGCGTCCTCGGCTCTCAACTGGTACCGGATGTCTCCATACCGGATGCCAGCGGGCCATGACTGTCAGCTTTAGTCTGACAGGCGGCCGGAAATCCGGCAAATCACGATCACGATATGAGGGTCAGCATATAGTCCGGGACAACGCGTGGACCAACGCCCGTTATGCCATCCATTCCAGGTTACAAAGACAAAAAAAGAGGCGCTTTCGCGCCTCTTTCAGTGTGCCCCAACTGAAGGATTCGTTGGAGCTTTGTGTGGGTGCCATCACACAAAGCCTTGGAGGTCGCGGGACCATGCCCGCGTCAATAACAAGCCAAACGGTAACGTTTGCCAGAATCACAATAAAGGGCCGGTGAAGGAAAAGATTTTTCCACAGCTATCAATAATGTTCAGGTGCGGCGGAGGCGCAAATATCTCAGGCATGGACATCTCAGGCATGGATCTTGTTCCAATAGGGGTCCATGCCATACCGCGTTGACATGAAATCGACAAAGGCGCGGGTGCGTTTCGGCAGGATGGTTGTCTTCGGATAGACAGCATAGACATCATATTCGGCCCAGTCATAATCGGTCAGAACCGGCTTCAGAAGGCCGTTATTGATGGCGTCATAATGCAGGAAATTCGGCAGGCAGGTGATGCCAAGCCCGGCAATCGCCGCCTCACGCAGCACATCACCGTTATTGGCCGACAGCTTTGGTGTCACCCGCAAGACGCCGGGCTTGCCATCAGGCCCACGATAACGCCAGTCATTCGGCGTCTTATCATTGGAATAGACAAGTGCCGGCACCGATTCGAGATCCTCCGGCCGGGTGATCGGCTGATACTGCGCCAGAAAGTCCGGCGAGGCGCAGGGAATGTTGCGGACCGTCGAAATCTTTTTCGCAATCAGGCTGGAATCGGACAGCACACCGATCCTGATCGCAAGGTCGAACCCTTCGGCCACCAGATCAACACGTTTATCCGACAGATCCATGTCGATCCGCACATCAGGATGCGCATGCATGAATTGCGAAATGGCCGATGACATATGCGAAACACCAAATGAAAGCGGCGTGCTAATCCTCAGCACACCGCCTAGACCTCCACCGGAGTTTAGCACTTCCTGTTGTGCCGCCTCCAATTCGTCGAGTACCGCCTTACATCGCTCATAGAACCCCTGGCCAACCTCATTGAGGTACATGCGGCGGGTTGTACGCTGGATCAGGGGCGCACCAAGCCTTAACTCAAGGTCCTTAAGACGCCGGCTGACGGCGGATACAGCAATGCCAAGCCGTTCAGCAGCCTGAGTGAGGCTTCCTGTTTCGACCACCATGACGAATGCACGGATTTCCTCAATCTGGCTCATAATGTCGCAGCTTACATTATTATTCTTAAAATTAGAATTATATTTTCCCTTAATCTGTCTTTTTACTTGGCTCGGCAATAATTAGCTCTAGGTAGGCCGTGGAAGACCTCCCCCCTCCCGCGGCGCTTTTCTCTATTGGTTGACGGCACGGAAAAAATGGGCGAAAGGCAGTCGTCATGAGCGGATCACATCGCACCATCCTCAGGATTGACGCCAGCATGCGGCGGCAAAAGTCCGTCAGCAGAATGCTGGCCGACGAGATGGTTGCTGCGCTCGGCGCCCGCAAGACCTCGACCAATGTGATCAACCGTGATCTTGCCGCCGGCATCGGAATCGTCAATGCGGCATGGATCGAGGCTGAACGCACATCAGAGGAAAACCGCACATCGGACCAGCGCGCCCTGCTGACCCAGTCCGACGCGCTTGTCGCCGAACTTCAGGCTGCTGACGATATTGTTATTGCAACGCCAATTTATAATTTCAGCGTGCCAGCCGCGCTGAAGGCGTGGATAGACCTGATCTGCCGGGACAACATCACCTTTGTCTATGAGAATGACTCGCCGCGCGGGCTGTTGTCGAACAAGCGCGCCACGGTGATCGTAACATCCGGCGGCACGCTTGCTGGCAAGGATATTGATTTCACCACCAGCTATATCCAGCATATTTTGGGCTTTATCGGCATTGATGACGTGACGATCATCGATGTCACCGGCCTGTCAAAGAACCGCAGCCAGGTGATTGACAGCGCCCGCAAGGAAATCAGCATCGTCAGCGCGAGGCAGCTCGCCGATGCGCGCATCCTGTCGGTTGCCGAATAAGGCCGCCGCACAGACCTTCCCGGCCACCCGACAATCGACCCCCAACCGGAACATCTGTAGCCGTGCGCCAATCGGCCCCCGAATGGCCGCGCACAACACAACAGCGCGAGCGCCATGCCGCCCTCAATACCGGGGCTTGATGCAACGCCTGATATTGACAGACTGGGTGCGCCCGTTGCCATCTGTGGAAGCGTTAGCAACAGGAACGATGACTATAAGGAGACCATGATGCCCTCCAGCACCCCTATGGATGATCTTGTCGCCCGCGCCAGGGCCGTGCTGCCGGCAGGCGGCTTTGGCAATTTTGATGCGGATGTTTTCATCCGCGAGGGTCATGGGTCCCGCGTCATCGACGAGAATGGGTGCGAATTCATCGATTATCTGATCAGCTCCGGCCCGATGATTCTCGGACACGGCCATCCCGAGGTGAATGACGCCATCCGCCAGCAGCTCGACCGCGGGATGACCTTTTTCGCCAATAACAGCGCCGGACTCGAGCTTGCCGAGGAAATCTGCCGCGCCACCCCCTGCGCCGACCAGCTTCGGTATGTCAGCACCGGCGGCGAGGCTGACATGTACGCCATGCGGCTGGCCCGTGCGCATACGGGGCGGCCGAAGATCCTGAAATTCGAGGGCGGCTATCACGGTATGTCGGCCGAGGCGCTGATGAGTCTTGCCCCGACGCGGCTGCAGAATTTTCCACGCCCCGTTCCCGATTCCGCCGGCATTCCCGATTCGGTCGAGGACGACGTTCTTGTCGCACCGTTCAATGATGCTGATTTCGCCGCCTCGCTGATTGATGAACATGCCGGCGAGATCGCCGGCGTTATCGTCGAACCGCTACAGCGCCTGATCCCGCCAGCACCGGGGTTCCTCGAGGCGCTTCGTGAAAAGACATCGCAGCATGGCATCGTGCTGATTTTCGACGAGGTGGTGACCGGATTCCGCCTTGCCTATGGCAGCGCGCAGGAAACCTACGGCGTCACCCCTGATCTGTGTACGCTTGGCAAGATTATCGGTGGCGGCCTGCCGCTGGCAGCCATTGCCGGGCGCAAAAACATCATGCGCCATTTCGACAAGGACGCTGTCGGGCCCGACGGCTTTACCTTCCAGATCGGCACGCTAAGCGGTAACCCGCTGGCCGCTGTCGCCGGGTTGAAGACGCTGGAGATCCTGCGCCGCGAGGGAAGCTATGAAACCCTTTATGCCACCGGTAACCGTTTGATGGCGGCGATGTCCGATCCCCTGACCGCGCATGGGATTGCCCACCAGATTGTTGGCGCGCCGGTTCTGTTCGACGTTATTTTCACCGCCACGCCAGTGCGGAATTACCGCGACATGCAAACCGGCGATGCCCGGCTGGCCGCCATTTTTAACAGCGCAGTACGCGCGCGTGGAATCCTGAAACCAGGCGCAAAACTGTATCCACATCTGGCGCTGAGCGAGGTGGACCTGCAGGAAACCGAATCTGCCTTCGCCTTTGCCGCCGGGCAGGTTGCCGCCGCCATCGCCGCGCACTAGACTTGCCGACATGTCGCAGAACACTCCCGCGCCGTACCAGAATGTGCGGATCGAGACCAGCTGGAGGACCCGGCTGGCCGGCCAGTTCGCAGCACCGCATATGGCGGCGCTGAGCGCCTTCCTGCGCGCCGAGAAAGCTGCCGGCAAGCGGATCTACCCGCCGGGAAGCCAGATTTTCCAAGCGTTTGAGCTGACACCTTTCGATAAGGTGAAGGTGGTGATTCTTGGCCAGGACCCCTATCACGGGCCGGGCCAGGCGCACGGGCTGAGTTTTTCCGTGGCGCATGGCATCGCCCCGCCGCCATCCTTGCGGAACATCTACCGCGAACTGGCAAGCGATCTGGGTATTCTGCCCCCGGGGCATGGCAATCTTGAAGGCTGGGCGCGCCAGGGCGTGCTGCTTCTCAATACCTGCCTCACCGTCGAGGATGGACGCGCCGGATCGCATCAGGGCAAGGGGTGGGAGCCCTTTACCGACGCGGTGATCGCCGCCCTCAATCGCGAGCGGGAACATCTTGTCTTCATCCTCTGGGGGCGGAAGGCACAGGACAAGGGTGCGGTCATCGACCGGACACGCCATCTTGTGCTGACAAGCGTTCATCCCTCGCCGCTGTCAGCCTCGAACGGGTTTTTCGGCAGCCGCCCCTTTTCGGCGGCAAACGCATATCTCGATTCACACGGCGCGGCACCGATCGACTGGAACCCGGGATGACACCACCCCAACCGGGTGATCAGCTTCCCTGCCCGGCAAGCCGCGGTGTCGACACCGCCACCGTCATCCAGCAATTGTCGAATTCACCGCCTTCGACAAGCTCGACAGACCAGTTGAAATACAGCACCTGCCCGGAGGAGGTTTCCATGAAGACATCGAAACTGGCGCGGTTGTCATTGCCTGGCGCCGGCACAATGCGGTGGCTGGAATGGTTCAGCATCTGCCCATAGGCAGGGCCTTTCAGCATGCTGGCAAACCGGGGCAGCGGGCCGGTCATCGCGCGGTTGCGCGGATGCGCGAAATTCCAGGTCTGCGCAATGCCGAAATCCGGGCTTGGATTGTCATTGAACTGAAGCGCCTTCATCTGGATGGCAACAACCTCTTCTGGCGCGATCGACGGGTCGGGAACGACAAGGTCGGCGGCGCGGGCCGCAAGCCCCGGTGCCAGCAGGCCCAGTATTACCATCAAGATCGGCAGGACGGATTTGATCTTCATCATTGCAGACTCCTTCATCCCCCTCCAGTTGCGTCTTGTGTAGATGGGACGCCGCACCCACATCTGCAATCATGGCGGCACGTGAAGGCTTGTGACATCGCGTCACGTCACAATCAAATCGGGAGCGATCTCTATGAATGTCCTGATCCAGGGCGGTGGACGCGGCATCGGCATGGCGCTGGCACAGCGCGCCCTGGCCGCCGGCGCGACGCGACTGTTCATCACGGCGCGCGACCCCGGGGCCGCACCGGCGTATCAGACGCTGGCATCGGATGACCGCGTGACCTTCCTGCCGCTGGATGTCACCGACGAGGCCAGCATCGCGGCGGCATCGGCCCGCATCGCCGATATGGTGGCGCATCTGCACCGTGTGATCTGCACCGCTGGCATGTTGCAGCAGGGCGACATCAGGCCGGAAAAACGGCTTGCCGACCTGAAACGGGACAATCTGCTGCATCTCTATCAGGTCAACGCGCTGGGGCCGGTTTTGCTGGCGCGCGAGCTGTGGCCGCTTCTGAAAGGTGATCACAGTCTGCATTTCGCCGCCATCTCGGCGCGTGTCGGGTCGATCTCGGACAACCGGCTTGGCGGCTGGTATGCCTACCGGGCCAGCAAGGCGGCGCTGAACCAGCTTATGCGAACACTGTCGATCGAACTGGCGCGGGCCAACCCGAATGCCTGTGTGGCGACGTTGCATCCGGGAACCGTTGATACCAATCTGTCCAAGCCGTTTCAGGGGAATGTGCCGGCGGGCAATCTGTTCACAGCGGAATATTCGGCCACCTGCCTGTGGCAGGTGCTGGACCAGCTTGGCCCGGCGGACACCGGCCAGCTTCATGCCTATGATGGCAGCGTCATTCCGTATTGACCGCCTCACTGGTCCGCCCACGAAGCGTCAGCGGCAGCTGGGCCAGCATGAACAGGGCGCTTGCCGGTGCTGCTATAAAGGTCTTGTAGACCACCCATTCGGACTCATCGAAACCACGCCAGACAATCTCGTTGGCGACCGCCAGGACAAGGAAGAACAATCCCCAGCGAAGACTGAGCCGCCGCCATGTATCCTCGGTCAACGAAAACTGGCCGGCGAAGAACAGCCGCATCATCGCCCGCCCGGCAAACAGGCCACCAAGCAGTACCGCCGAGAACATGCCATTGAAAATGGTCGGCTGGATCTTGATGAACATGCCGTCACCAAGCACCAGCGCGGCGGCGGTGAAAGCTGCCGACATCAAGAGCGAGAACAGCGGAAAGGCGGCGACCCGTTTCTCGCGAAGCCAGGCCAGCCCCAGAACCAGCCCACCAATGCCGACCGATAGCACCGCCGCGGCGATCAGGCCGACATATTGATAGCCGACAAAGAAAACCAGCAAGGGCAGGATTTCGATAAAGAAGGCACCAAGCTTCACGCCTGCATCCCTCGCGATTTGATCGGCCGGCTGTGAGGCCGGTTATCAGGCAGGTTATCAGGCAGGAAGATCATTCGGCTTTGCCAAGCAGCGCCAGCTGGAAATCCGCGTCCCGTACCTTCGGGCCGAGCCAGATATCCATCAGGGCACGGATAAAGCGGTGGTCATCAATCTCGGCAATGACCTTGCCGCCGGTGGCCAGCACAAGCCTGCCGTCACCGGTATGGATGAAATCCGCAGATGAGCCTTTCGGCATGTCGATGAAGGCCGTCTCCATCAATGGCAGCCAGCTTTCGATCATGCTGTCGCTGGCGGCGCGCTGGCGTTTCATTTCCTTGATTGTCTGCTTGATGATCCGGTCCTTCTTGCCATTGATCAGATATGTCAGTCGCAGCGCATAGGGCGCACCGCGGTCATAGACACCCTGGGGTGCAAAAAGCTCGGCGTCATAGATCTTGAAGAGCAACACCTGAAAGCGCGCCTGCCCGACAAGCCCGGCATCGGGAACAAGCTCACGCATCACCTCGGCGCGCGCCCTCGTCGGGGCGGCGACAAAGGCAAGCATCCCCAGCAAGGCACGGCGTCGCGACAGCTTGATCATCAGGCTCACATCCTCCCTATTGCGGCCATGTCTCGAGATCCAGCGGGCCGACAGCCGCTGCCGCGCGCCCGCGCAGGAACACGATGGTCACCGACCCGATCTCGACGCCGAACTTGCTGATGAAGGCGCGGTTGATGGCGACATCCTCATCCTGGCGATAGATCCAGTCATCGAAATGCACCTCGACCGCGCGTCCGGACATTTCCAGCACCACATCATATTCCCAATTCAGCGCGTTGCCGGCAATCCGGCCACTTGCCGTACCATTCACATCGGCGGCGTTGCCTTCATAGCGAACGCTGCCATCATCATCAATACCGGTGCGGCGGATCACCCAGGTGCGGTCGGCGCGCTCGCCATCATCATAGAGGAAATCCTCCTCCAATGTCAGCGTGTCACCTTCGACGGTGCCGGTCATGTTAACCCGGAATTGACGCCGCAGATTGCCGAACCTGTCCTCAAAAATACCATAGGCGATGCTGTCACCGGCAAAGAAGGCAGCCAGGTCCAGCGGTGGCTGGCGATCCGCCAGCGTGGCGACATCCTTGCGCGCACAGGCCGACAACCCGGCAAGAAGGCCAAGCGCCAGCAATGCGGTGATCGCCATACCGGCCAGCCGGCGCGGTAGGGAAGGTGAAGATCGTCTCATGTCGGTGTCCTTTCATCGGTCCGGTCAACCGCGGCGAGAAATCGTGCCGCGTCTCTGCGGATTTCGTCAGTCCGCTCGGCCGCCATGCGATCGAGCGATTTATACATCATGCCAAGCCGCGCATTGCCGCCAAGCCTGTCCCGGTTGCGGATCAGAAAATCCCAATAGAGATAATTGAAAGGGCATGCCCCCTCGCCGGTTTTCTTCGCCACCTTGTAGCGGCAATTGCCGCAGTAATTGGACATGCGGTTGATATAGGCCCCGCCGGCGGCATAGGGCTTGCTGGCAAGATAGCCGCCATCGGCGAACAGCACCATGCCTGACACGTTCGGCAGCTCGACCCATTCATAGGCGTCGGCATAGACAACAAGATACCACTCATTGACCTCGTGTGGGGCGAGGCCCGCCAGCAGCGCGAAATTGCCAAGCACCATCAGGCGCTGGATATGGTGCGCATAGGCATAACGCCGTGTCTGGTCGATCGACTGCGCCATGCAGTTCATGTCGGTGGCGCCGGTCCAGTAGAATTCGGGAAGCTGACGATCCGCCGCCAGGAAATTCATCTCTGCATAATCCGGCATTTTCAGCCAGTAGATGCCGCGCACGAATTCACGCCAGCCGAGGATCTGGCGGATGAAACCCTCGACCGCGTTCAGCGGCGCGTGCCCCGTTACCCAGGCCGCCTCGGCGGCGCGCACGGCCTCAGCCGGCAGAATCAGCCCGGCATTCATATAGAAGCCGATATGGCTGTGATACATCCACGGTTCATCCTCGATCATCGCGTCCTGATAACTGCCGAACAGCGGCAGCCTTTCGGCGATGAAATGATCCAG
>CBFHNZ010000002.1:10629-96956 GCA_965657415.1 Puniceispirillaceae bacterium (SeqCode) | reverse complement strand
CCTGCGGATCCTGCGCCGCAATTTACAACGGCTCGGCATGGCGGCAGAGATGGTAAAGATGGATGGCCGACGCTACCGCCCCGCTGACACAGTCGATGCGGTGCTGATCGACGCCCCCTGTTCGGCCACCGGGACACTGCGCCGCCGTCCCGATGTGCCTGGCCACCGCACGCCTGCGGATGTGAAGAGCTTGACCAAAACGCAGACCGAATTGCTGGCCTCTGCCAGTGAATGGCTGGCCCCCGGCGGCTGCCTTATTTACGCCACCTGCTCACTGCAGCATGAAGAAGGAGAAGCCATCATCGACGCCTTCTTGCGCCGACCGGACAGCCACATGACAATCGACCCCGTCTCGCCGGCAGAAGCCGGATTATTCGCACCGGCGCTGACCGATAGCGGGACATTGCGGATCGTGCCGGCGGATTTTGCGGCAGTTGGCGGTGTTGACGGTTTCTTTATCGCCCGGTTGAAATCAACCCGGAATTAAGACATCAGGTTTGAAATGACAGTCAGGCAGGAAGGCAATTGATGGTGGGGCGTGACGACGGTCAATCAGCAACGGTCATACCCATGCGGCTGTCAGGCATTGAACGGCTGTTCCGCCAGATCGGCCTGTTCCAGTGGCAACTCCGCGGTGCGCCCCGAAGCCTGATGCGCCCGGGTCTGCAGGACCCCTGGCGCGGCAATGCCGAGGCCGGCGCAAGGCTTGCCGCCGGTCAGATCATCCCGGATGCCAAAGATGAGGACAGCGCGCGTTTCACCTGGCTGTGCGACCTTCGCGCCGAA
This sequence comes from Puniceispirillaceae bacterium (SeqCode), assembly GCA_965657415.1. Taxonomy (GTDB): domain Bacteria; phylum Pseudomonadota; class Alphaproteobacteria; order Puniceispirillales; family Puniceispirillaceae; genus UBA8309. Next base: position 96,170 of record CBFHNZ010000002.1, on the reverse strand, counting down.
GGCGGGGACATTGCGCGCGTCAAAGCCCGCGAATTGATCACCCGTTGGATTGCCGACAATCAGAACTGGCAGCTTCCCGACTGGCGCCCCGACATCATGGGGCAAAGGCTGGCGCGGCTGGCAATGAATTTCGGCTGGTATGGCGTTTCAGCCGATGAGGGGTTCCAACGTCGGCTTGCCCGTTCGGTAGAGATGCAGCTTCGGTGCCTTGCCATTGACTGGCGGCGGATGCGCAGCCTCGATGACCAGATTGGCGCGTTGCGCGGCCTTGCCCTTGGTGAAGCGGCGATGGGCGGTGACGCAGCCCGGCTCGGTGCCCTGCTCGACATCTTGATGCCAAAGCTCGCCGCCGCCATCCGTCCCGATGGTGGACATGTCAGCCGCATGCCGGACAGGCACACCCTGATGTTGCGCCAGCTTGTCGAAATTCGCATGGCAACAAGCCTTGCCGGCGCTGACGGGGCCGCGCTTGCCGACATGATCGAGCGGATGAGCGGGCTTGTCCGGATGTGGCGTCATGGTGACGGGCGCATCGCGCATTTCAATGGTGCCGGCAGGGTGCCAAGCGAGATTGTCGAGGAGACCCTGTCGCGCTCCGGCACCCGCAACAAGATCATGCAGCAGGCCCCCTATAGCGGCTTCCTTCGGATCAGCAGCGGGCGCACGGTGGTGATCATGGATGCCGGCGAGCCCGTCAACGCCGCCAACGGCACGATCACCGGCCTTGGTACGCTGGGCTTTGAGATGAGCGTCGGCCAGGCCCAGCTTATTGTCAATTCGGGCCAGATGATGACCGACCCGACGCTGTGCCGGGTGATGTGTTCAACCGCCGCGCATTCAACAGTCGGCCTCGACAATCAAAACTCATCACGGCTTCAGGATGGCCGTCTTGCCACCGTATCGGGTGTTGAGGTTGGCGAGGCGCAGGCCGGTCTTCTGGCCGTTGCCTCGCATGACGGGTTCGAGACCTCGCACGGCATTCTGCATCATCGCAAATTGTATCTGCGGACCGGCGGAGCGAACCTTCGCGGCGCAGACACGCTGGAATATACAGGCGCGCCGGGCGAGATACCGCACCTTGCCTATGTGCGCTTTCACCTTCACCCGCGGGTGACCGCGGCACCTTTGCCAAATGGCACCGTGTTGATGAAAATTCGTGGCAGCCGGGTGGGATGGACCTTCAAGGCATCGGGTGGCAACGTTGAAGTCGAAAATTCGGTTTATTTTGAGGATGGTGTGCGCCAGGCCAGCCAGCAGATTGTCGTCAAGGCCATGGTCAGCGAGATCCGCACCACCGGCTCACACGAGGTCAAATGGGCCTTCATGCGAAGCGCCCAGTAAATTCGCACCCAGTAAATAAACACCCAGTAAATAAATTTGCACCCAGGCACCATGAGGGCGAAATATATCGGCATTGTGCCGCTTCGCATTGCCATCGACGGGTGGCTTTGCCATAAGGCAGACGACATTCCAGAAGCCACCGGAGCCACCACAGCATGACATCACGGCGTGCCCTTCTTTCCGTTTCCGACAAGACCGGACTGATCCCCTTTGCCAAAAGCCTTGCCGCGCAGGGGTTCGAAATCCTGTCGACCGGTGGCACCGCCGCCACACTTCGCGACGCCGGACTTGCGGTCACCGATGTTGCCGAGATCACCGGCTTTCCCGAGATCATGGATGGACGCGTAAAGACGCTGCACCCAAACATCCATGGCGGGCTGCTGGCCCGCCGGGACAATGCCGCCCATCTCGCCGCGATGCAGGATCAGGGCATCGCCGGAATCGACCTGCTGGCGGTCAATCTCTATCCGTTTGAACAACAACGCGCGAAGACCGACGATCTCACCACACTGATCGAATATATCGACATCGGCGGCCCGGCGATGCTTCGCGCCGCGGCGAAAAACCATGAATTTGTCACCGTGCTGTGTGACCCGGCGGATTATGACGGAGTGATTGGTGAACTTGCCAGCTCCGGCGATGTCAGCCAGGAAACCCGCCGCCGCCTTGCCGGCCGGGTTTTTGCCCGCACCGCCGCCTATGACCAGGCCATCGCCGACTGGATGACCACTGATGGGATGGCCACTGATGGGATGGCCAGTAACGGGATGGCCAGTAACGGGATGGGGGACACCATGGATGTCACAATGACCCTTGCCGGACGCCGCCTTCAGGAATTGCGGTATGGCGAGAACCCGCATCAGAAGGCAGCTCTCTATGCGTCCGGCCCGGCACGCCCCGGGGTGGCCAGCGCCACGCAGATCCAGGGAAAGCCGTTGTCCTATAACAATCTGAATGACACCGACGCCGCTTTTGAACTGGCCGCTGAATTCAGCGCACCGACCATCGCCATCATCAAACATGCCAACCCCTGCGGCGTTGCCTCGGCGGGATCGCTGAGCGATGCCTGGGACGCGGCACTTGCCGCCGACCCGGTCAGCGCCTTTGGCGGCATTGTCGCCGCCAACATGCCGCTCGATGCCGAGACGGCCCGCCGCATCACCGGCATTTTCACCGAAGTCGTGATCGCCCCCGAGGCCGACGAGGCGGCGCGCGCCATCCTGGCGGAAAAACCGAGCCTGCGGCTCTTGACCACCGGTGCGATGCCAGATGCCGGCAGCGCTGCGGTGAAAATCAAAACCGTCAGCGGCGGCTTCCTTGCGCAGTCGCGTGACAGCGGCATGATCACCGCCGATGACATCAGCATTGTCACAAAGGCGCAGCCGGATGCGCGCCAGCTTGCCGATCTGATGTTTGCCTGGCGGGTGGTCAAGCATGTCAAGTCGAACGCCATCGTCTTTGCGCGTGACCGCTGCACGGTCGGGGTTGGTGCCGGCCAGATGAGCCGCGTGGATTCCGCCCGCATCGCCGCCCAGAAGGCGCGTGACACGGCGGCGCATCATGGCTGGGACGCGCCCAGAACAATCGGCTCGGTGGCGGCTTCAGATGCCTTTTTCCCCTTTGCCGACGGCCTGGCAGCCTTGATCGAAGCGGGGGCCACCGCGGTCATCCAGCCCGGTGGTTCAAAGGCCGATGATACGGTGATCGCCGCCGCCGACAGCGCCGGCATCGTCATGGCGATGACCGGCATGCGGCATTTCAATCACTGAGTTCCGGCACATCAATCCGCTGGCCAGCTTTGCTTGCCGTCACGCCCGTCGGCGGGCCACAGCCCAGACCTTGCGCATCAGCGTTGGCAGGCTTGCCGGGCGCACAGCGTGCCAGCCGCCTGACGCGGCCGTCTCATCGCAGTCTGCAACCGCCACATCCATGCGAAGCGAGAAATGCGTAAAGACATGTCTGACGCTCTCGCCGACGATCCGCCAGTCGGCCGCAAAGGGCGCACTGGCGAAAGGGCTGTCTGGCGCATAAGGGTCATCATCCGCTGTCCACCCGGCCGATGGAAAGGCCAGCATCCCGCCAAGCATGCCGCGTTCAGGACGTGTCTCCATGAAGGCTCGCCCGTCGCCGGCGATGGCGACAAAGGCAATGCCGCGCCGTTCCGGCTTGGTCTTTTTCGGGGCCTTCACCGGCCATGCCTCGGGCGTGCCGGCGCGGCGCGCAGCGCACCCCTCGCCAAGCGGACAGACCGCACAGCCGGGATTGCGCGGCGTACAGACGGCATTGGCGAAATCCATCAGCGCCTGCGGGAAATCCGATGGACGTTCGGATGGCAGGATGGCGTCATAGTGATCGCCGATTTCCGGCTTCGCCGCGGGAAGCGGTGTGGTGATGGCAAAATAGCGTGCCAGCACGCGTTCGATATTGCCATCGACAACCGTGCTGCGGTGGCCAAAGGCAATTGCCTTCATCGCGCCGGCCGTATAGGGACCAATCCCGGGAAGGCTGCGCAGCCCTGCCACGTCATCAGGGAAGCGTCCGGCATGTTCGGCGCAGACAATCCGGGCCGCGCGATGCAGATTGCGCGCCCGCGCGTAATAACCAAGACCAGCCCATGCCGCCATGACATCATCCTGATCCGCCGCCGCAAGGTCGCAGATATCAGGCCAGCGGCGTGTGAACGTCATGAAATAGGGTATGACGGTCGTGACCGTCGTTTGCTGGAGCATGATTTCCGATAGCCACACATGATAGGCCGGCGCCAGGTCCGGCCAGCGATGCCGCCATGGCAGGGTGCGGCCATGGCGGTCATACCAATCGAAGATGGCCGTTGTGGGAAAGGTAGGTTTGGTCATGGCAGGCAGACTGGCATAGCCTCCCGACCCGTTCAATCACCGGCCGGCGTCAAACCGGAATCAAAAGGCATACCATATGATCGCACCCAGACAATGGGGTCGCACCCAGACAATGGGGTCGCACCCAAATAATGGGCGCTTTTACGTTGCTGTGTTATGATGCTACCGTTCGGACGCCGCCACAACGCCAGACAAATGGGAATTCGGGCATGACAGCCGACCGCCGCCGCCGCATGACACGCCTTTCGAGGCTGGTTGACGGCATGGTGGCACCCAGCGTTCGTGAACGCGGCTTTGTAATCAGCCGGCTTGTCTCGAACTGGCGTCAGATTGCCGGCGACATGGCGGCCTGGAGCCGCCCCACCCAACTCAACCTGTCGCGGCGCGGCGGTGGCACGCTGAAAGTCGCGATTGCCAGCGGTTACGGGCCGATTGCGCTGCAGATGAAACAGCCGATCCTCGACAGGGTGAACGCAACTTTCGGGTATCGCGCGGTGGCCGACCTTGTGTTTGTGCAGACGCTTGCCCCCCAACCGGCCCCAACCGAAGCGCCGGAAAACAGCACGCCACATGCACCCGCCCCGCTGGCGGAATCTATCTGGGAACTCGACGCCAGGCTTGCGCAAATCAGATCACCAGAAATCCGCGCCGCCTTGCGCCACCTTGGCCGGGCCGAACGCGGCTGACACCAATGCCGGATCTGGTTCAACCCGGGCTGTGCCTGTGTGAATCTGCATTGCCCACCGCCCGGGCTTTGGCTATTGTGACGCCATGAAACAGATCGTTCCAACCACCCATGTCATGCCGCGCCGCCGCTTTGTTGCGATGAGCGTCGGTGCAACCGCCCTCCTAGCCGCCACTCCGCACGCGCTGGCCAACGATGATTCGCTCGAACGCGCGCTGTCACCGCGCTTTATCGGCAGTGATTCGGCACCGATCCGGGTGGCCGAATATTATTCGATGACCTGCGGCCATTGTGCCGATTTCCACAACAACACCTTTCCCAAGGTGAAGGCCAAACTGATTGATGAGGGTATCGTCCGCTTCGAGATGCGCCCATTCCCGCTCGACGGGCTGGCGCTTCGCGCACACGCCCTTGTCCGCGCCGTGCCGGAGACAAAATTCTTTCCATTGGTGAAAATGCTTCTTGCCAAGCAACCGGTCTGGGCGCGGGCCGCCGATCCGGTCGCCGAACTTCAGAAAATGGCAAGGCTGGCAGGCGTAAGCGCGGATGAATTCAACAGCATCATGCGCAACCGGCCACTGCTGGAGGGTATTGTCGATCTTCGCCAGAAAGGCGTGGATGAGTGGAAAATCAGCTCGACTCCCTCTTTTGTCGTGAATGACGATCTGACGATTTCCGGCAACAGGAACTATGAGGAATTTGCCGAACAACTCAGTGCTTTCGGTGCGTGAGACGCCGTTACCCATGTTGTCCGATCTATGGTGTCCGATCCCGCTTTTCCGTTTCACCCGTCTTGACCAAGGCTGATAACCGCCTGTGATTTTCCGTACCCTGAAGATGACCGGTTTCAAATCCTTTGCCGATGCGGCAGAGGTTGAAATCGAGACGGGCATGACCGGCATCGTCGGGCCCAACGGATGCGGTAAATCCAATATTGTCGAAGGTTTGCGCTGGGTCATGGGCGAAAGCAACGCCCGCCAGATGCGCGGTGCGGAAATGGATGATGTGATCTTTTCCGGGACCGAACAGCGCCCGGCCCGCAACCTTGCCGAAATCACGCTTCTTCTCGACAACAGCAACCGCAGCGCGCCAAGCGAGTTCAACAATGAGGACGAGCTGGAGATCACACGCAAGATCGAGCGCGGCAAGGGAAGCAGCTATTTCGTCAATGCCAAGCCGGCCCGAGCCAAGGATGTGCAGCTGCTGTTCGCCGATTCCGCCACCGGCGCGCGCTCTTCGGGTATTGTCTCGCAGGGGCGGATCGGTGCCATCGTCGGTGCCCGGCCGGTGGATCGCCGCGCGCTGCTCGAAGAAGCCGCCAATATCCGTGGTCTGCACGCCCGCCGTCATGAGGCCGAATTGCGGCTTCGCGGTGCCGAAACAAATCTCGAACGGCTTGATGATGTCATCGCCGGGCTTGTCGAACAGCGTGATTCGCTTCGCAAGCAGGCTCGGCAGGCGGCGCGCTACCGCTCCGTCGCCGACAGGATTCGCAAGGCTGAGGCACAGCTCCTTATGGCTCGCTGGCATGCCGCCGAAACGGCGCGCACCGACGCCGACACCGCGCTGAAAGCGGCGCAGACTGCCACCACCGAACTGACCGGTCGGGCCGCCGCCTGTGCGACGGTCCGCACCGAACGCGCCGCAACACTGCCGTCCTTGCGCGAGGCCGAGGTGGCGCGCGCGGCGGAATATCAACGCCTTGCCATCACGCGCGATGAGCTTGACCGCGAGGAGGCGCGGATCCGCGACGCCATAGAGCGTGGCATCCGCCAGCAGGATCAGATGCGCGATGACATTGCCCGTGAAACCGGCCTGCGCAGCGATGCCGACGACGCGATGACAAGGCTTGCCGAGGAATCCACCTCCCTGCAGACACAGATCGATGATGCCGCGCCGCAGCGTGACATGGCGGCGCAGAAACTGGCCGCCATCCGCGAGGACGCTGACAAGGTCGAGGCACAGCTTGCCGATGCCGCTGCCCAGGTTCGTGCCGCTGCCACCACCCGCGAGGCGCTTGCCAAGCGCATTGCCGATCTCGAAGGCCGGCTCGCAAATGCGGACGCGGCGCTGGCCAGTATCTCGCTGGAGACGCTTGAAGAGGAAGCCGCGCAGACCAATGCCGACTTCACCTCCGCCGGTGAAGCTGCCGAGGCGGCGCGCCAGCAGCTCACCACTGCCGAAACGGCCTTTGCCGACGCCCAGGCGGCGGCCGAAGCCGCGCTTGCCGCACGGCGTGACGCCGCCACGGTGACAGCCAGATTGCAAGCGGAGATTGACGCGCTGAGCTATCTTCTGACCGGCCCCGATGGCAGTACAGACACACCGATTCTCGACAGTTTGACTGTTGGTGACGGCATGGAAAAGGCGCTGACGGCCTATCTTGCCGAAGAACTGACTGCACCGGCGGGAACCGGCGAGACAGCCTATTGGCGGGGCGATGCGAATGCCGATTCACTGACGCCGCCAGATGGCACGTTGCCACTGGCGAATTTTGTCAGCGGCGCGCCAGAACTGGCGACGGCACTTGCCGGGGTTGGCGTTGTCGACAGCGCGTCGGAAGCTCAGGCGATGCAGCCGTCACTCATGCCGGGCCAGGCCCTGACCACCCGCGAGGGTGGCCTCTGGCGGTGGGACGGGTTCGTGCGCCGCAGCGCCGCCCAGGACAGCAGCGCCGAGCGGATTCGCCAGCGTCAGCGACTTGACACCCTGCAGGCCGAACTCACAACTGCCACCACCACGGAAAACGCCAGCGCCGATGCCGCAAACGCCGCCGAAGAGGCACTGCTGGTTGCGCGCCAGACACTGGCCGCGCAGCGCGTTGCCGCCGAGAGCGCCGAGGCAGCCAGAGCCACCGCGCGCCAGAAAGAGGAAAGCGCCCGCCTGCGGCTGGATACGGCGCGTCAGCGTGCGGTCGAGCTTGACGAGACCACCACAGGCATGCGGACCGACCTTGCCGCCGCAAAGGATGATGCAACGAAGCTTGGCGACGATGCGGCACTGGCCAGGGTCGAGGGTGAGGCCCGCGAAAAAGCCGAGGCCGCGCGGGGTCTGCTGGCCGAAGCCATGCAGGCCGAATCACGGCTTGCCGAAACATTGCGTGCAGCGCGTGACCGGCTGGCCATCTGCCAGCGGGAAACAGCGCAGTGGCAGGAACGGCAGGCCGGCGCCGCGTCACGGGTCGACCAAATGCAGGCGCGCCTCGCCGCGGCAGAGGCCGAGCAGGCGCGGCTTGCCGCCATGCCGGACGAGATCACCGCACGGCGACATGAGATGGGCGACAGGCTGGACGCCGCCGAGGCCGAGCGTCAGGCTGCCGCGGATGCACTTCATCTGGCGGAAACGGCGCTGACCGAGGCCGAGGCCGCACAGCGCGACGCCGATGCCGCGCTGGCCGAGAGCCGCGAGCAACTGATCCGCGCCGAAGGTATGCGCGAGCGTGCCGATGAAAGCCGGCGCGTTATCCTCGAATTGATCAGCGAAAAGCTTGGCTGCACGCCCGATGGCCTACCCGAACTTGCCGAGGCAGAGGATGCCGGCGCCCTCCCCGATCTTGGCGTGCTGGAGGAACGGGTACAGCGGCTGATCCGCGAGCGCGATAATATCGGCCCTGTGAACCTGCGCGCCGAGACCGAAATGGCCGAGGTCGCCACGCGGATCGAATCGATGGAGGCCGAGGCTGAGGATCTGGTCGCCGCCATCGAAAAGCTCCGTGCCGCCATCTCGAAACTGAATCGGCAGGGCCGCGAACAGCTGCTTGGCAGCTTTGCCGATGTGAATGCGCATTTTAAGGATCTGTTCAATATCCTGTTTGGCGGTGGCACGGCGGAACTGCAATTGACGGAATCCGACGATCCGCTTGAAGCCGGCCTTGAGATCCTTGCCCAGCCGCCGGGCAAGCGGCTGCAATCGCTGTCGCTGCTGTCGGGTGGCGAGCAGGCGCTGACGGCGCTGGCGATCATCTTTGCTGTGTTCCTGACCAATCCGGCACCGATCTGTGTGCTTGATGAGGTCGATGCGCCGCTCGACGACACGAATGTCACCAGGTTCTGCGACCTGCTGCGGGAAATTACCAACAAGACAAGCACGCGATTTCTTGTCATCACACACCACCGGATGACGATGGCGAGGATGGACAGGCTGTTTGGCGTGACGATGGAGCAACGGGGTATTTCCAAGCTTGTCTCGGTGGATTTGCAGACCGCCGAGCGAATCCGCGACGCGGCGGTGGCGTGATCCGGCACAACCCAGCATCATGGCCACTTTGCCATATCCGCAAACCCTAGGATTTGCTGACAAAATCGTCCCTGATTGAAAGCTTGACAAATGTCGAGCCGCACCCCTATTTTGGGCGCGATTTCGGGCTCCGGATGGTGCCGCATAGCGCGGTGACAATCGGGTTCGGTCACATGGACATCAACCGCACGGGATGAGCAACGGCACAACGTCTTTTTCTTATGTCTTTGGCCCATGGGCATGACCCCGCAACGCGGTGTTGGCTCGGGTCACGACCTGCCTCTCTGAAGACACCGATCTGAAGACACCGACATGAATGACAATGAACGGCACCGTGGCGATGACCGCCTGCAGGATCTGGACCGCCGCATTGACCGCATGCAGGAAGAGAGGGACGAAAAGACGCGCGGGCCGGACCGTCACGGGCTGCCCGCCGGGGCGGGCGCCATTCTGGGACGGGTTGCGACGGAACTCGTCGCCGGCGTCATCGTCGGTTCGTTCATTGGCTGGGTGCTGGATCGCTGGTTTGGAACATCACCGCTGTTTCTTGTGTTGTTGTTCTTTCTTGGTGCCGCCGCCGGAATGCTGAATGTGTGGCGGATGGTGTCGGGACGCGGCATGGCCGCCGGGTATTTTGATGAGCATCGGCGCGACGCCGAGCGCGAGGATAAGCAGGACGGCGAATAGCCGTTGGTGAAGAGAGGACGATCGACCTATGGCTTCTGAGGGCATGCATTCCCCGGTTGAGCAGTTCGAGATCAAGCCGATTGTCGAGTTGGTGGCCGGCGGTTACGACATCTCCTTTACGAACTCCAGCCTGTTCATGCTGCTGGCCATGGTGGTTGGCGGCGGCTTCCTGTTCAGTGCGATGCGCAACCACCAACTGGTTCCCGGTCGGATGCAGGGCGCGGCCGAAATGATGTATGAATTCGTTGCGGACATGGTACGAAGCAATGTCGGCAATGACGGGCGGGCCTACTTCCCGTTTGTCTTCACCCTTTTCGTGTTCCTGCTGTTCGGCAACCTGCTGGGCCTGATCCCCTATTCCTATACCTTCACCTCGCAGATCATCGTGACCTTTGCGATGGCGGGCTTTGTCTTCATTGGCGTGACGCTGATCGGCCTGTTCAAACATGGCCTGCATTTCTTCAGCTTCTTTGTGCCGCAGGGTGCGCCGAAGGTTCTGATCCCGTTCCTCATCGTCATCGAGGTGATTTCCTATTTTGTGCGGCCAGTCAGCCTGTCCGTTCGGCTTTTCGCCAACATGCTGGCCGGACACACCATGCTGAAGGTGTTCGCCGGTCTTGCGGTGATGATTTCCGGTGCCGGCGGGATTGCCATGACCGGTTCGGTGCTGCCTTTCCTGGCGCTCGTCGGTTTGACCGGACTGGAAGTCCTGGTGGCAGCACTCCAAGCCTATGTGTTCACCATCCTGACATGCATGTATCTGAATGACGCGCTGCATCTGCACTAGAGCCAGCGTGGCGTAACGTTGACCGCTGACGTTCAAAAGCGGACCTGTAAGACAAAATTGACCTGATTTCAAAACCTACGGAAGGACTAGGAAAATGGAAGTAGAAGCTGCAAAAATGATCGGTGCCGGACTGGCTGTGATCGCTCTTGCCGGCGTTGGTGTCGGTATCGGCAACATCTTCTCCGCTCTTGTGACTTCGATTGCCCGCAATCCTGCAGCCCGCGGCGAAGTATTCGGCATCGGCATTCTGGGCTTTGCCCTGACTGAAGCTATCGCGCTGTTCGCGCTGGTTGTTGCGCTGCTGCTTCTGTTCGCCCTCTAGGCCGGTTTTCCGGACCCGAATGTGGCACCTGTGCCGGGCCCAGCCCCGGCACGGGCTCCCATCAAGGAGACAGGCATGAGAAGACTGCACGCATGGGCCGGTACGGCCCTCATGATGGTGATGGCAACAGCCACATCCGCCGCCTATGCGGCTGGTGGTGAGGCCGGGCTTCCGCAGCTCAAGATTGGCACATGGCCATCTCAGCTGTTCTGGCTCGTTGTTATTTTCGCCCTTGGCTATGTCTTCATGGCACGGGTTGTAACGCCCCGCATCGGATCGGTCCTCGAAGAACGCCGCTCGCGTCTCGACGAAGATTTGAGCCGTGCCCGCGAGGCCAGCGCCGAAGCTGCGCAGACACGCACCGACTATGAGGCCAGCCTGGACGAGGCCCGCAACGAAGCCGCCGAATTCGCGCGCGCCGCGGCGAACGAGGCGCAGACAAAGGCCGAAGCTGCCGAGGCGAAAGCCGCCAAGAGAATGGCGACCAAGATCGGCAAGGCGGAAACGGCTTTGGCCGAGGCCCGCGCCGAGGCTGAAGGCAACTTGATGGCCATTGCCGCCGAAGCGGCCATCGACGCTGCAACGCAGATTGCCGGTGTCAAACCGACAAAGGCACAGGCCGAAAAGGCCGTGAAATCGTTGGCCAAGACCATGGTCGCGCAGGAGGCTGGGTGATGGAAGGCATCGTCATGGAATCCGTCTGGGTGGCAGTCGGCTTTGTCGCCTTCATCGCCCTTGTCTGGAAAAAGGCAGGCACCGCGCTGTCAGCCATGCTGGACGAGCGGTCTGCAAAAATTCGCGCCGAGCTGGACGAAGCGCGCGCGCTTCGCGAGGAAGCCCTTGATGAGCTTCACCAGTTCCAGCGTCTGCACCGTGAAGCCGCCGAGGAAGCAAAGACCATCCTGAAAACGGCCGAAGCCACTGCAGAGCGGATTCGCGAGAATGCTGAAAAAGCCGCCGAGGAAACAATCAAACGTCGCGAACAGCAGGCAACGGCCAAGATCAAGGCAGCCGAAGCCGCGCTGGTAACAGAGCTTCGCGACAAGGCTGCCACGCTGGCGATTGCATCTGCGGCACAGATCATCACGTCGAAGCTTGATGACAAATCGGGTCTCGCCCTGATCGATGATTCAGTTGCCGAGATCGAGAAGTTGAACTAGGCCGCGTAGCCGCATATACGAACAACGGGGGACACGCCGCGGCGTGTCCCTTTTTCGTATGGGACGCTGTCAACAAGACTTTTGACGATTGGAGGACGGACGAAACCGTTAGAGCCCCGGCACGAGGCTGAGGATCAACCGCTGGCCGTCCTCCACCGTAACATCATAAGCAACCACCGGATACATCATCCGCTGGCCCTTGCGAAAGCCTGCCTTATATCTGATCGGCGGCGGGCTACTGACGATCTTGTCGCCCTCGGCAACCACCCCCACGACATTGATCTGCGCGACGCCGGCAGGATATTCCTCGGCGCTGAGCCGCTTGATCTTCAGCCCGACAGACAACTCCATCGAAATTCCGTTGTCACCGACCCTTTCACATCGCGCCTTGACGCCATTCATTCGGGCATTGACGACTTCGCCGGTCTCATCGATGCGCATGAACGCCTCGGCACCTTCCTCCGGTGCTGTCAATTCAGGGCATTTGATGTAATCCGGGTCACCGGCACACCCTGCCAGCAATGCTGCTGTGACAAGGAGGGGCGATACGGAGAAAAATCGGTTCGTGATCAGGCGTTTCATGGCGGCATCCTATCCGCTTTTTCCGACAACAGCAATTGACCTCTGGCCCTTTATCGCGCAAGAACAAGCGCATGGATAGGACGACTTTGCAAGACCGTAAATTTCTACATCTGGCAGCGCCACGTGGCTTTTGCGCCGGTGTTGACCGTGCGGTACGGATTGTCGAGGTGGCACTGGAAAAGTTCGGCGCTCCCGTCTATGTCCGGCACGAGATTGTTCACAACCGCACCGTTGTCGATGGCCTTGCCGCCAAAGGGGCGATATTCGTCGAGGAGCTTGACGCGGTTCCGGATGGTGCGCCGGTGGTGTTTTCGGCGCATGGTGTTGCCCGCGCCGTCGTCGAGGCGGCGGGCCAGCGCAAGATGATCGCGGTTGACGCCACCTGCCCGCTTGTCACGAAGGTCCATATCGAGGCACGGCGCCATGCGGATCAGAAACGGCACATCCTGTTGATCGGCCATGCCGGCCATCCCGAGGTTGAGGGCACGATGGGCCAGGTCGAACAAGGCGAGATGACGCTGATCGAGACGGCTGAGGATGCACGCCGCGTCACCCCACCTGCCGACGCCGACCTTGCCTTTGCCACCCAGACCACCCTGTCGGTTGACGATACAGCCGAGATCATATCCATCCTGCAGTTCCGCTTTCCCGACATCACCGGTCCACGCGGCGAGGATATCTGCTATGCCACAACCAACCGTCAGAACGCGGTAAAACACATCGCCGAGAAGTGCGACATCATGCTGGTGGTCGGGGCTGAAAACTCGTCAAATTCCCAGCGGCTGGTCGAGGTGGCGCTGCGGGCTGGCGCAAAGAGCGGACGGCTTGTTGCGGATTGCCGGGCGATCGACTGGGCGGAGATTGACGCGGCAACGCATATCGGGCTGTCGGCCGGTGCCTCGGCACCGGAAAATCTGGTCATGGAGATCGTTGACCAGATGCGCGCCCGTTATGATCTGCAACTCGATGAGGACGCGCTTGTCGAGGAAACGCTTACCTTCAAACTCCCCAGCATCCTGTCCGACGGGGCCTAGGTGCTTTATGGCGGTCTATACGAATGTTGATGATACGGCGCTCGGCAGTTTCCTCGAAGCCTATGACCTTGGCACAGTACTCAGCTTCGCCGGCATTGCCGAAGGGGTCGAGAATTCCAACTATCTGCTGCGGACCGAGCGCGCGCATTACATCCTGACCCTCTATGAAAAACGCGTCGAACGTTCGGATCTGCCCTTCTTCATCGAGGTGATGGAGGTTCTGGCGAAGTCGGGCCTCACCTGTCCGCTGCCCGTGCCGGCGCGTGACGGCACCATCCTGCAGGAACTTGCCGGCAGGCCATGCGCTGTCTTCACCTTCCTTGACGGCACATGGAGCCGCTATCCGAACCGCGAGAAATGCGCCGAACTGGGCCGGACGCTGGCGCATATGCATCTCAATTGCGCGCCGGTGACACGCCGCCGTGCAAATGCGCTTGGGCCGGAGGCCTGGCGGCCACTTTTGGACTCGATCGGCGACAAGGCAGATATGCTTGGTGACGGCATGATGGGTGCCATCAGCGACCGGCTGGGCATGATCCTCGCGGACTGGCCCGCCGGCTTGCCGACCGGCGTCATTCATGCCGACCTGTTTCCGAATAATGTGCTGTTCATCGGTGACGGCCTGACCGGTGTGATCGATTTCTATTTCGCCTGTGACGATATTCTTGCCTATGATCTCGGCATCTGTCTGAACAGCTGGTGCTTTGAGCCGGATGGCAGTTTTAACCTGACGAAATCACGGGCAATGCTGAAGGGCTATCAGTCGGTACGCCCCCTGAATGATGCTGAAATTGAGGCGATTCCCATCCTTGCGGCCGGCTCGGCGATGCGGTTTTTCCTGACCCGCCTTTATGACTGGATCCACACCCCGGCAGACGCACTGGTCAGCCCGAAGGACCCGATGGAATATTGGGGCATTCTGCGGTTCCACCAGTCCGTGTCAGGCACCACTGCTTACGGCATCGGACTCTAGGACCGGCAGCATGGCAGACAGGGTGACACTCCATACCGACGGATCATGCCTCAACAACCCCGGACCCGGTGGATGGGCAGCGGTCCTGCAATGGCGTGACGAAAAACGCGAACTCAGCGGCGCGGTGCCTGACACGACCAACAACCGCATGGAACTTCAGGCCGCCATCGAAGGGTTGAACGCGCTGAAGCGTGCGATGGAGATCGATCTTCACACCGACAGCAAATATGTCATGCAGGGCGTGACCGACTGGATGCCCCGCTGGAAAGCCAATGGATGGCGCACCGCCGCCAAGAAGCCGGTGATGAACCAGGATTTGTGGCAGGCGCTGGACGAGGCCCTGCAACGCCATCAGGTGAACTGGCACTGGGTCAAGGGCCATGCCGGCAATGAACTGAACGAACGGTGCGATGAGCTGGCCCGCGCCGCCGCGATGGGCCTTGCCGGCCATGGCGGCTAGAGCTGTTTCAGCACAAATGCCGGGCTGGACACCTCATAAGCGCCAACCTCTTCCATCATGATTTTCGTCAGCACGCCATCATCAATGATCATCGCGCAGCGCGTCGCGCGCTCACCCAGGATCGCCCCCATATGGACGGCGAGCCCCAACGCGCGGGCGAATTCCGCGTGGGGGTCGGCAAGCATGTCGATCTTGCCAGCGGTGCCATGCTGATCGCCCCAGGCTTTCAAGACATGTGCATCATTGACCGCCAGACAGGCAATCCGGTCAACACCGGCAGCCATCAGATCAGCCGCCCGGTCAACGAATTCCGGCAGATGCTTGGCCGAACAGGTGGCGGTAAAAGCCCCCGGAAGGGCGAACATCACAGTG
Organism: Puniceispirillaceae bacterium (SeqCode); assembly: GCA_965657415.1. Taxonomy (GTDB): domain Bacteria; phylum Pseudomonadota; class Alphaproteobacteria; order Puniceispirillales; family Puniceispirillaceae; genus UBA8309. Next base: position 80,676 of record CBFHNZ010000002.1, on the reverse strand, counting down.
CGGCCACTGGCGAAATACGCCGTTGTTTCATGCGCGTCGATGCCGTCTTCGGTCTTGATCTGGACGGTTGCATGCGGGATCGGCTGACCGGCCGCAATGGGCCCGGATTCGTTTGTCATATATGATGGTCCTGAAAGTCAGTTCTGATATTCGGCGCCGGAACCGGTGCCACTCCATCTATTTGGATGCCACACCAGCGTTTTCAAGGGCTGTCAGCACCGCATCATCGCTCAGCAACTCGGGAAGTATGATCGGCCCCTGCCCACCCGGCCGAAGAATGATGTTGAACGGAATGCCGTACCGCCCGTGCGAAGTCAGAAAGGCGGCGATCTCATCGTCCGGCCGTGTCCAGTCAGCGCGTAGCAGCGTCAGCTCATTCGCCGCGAGCGCGCCTGCCATCACCGCCGAGACCGGCTGGCGGTCCAGCACCAGCGCCTTGTTCGCCTTGCAGGTCACACACCAGTCGGCTGTCACATCGACAAATACCGGACGCCCGTTATCAAGGCTTGCCGCGACCGCTGCTGGGCTCCACACATCCCAGCGCGCCTCACCATTCTGTATGCTGGCGGCGGACGGCGTGCCAAGCAGCGTCAGAAGGACACTGCCAAGCCAGATCATCGTCCCCAGCAGCAACAGTGCAAGGCCGCGTTTCAGCCACGGCATCCACGGGCCGGGACGTGGTAGATAGCCGACAAGTGACGGGTGCAGCGCCACCAGGATCCACGGCGCGGCAAGGCCGAGCCCCAGCGCGATAAAAATCCCGAAGAGATCCAGCATCCCGCCTGACAGCGCCACCGCCACCGCCGTGCCGACAAAGGGTGCCGAACAGGGTGTTGCCAGCACCGTCGCCAGCATGCCAGCCATGAAATCACCACGATAGGACCGCCCTTTGTCCCGCCCACCACCGGCAAGACTCTGCGCGAATCGCGGTACGGGTATCATCACGAGATCGGCAAGGCTGAGCGCGAACACCCCGAGCATCACCATCATCACGACAAGAAAGACCGGGTTCTGGAACTGCACGCCCCACCCCACCGTTCCCCCGGCCAGACGCAGCAGCGCCAGCGCCCCGGCCAGAACAACAAAGCTTGTCAGAATGCCCGCCGCACCGGCCAGAAACCGCAGGCGCAGCTCGCGGCGAGGCGCGCCAACCGCATCCAGCACAGCGGCAAGTTTCAGCGCCAGAACCGGCAACACGCACGGCATCAGGTTCAGGATCAACCCACCAAACAGCGCCAGCGCGATAATGCGCCATGACAGACTGGCTGGCGGGGCCATGTTATCCGCCGACCTGTCTACAGAGGCCTTGCCAGCCGAAACCCCACCTGATTTCGTCACTGCCACCCGGAATTCGGCCATTTCCGGCGGCGCGCTGATCGTCAATGTAACCGGCGCCTGGCCGAATGCCAGCTTGTCGGCCGGCACGGCCTCGAGAAACATGCCTCCCTGCACCGGCACCGGCGCCTTGAAGGCAACATTTTCCTGCGCCTCGACAAAAATATCGGCCACAGGCGGCGCGCTGTCCGCCAGCCTCACATACAGACCGTCAAGCCGTGACTCGACGCGCACGGGACGCAGTGACGGGCCACTGGCGCTGGCCCCATCAAGGCCGGTGGCCGGACGCGGCACCATCGCAGCATATTGTGCCATCGCCTGCGCGTGCGGGCTGGCCACCGCCGGGCCGTCGGGAATCGTTACTTCCAGCCTGCCACCGAAAGGCACACAGATATCCGAACATACCAGCGCCTCAAGTTCGGCGATGATCTGCAACGGCGTGCCGACAACATGACCGGCGACCTCCAACGGCAGGATCACCTCATTTTCATAGCCGAAATTGTCGAAACCGAACGCATCAAAACGCTTTGGCAGCGGCCAGCTGATGCGCCCCGCCAGAGCCGCGTTCGGGCTTGCCGACAGATCGATGACCGGGGCAAGGCCGGCCTCGCCGGGGGTGCGCCAATAGACCTTCCAGCCGGCAGCCAAGGTAAACTCGATACCAAGCGGCACCCGGTCAAGGTCGCCGGTGGCGGCGACCGCCGAGACCAGTCGCGCCTCACCAATCTGCGGATTGCCGATCCAGTTCGACTCACTCGCACGCGCGCTGACCAGACCTGTCGTCAGACTGCCTGTCAGGCAAGCCAGTACGGCAAGAATCCCGATGAACAGACGCCTGTTGGCGCTTAGGTGGCTGGTCGCCATGCTGTATCTACTTTCTGGCACGGGCATGCGGTGCTGATGGTTATCCGCGGCATGATGAAGCTTTACCCGGCAGGTCTTTCCTGCATAGGGTATTGTATGACGCAACATAGGAAATCCGACGAACAGGTGCAATCACCACAGCAGGGCGGCAATGAACAGCAGGCATTGACCTCGCTGCAAGGCCATCTGCTTATCGCCAGTCCGCATATCGGTGATGAGCGGTTCGAGAAAACCGTCATCCTGATGTGTCATCATGATCCGGAATCGGCGATGGGTCTGGTGATCAACAGGACTGCCTCACGGCTGAATCTGGGCGATCTCTATGAAAAGCTTGATATCGGTGCAGCGCGTTTCTGCGCCGGCAACCCGGTGCATATCGGCGGTCCCGTGGATGGCAATCGGGGATTCGTGCTGCACAGCCAGGATCACATGCTTCCCGAAAGCATGGAAGTCACGCATGAAATCGGTCTGACCGCCAGCATTGATATCCTGCGCGACATCACCGAGGGTGTTGGCCCGGCGCAGTCGATTGTCTCGCTTGGATGTGCCGGCTGGAGCGCCGGCCAGCTTGACCGCGAAATGGCCGAGAATGTCTGGCTCAGCCTGCCAGCCTCGGCAGAACTTGTCTTTGATCACGACCGCGATACGTTGTGGGAGCGCAGCTTCGAGGCGCTCGGCATCGATCCAGGATTCTTTGCCGGCACGACGGGCAGTGCCTGATCAGGCCGCCCGACCCGCAAGCAACCCGGCCAGACGGTCATTCTCCATAATTGATGATTGCGGACCGATGGCGGCAATCGCCGGTTGCCCGCCACCGATAAGGTCGGCGGCAACGTCGCGCACCGTTTCGGCATCCACCGCGGCTATCTGATCCAGCAATTCGGCATCATCCACCGGCGCACCAAACAGCATGATCTGCCGCGCCAGCGCATCCCCGCATCCGGATACCGATTCGCGCGCCATCACCAGCGAGGCGCGGAGCTGTGCCTTTGCCCGGCTGACTTCATCCTCGCCAACCTTCGCTGCCAGCTCGGCAAGCTGCTGCGCGGTGACCGTCAACATCTCATCGGCCTGTTCGGCTGAAGTGCCGGCATAGACGCCGAAATGGCCGCTGTCAGAATACATGCTGGCGAAGGAGAAAATCGAATAGCAGAGGCCGCGCTTCTCGCGCACCTCCTGGAACAGGCGCGATGACATCCCGCCGCCAAACAACGTCGACAGCACCATCAGCGCAAACCGCCGGTCATCACGGGCACCAAAGCTTGGCAGGCCGATCACGATATGCGTCTGTTCAAGATCGCGGGCCTCGATATGGCGTCCCCCCAGCCAGTCTGGCGAGACCCGCTGTGTATCCTTCGCCGTGGCAAGATGGCCAAGCCGTTGTTCTACGCGCCTTACGAAGTCGTCATGTTCGATCGCCCCCGACGCGGTAACAAGCATCTGTCCGGCACCATAATGGCGGGACATGAAGCCGCGAAGATTGTCGCGCGAGAAGCCGCTTACACTGTCAATCGAGCCAAGGATCGGGCGACCAAGGGTATGATCACCATATGAGGCACGCGCAAACATGTCGAACACGATGTCATCGGGCGTATCCTGTGACTGCCCGATTTCCTGGATAATAACACCGCGCTCACGCTCGATTTCCTCATCCGGCATCGTCGGTTTGGTCAGGATATCCGCCAGAATGTCGATCCCCATATCCAAATATTCGGGAAGAAGGCGCAGGTAATAGGCCGTTTCCTCGCGGCTGGTATGCGCATTCATATAGCCGCCGACATTCTCCACCTCGGTGGCAATGTCGCGGGCCGAACGGCGTTCCGTGCCTTTGAACGCCATATGTTCCAGCATATGCGCGATACCCATCTCGCTGTCACGCTCATCACGTGCGCCGGCATTCACCCAGATCCCGACTGAAAGGCTCTGCGCCTGCGCCAGCGACCGGCTGGCGATACGAAGACCACTGGGGAGTGTTGTCAGCGTGCCACGTCTCATGCCGCCCTCCGTCTGCCGAGAATCAGGCTGCGCACCGCTGTCGCCGTTGCTGGCGCGTGCTGCATGGCCTCGGGCCGCGACATCAGGTCGGCAAGATGCGGCGGCAGCGCGGGCGTATCACCGGTGGCGCGGGTAACCGCATCCTGGAACTTCGCTGGATGCGCACAGGCAAGCGCCACCACCGGCACCGCATCTGCCAGCGTGCCATCATCCAAGGCCCGGCGCGCCGCCGACACACCGACGGCGCTGTGCGGGTCCAGCAACATACCCTCTGCCGCACTTGCCGCGATCTCGGCAAGGGTGCCGTCATCATCCAGCCGATAGGCCGCAAATTGATCACGGGCCGCCGTCATGACCTGCGGCGGCAGGGCGAAACTTCCGGTTTCGGCAAAGCGCGTCATGACACCGGCCACAGCAGCACCGTCACGATCCATCAGCTCAAACAACAACCGCTCGAAATTGCTCGAAACCTGGATGTCCATCGACGGGCTGAGCGACGGTGTCACCGTCTCGCGCTGCATTGCGCCACCTTCAAAGAACCGTGTCAGGATGTCATTGCGGTTCGAGGCGATGATCAGTTTTTCGATGGGAAGCCCCATCCGCTTTGCCACATAACCGGCAAAGACATTGCCGAAATTGCCAGTCGGGACGGAAAAAGCAACAGGTGTGTCAGGCGCGCCAAGCGCCAGCGCCGCCTTGAAGTAATAGACGATCTGCGGCATCAGCCGGGCCCAGTTTATGGAATTGACGGCCGACAGATTGACCTCGTCGCGGAACGAATGGTCGTTAAACAATGTCTTGACGATGGCCTGGCAATCATCGAAGTCGCCATCCACCGCAACAGCATGCGCGCCCGCCGCCACAACCGATGTCATCTGGCGCTGTTGCACTGGCGAAACGCGGCCTTCAGGGAACAGGATGAAGATGTCGACAGCCTCGCGGCCCTTGAAAGCCTCGAGCGCGGCTGACCCGGTATCGCCGCTGGTGGCGCCGAGAATCACCGCCTGCCGGCCGGCCGACCGCAATGCCCGGTCAAAGGCGCGCGACAGGAACTGCATCGCGTAATCCTTGAAGGCGATTGTCGGGCCATGGAACAGCTCCATCACATGGATCCGGTCATTCAGCTGGCGGAGCGGTGCGATCTCCGGGTCGGTGAAATCGGCATAGGCATCACCCGCCATGGTCGCCAGCTCGGCCTCGTCAATCTCGCCATCGGTGAAACGCGCCATGATCCGGCCGGCCAGTGCGGCATAGGACAGCCCGGCCATATCCCGGATCTCGTCCGCCGTGAAGCGCGGGTAGTCTACCGGCAGGTAAAGCCCCCCATCACGCGCCAGACCGCTGAGAAGCGCCTCCTCATACCCAAGTGGCCCGTCCTGTCCTCTGGTGCTGATATACTGCATCCGCAGGCTCCTACTCATTCCTGCCAACGCCCGCACCGCCAAAAGTCAGGCGCCCGCGCTGGTGGTGGAAAACGGCATAGACGCCGATCAATGCACAGGCAATCCCATACCAGGTGATGGCGTAGCCAAGATGCGAATTGCGAAGGTTGGTTTCCGTCTTTGCGCCAATTGGCAGCGAGATCTTGTCAGATGTACGCAATGCCGCCGCATAGATATGACGTTCAGCAGCCTCGCCAAGGCCGAGATGGGCAACCATCTGGGCCGGCACAAGGGTGAACCAGAAGCCGTTCTCCGGCTCATTCTCAGGCACGAAATATCCCTTTTTCGCAGGAAAGCGAAGGATCGCAGCAACCGTGGTTTCACCCTCGACAAGGGTAAAGCCGCGCTTTGCCGGATCGCGGTAGGATTCCGACACCCAGCCCCGGTTGATCAGAATGATCCGCCCGTCGGTCAGCCGGAACGGCGTGACGATGTGAAAGCCGGCATTGCCTTCATAGGTGCGACCGGTCAGAAAGATTTCACGATCATGGTCGAATTCACCTGTCAGAGACAGGCGGCGGAACTCCATCTCGGGCGCAATGGCCCCAACCGGCAGTTCAATCGGATCGGCGGTGGCACGGGTCTCAAAATCATGGATCAGCTGGTTTTTCCATTCCAGCCGCTGCACCTGCCAGGTGCCAAGCATCAGCAGGAAAATCAGCGCCGGAAGCGCAAAGAAGGTCGGCCATAAGAGCGGACGGAATTTCATCAGCATACCCGTGTTGAAGGTGCCTTCTGATTAGCACCAATGAAAAGGGAGCGCCCGTGAAAAGCGCCCCCTCCCCGTGAATTTACCCAATGCCGCCGCAACGGCATCACTCTGATTATCCGCCCCACCAATACACGGCAGCGAACAGGAACAGCCAGACAACGTCAACGAAGTGCCAGTACCAGGCGGCAGCCTCGAAGCCGAAATGCTGCTCGGCAGAGAAATGGCCGGCGCGTCCCCGAAGCCAGCAGACAGCCAGGAAACAGGTGCCGACAAGGACGTGGAACCCGTGGAAGCCGGTGGCCATATAGAAGACCGAAGGATAGATACCATCGGTGAAACCGAACGGGGCATGGCTGTACTCGACTGCCTGCAGGCCGGTGAACAGCACGCCAAGAATGACCGTGATTCCGAGGCCGTTCATGAAATCGCGGCGGTTGCCATGCTGCAGGGCGTGGTGCGCCCAGGTCACCGTGCATCCGGATAGAAGCAGCACCAGCGTGTTGATCAGCGGCAGGTCGAACGGGTTGAAGGTCTCGATCCCCTCGGGCGGCCAGACACCATCCATCGGGAACAGCGCCCGGTCGAAGAAGGCCCAGAAGAAGGCAACAAAGAACATCACCTCGGAGGCGATGAACAGCATCATCCCGTACCGCATGCCGATCTGCACAATCGGTGTATGGTGACCCTGGTATTCGGCCTCGCGAATGATGTCGCGCCACCACATGAACATCGTCACCAGCACCAGCGCCATGCCGATTGCCAGAACGGTGATACCATGTGCCACCTCATGCATGAACATGACGCCGCCAATGGCCGCCGTGAAGGCCGCGGCCGCGCCCACGGCGGGCCAGGGGCTCGCCTCAACGAGATGATAGGGGTGTTTGTTTGCACCGCTCATGATGGTCTCCTCTCAACCTGGTGCCGCGTTGGCGACACCACCTCTCCCTGATCAAGTATCTTTGGCCTTTCCGGCACCATGCACCGGAAAGAATGTATAGGACAAAATGATTTCGTCGATATCGCTTGTATTGCTGTCGGCGACAATGTCGGGGTCGATATAGAACCGCACCGGCATCAGCACCGATTCACCCGGCTGCAATGTCTGCTCGATAAAGCAGAAGCAGTCGATCTTCATGAAATGCGGGCCTGCCTTGACCGGCGTGACATTGTAGGTCGATGTGCCGATAGACGGCGCGTCACCAAGATTGGTCGCGCGGTAATTGATTACGACCTCTTCGCCCGGATTCAACGTCAGCGGTGCATCGACCGCTTCGAACCGCCAGTTCAGATCGCGGCTGACATTGGCATCAAACCGCACCTTCACAGGATGGTTCGCGACCACGGTTTCGGCCTGCGTCAGCGCCACCTGCGTGGTGCCACCATAGCCGGTGACCTGGCAGAAAAGCTGATAAAGCGGCACCGAGGCATAGGCAAGCCCAACCATCCCAACAACAACTATCGCCAGGATCGCCAGCACCCTGCGGTTGCCGTTCTGCGGCGCATCGGCCGGCGGGACACCAGAGGTGGTTACAGGAGATGCACTCATGAAGCGCCTCCCATCCTGACGATGGTCAGCACGAAGAACAGCACGGCAAGGCCGGCAATCGCGCCAAGCAGCGCACGGTTGCGGGTACGGCGCATCTGCACCATCTCATCCGCTGTTTTCGGTTGCTGACGTTCAGCCATCACAGCACCGCCAGAATGCCGCTACTGACCAGCAGCCGGTCAATGACCAGCCCCAGGAAGAGCAGAAACAGATAGAGGATCGAAAAGGCAAAGAGACGCTTTGCCGCCGCGTCATCGGGATGCCGGTACAGCCGCCAGGACAGGCGGATGAAATTGACGCCAAGCGCGGCAGTGAGGATGCCATAAGCCATCGAGGTCATGCCGATCAAGGCCGGTGCCAGCGCCAGCGGGGCCAGCAGAATCGCATAGATCAGGATCTGCCGACGGGTTTCCGCCTCGCCGGCGACAACCGGCATCATCGGCACATTCGCCCGCGCGTAATCATCATTGCGGAACAGTGCCAGCGCCCAGAAATGCGGCGGCGTCCACATGAAGATGATGGCAAACAGGATCAGCGGTTCAATCGACAGGCTGCCAGTCACTGCGGCCCAACCAATCACCGGCGGCAAGGCACCGGCGGCCCCGCCAATGACGATGTTCTGCGGCGTGCGGCGCTTCAACCAGATGGTGTAGATGACGCCGTAAAAGAAGATGGTGAAGGCAAGCAGTCCGGCGGCAAGCCAGTTCGCGGCCAGCCCCAGAAGCAGCACCGACAAAGTCGAGATAACAAGCCCGAAACTCAGCGCCTCGGCAGGATCGACCGCGCCCGATGGCACAGGCCGACTGCGCGTACGTTCCATCACAGCATCGATGTCACGATCATACCACTGGTTGATCGCCCCCGACGCTCCGGCACCGGCGGCAATCGCAAACAGCGAGATCACGAACAACAGCGGATGCATGTCAGCCGGCGCCAGGAACATCCCCACAAAGCCGGTGAAGATGACAAGGCTCATCACCCGTGGCTTCAGGAGCTGCCAGAAATCAGCAACCGACGGGCCATACAGCCCGTCGGTCGGCGCGTTTGCACTCTGGTTAGATGTAATGTCCATCATCTCCAGCCATAAAGGGTTGATCGGTCACAGCGGCCTTACTTGACCTTCGGCAACTCGTCGAAGGTGTGATAAGGCGGCGGCGAGGATACCTGCCATTCAAGCGTTGTCGCGCCTTCCCCGTATGGATTGTCAGCGGCACGACGCTTGGCGATGAATGCCTCGGCGATGACCACCAGGAACAGGATCGCACCAACAGCCCCGATATAGGAGCCGATGGAAGCCACCATGTTCCAGCCGGCAAAGGCATCCGGATAATCGATATAGCGACGCGGCATGCCAGCCAGCCCGAGGAAGTGCATCGGGAAGAAAGTCAGGTTGACGCCAACGAACGTCACCCAGAAATGCAACCTTGCCAAGCCTTCGGAATATTCATAACCGGTCATCTTCGAGAACCAGTAATAGAACCCGGCGAACAGCCCGAACACCGCGCCAAGCGACAGCACATAGTGGAAGTGCGCAATGACGTAATAGGTGTTGTGAAGCACCACATCTAGACCGGCATTCGACAGCACCACGCCCGTCACACCACCAACGGTGAACAGGAAGATGAAACCGATGGCCCAGAGCATCGGGACGCGGAAGGTGATCGAGCCACCCCACATCGTCGCAATCCACGAGAAGATCTTCACGCCTGTCGGCACCGCGATGACCATCGTCGCCGCAGTGAAATAGGCCCGGGTATCCACGCTTAGCCCCACCGTATACATATGGTGCGCCCAGACGATGAACCCGATAAAGCCGATCGCCACCATGGCATAGGCCATACCCAGATAGCCGAAGACAGGCTTCTTCGAGAAGGTCGAGATGATATGGCTGACAATGCCGAACGCCGGCAGGATCATGATATACACCTCGGGGTGACCAAAGAACCAGAACAGATGCAGGAACAGGATCGGATCACCGCCGCCTTCCGGGATGAAGAAGGTGGTGCCGAAATTGCGGTCGGTCAGCAGCATCGTGATGGCACCGGCAAGAACCGGCACCGCCAGCAGCAGCAGGAAGGCGGTGACAAGCATTGCCCACACGAACAGCGGCATCTTGTGAAGCGTCATGCCCGGCGTGCGCATGTTGAAGATCGTGGTGATGAAGTTCGCCGCGCCAAGGATCGATGACACACCGGCAAGGTGAAGCGAAAAGATCGCCAGGTCCATCGACATGCCAGGCGTGCCGGCACTTGAGGAAAGTGGCGGATAGATTGTCCAGCCGACACCGGCACCGCCATCCATCACAGCCGAGAGAAGCAGCAGGATGAAGGAAGGTGGCAGCAGCCAGAAGGAAATGTTGTTCATCCGCGGAAACGCCATGTCGGGCGCGCCAATCATGATCGGGACAAACCAGTTGCCGAAGCCACCGATCAGGCCCGGCATCACCACAAAGAAAACCATGATCAGGCCATGCGCGGTGGTGAAGACGTTCCAGACATGACCATCGGCCATGTACTGGACACCCGGTTCCATCAATTCCATGCGCATGTAGATTGACAGGCCACCGCCGATGAAGGCGGCAAGGATGGCGAACACGAGATACATCGTGCCGATATCCTTGTGGTTGGTCGAATACAGCCAGCGGCGCACAAAGCTTGTCGGGGCGCCATGGTCAGCGTGGGCGTGAGCACTCATTTTCGTTTCCTCTGCGCTAACGTGTCTAGTTGGCCGATGCCAGAACCACCGGATCGGCTGATCCGACGGTCGGGGTTTCAGCCGGTGACGGCGTGTTCATCGCGAACTCCTCGCGGGCGGATTTCAGCCATTCCTGATATTCCGCCGCAGGAAGGGCTCGCACTTCGATCGGCATATAGGCGTGGTTGACGCCGCAAATCTGATTGCATTGCCCGTAATAGGTCTGCGTACCCGCCGGAACATCAATCCAGACTTCATTGGTACGGCCGATAAAGGCATAGACCTGAACCGCCAGCGACGGCACGAAGAAGGAATGCATCACGTCATTGCCGGTGATCAGCAACTTAACACGGGTGTTCTCGGGAACCACCATCGGATAATCGACAGACAGCAGGCGGATCTGCCCCTCCTGCAGGTCTTCCTCATCGACGAGGTAGCTGTCGAAGGCGATGCCCTCATCAGGATATTCGTAATTCCAGTACCACTGGTTGCCAGTAACCTTGATCACCATATCGGTGTCGGCAGTCCGATCCAGATAATACAGCAGCCGGAAGGATGGCACCGCAATGCCGACAAGGATCAGCACCGGTATCACTGTCCACAGGATTTCGATCACCGTGTTGTGAGAGGTCCGCGAGGGCACCGGGTTGGCCGCAGCGCGGAACCGAATGCCGACATAAACAAGCAACCCAAGAACGAACAGCGAGATCAGTGTGATCACGACAAGAAGCAGATTGTGCAGGTTATCTGCCATTTCGGCGATTGTACCTGCCGGTGGCTGCAAACCCATCTGCCAGGGCAAAGGCTGGGCCGCGGAGGCTGCGCCTGCAACAAGGCAGGATGCCGCCGCAACCAGCCATGCCGGATGCAGGATGTACTTGCGCAGACTTGCCATCACCTCGAATACAATGGTGGCCATGAATGCCATGGATATCTCCCCCCAGAAAAAGCGCTTGATCGGAGCAGATAGGCCAGATGAACAGAGGTCACATGGCCCGCTTTTGATCACGCCGTTGATAGACCGATTCGACAGAATTTGGAAGCCCTGTGCGGCAGCCTGTCGCTAAAAATGTGAAATTTTTCATGTGTTGGCATGGCGAGGCTTTCCACCAGCCATTCCGCGGCCCCTCGGCGCGCGTCTTGGCGCTTGAAATCCGGCGCCCAGAGCCCCATTCTCAAGCGGTGTCGGGGGCGACCTTCCAGCCCCGAATCACCTATGGAAGCAGACCGCACGGACCATACTGCCCGAACCATACCGCCCGGACCATACCGCCCGGAATGCCGCCCGAAACACCAGACGCCAAGGAGACAACATGGACCCGCTGCAGACGACAGACGAAATCTTTTTTGACAACACGGCGCTGGACCGCGACCGCGCCGAAGCCATCATACGAGATGCGCTTGTCGATGCCGATGATGGCGAATTGTTCCTCGAGATGCGGCATTCGGAAATGCTGGCCTTTGATGACGGGCGGCTGAAGGCAGCCAGCTATGACCAGACAAGCGGCTTTGGCCTGCGGGCCATTGCAGGCGAGGCGCATGGCTATGCCCATGCCGGCGAGTTAAGCGAGGCTGCCCTGAAGCGCGCCGCCAACAGCGTATCCGCCGTTACCCGCGGTCATTCCGGTACACATGCTGCGCCACCGATATCGGCAAGCAACCGGCCACTCTACAGCGATGGCAATCCGCTTGCCGGGACGCCATTCGAGGACAAGGTGGCGCTGCTGCAGGAGATCGACGCCTTTGCCCGCGCCGCCGACCCGCGCGTCGTTCAGGTCAGCGCGTCAGTCGCCGGATCTTGGCAGGCCGTCCAGATCATCCGTGCCGATGGCCACCGCGCCGCCGATATCAGGCCGCTTGTCAGGATGAACGTCTCGGTTGTCGTGGCTCAGGACGGACGTATGGAGTCCGGCTCATCGGGCGCTGGCGGCCGGGTGATGTTCGATAGCTATATGACCCCCGAAATCTGGCAGTCCCAGGTCCGCGAGGCGCTGCGCATCGCGACGCTGAACCTTGCCTCGGTCGCGACGCCCGCCGGCGAGATGGAGGTTGTTCTCGGCGCCGGCTGGCCGGGCGTGATGCTTCATGAGGCGGTCGGCCATGGGCTGGAAGGTGATTTCAACCGCAAAGGCACTTCGATCTTCAGCGGCCGTGTCGGCGAACAGGTCGCCGCCAGGGGCGTGACCGTCATTGATGACGGCACCATGCAGGACCGGCGTGGGTCGATCACCATAGATGATGAAGGCACGCAGTCGCGCCGCAATGTGCTGATCGAGGATGGCATCCTTCGCGGCTACATGCAGGACCGGCAGAACGCCCGCCTGATGGGGGTTGAGGCCACCGGCAATGGCCGCCGCCAGTCGCATGAGCATGCACCAATGCCGCGCATGACAAACACCTTCATGGAAAATGGCGCGCATGACCCGGATGAGATTGTCGCCTCAATCAAGAAGGGCATCTATGCGGTCAATTTCGGCGGCGGCCAGGTTGACATCACCTCCGGCAAGTTCGTGTTCGCCGCCTCTGAAGCCTATCTCGTGGAAAATGGCAAGATCGGCGCACCGGTAAAGGGAGCCACCCTGATCGGCAATGGGCCCGACGCGATGTCGAAGATCAGCATGGTCGGCAATGACATGGCGCTTGATGACGGAGTCGGCACCTGCGGCAAGGCCGGGCAGAGCGTGCCGGTCGGCGTCGGTCAGCCAACCGTGAAGATGGGCGGCATCACCGTCGGCGGCACCGAGGCCGCCTGACACCTCACCTGTCTTCGGCCGGCCTGACCAGAAATGGCAGGATGACCAGCATGGCGAACATCACAAGGGCACCGAAGCTGAACGGGTATGACGTGCCGCCTAGGTCATAGAGCGGGCCAGCGACCACCAGACCGATCACCTGGCCAAGCGAGCCAAAGCCCTGCACGACCCCAAGCGATCCGCCGCGCGATGATCGCCCTGCCACCTTGCTGGCGACACTGCTGAGCGCCGGCGAGGCGACAGCAAAGCCGAAACAGATCGCCGTTGTCGCCACCAGTGTCTGCACAAGCGGATAGGCATTGCCCGGCAGCAGACCGATGACCGCCAATACGGTCATGATCTGCCCGCTGACCAGCATTATGGCGCCAAACCCCATCGCCCCGACCTCGCCGAACCTGGCAACGATATGCCTGATCAGGCCCGCCTGAACGATGACGATGCAAATACCGATATAAGTGAACAGCCACCCTGTTTCACGGGCTCCGAAGCCGAGATAATCGCGAAGCACCAGCACGAAGGACGCCTCGACCTGTGCAAAGGCAAGGTTCAGCACCAACGCGACAACGGCATAGAGTGCCAGCGGCGAGCGGACCAGCACGCCGAGCCTTGCCATCAGCCGCGTCTCTTCACCCTCCGGCACCAGGCGTCCGCCGGGCGGTGCCTTCAACCGCGTTGTCAGAACCAACGCCAACACCGAAAATCCAGCGGCAAGAAGAAACGGCGCCTGATGAAGCGGGCCACTGCCAATATGGCTTAGCAGGCCGCCAAGTGCCGGGCCGGCAACAAATCCGACACCGATGGCGGCACCAAGCAGGCCCATATACTGGGCGCGCTTTTCATCCGTGGTGCGGTCGGCGATCATCGCCTGGATGACACCTGTATTGCCCGAGGCAAAGCCGGCAATAATCCGCGATATGAACATCGACAGGATGTCGGTTGACAGCGCGAACCAAAGATGCGCCGCCGCGCTGATGGCCAGAGACAGGAACAGGATCCGCCGCCGCCCATAATGGTCCGACAGCCTGCCCAGAACCGGGTTGGCCACAAACATTGCCATCGCAAAGGAGGCCAGCAGCATCGTCATCACGCTTGCCGGCAGGCCAAGCATCTCGATCACGGTGTAGGGGAGAACCGGAATCAGGGCGCCGACACCGATGAAATTTACACCCACTATGAGCAGGAGAACCGGCATCCTGGCCCCTTAATGATCGTTAACCATACGATCCCGCAAACGCGCAACCCCGGAAACATCCGATCCTGAAAGTGCATTTTTGGTCACGGTCCCCGCATTTCGGGGACAACCAGCCGTCATGAATATCTCTCGGCTTCGAAGATCTGCGTAAGGTCGCCGCCCCATGAATCGCGATGAAGCCGCAGCAGCCGTTCCGCCGGCGTCTCGCCATTTGCGATGGCGTTGCGAAGCGGTGCCAGATATCCGGTCTCATCGCCGCCACTGTCATCAATGCGGGCCCGCCGCCGCAGGCCGGCCGATGAAAGATCGACCAGCTTCGCCGCCAGATCATGAACATCCCTGCCACCAAGCTGGCCGCGAAGACCATCACGCGACACCGACAGCCGCGCCTCCATCACGTCATTGGCGTTCAGCGGCGCCGCCAGTGCCGTCGCTTCCTCCAGCGCCTGCTCATCATAAAGAAGGCCGACCCAGAATGCCGGCAGGGCGCAGATATTACCCCAGGCACCACCATCGGCACCGCGCATCTCAAGGAACCTTTTCAACCGCACCTCGGGAAAGGCAGTGGTGATATGGTCCTGGAAATCGGCCATGGTCGGCATCTGGCCCTCGAAACCGGGCATCATGCCGTCCAGGAAGTCACGGAATGACCGGCCGGCAACATCGACGTAATCATCACCGCGATGCAGGAAATACATCGGCACATCAAGAATATAGTCAATCCACTGTTCATAGCCGAACCAGTCATCAAAGACGCATGACGGCACGCCGCTGCGGGCGGCGTCGGTGTCGGTCCATGCCTGTGCCCGCGTCGACAACCAGCCAGATGGCGCACCATCCTTGAAGGGTGAATTCGCGAACAGGGCCGTGGCCACCGGTTGCAGCGCCAGCGAGGTACGGAACTTACGCCGCATATCGGCCTCGTCGGAAAAATCGAGATTCACCTGCACCGTGCAGGTGCGCAGCATCATATCAAGGCCAAGCGCGCCAACCTTTGGCATATGGCGGCTCATGATGCGGTACCGCCCCTTTGGCATGAAACTGATATCCTCACGACGCGCCGTCGGGTGATAGCCGATGCCGAGCATGCCGATATCAAGCGGTGCCGCCGCTGCCTTCATGTGCCGCAGATGGCGGCCGGTCTCATTGCAGGTCTGGTGGATATCGTCCAGCGGCGCGCCTGACAGTTCAAGCTGGCCACCGGGTTCGAGCGTCACCGCGCCACCGTCGGCATCAATGATACCGATGATATTGCCCTTTTCCATGATCGGCTCGGCACCCGGCCCAAGTTCGGTCAGCAGCCGTTCAAGCAGCGCGCCAATGCCGGCCTCGCCCTCATAGGCGACCGGTGCCAGATTTTGCCGGTGGAAGAGGAATTTCTCATGCTCAGTGCCGATTTTCTGGTCGCTGACCGGCGTTTCGCCATCGGCTATCCAGGCAATCATTTGTCCGACATCTACAGGATCGTCTTGGTGGTCATGCGTCAAGGCAGGTTCGTCCCTTGCGTGACGCCCCGCAAATTGCGGCCCGGGGCGTCGGAATGATGATGGAAGGCAGACAGGGCCGGTTCGGGGCACCTGGCATCAGACCCAGTCTCCACACACCGATTGAAAACAGGCAAGGGCCGCAATGGCCGCCGTATCGGCGCGCAATATGCGCGGCCCGAGCGAAAGTTTCAAACTATTTTGACGGCTGGAAATCATCGCCCGTTCGGGCGCGGAAAAGCCACCCTCGGGACCGATCACCACCGCGGCGCGTGAAATCGGTGCCGCTGCGCTCAGAATGCTGATGGCGTTCAAATCGGCATCACCGGCGCTGGCCTCGTCACAGAAGATGATATGGCGGTCCGTCTCGCAGCTGTCGAGCGCCGCCGCCAGGTCGGTGAACGGCATGGTCTCGGCAATGTCGAGCCGTTCGGTCTGCTCGGCCGCCTCGATGGCGTTGGCCAGCATGCGGTCATCATTCACCCGCGATATCTGGCAATATTCAGTGCGAACCGGCCAAATGCGGCTGCATCCCATCTCGGATGCCTTCTGCGCGATGAAATCAAGCCGTGCCTTCTTCACAGGCGCAAACAGCAGCCACAAATCGGGACTGGATATCTGGGGACGTGTCACCTGCTGGATCGCAAGCTGGCAGTTACGCCGGCCCGCGCGCCGGATCTCGGCCTGCCATTCCCCGTCACGGCCGTTGAAGACAAGCAGCGTCTCGCCATCCCGGCAGCGCATCACATTCAGCAAATAATGCTGCTGCTCTTTCGATGGCTGGATGGAGATTCCGGCGGCAAGATCATCGGCGACGAACAGTCGGGCGCTGGCGGCTGGTGCGGTCATTCGACACATTTAAGGCGCACAGCGCCGCTTTACAAGCCGGTCCATTCCACACCTGCCACCATCAACCCGGTCGGCTATACCTGAAAGGCAAACTGCGCTAAGGGTGGTCCGCATGAAGGACAGAAGCAGAACCCCATCATCCGGTGATGCCCGATCAGGTGATGCCGTGCCGCGCCGACATACCGACATCGACCCGCGCGGCTGGTGGCGGCGGCTGCCACGCCCGTTTCATCCCTACATCCTGCTGGCCCGCCTCGACCGGCCCATCGGCTGGTGGCTGTTGTTGCTGCCGGGATGGTGGATCATTCCGGCCACTGCCACTGAAACCGGCAGGATGGTCGAATTGATGATGCTGTTTCTGGTCGGCGCGGTGACGACCCGCGCCGCCGGATGTGTGATCAATGATCTGTGGGACCGGCGGCTCGACCAGCGGGTTGAACGCACCGCCGGCCGGCCGCTTGCCGCCGGCACCATCGGGATCGGTGCCGCATTCGGGTTCCTGGCCGCACTTGGTCTTTTCGGGCTGGCGGTTCTTGTGCGCCTTCCCCTTGCCGCAATCCTGACCGGCATCGTCGCCCTGCCTCTGGTCATTCTCTATCCACTTGCCAAGCGTGTGACCTGGTGGCCGCAGGCAGTCCTTGGCCTGACCTTTTCCTGGGGGGTACCACTTGGCTGGGCGGCCGCTGCCGAGATCGAGGCAGCTAACGCATTTCCACCAGCGGCCCTGCTGGCTGTCTATGCCGGCAGCGTGGCCTGGGTCTTCGGCTATGACACGATCTATGCCGTTCAGGATATGGCCGACGACCGGACGGTCGGAGTCAAATCATCGGCATTGGGGCTTGGCAGGCACCTTCAGGCCGGCGTGTCAGTGGCCTATGCCCTTGCCATTCTCGGGCTTGGCAGTGGCTTCTGGATGTTGATCGGGCCGGGACCATGGCTTGGCGGGCTGGCGCTGATGGCGATCCATCTTTGCTGGCAGATACGTCGGCTGAAGGCGGAAGATCCGGCTGGCGCGCTGCGCCTGTTCCAGGCGAACAGGGATGCCGGGCTGATCCTGACCGCCGGCATGGTGCTGACGCATCTGGCCAGCTGACATCTACAGAAAGGCGGCGATATCATCCGCCTCGACATGCTGCACCTTCCACGGGCCATCGGCATGTATGGCCCGGTGATTGAGGTGCCTGTTCACTGCCTGACGACACGCCTTGTCGGCTGTCACCCGGTCGATGAAGCTATCGCGATCCGTGCCGAGGTCGAGCGCCGGGTCAACACCGGTGATGAATGCCTGCACCAGCGCCGCGGCCGAATCCTGCGCCAGCGTCGGAAACCGGCGGTTGCGCGCCGGAATGCGGCTCAACCCGCCAGGCTGGCCGGCACCGAGGTCGAGAACACCGCTTCGCGCGCTGTAGCCAAATACCGGCTGCGCCGCCGCCACAATATCACCACCCGCGGCGGGCACCGGGAGATGCGTCACCGTCGCGGTCAGCATCCGCACATAATCATAGGCGACGCCAACCGCCTCGGTGCGGTGCATGACCGCCAGCTGCGCGTCATCCAGCCAGGCAACATTCAGCATTACATCGGTGCCGCGGGACGGAAAGGCGGTGCAGGACACGGCGCCGTAATAGCTGAGCGTCGCGGCATGGACGATATCGCAATCATGAAGAATGGCCGGCGTCACCGGAACGATGGCGTCATCGCCGAACTTGCGGTGGAGCTGTACCGGGGCCCGGTTCGATCCGACCGACAACACTGCCGTGCGACCAGCCAGCAGCGACGGATCATCAAGCGTCGCAAGGCGACCAGCCTTCAATACGAAAGCCCCCTCGGGCGCAGCATAGGGATAATCGGTGGCGCGCTGCGCCTCGGACTGCGCGGCAAGGTAAACATCATCCAGCGGCGCGCTCATGATGGCCCCGTTAGACTGTCAGGCCAGCGACATTCAGGCCGGTGGCTTCGTCAAAGCCAAGCGCGATGTTCATATTCTGCACCGCAGCACCTGACGCGCCCTTGCCAAGATTATCCAGCCGTGCTGTCAGCCAGAACTGGCTGGCATCCTTATTCGCAAAGACGAACATCTCGAGATGGTCACTGCCAGCAAGTGCCGCGGCATCAAGCATCAGCGCCGCCGTGGCCGGATCACCGGCACGCGCCGCTCCCATACGCACAAATTGCGTATTTTCATAATGCGCCGCCAGAACCTCATGCAGGTCAGCCGGTGACACGGATTTTGAAAGCTGGGTAGCATGAAGTGGCAGATGCACCAGCATGCCGGCATAAAAAGACCCGACCGACGGCATGAAGATCGGCGGTGTCTCAAGGCCGGCATACTGCGTCATTTCGGGAAGATGCTTGTGCGCCAGCGCCAGACCATAGGCCCCATGCGACGGCAGATCACCAGCCTCATACCGCGCAATCATGCCCTTGCCGCCACCGCTATAGCCGGAGACGGCCGGCACATTCAGTCTCGCCTCGGCTGACAGCAGACCGGCATCAACCAGCGGACGCACCAGCGCCAGAAACCCTGTCGGATAGCAGCCCGGATTGCTGATCTGCTGTGCCTCGGCAATCTCTGCACGGGTGTCTGCGGAAAGTTCGGCAAAGCCATAGGCCCAGCCATCGGATGTCCGGTGCGCCGACGAGGCGTCAATCACCCGCGCGCCGACCTCAGATGCCATGGCGGCTGATTCGCGCGCCGAGTCATCGGGCAGGCACAGAATGGTCAGATCGCAGTCGTCCATTGTCGCGCGCCGCGCCCCGGCATCCTTGCGCCGCGCGTCATCCAGCAGGACAGGTTCGACCAGCGGATGCGCCGCCAGCCTGTCATGCACCTGCAAGCCGGTCGTGCCGACGCCGCCATCGATGAAAATGCGATAGGTCATTTCGGTGTCATAAACAGAATGGTCGGCCCGTGCAAGGATGGTTATAAGGATGGTTATTGGGGCACCCCCGCGGTTGAAACACCACCGCTCACTCTATATCTGGGAAGCGTTATGAGTACTGTTGATGAACATCTGATTTCCGAACTCCTCGACGCCGCGCGGTCTGCCGGCGCAGATGGCGCCGACGCCGGTGTTGCCCGCAGCGATGGCACCTCCGTTTCGGTGCGACTCGGTAAGGTTGAAGCAAGCGAACGGTCAGAGGAGGTTGAAGCCGCCCTGCGGGTCTTTGTCGGCCAGCGCAACGCCTCGGTTTCGACCAGCCAGCTTGACCGTGAGAGCATCCGTACGCTGGCGGCGCGGGCCGTGGCAATGGCAAAGGTGGCCCCGGAAGATCCCTATGTCAGGCTTGCCAGCGCCGATGAAATCGCCACTGAAATCCCGCAGATTGAAATCTACGATGCGACGGTACCATCGGTAGAGCAGCTGACCGAAAGCGCCACAGCAGCCGAAGCAGCCGCGCTGGCGGTTGAAGGAATCACCAACTCCGAAGGCGGATCGGCAAGCCACGGTGTCACCCATGTGATGATCGCCACCACCAACGGATTTGCCGCCGATTACCGGCGCTCCTCGCAAGGCATCTCCGCCGTCGTCATCGCCGAGAAGGATGGTGCGATGGAACGCGACTATGACTATACGGCGGCGGTCTTCGGCGAAGATCTGGACACGCCAGAGGAGGTTGGCGCCAGCGCCGCTGAACGCACCCTCGCCCGCCTTGGCCCCCGCAAGCCGCCAACCGGACAGTTCCCTGTGGTCTATCACCAGCGTGTTGCCGGGTCGATCGTTGGCACGCTTGCCGGTGCCATCAACGGGGCGTCGATTGCCCGTGGCACCAGTTTCCTGAAAGACAGCATGGGCCAGCAGATTACCAGCGCCGGACTGACCTTTATCGATGACCCGTTGCGTCCCCGTGGCATGGCAACACGCTTGTTTGACGGTGAAGGGCTGCCGGTGAGCCGGCGCGCCATGGTCGCGGACGGGGTCCTGCAAAGCTGGTTCCTTGACATCGCCTCGGCCAGCAAGCTTGGCCTGACGCCGACCGGACAGGCGGCGCGCGGCATGGGAAGCGCACCGGCGCCGGGCAGCAGCAATTTCTATCTCGAGAATGGTGATATGAGTTTTGAGGACCTGATCGCCGATATCGAGGACGGGTTCCTCGTTACCGAGATGATGGGAAGTTCGGTTGACATGATCACAGGCGATTACAGCCGCGGTGCCGGCGGATTCTGGATCAGCAACGGCAAGATCACCTATCCGGTGGCCGAAGCAACGATTGCCAGCAATCTGAAGGATATGTTCATGGCGATCACCCGCGCCGACGATATCGACATGCGGCGCAGCACGGCCGCGCCATCCCTGCGTGTCGAGGGCATGATGGTGGCCGGGTCATGAGCTTTGTCGCCCCGCCGGGTGCGCGTCGCGGGATGCGTGACTGGATGGAGCTGATTTTCAAGGACCACGGGTTCCTCAGAATCTGGTGGCATAATCATCACCTTGTTGCGCCTGGCATGTGGCGCTCCAACCAGCCGGGCCCATCGCGGATCCGCGCCGCCGCCGCAGGCGGCATCCGCACCGTGATCAATCTACGCGGGCCACGCAATGATGGCGGCTGGCAGCTTGAGGCCGAAGCCTGCAAGGCCGCCGGCATCACCCTTCTTGATTTCACCGCCCGGTCCCGCGCCGCGCCTGACAAGGCGATGCTGCACGCCGCGCGCAAGCTATTTGCCGAGGCCGAGCTTCCGGCGCTGATGCATTGCAAGTCGGGGGCAGACCGCGCCGGCCTGATGTCGGCGCTCTATCTGCTGATTGTCGAGAATCGCCCGGTGCGTGAGGCGGTCGGGCAACTTGCCTGGAAATATGGTCATGTAAAGCAGGCCAAGACCGGGCTCCTGGATGCCTTTTTCGCGGCCTACGCGCCCTATGAGGAGCAGGGCATGGATTTTTTCGACTGGGTCGACAATGTCTATGACCCGGAGGAGGTCACCCGCCAGTTCCAGGCCAAGGGATGGGCCGTGCGCCTGACCGACAGCATCCTGCACCGGGAATAGGCCGCCAAACATAGGCCGCCAGACATAGGCCGCCAGACATAGGCCGCCAGACATAGGGCACCGGGATGGGGTGGGCAGACCGGCCTAGCCGCCAAGCGACTGCAGACGGCACAGCCGCGCATAAAGACCATCTACCGCCAGCAATTCATCATGCGTGCCGCGCTCGATGATGGTGCCATCCTCCATCACCAGGATCTTGTCGGCATCACGGATTGTCGACAGGCGGTGCGCCACAACAAGCGTTGTCCGGCCAGATTGCAGGCGCGCCAGTGCGGCCTGAACCTGCTGTTCGGAATCGGCATCAAGCGCCGCCGTCGCTTCATCCAGAAGCAGGATCGGCGCGTCCTTCAGCATCGCCCTGGCAATCGAGATCCGCTGGCGCTGACCGCCGGAAAGCCGATTGCCCATTGCGCCGACCTCGGTGTCATAGCCATCATCAAGCGCCATGATGAAGTCATGCGCCGCCGCGGCCCTGGCTGCCGCCTCGATCTCATCACGCGATGCATTGGCGCGGCCAAAACCTATATTGGCGGCGATGCTGTCATCGAACAGTACCGCATCCTGACTGACCAGCGCCACATTGCGGCGCAGGCTGTCCAGCGTTACCGCGGCGATGTCGGTGCCATCAATCATGATGGTTCCGGCATTCCTGTCGAAGAAGCGCGGCAGCAGATTGATCACCGAACTCTTGCCAGCGCCGCTTGGCCCGACAAGCGCCACCGTCTCGCCGCGACGTGCCGTGAAACTGACATCGCGAAGCGCCGGCGGGCCATCCTTCGCGGCTGTGTCATAGGCAAAGCTGACACCGTCAAAAGTGACCTCTCCCGTCACCTCACCAAGATCAGTTGCGCCGGCGCGGTCGGCGACAAGGCGCGGCCGGTCAAGAAGCGCCAGCACCCGTTCGGCGGCGGCCAGCGCCTCCTGGGTGACGGCATTCAGCGTGCCGATGCCGCGCACAGGCTGCACCAGCAGGATCAGCGTCGTGATAAAGGCAATCACATCGCCAACCTGCAACAGGCCGTTGGCCACCCGCCAGCCGGCCAGCGCGACGACGCCGCCAACGGCGACACCGCCAACCACCTCGAGGATCGGGTCGATCTTGGCGCGCCCTGTCAGCAGCCCGACCAACCGCGCATAGAGACCGTCAAAGGCGGATTTTGTACGCCGGGTCTCGGCAACCTCCAGCTGATATGCCTTCACCATCCGTGCGCCCTGCAGCGTTTCGGCGAGGAGCGAGGTCACATCCTCCATATGTTCCTGCAGATTGCCCGAGGCCCGGCGCTGGCGCGCGCCGATGCGGATGATCGGCTGCATCGCCAGCGGATAGACCAGCAGCACGATGATCGCCATCAGCCAGTCAAGCCACAGCATCGCACCGATCAGAACAATGATCGTCAGCAGATCACGCACCAGATTGTTGGCCAGCCTAACCGCCGCCTCGCGGACGAGGTTCAGGTCATTCATAATGCGCGACATGAAAGCGCCTGCCGGTTCACGCGACAGCACCGCCAGATCGGCGTCAATCAGCGTCCGTGCCATGTCTTTCTGTAAGTCGGTCGTGACCCGCAATGCCAACGCGTTGACCTGCACCGTCTGGGCGAACAGCGCCAGCCCCTTGACCAGCGCCAGCAGGATGATGGCCGGCGGGGCGAGCCAGATCACTTCGGCCGCGCGCCCATCCGCCAACGCGTTGAAAATATAGCGGGTCAAAAGCGGATAGGCCGAGGCCGACCCAGCAACAACCGCCATCAACGCAAAGGCAATCAACAACCGCCCCAGGTAGGGACGCACCCATCCCTGCCAGAGCCGCCTGAGTATCATGCGGCTGTTTGGCGTATCATTCGGGGGGCTGGAGGTCGAAGGCGTCGTCAAGAAAGCGATCCTGTTCTGCCATGCAGCAAACCTGTTTTGCCTTGCAGCGGCTGGCCCAACATCATGTCTCCGCCGCCAGCTGGCGGTCCAGCTCTCTGGCAACGACATCAAAAGCCTGCACCGCGGTGATGCGGGCGATGGCCCCGGGTTCACCGAACCTGCCATCAGGCTCGGCAATCGGAATAATCGCGTCACTATAGTCCAACGGCGCGGATTGCGCAAAAATCCCCGCGGCCGGCCGTCCGCAGGCGGCGGCGATATTCAGCAGACTGGTGTCATTGCCGACATAGAGCCGCGCCGCATTGATCAGCGCAATGGCCTCATCAAGCGGCGCTGTATTGGGGATGAGACCGGCAGGTGCCGCCGGGTCGGCAAGTACCGCATCGATGATCGGCTGTTCCGCCGGCGCACCCATCACCAGTATCCGCATCGCTGGCGAATGGTCCGCGAGGCGCGCCGCGAGCGCCGCGAAATGTGCCGGCGGCCATTTGCGTTCATCATCCATGGCACCGACGCCCATCACCACCATGTCGCGCACCCCGCCCGCGGGTGTGCCAAAAGCCGGAATATCGAAATCATCACACCATTTGTCGGCGGCGCGCTGTGCATCGGCAGTGGGCGGCATGCGCCATTCCGGACTGGCAAGGCCAAATCCGTTCATCCGGGCAAAATCGGCAAGCTTGCGTGTCGGGTGTTCATAACGCGCCTCACGGCCCAGAAAGGCACCGCGGTTCAACCACCGCCGGCTGCCACCGATGCCATAGCCCCAGCGATACCGGATACCGGCAAGCCGCGCCGCCAGCCCATAAGTGGCGCTGTGATGCATGATCAGGACATGATCCGCACCACTGCGCCGAAAGGCGGCGGCGAGCCGCAGCAGGCCGAGCGGCCCGTCATGCCGCCCTTTCTCGCCACGAAGCGAGCGTTCAATCGAGATCCAACCGATAATGCCGTCAGTGCCGCTGAACAGAACCGGTGCCTTTGCCGTCGGTTTGCAGGCAAGGGTCACGTCAAAATGCGCTGCAAGATGGTCGATCCAGGGCTTGTGCCAGACCATATCGCCGATGCCGACGAGCGGCTGCACGACAAGAAGACGGGAACGGCCACCGCCGCTGCCTGCCAGAAGATCGTGCTGCAACATCATGATCGCTGTGCCCTGGTCGAATTGCAAAGCCGGGTGGCTGACGGCACCCCATACTGCAGACCGGAAGGTCAACTGGACGGGCACCGGCATGCCGGTTATAACCGCAAGGCTAGCTTGGGGAAACCGTAATCAGATCAGGTACCCGTTATCGTCGCCGAGCCAGATCGATACTGCACCTGCGTCTGGACCCATGACATATATTTTATTCAACCCGCCGGGGGCGTTTGTTTCCGGACCAGCCAGACCCGTTATGCTGAAGCGTTTGATACGTACCAAGATCGGCCTGTTCTGCCTCAGCTGGATTGCCGCCATCATTGTTGCCGGCCTGATGGTCACTGTACGGTGGCGCACCAGTGACCCGGCAGGGATGCGCGCCCTGCTGGCGGATCATGACGGCTTCATACTTGTCTTCTGGCACGAACATATTCTGGCGATGCCGTCGCTGTGGCCGCGCCGCCACGCCATGACGGCACTGCAGTCACCGCATCCCGATGGCCGGATGCTGGCGCATACGGTCAATCACCTCGGCGTCAAGACGGTCTGGGGCAGCTCGAATCGCAACGCACTGTCCGGCCTTCGCGGGCTGAAACGCGTCCTTGATCGGGGATGCATTGCCACAATCACCCCGGATGGGCCACGCGGCCCGGCGCACAACGCGGCGATGGGACCGGTGGCGCTGGCACATCTTTCGGGCAAGCCGATTGTCCCTGTTGCCTGGGCAACAGACAGGTTCTGGCGCGCACCCGGGTGGGACGGAATGCGGATTCCAAAACCGCTGTCGCGCGGCATCCTCGTCGTTGGCGCGCCCATCAGCGCGCCGGAAGATGGTGACCGCGACGCGATGGAGGCGCACCGCCGGATGCTGGAGGCGGCGATGAATGACACCGCCCGACTGGCCGACCGGCTTGCCGGCGCACCGGATGGCACCTCATGACCCTGCCGGCACCCTATAATCTGATGTGGCGGCTGGCGCGTCCGGCGCTGCCCTTCATCCTGAATCGCCGCGCACGTGCCGGCAAGGAAGACCTCGCCCGGCTTGGTGAACGCTATGGCCGGGCCGACGGGCGTACCGACCTGCCGGATGCGCCGATCTGGATCCATGCTGTCAGCGTCGGTGAAAGCGTTGGCGCGGTGGCCCTGGCACGGGCGCTGAAGGCCCGTCGGCCCGATATTCCCCTTCTTGTCACGACGAACACCGTCACCGCGGCGGCGCGCATTGCCGCCCAACCGGCAGAACTGGGTCTGACACATCTCTATCAGCCGCTGGATCACCCGGACATGGTTGATTCATTCCTGCGGCACATACGGCCACGGCTGGCGCTGTTTCTCGAATCCGATTTCTGGCCCAATTTGATCACCCGCACCGCCGGAACACAGGTGCCTGTCGCCCTTGTCTCGGCACAGCTGTCAGACCGTGCCTTCGCCCGCTGGCAACGCCAACGCGCCCTTGCATCGGCTGTCTTCAGTGTGCCGGGGCGGGTGCTTGCGGTGGATGCCGAGCAGGCGGACAGGTTTACGAGGCTGGGAACAAATCCGCAAAATGTGCATATTGGTGGCTCGTTGAAACTGCCGCTGGCACGCGGCGACATCGATGATGATCTGGCGGCAATGCTGCGCAGGGCCGCCGGGGACCGGCGTATCCTTCTTGCCGCCTCGACGCATGATGGCGAGGATGGCGGCGTGATCGAGGCTGCCACGGCGCTTGGCGATGGCTGGTTCACGGTCATCGCCCCACGCCATCCCGAGCGCGGTGGTGCGATTGCGGCGCAATGCGCGACGGCCGGATACAACGCGGCGCGGCGCGGCGCTGGCGGGGCGGCAAAATCTGACGACAGCATCTATATTGCCGATACGCTTGGCGAGATGGACAGCCTGTTCAGCATTGCCGACATCGTCTTTCTTGGCGGTTCGCTGCAACCGCTTGGCGGCCATAACCCGGTTGAACCGGCGGCCTATGGGCTGCCGATCATTACCGGGCCGCATATTCACAAAAACCGGGCCGAATTTGCCGGCCTGTCGGCTGCCGGCGTGGTCAGTGAAATCACCGACGCTGCGGGACTGGCCGAAACGGCACGGCAGATCAGCGAGGATCACGATCGGATGGCAAAAATTGCGACTGCGGCGCGTGATTATGCAGCGCGGACTGGTAAGCGGCCCGGATTCGCGGCAGACTCCTGCCTTGAACTGATCGACAGGACAGCCACCCCATCATGATGAAGACGCCGGAATTCTGGAGTCAGCGCGGCCCAGTCGCCCTCGCCCTGCTACCGCTTACCCTGCTGTGGCGGGTCGCCGGCGCGCTGAAGGCGGCGACCGCGCGGCCCTTTAAACCCGCCATTCCGGTGGTGTGCGTCGGCAACCTGACAGCCGGCGGTACCGGCAAGACGCCACTTGTCGGCTGGCTGGCCGACCGGATGAGTGAACGCGGTTGGACGCCGGCGATCCTCACCCGCGGCTATGGCGGCAGTGCCGCCGGCCCGCTCTGGGTCGACCCGGCCGAACATGATGCCGGTTTCTGCGGTGACGAGCCGCTGATGCTTGCCGACGGACGGCCGGTAATGGTGGCACGCGACCGCGCCGCCGGTGCCCGTGCCATTGCCGCAGGCGGTTCACATGATGTGATCATCATGGATGACGGCATGCAGAACCCGACGCTGCAACGCACGCTGACAATCGGGGTCTTTGACGGCGGCAGCGGAATCGGCAATGGCTGGGTGATCCCGGCCGGCCCGCTTCGCACCCCATTTGCCAGCGGCCTGGCACAGCTCGACATCGCGGTGATCAATGGCACCGATGAAACCGGTCTGGCACCGCGCCTCGGCCGCAAGGCACCTGTCTTTGCCGCCACACTCCGCCCCGAGGCTGGCGTGATCGAGGCATTTGATGACACGCCGCTACTGGCCTTTGCCGGCATCGGCAGGCCGGCCAGATTCTTTGCCAGTGTTGAGGCAATCGGCGGCCAGATCGCGAAGAAGCTGTCCTTTGCCGACCACCACCCTTATTCGCAGCAAGACCTGGCCCAGATCCAGGAAGACGCGCAGCGCCATGGTGCCGAGCTGATCACCACACAAAAGGACTGGATGCGGCTTCCTGCCGACTGGCGCGGCCGTGTCACCATGTTGCCTGTCAGTGTGGATATGGATGATGAGGTTGCTTTTCTGGACGCCATAGAGGCGTGGCTTGCCGCCGCCGGCGATGGAGACGCGGCCAATGGGTAGCCCCTCCGGCAGCGAAATCACCGCCGAAATCGGCCGAGCGCTTGTCCGCACTTTCAGAAAAGTCTTCATCTGGCCGCTGGAAGCCGCCATCGTTGTGCTGATCTTCGGCGCGGCGCGTCTGCTTCCCCTCCCCGTCGCCAGCGCCGCAATGGGCGGCCTGTTTGCGGCAATTGGCCCGCTAACCCCCTGGCAGGGGCGCGCCGCACGCAACATGAAGCTTGCCATGCCCGAGATGACGGATGCCGAACGACGGCATGTACTGGCCGGCATGTGGCAAAATCTCGGGCGGGTTATCGGTGAGTTCCCGCATGTCCACAGGATGGTCGGACTTGGCCAGATCGAATTTGACGGGCTGGAGAATCTGCGCGGCCTTGATGGCGGTGCCATCCTGGTTGGCGCGCATATCGGCAATTGGGAGCTTGGACCCTATGCCGCGCTGCAGGAAGGCCACAAGGTGGCAGCCATCTACCGGCCGCTGAACAACCAGCTTCTGGCCTGGCTTCTGGCGCGTCGCCAGGCGAATTATGGCGGTGACATCTACCGCAAGGGGCGCGAGGCGGCGCTTGGCATGGTCAGCACCCTGCGCAAGGGGCAGGTGATGTGCCTTCTTGTCGACCAGCAGCTTCGCGAAGGCATGGCGGTGCCGTTTTTCGGGCATCCGGCGCAGACCTCGATCAGCCATGTAAAGCTGGCGATCAAGAAACAGGTGCCGCTGATCTATATGCGCACACGGCGGCTGAACGGAAGTCGGTTCCGGGTGTCGATCTCGCCGCCGATCACGCTGCCGAACCAGGATGATGATGAATCGGTGCTGGCGGTGGCGTCCGAGATCAATCACACCATCGAAGGCTGGATCAGGGAGACGCCCGAACAGTGGTTCTGGCCGCACCGGCGCTGGGGCAAACACATCCAGCCCACAGCCTGACGCCCCCTATTGGGTGCAGCTCAGAAAAGACTGTCCTGATTGTCCGATGATCGCTTTGACGCCGCTTTGCGGCGGCGCGGCGGCCTTGGCGATCCACTGTCGAGAGCGGGCGCAGAGGCGGTGTCCGGGTCAAGCCGCGCCATGCGCCCGCCATCGGCAAAGCGCACCTGAACTTCGGCCCCCTGCGGCACTTCAACCGCGCGTTTGACCGGTGTTCCATCGGCCGTCGTGACAAGGGCGAAGCCACGCTCAAGGACACGCTGGAACGAATTGGCCTCGAGCAGCCTGCCAGACTGGTCAAGCGTCGCAGCATGCCTGTCAAGCTGCGCACCGATCAGATGATCAAGCCGCGATCCAAGATTGCCCAGCTCGGCGCTGACCTCGGCAAAGCGCCGCTCCGGTGGGCGAAGCCGCGCGCCGAGATCGGTCAGCCGCAGCGCCGCCGCCGACAGCCGCTGCTGCAACCCGCGTTCCAGCCCGGCGACGGCAAGATCGACTGCCTGCGCACGCCGCTCAACCATCTCTGCCGGGTTGAGAAGCCCCCGTTCAGCGGCGCGCAGCGCCTGCGTTGCCCGGTCAAGCCGCTGCGCGATGCCGCTACGAATGCGGGCCTCGATCTCGGCAATGCGCGACAACAGGTCGGCCCGCACCGGCACCGCCATTTCGGCAGCAGCCGTCGGCGTTGGCGCACGCTGGTCGGCCGCAAAATCAATCAGCGTGGTGTCGGTTTCATGCCCAATGGCCGAGATCAGCGGTATCCGGCAGTCCGCCGCCGCCCGCACAACCTCTTCCTCGTTGAAGGCCCACAGATCCTCCAGCGAGCCGCCGCCACGTGCCACAATCACCAGATCGGGTTGGGGCAGGTCACCGCCCGCCGGCATCGAATCGAACCCGCGAATGGCGCGCGCCACCTGACCGGCCGCCTCCGGCCCCTGGACAAGCGTTCCCCAGACCAGCACCCGCACCCCGAACCGGTCGGTCAGGCGGTGCAGGATATCGCGGATAACGGCACCGGTCGGGCTGGTGACCACGCCAATCACCGCTGGCATGCGCGGTAGGGGCTGTTTGCGCTCAGCATCGAACAGCCCTTCGGCGGCAAGGCGGCGGCGGCGTTCCTCAAGCTGTTTCAGCATCGCGCCTTCGCCAGCCATTTCCATCGTCTGCACGACGATCTGGTATTTCGAGCGCCCGCCATAGATTGTCAGCTTGCCGGTGACAATGACCTCAAGACCTTCCTCGGGCTGCACCGCCAGCGACCCGGCAACGGTTTTCCAGCAGACACCGTCAAGCGTGTTCCGATCATCCTTCAGGGTGAAATAGAGATGCCCGGAGGCGGCGCGTGTCGGGCGCGAGATTTCGGCCCTGATCCGCACGAAGTCGAACTGGCTTTCCACCGTCGCCTTGAGCCGCTGCGCCAGCTCGGTGACGGTCAGGAATGGCGGCACATTGGAACCGGTTTCGGCTCCGGTTTCGGCTCCGGGTTCGTGCATTGGCCCGGTGGGCAGACCCGAACTGTCCTGATGCATGGGTTGGACCCCTTTCTTAGCGGTTCATTCTTATGCCATATTGTGCGCCGGGCAAGCCACCCTGCCCGCGATCCACGGTAAGGATTACCTGATGAAAATACTTCTTGTCGGCAGCGGCGGCCGTGAACACGCACTGGCCTGGGCCATTGCCAACTCTGCGTTGACCGACGAATTGATCATTGCGCCCGGAAGCGCGGCGATGGCATCGCTTGGCCGTTGTGTCGATGTCGGGGCAGAGAATCTCGACGGATTGCTGGCGCTGGCCGATGATATCAAGCCCGACCTTGTCGTTGTCGGACCGGAAGCGCCGCTTGTCGCCGGCCTTGTCGACAGACTGACCGCGGCCGGTCACGCGGCCTTCGGACCAACCGCCGCCGCCGCGCAACTTGAAGGATCGAAGGCGTTCGCCCGCGAGGCTTGTGCGCGATTCGGCATTCCGCAACCGGGATTTGTCGTCTGCCGTGACATGGACAGCGCCGCCAAAGCCATCACTGCTGTCGGCGGGGCCTGTGTGGTGAAGGCCGATGGGCTGGCGGCCGGCAAGGGTGTCGTGGTCGCCGATACGGCCGATGAGGCCGCCGCCGCCGCCGCCGAGATGCTGGATGGCCGCTTTGGCGATTCGGGCCGGACGCTGCTGATCGAAGAACGAATTGCCGGGCCGGAAGCCTCGCTTTTCGCGCTGATCGACGGGCCGGACGCGCTGTTCATGGGAAGCGCGCAGGACCATAAGCGCGCCTTTGACGGTGACAAAGGTCCGAATACCGGCGGTATGGGGGCGGTATCGCCGGCACCGCGGCTGACCAATGATTTGCAGGCGCAGGTGAT
Organism: Puniceispirillaceae bacterium (SeqCode); assembly: GCA_965657415.1. Lineage (GTDB taxonomy): Bacteria > Pseudomonadota > Alphaproteobacteria > Puniceispirillales > Puniceispirillaceae > UBA8309. The sequence continues at coordinate 49,313 of CBFHNZ010000002.1, read as the reverse complement.
GACCGAGGTGGTAAAACCGCTTGCCGCCGGCATGGCCGCCGAGGGAACGCCCTATCGCGGCATCCTCTATGTCGGGCTGATGCTGACCGACAGCGGTCCGCAGGTGATTGAATTCAACTGCCGCCTTGGCGATCCCGAAGCACAGGTCATCCTGCCCCGGTTGCGCTCCGACATCGTGGCGGCAATGCTTGGCACGATTGAAGGCAGCCTTGGCCATCTTTCGCTTCGCTGGGATGATGCCGCCGCCGTGACGGTGGTGATGGCTACGAGAGGCTATCCCGGCGCCTATGAAAAGGGCAGCAGCATCGGCGGGATCGAATCCGCCGCCACCCGTGATGATGTGATCCTGTTCCATGCCGGCACGACGATCGACCCGGACGGCACGGTGCGCGCCGCCGGTGGACGCGTTCTGGCGGTGACCGGCCTTGGCGCGGATATTGCGATGGCCCGCGAAGCGGCCTACGACGGTGTCACGGCCATCGACTGGCCGGGCGGGTTTTATCGCCGGGATATCGCCGCTGGTTGACGGCCGGGGGCTAGCGTCGTGCGGCAAAGAAGGCGCGGAGCAGCGCGGCCGCTTTCGTTTCGGACAGACCACCATAAACCTCAGGCCGATGGTGACAGGTGGCGCCGTCAAAGAATCTGACGCCGGATTCGACCGCCCCCGCCTTGGCATCAGGGGCGGCGAAATAGAGCCGCCTGATCCGCGCATGCGAAATCGCGCCGGCGCACATCGTGCAGGGCTCCAGCGTCACCCACAGGTCACACCCCTCCAGCCTTTCCTCACCGCGCGCCGCCATCGCCATGTCCAGCGCCACAAGCTCGGCATGACGCAGCGCATTGGCCTCGCGCTTCATGCGATTCTGCGCCACCGCCATAATGGCACCTGACGCATCGGTTACGGCAGCCGCCACCGGCACCTCACCAGCCGCGCCAGCGGCCTCGGCCTCGGCCAGAATCAGCGCCATGATATCCAGGCGTTCGGAAGATCTGTTCATTCCGGTCTTGTGGCATAGCCACCGGTGATTTGCAAAGCGCCGAAATTGCGCGTAACAGGTGACGCATGAATGACAAATCTTCCTTCACGCTCGACGCGCCAACCGCGCCGGAGCGAATCGCCAAGCATATTGCGCGGGCCGGGATCTGTTCGCGTCGTGAGGCCGAGAAACGGATCGAGGAAGGCCGGGTCACGGTCAATGGCGAGACGGTGGCCAGCCCGGCATTGAATGTCAGCGCATCCGACAACATCACCGTCGATGGCAAGCCATTGCCGGCGCGCCAGCCAGCGCGTCTGTGGCGCTATCACAAGCCGCGTGGCCTGATTGTCAGCGCGCGTGATGACAAGGGCCGTCAGACCATCTTCGACACACTTCCCGACACCATGCCACGGGTACTGACGGTTGGCAGGCTGGACCTTGATTCCGAGGGGCTGCTGCTGCTGACGAATGATGGCGGTCTGGCGCGCCATCTGGAACTTCCCAGCACCGGATGGAGCCGTAAATACCGGGTTCGCGTCCAGGGACAGGTCAACCCGGAAGCGCTGCCACGGCTTGCCGACGGCATCACCATTGACGGCATCCGCTATGGCAAGGTGGCAGCACAGCTTGACCGCCAGATGGCCAGCAATGCGTGGCTCAGCATCGCCATTCGCGAGGGCAAGAACCGCGAAGTGCGCAAGATCATGGAACATCTCGGCCATCAGGTCAGCCGTCTGATCCGGGTATCCTATGGCCCATTCCAGTTAGGCGACCTGCCATCCGGCGGCGTTGAGCCGGTAAAGCCGCGGGTGCTTGCCGACCAACTCGGCATTGCGCCGGAAACAACACAACCGGGCGGTGATGCAGCGTCTGCCACCGTACAGCGGCACAAGAAACCATCACGAGGATCACGAGATGCGGATCATCGCCGGCCGCCATCGCGGCACAAAACTGGTCCAGCCCGTCGGCGCTGACACACGGCCGACCGGCGACCGGGTGCGCGAATCCCTCTTCAACATTCTTGAGGGCGGGCGCTTTGCCGACGTGCTGGCCGGCGCCGCCGTCATCGACGCCTTTGCCGGCACTGGCGCGCTGGGGCTGGAAGCGCTGTCACGCGGGGCTGAACATGCAAGTTTCATCGAACGCGACCAGGCCGCCCTGTCGGTGCTGCGGGCCAACATCGCCCGCCTCGACCGCGAAGCCGACAGCCGGGTCATTGCCGGAGATGCGCTGTCGCTTGCCAGCTGGCGGGACAGGCCAGCCTCGTTGATGTTTGCCGACGCGCCCTATGGCAGCGGCACCGGTCTGGCAGCGGCAATACATCTTGCCGATATCGGTGCGCTTGCCGCCGGTGCGCTGGTCATTCTCGAGACAGAGAAATCGGAATATCCTGATCCCGCATCAATGACAGCCGCCAGCCTGTCGCCACTTGATGACCGCCGCTATGGCCGCGCAAGGCTGCATTTCCTGCAACTGACGGGCAGGTAAGGCCGTCAACGACGGCCAAACAATCTCTCGACATCGGCAAGGGAAAGCCGGACCCAGGTCGGCCTGCCATGATTGCACTGACCGGAATTCGGTGTGGTCTCCATCTCCCGCAGCAGCGCATTCATCTCGGCGTCATTCAGGCGGCGGCCGGCCCGCACCGACCCATGACAGGCCACCGTCGCCAACACATGCGCAATCTTGTCCTCCAGCACCTGGCTGCCACCAAGCTCGACAAGCTCCTCGGCGATATCACGGACAAGTCGTGTCGCATCAGGCGTGCCGAGAAGCGCCGGAATGCCGCGGACAAGAATGCTGCCCTCGCCAAAGCCTTCGATCTCCAGCCCCAGCCCGATCAGGAACTCCACCTCGTCGAGAATCGCCTGCCGCTGGTCTGGTGGTAGATCGACCACCTCGGGGATCAGCAGCGCCTGAACCGCCACCCCGTCGGCGGCAAGCGCCGCTTTCATCCGTTCCATGACAAGCCGTTCATGCGCGGCATGCTGGTCGATGATGGTGATACCGTCGCGCGTCTCCGCAACGATATAGGTTTTGTGAAGCTGCGCCCGCGCTGCGCCAAGAAGCGTATCATCCACCCTGTCATCCGGCATGTCCTTTCCGCCCGCGGTTGGCGGCGCTGAAGGCGGCATGTCGCCGGCAAGCGATGATTGCGCGGGCGCCGTCAACGGGGCCTGCCAGTCGGCCGCCGGACCGGCATAGCTTGCCGCTGGCGGCGCTGCAAAGCCGCGGCCACCACGCCCCGATCCGGTGAACAGGCGCGTTGCCGTGGCCGCGCCCTCGGCGGTGGTCTGCACGCCATGGTCGCGCAGCTGCGCCGAAATCGCGCCAACCAGAAGCGAGCGCACCCCGGCGGCGTCGCGGAATCGTACCTCGGATTTCGCCGGGTGGACATTGACGTCAAGCGCCGCCGCCGGCAATTCCAGGAACAGCGCCGCCATCGGATAGCGCCCGCGCGGCAGCGTATCGCCATATCCGGCACGCACCGCGCCAAGCAGCGAGCGGTCCTGCACGGGCCGGCCATTCACGAACAGAAAGATCGACGCCGCTGTCGGCCGGTTCATCGTCGGCAGACCAGCAAGCCCGCGAAGCGTCGCCTCATCGCGCCTGGCATCAATGGTCAGCGCCTCAGCCCCGAATGTCCGCCCCATGATGTCGGACAGGCGGCGCTGCCATCCTGCCTCACCGTCAGGTTGCGACGCCAGCTCCAACAGGACCCGTCCATCACTGGTCAGCCGGAATCCAACCTGCGGCCACGCCATGGCAAGTCGCCGCACGATATCGAGGCAGCGCCCCTGCTCGGTCCGTTCGGTCTTCAGAAATTTCAATCGCGCCGGCACCGCCTTGAACAGATGCCGCACCTCGACCACAGTACCGCGATCAAGCGCGGCAGGTTGCGGCGGGATCACAGTGCCGGCATCAACGGTGATCTGCCAGGCATGCGGAGCATTTCCGGTAACCGAGGTGATGACAAGCTGCGACACGGCACCGATCGAGGGCAACGCCTCGCCGCGAAATCCAAGAAAGCGGATATCATCAAGACGGCTGTCGGGAAGCTTTGACGTGGCATGCCGGCGGATCGCCAGCGACAGGTCGGCCTGCGACATGCCATGCCCGTTATCGCTGACGATGATGGCATCGATGCCGCCGCGCAGCAAGGTGATGTCGATGCGGTCGGCCCCGGCATCGAGTGCGTTTTCGACAAGTTCCTTGAGGGCGCTTGCCGGTCGCTCGACAACCTCCCCGGCGGCGATCTGGTCAACCAGCGTATCGGGAAGTTGCCGGATGCAGGACATCGCGGCTAGTTGCCGATTGTTACCGGCTCGTCATCACGAAGATCGACCGCAGGCGTACCGCCCTCAGTCGGGGACTGCCCCTCACGAAGCGTTCTACGAAGCCGCTGGTCCTCGGCGAACTTGTCCAGTACAGGCCCAACATCCGGCAGGCCACCAAACAGGATCTGCAGCGGTATCCGCCTTTCAAACCGGATGCCGTAGGTTTCCTCATCGACGATCTCGCGGATGTTTTCCGGTACCGTGGCAAAGTTGAAAACCTGTTCGTAATCGTCGGCTGCTCTGCCCTCGGCCGCGCCAAGCGTGGCGGCGGCAACCGACCGGGCATCAATCGGGCTGTCATCCGGCAAAGAAGCCGGTGAAGACGCTGACGCTGCGGCGGGGGCGTTTTTGGTCAGCTGCGTCGAATTGGCAAAGAAGTTGGGCGGCAGTGACAGCGGCGGCCGCACGACAACCTCGAATTCGTCCGGGGATGATTTTTCCTCGCCGATGGCTTTCCGGAATCCTGTGCATCCGCTGGCAACAAGCCCGAATCCGGCAAGCAGCAGGCAGGTTATTGCCACTCGGCCGGCACGGCGGTGGCGCGGCCGGTCAGCCACAGCATTCGGGATCGGATCGTTCCAATAGCTCATGTCGGTCCATTCTCTTGCTCGACAAACAGGCTGACGATCCACAAAAACGCCCCGACGGTAATCGCAGCGTCGGCAATATTGAACGCCGGCCAATGCCATGTTTGAACATAAACGTCGATAAAATCAACCACCTTGCCAAAGCGGATACGGTCCAGCGCGTTGCCGACCGCGCCGCCGGCAATCAGCCCGGCCCCAAACGCCTCAAATCGCTTGAACCGCGGCGCCTTCCAGACCATCCACGCCGCCACGGCAAATGCCAATCCGGTTAACAGCATCGGCATCACACCGCCCGCATCGGCCAACATGCCAAAACTGATCCCGGGGTTCCAGACCGGCGCAAAATTCAAAAAGGGCAGGACCTCTACCCGCCGCGGCGGATCAAAAATCCAGCCAAGCATGATCTGCTTTGTCAGCAGATCGGCGACAAGCACCGCCGCCCCGATGACCAGGACTTTGGGGCGGCCGATGGCCGGCTGTCTGGCGTCAGGTTCCTGCATTCACCACATCATCGCAGCGCTGGCATATTTCCCGGCTTTCCGTGACCTCCGGCATGATCCGCCAGCAACGGGCGCATTTGCCGCCGTCGGCAGTGGCGAAGGCCACCGCCACATCCTCGACGCCCTCCAGCCGGAAGGCATTGGCAGGCGCCGGATCGGTGCTGATTTCCGCTGCTGAGGTGATGAACAGGCTGGCCGCATCCTCGCCCTCGAACAGGGCGGCAAGTTCGGCGCTGACATGAATGCGGGGGGCCGCCTGCAGCGAAGCACCGATGGCACCGTCATTGCGTGCCGTCTCCAGCGCGCTGGTCACCACCTGCCGCACCTGCCGAATGCCGTCCCAGCGCGCGCCAAGCGTTGCGTCGCGCCATGCGGCGGGGACCGGGGCATAGCTGCGAAGATGGACCGAATTCTCGATATCCTGCACGCGCGACTGCCAAGCTTCCTCGGCGGTGAAACACAGAATGGGGGCCAGCCAAGCCGTCAGCCGCTCGAACACCTCGTTCATCACCGTGCGACAGGCCCGGCGCTCACCCGAATCCGCAGCATCGCAATAGAGGCGATCCTTGCGGATTTCAAAATAGAAAGCCGACAAGTCGCTGTTACACAGCGTATGAAGCTCGGTGAAGATGCCGTGAAAATCATAGCTTTCGGTCAGCGCCCTGATCCGGTCATCAATCTCCGCCAGCCGGTGCAGCACCCAGCGTTCAAGCGCCGGCATCTGCTCATGGCCAACCGCCTCGGCAGCCGTAAATCCGTCAAGCGCGCCGAGAAGATAGCGAAGTGTGTTGCGGAACCGGCGATAGCTGTCGGTTGTCCGTTTGAGGATTTCCGGCCCGATCCGCAGATCATTGTAATAGTCGGAACTGACAACCCACAGCCGCAGGATATCCGCACCATTCTGGTCCATGATTTTTTGCGGTGTGACCACATTGCCAAGCGACTTCGACATCTTGCGGCCCTGCTCATCAAGCACGAAACCATGCGTCAGCACACCCTTGTAAGGTGCCTTGCCACGCGTCGCGCAGGATTGCAGAAGCGAGGAGTGGAACCAGCCGCGATGCTGGTCCGACCCTTCGAGATAAAGATCGGCCGGACTGTCAAGATCGTCGCGTTCCTCCAGAACGAAGGCGTGCGTCGAGCCGGAATCGAACCAGACATCGAGAATGTCGATGACCTTTTCGTAATCATCCGGATTGTAGTCGGGACCAAGGAAGCGGGATGCCTCCGAGGAGAACCAGCAATCGGCACCTTCCGCGCGCATCGCGGCCACGACACGGTCGATCACGGCTTGGTCGCGAAGCGGCGCGCCGGTGGCCTTGTTGACAAACACGGTGATCGGAACGCCCCAGGCACGCTGGCGCGACAGGCACCAGTCGGGGCGCTGTTCGATCATCGAAGTCAGACGGCGCTGGCCGGCCGGCGGGTAGAAAGCTGTCCGGCCTAGTTCGGCAACAGCGGTGTCGCGAAGACCGTGCGATTCCATTGAGACAAACCACTGCGCCGTGTTGCGATAGACAAGCGGCGCCTTCGACCGCCAGGAATGCGGATAGGAATGAACAAGCTTGCCGATGCCGATAAGTCCACCATGTTCAGCCATGATGTCGGCGATCTTCGCATTGTCGCGCAGCACATGAAGCCCCGCGAACACCGGCAGATGGTCCATCAGCTTGCCATCCTCGGCCACCGTGTCGGGAAGCGGGATGCCATGCTCCAGATGCGCCAGCTCGTAATCCTCGACACCATGGCCGGGGGCGATATGGACAAAGCCGGTTCCCTGCTCGGTGGTGACATAATCGGCCAGCAGCATCGGCACGTCATGGTCATAGCCATGATCATGCATTGGATGGGCCGAGATTGTGCCCGCGATGTCGGTGCCTTTCAGCGTTGCCAGCGTTTCGGTCTCGGCGATGCCGGTGGCGGCTGTCACCTCGGCCACCAGATCGGTTGCCAGGCAGATCACATCGCCCTTGCTGGCCAGCGCGCCGTCCTCCAGCGCGGTGATCCGCAGCACCGCATAATCGATATCGGCACCACAGGCCATCGCCCGGTTGCCAGGCATGGTCCAGGGCGTCGTCGTCCAGATAACGATATTCGCGCCTTCCAGCGCCGGATGGGTTGGCGTCTTCACCGGGAAGCGCGCATAGATGGTGACCGAGGTGTGGTCATGATATTCGATTTCGGCCTCGGCAAGCGCCGTTTTCTCGACCGGCGACCACATCACCGGCTTGGCACCGCGATAGAGGCTGCCATCCATCAGCAGGCGGCCAAGCTCGCCGGCGATTGTCGCCTCGGCCTCAAACGCCATCGTGGTGTAGGGAGCCTGCCAGTCGCCAAGCACGCCGAGACGCTGGAATTCGTCGGACTGCACCGCCAGCCAATGGGCGGCGAAATCGCGGCATTCCTGGCGGAATTCCCTGACCGGCACCTCGTCCTTGTCCTTGCCCTTCTTGCGGTACTGCTCCTCGATTTTCCATTCGATTGGCAGGCCATGACAATCCCAGCCGGGCACATAGTTGGCATTCTTGCCAAGCATCGATTGCGAGCGATTGACCACATCCTTTAGAATCTTGTTCAGCGCATGGCCGATATGAAGCTGGCCATTGGCATAGGGCGGACCGTCATGAAGCACGAACAGCTCGGCATCGGCGCGGTCCTTGCGGAGGCGGTCATAGATATCGATCTGTTGCCACTGCGCGAGAATTTCCGGCTCCTTCTGCGGCAAGCCGCCACGCATCGGAAAGTCGGTTCGCGGAAGGAACACCGTTTCTTTGTAACTCATCGCAAGCTCTCTCGCTTTTCAATCCTGTCGACCGGCAGGCATCTTGCCCAGCGGCCCCTTGTTCAGGCGGTATGTTGTTCAGACGGCCTGTCCGTTCAGGCTGTCTGTTTGATCGGGGGCAGCAGCGCACGCGCCGCGCGGGCATCCTTGGCAATCTGTGCCGTCAGTTCGTCAATACTGGTGAATTTGCGTTCAGGGCGGATGAAGGATTTCAGTCCGATGGCAAGACGCCGCCCATACAGATCCGGCTGCTGGTCGAACAGATGCGCCTCGCACAATACCCCGCGGTCCTCGACAGTCGGCCGCACGCCGATATTCGCCACACCATTGCCAAGCAGCCGGAATGGCTGACCGGACTCGGCCTCGAAAATCTGTACGGCATAAACCCCGAAGGCCGGATGCAGAAGATTGCCAAGCGGGATGTTGGCGGTCGGAAAGCCGATGGTGCGCCCCCGCTGGTCACCCATCTGGACCGTGCCTGTCACCACCCAGTCATGGCCCAGCATTTCGGCGGCACGCTCGGGCTCGCCATCCTGCAGCGCGGCCCGTACACGGCTTGAGGTGATGACGGCACTGTTCGGGTCCGCCAGCAATGTTACCGCGGTGGCGCTGATGCCAATCCCGGCACCGATATTGTTGATGGTATCGATATCGCCGCCGCGGCCCCGCCCAAAGGCGAAATCCGACCCGGCGAACAACGCCTTCACGCCAAGTGCGGGCAGTACAGATGTCACGAAACTCTCGGCATCTGTGCAGCGCAGATTGTCATCGAACCTGACATGAATAACCCGGTCGACACCAAGCGCCGCGATCAGCCGGTCCTTTTCCTGCCTGTCGGCAAGGTGGAAGGGGGCGTCATCCTGACGGAAAAACTCGCGCGGGTGCGGATCGAAGGTCACTGCCGCCGAGGCAAGCCCCTGCGCCCGCGCCGCGTCTATGGCGGCCGAAATCACCTGCGCGTGCCCGCGATGGACACCGTCGAAATTCCCGATGGCGGCAACCAACGGCGGTCCGCCAAGCGCAGGCTGCCCGATGCACCAGTCGATTGTCTCGCATGTGTTATTTTGGCTAAAATCCATGGCGCGGCACTATATCGTGCAACCTGTCCGAATATCAACGCTCGAACGCGCTTTATTTCCACACCGGCAAAGGTTGCACCCGGCGAAAGTTACACGCCAGGCGGCAGAAAAGACGAATTGCCGCTTTACCGCCGGCAGAGCTTGGCGGCATCACGGTCGGCGTCTATACTGTGCGTCGCGGCAGGCAGGACGACCGGTCGGGGTTTGCCGCGCGGTGCCAGAACAGGCACGTCCTCTTTCGCCAATGCAGGGTCACGGCATGAACGATATTTCTCTCAGCACAATCTCAGACGGCCTTGGCCTGTCGACAGTGCTGACCGATCAAACACTGACCCTGGCCACCGAATACGGGCTGAATTTTCTTGCCGCCTTGATCACCATCTTCATCGGTGTCTGGGCGTCACGGCGGGCCAGCAAGGTGGTGCGTGACTGGCTGACCCGGTCGAACCGCATCGACAAGACCCTTGCCCCGATCATGGCGGCGCTTGTGCGCTATGCCATCCTGACGCTGACGGCTGTCGTCACCCTCGGCAATTTCGGGGTCGAAACCACTTCGATCATTGCGGTGCTTGGCGCTGCCGGCCTTGCCATCGGTCTGGCGCTGCAGGGTACATTGTCGAACGTCGCGGCCGGGCTGATGCTGTTATTCCTGCGCCCCTTCAAGATCGGTGATTGGGTCGAGGCCGCCGGTGTGTCTGGTTCGGTGAGGGAAATCGGCCTTTTCACCACCACCATCGACACGTTCGACAACGTATATGTCAGCGTGCCGAATTCGGCCATATGGACATCGACCATCATCAACCACGCGCGGTACGGTACGCGGCGGCTCGATCTTGACATCGGGATCAGCTATGAGAGCAATCTTGATGATGCCGAGACAGCGATGATGCAGCTTGCCGACGACCCCCGCGTCCTTGCCGACCCGGCGCCGCGCTTCCTTGTCGTCAGTTATGGCGACAGTGCCATCAATGTGCGGCTTCGCGCCTATGCGGAATATGATGATTTCTTTGATCTTTACTGGGACCTGAACCGCAATCTGAAAGGCGTTCTCGATGCGCGCGGCATCGACATTCCCTTCCCGCAACGGGTTGTTCGCCATGTTGGCGGCGGTCCTTCGCTGGCAGAGGATGACGAGGGCTGATGACGGATGCGCCAATCCTGAAAGTAACGCGCGAAAGCCTGGCTTCAGGCACCATCATGAAGATGGCCACTGCGCGCAATGATGGCGCCGTCGATATCGCCTCCGAAGAACAGCTGTACGCATCGCGCCGCCAGCTCGTCCCCGATGATGCCGATCGTTCTGACATCTGGATCTTCGGCTATGGCAGCCTGATCTTCAATCCGGTGGTTGATTACGTCGAACAGTCACACGCCCGCATTTTCGGCAATCACCGGCGTTTCTGTCTATGGACTCGGCTTGGCCGCGGCTCGCCCGAATGTCCGGGTCTGGTGCTGGCGCTTGACCGCGGTGGCAGCTGTGCCGGTGTCGGCTATCAGCTCAACCCGAAGAACGCCATCGACGAGCTTGACCTGCTGTGGCGCCGCGAGATGATCACCATGGCCTATCACGCGCGCTGGCTGACCCTGCACACGCCGCGCGGCCGGAAACGTGCCATCGGATTTGTGGCGCGGCCAGACCGGCCGAATTACGCGGCGCGCATGCCGATCGAGGATGAGGCCGGCGTGATCGCCGCCGCCAGCGGCTTCATCGGGCCCTGCCGGGACTATCTTTTCGATACGGTCGAGGCGCTTCGCGAGAACGGCATTTCCGATCCGCATCTGGAAAATCTGACGCAGCATGTAAAGCAGAGGCTTGCCAGTGACGGGGGTGTCGGCTAGTACCGTTTCATGATGAAGCGAGTGTGGCGGAATTGGTAGACGCAGTGGATTCAAAATCCACCGCCCGCAAGGGCTTGGGGGTTCGAGTCCCCCCACTCGTACCATCACTCCCAGCTCCCGGTCGAGGCAACCGATGACATCGCTCTGGCACTATTGCAGAGACCAGTATGACCGTGTGATCCGTATCGCCGGCACGGCGCTGGCCGAACGTCTGATGTGGCTGTTCGCGGTGCTGGAGTCGATCATCATCCCGATCCCGGTCGACCCGTTGCTTGTCGCCACAGTGCTGGCCCGCCCTGGTGACTGGATCCGCCTGACCGCCGGCTGCACGATTGCCTCGATCATCGGCGGCGGGCTTGGCTGGCTGCTTGGCGCGGTGCTTGGTGTCGGCATTGAACAGATCCTTGGGATACTCCCACATGTCATCGCGGCCCCGGAAAAGTTCGCTGCCGTCCAGGACGGATTTGTAACTTTCGGCATCGTGCTGGTTTTCATTGGCGCTTTCACCCCGCTTCCCTACAAGGTGATCGCCGTCAGCGCCGGCATCGCCGGATTTGCGCTGCTGCCATTCCTTGCCACCTCGCTTGTCGGGCGCGGGCTGCGGTTTGCCATTGTTGCCGGGATCGCCCGCCATCATGGTGACGCCCGCATTGTCATGACGTTGCTGAGTGCGCTGGTCTTTCTGATTGGAGGCGCGCTGTGGCTGGTCCACTGACACAAGGCCCGCGACCAACACTTCGCGCTGACCTGTCGGTGATTCTGGCACCGCGCAATGGGCTAATCATCTGCGGTGCGATGTCGACCGCACTTCTGGCCGCGGCCTTCCTGTTTGAATATGTCGGCGGTATGGCACCCTGCAGCCTGTGCATCTGGCAACGCTGGGCGCATGTCGCGGTGATTGGTGCCGCCCTTGTCGGAATGCTGATGCTGCCGGCCCGCATCGGCCTGCTTCTGGTCGCCGCCGCCGCGCTGACAAGCTTCGGTGTTGCCGGCTATCATGCGGGGGTTGAATGGGCCCTCTGGAACGGGCCGTCAGGCTGCACGGCAAATCTTGGCTCGGCCGCGTCCTCGGCGGATCTTGTTGACCAGCTTCTGGCGACGCCGGTGGTCCGCTGCGACGACGTGCCATGGTCCCTGTTCGGGCTCTCGATGGCAGGCTGGAATGCATTGCTCAGCCTCGATATCACGGCTGTGGCGATATTGGCCTTCATTTTTGGCGGACGCCTAGAGAGACACACATGACCGGGATTTCCAGACCTGCCGCCGGACGGCGCGACATCGAGCGGTTTTTACGCGTCGACCATGCTGGTGAACGGGCCGCACAGCAAATCTATCGCGGCCAGCTTGCGGTGCTGCGGAACCATGCCACCGGCCCGCAGATCCAGCATATGATGGAACAGGAGGTCGAGCATCTCGAGGCGTTTGAATCGCTGCTGAACGAACGCCGGGTGCGCCCTTCTCTTCTCGACCCTGTCTGGGGGGCGGCAGGCTTTGCGCTCGGTGCGGTGACAGCTGCCATGGGACCCAAGGCCGCCATGGCCTGCACCATTGCTGTCGAGGAAGTCATTGGCGAGCATTACGCGAAACAGGCGGACCGCCTTGGCGATGAAGAGGCCGAACTTCGCGGCACCATTTCAAAATTCCGTGATGACGAGCTGGAACATCGCGACATCGCGGTAGATCACCGCGGGCGCGAGGCGATGTTCTATGCCGCACTGAAGACGGTGATCCAGCAGGGATGCCGCACCGCCATCAGGATCGCTGAACGCGTCTGATGCGTGAATAGAAAAGGTGATCCGGCGCTCAACTCTGTTGTAGCTCGGTATCCCAATACAGGTAATCCCGCCAGGATTCATGAAGATAGTTTGGCGGGAACCCGCGGCCATTTTCCTGTAACTGCCAGATATTCGGCGCTGCCGGTTTGGCCAGCGGCGACATCCCGCATTGATCGGGAAGCTTATTGGCCTTGCGAAGATTGCAGGGGCTGCAGGCGGCAACAACATTGTTCCAGGTTGTGCGCCCACCGCGCGAGCGCGGCACCACATGATCGAAGGTTAGATCGGCGGCCGCATGCCCGGTGCCGCAATATTGGCAGGTGAATCTGTCGCGAAGGAATACGTTGAATCGGGTGAAGGCGGGGTTGCGCATCTGCGGCACATATTCCTTCAGCGCGATCACCGATGGCAGCTTCATTTCCATTGAAGGCGAGCTGATCGACAGATCATACTCGCTGACGATTGTCACCCTGTCGAGACAGACCGCCTTGACCGCGTCCTGCCAGGACCAGAGCGACAATGGAAAATAATTGAGCGGGCGGAAATCTGCGTTCAGGACAAGGGCCGGTGCGTAACTGCCTGCGTTCATCATGCTCCCCGTGTGGTTCTGCCAACACCCGTCATCAGAAAAACATGCCAGCGCCGGAAAAACAAGCCTTCCACCACATATTGGGCACCGTGACAGATTGCCCGCAAAATATTGCGGCTATATGACAGATGATGGAATAGGTGATGCGAAGGTGATGAAGAGGTAATGCGGCAGCCTTCTCAATCGGGAAGATGCAACGCCAGAAAATCGATGGCTTCGGTCAGCGCATCGGGATCGATGCCATGTCCCAATCCGGGACGCGTCACACAGCTGGCCTCGATGCCGTGCGTCGCCAGGATGGTCGACGCCGCCTCCATCATCGAAAACGGCACCACCTGATCGTCCGTTCCATGAACCAGCATGACCGCCGGCCGGCCATCGATGGCCGCAATGTCGCCAACACCGAGAAGCGCACCTGAAAAGCTGACGACGGCCTGCGGCCTGTCAGCCATGTGAAGCCCGCAATACAGGCTCATCATGCCGCCTTGTGAAAAGCCGGTCAGCGCCACCGCACCCATGTCGAGTTCCAGGTCGGCGATGGCCGCGGCAACCGACGCCTCGATCACTGTCGCCGCGGCAGCCGGTCCATCGGCGGTGTCGGCAAGGTCGAACCATTGCCGGCCCATCGGGTTCATCGAGCAGGGATCGGGAGCGTTGGGAATGAAGAATGCCGCCCCGGGGAAGCGCAGCGACATCGGATAGGCAAGGTCCGCCAGATCACTCGCATCAGCACCCCAGCCATGCATGATGATGATCAGACTGGACGGTGCGCCACCGCGGGCAGGTTCATTGAAATGGCCGCTCAAACTGCCAAAGCTTTTCATCATTATCCTGTTCCCTGGCCCTGTTTGCTGGCCCTGTTTGCTGGCCCTGTTTGCTGGCCCTGTTCACCAACTCTGATCATCATGGTGGCAAAAGGCTACACCCGGTCACCCCGTCTGGTCTATATTCACTGGGATCATTCACTGCGATCATTCAGGGGCACCATTCAGAGGCACCGGCGCCGATGGCGGCGCCCCCAACAGAGTTATGGACACACATATCGTGACCGTTCCCTCCCCAATTTCGGCACCTGTTACGCGGTTTGCGCCAAGTCCGACCGGCCTGCTGCATCTTGGCCATGCCTATTCGGCGCTTGTCGCGTCACACCTTGGCGATGGCTATATCCTGCGGATTGATGACATCGACCATACGCGATGCCGCCCCGAATTCACCGACCAGATTTACCGCGATCTCGAATTTCTTGGTCTGCCATGGCGTGGCGCGCCGGTGTTCCAGAGCCAGCGGCTGGCCGCCTATGAAGAGGCGCTGGCCAGCCTGCGGGCACGCGATCTTGTCTATCCCTGCTATCTGACGCGGGCCGAACTTGCCGGCGTGCTGTCAGCGCCGCAGGAAGCGCCGGTGGCAACGGACCGCGCCATCCCAGTGGCCGAAGTGGAACGCAGGTCCGAGGCGGGAATGTCGCCCGCCTGGCGGCTACGGACCGACCGCGCACTGGACCTTGTCGGTGATCTGACCTGGATCGATCTTGCCACAGCCACCGGGGTGGGTCGGCACCGGCCTGTCAACATGTCAGCGCATGGTGATGTGGTGCTGGCGCGCCGTGATATCGGCACCTCCTATCATCTGTCGGTTGTCGTTGATGATTCGCTTGACGGCGTCTCCCTCGTCACGCGCGGCACGGACCTTGCGGAAAGCACGCATGTTCATCGCCTGCTGCAGGCATTGCTGGATCTGCCGTCACCAGCCTATTTTCATCACGATCTGGTGCGTGATGCAGCTGGCAACCGGCTCGCCAAACGACATGACGCCGAAAGCATCCACCAGCTGCGCGAAGATGGTCAGAGCGCCGAAGACATCGCTGCATCCTTGCCGGCAATGCCAAATCGATTACATTTCAACGTCGATTTTTGAAATTCAACTAAATGTTTTTTTTGTTTTTTTTAAGAATTATTACCGGCTGCGATTTTTTTGATGAAAAGCCGGTGAGCGGGGTTGACCGGCTATATGTTCGGGCGCATATAGCCGTGGCACGACGCATGCGTTGTGCGTTTCCTCCCTAAACTCGGCCGTGAGATTTCTCACGGCCTTTTTTTTCGCCAGTCAGTGCCCCTATGGCCGGTGTCGGCACCGCAGGGATGCGACGTGTCGTTCCTTGCCAAGCTGGAAGTGGGAGGCGTAGCATCAAGGGGAATTCTGGGGAGGACGCCATCATGCCGTTGACAGATGCCGCGCCGATCACGAAGCCCGGTCAGCTGATCGACCCGTACGGGCGCACTGTCGATTATCTTCGCGTGTCGGTAACGGACCGCTGCGATTTTCGCTGCGTCTATTGCATGGCCGAGGAGATGACGTTCCTGCCAAAGGCGGAGCTGTTGACGCTTGAGGAGCTTGAGGTGCTGTGCCGCCGCTTCATGGCGGCAGGTGTCCGCAAGATCAGGCTTACCGGTGGCGAGCCGCTTGTCAGACGCAACATCATGCAGCTGGTCCGTGCCCTTGGCGGCGAGGTCAAGGCAGGCAAACTTGACGAGCTGACAATCACCACGAATGGCAGTCAGCTTGTCAAAATGGCCGATGATCTGTTCGATGCCGGCGTGCGGCGGGTGAATATCTCGCTCGACACGCTCGACCCTGACAAGTTCCGGCAGATCACGCGCTGGGGTGATCTGGGCAAGGTGCTTGCCGGGCTTCGCGCGGCGCAGTCGGCCGGACTTGACGTGAAGATCAACGCCGTTGCTCTAAAGGGTGACAATGACACCGAGCTTGGCGACATGCTGGCCTGGTGCGGTGATGAGGGGTTCGACATGACCATCATCGAGGTCATGCCGATGGGCGATATCGGCACTGAAAACCGGCTTGACCAGTATCTGCCGCTGTCCCGCGTCCGCGCCGATCTGTCAAAGCGGTTCACCCTGACCGACATTCCGTTCCGTACCGGTGGACCGGCCCGCTATGTCAGGGTCGAGGAAACCGGCCGCAAGCTTGGTTTCATCACGCCGCTGACGCATAATTTCTGTGAAAGCTGCAACCGGGTGCGGGTGACCTGTACCGGACAGCTCTATATGTGCCTTGGTCAGGATGACAATGCGGATTTGCGGCGCGCCCTTCGTGATGGCGGCGAGGCGGCACTGGATGCGTCGATTGTCGAAGCCATCGGGCGCAAGCCGAAAGGGCATGATTTCATCATCGACCGGCGCCACAGCGATCCAGCGGTCAGCCGGCATATGAATGTGACAGGCGGCTGACGCCACGCCGTTCGCCGACAATTGATGCGTGTCAGATAGCTGCTTCGGCCTGCCGCCGCTGCGCCGCCCCCAGCCAGACAAGCGCAATGACGAGAACCGCCACAGCAACAAGCGCCGCCAGACCGACAGCATCCCATCCAAGCTGACTGTGGATTGCACCGGCTGAGAGCGAGGCTGTTGCCACCGTTGTCATCGTCGCCAGATCGGCAAACCCCTGAACGCGACCGCGCTCTTCGGGTTCAGCCACCCCGGCCACCAGCGAGGTGCCGCCGACATACAGAAAGTTCCAGCCAAGCCCGAGCGTGACAAGCGCCGTCCAGTAAGGCCAGAATCCGATCGCGCCGACAGCCAGGTAGATGGTCATGGCATAAAGGAGAACGCCAGCCCACAGCACACGAAGCGCGCCTATTCTGGCAATGATCGAACCGGTGAAGAAGGATGGCAGGAACATCGCCACCACGTGCCACTGGATGATGGTTGCGTTCGCGGATGTGCCAAGCCCGGCGACGTTGACAACCTGCAGCGGCGTCGCCGTCATCAAATAGCTCATCACCGCATAACCAAGCGCACAGCAGATCACCCCGGCAACGAAGACCGGCATACGAAAGAACGCCCCCAATGGACGCCCGCCGGAAGCTGTCCTTTTCGGAGGTTCTATTTTCAGGCCCGCCAGCGCGATGATCGATAACAGCTGGACAATCGCGACGGTGAAAAAGCACCCCGCATAGAGAATCTCGGGAACAAGATCGACCGTTCGTCGGGCAATTTCAGGCCCGATCAACCCCGCTGCCAGCCCGCCGGCAAGAACATAGGCAATCGCCTTCGCCCGCAAATCCGCAGGAGCGCCATCCGCCGCAGCATAGCGGTAATAGCTGGCAATCCCCATCGCCACGCCAAGACCCATGCTGCCGCCGCAGAACATGATGAAATGACCTGTCACCACAGCAATGCCAAGGCAGGCTGTCGACAGGCTGCTGATCAGCACACCGGCAATCAACACCGGACGCCGACCGAAGCGTGTCATCAGCAGCGAGGCCGGCAGAGTGATAATCATCGAGGTCAGGAACTGCAGGGACAGGGGCAGCGTCGCCAACCAGGCGACAGGTGCCAGCAGAACCCCGACAAGCGCGGTGTTGATGATATTCACATTCATCGAGGTCATCGACAACGCCTGCGCCATGGCAAGCCGGACGATATTCCGCTTCTGGGTTGCGGTGTCCATCAGCAGGACAATCCGCCTGCGGGCCCGGCAAAACCCACGGCAATGGCCATAGTGGTGGCCATAGTGGTGGCCATAGTGGTGGCCATAGAGGCGAACATCGCGAAAAGGTGTGGATCAGAGGTCAAGAGCGCACCGGCTACCCTTTACCGGATGGCAACTTGCGGCCAAACAGCTCAAGCCGATGATCAACCAGCTCGTAACCCATCTCGCGGGCAATCTGCTCTTTCAGCGCCTCCAGCTCAGCGTGATAGAATTCAATCACCTCACCGGTTTCCACATCGACAAGATGCTCGTGATGCTCACCCGATTCCTCATAGCGGGCCCGACCATCGCCAAATTCAAGCCGGTCGATAACGCCGGCCTCTTCGAGAAGTTTGACCGTCCGGTAGACCGTTGCGATGGAAATCGTGCTGTCCTCATCAACGGCGCGGCGATAAAGCTCGTCGACATCCGGATGATCCTCGGAATCACCAATCACGCCGACAATCACCTGACGTTGACTTGTCATGCGGATGCCCCGACTGAGGCATTTTTCCAGAAGACCAAGGGACATGGCTGTTCCGTCATGGCCGGCAGGGGGGCGCCGGCAGAGTTATCATATCGGCGCCAGTTTGCCCGTTAACTTTTCAAACTGCAACCTCGTGGCTGCAACCTCGTGGCTGCAACCTCGTGGCTGCAACCCGGTGGCTGCAACTTATGGGCACGGTCATGCGGCACAAGCCTGAGACCACATCAGGCCGTCATCCGGGCTCCCCTGGAATTTGATTTCCTTGGAGATTGATTGCCTTGTTTTATATTGCCATGCAGGATGCCGCGATGGAAATCGCAAAGACACGGCACCCAAATCACACCCTTGGCGCGTTGCAGCTATGCGCCGGCATGCTGATCATTCCCTTCCTTGATGTCTTCGCCAAATTATTGGGCGCCACACACGGGCCGTTCGAGATCACTTTCTGGCGCTTTTTCATGCAAACCGTCCTGATGCTGCCCGTTTTTATCATGCTGCGCCTGTGGAACATTCCGGCGGGCACCCTGGCCCTGCAGGCGGTGCGCGGGCTGCTGCTGGCGATAGCCACTGTGTTTTTCTTTACCGCGCTTCAGCATCTTCCCATGGCCGAGGCGATTGCCATCTTCTTCGCACAACCGATAATCCTGACCCTGCTATCGGTGATATTGCTTGGCGAGCGACTGCGGATACGGCGCATCAGCGCCATCCTTGTCGGTCTTGTCGGAACAATCATCATCGTTCAGCCAAGTGTGCTGGTCTTTGGCTGGGCAGCGGTTCTGCCGCTTGGCTCGGCCCTGTCGATGGCGCTCTATATGGTGCTGACGCGGCGGCTGTCGGACAATGTCGATCCGTATCAGATGCAGTTCCTTGGCAGTGTCGCCGCGATGGTCGCGCTTGGCGTGGTGGTGGGAACCGGCAGCCTGCTATCGATTCCGGGCGCTGCCATGTCGGCGCTGACATGGCAAGAGACAGGCTGGGTAATCGGCATGGGAATCGCCGCAACGCTGGGCCATGCCTTCATTGTTCTGGCGGCCGGCAAGGCACCTGCCAGTCTGCTGGCGCCATTCCAATATGTCGAGATTATCGGCGCGACAATGCTTGGCTATCTTGTCTTTGGGGACATTCCCGCCAACAGCACCATCCTTGGCGTCAGCGTTATCATCGCCAGCGGGTTATATCTGTTCCACCGTGAACGCGTCGCCGCCCGGCGGCAGACCGCCTTCCGCTAGGGATCAGACCTCGGGTCGCTGCCGATAATGGCGCATTGCCGAGATCGGGATCGAAGCCACATAGGCAGCGGCGAGCGCCATATAGGTAATCCAGGGCTGCATGAAGATGCCGGCAATGAGGATCGACCCCCCAGCCATGACAGGCAGCACGGTGCCAACCGGCAGCTCCACCCGTTTGCCAGCAAAGGTCGGCAGGGCAGAAACGGCCAGTCCGCCAATCAACACCAGCCAGCCGCTGATATAGGCCGCCTCGCGCGCCCAGGCGATGCCGAATTCCAGATCAACGGCAATCGGCACCAGCACCAGAAAAGCTGCCGCCGGTGCCGGCACGCCGGTGAAATAATCCTTTGAATGGTCAGGTGGATCGCGAAGTTCGGAATCAAAACGCGCCAACCGCAAGGCAATCGACACCGCGTAGAACATCGTCGCCCACCAGGCAAGATTGCCGGAATCCTGCAGCGCCCATAGATACAGGCACAGCGCCGGCACAACGCCGAAGACCACCAGGTCGCTGAGACTGTCAAGCGCGGCACCGAAGGCCGAGCTTGTTTTGAACCGGCGCGCCGTCCGCCCGTCCAGAGCATCGAAGACCGAGGCCAGCGCAATCAGCCCGATCACCGCCGCCCAGCGCCCGTCAAGCGCAAACCGCAACGCTGTCAGGCCCGAGATCAAGCCGGCTACGGTCAAAATATTCGGCAGGAGCCAGAAAATCGAGACCGATCTGAAACGACGCTGACGGCGCGGTGCGGGTGTCATCAGGCGCGCCTCGACTCGCCGGGCTCCTGCAGACCCCCCGACATGTCGGCCAGGACTGTCTCTCCGGCCACCGTACGCTGGCCTTCCATCACCAGCACCGGCGTGTCGGCCGGGATCCAGACATCGACACGGCTGCCAAAGCGGATGATGCCGAATTGCTGACCGATCGCAAGCTGATCACCGACGCCGGCCTCAAGCAGGATCCGCCGCGCGACAAGGCCGGCAATCTGGACAATGCCGATGGCCTGGCCGGAGGCGGTTTCCATCAGGATATTCTGCCGCTCATTGTCTGCGGCAGCCTTGTCGAGGCTGGCGTTGAAAAACTTGCCGGCATGGTAGCTTGTCGCCGTCACCCGCCCGGCAACCGGCGCGCGGTTCACATGAACGTCAAACACATTCATGAAAATGGCGATGCGCCGCCACTCACCGTCCGGCAACCCCAGATCCGCGGGCGCCGGCGCAACACCGGTCGACAGAACACGCCCGTCAGCCGGCGCGACAATCAAATTGTCGGTGACCGGGGTGGTTCGCACCGGGTTACGGAAGAAATAGACGCACCACAGGCTGAGCAGCGTGCCCGGAAGCGCAAAAGGTGACCAGAGTGCGGTGATCAGAATGCTGACCGCAACAAAGATGAAGATGAACGGCCAGCCTGCCGGATGGATCGGCACCAGGACCTCGGTGGTAATCGCCTTGTAAATATTCATCGGCGGCTTTTTGCCTCTAACGGGGTTCAGGTTCAAACAAGGTTCATCAACGCACCAAACTAGGCGCTGCGCCGGAAAAAATCACCCTGAAATACATAATGGTCTGCCGCGCATCGGAAAGGGGGCACAGATTGTGACCGCCGATGGATCGGGTCACCCGGCCTCCTCGATCACAGCAAGGCCGCGTTGTCTGAACTCACTGAGCTTCCTGATCATGGCCTCGCGGGTCAGGGCGCGCGGCCCATCAAGCCCCGGCACGGTGACCTCAATCACCGGCCGCGGGTAGCGATCTTGAGGGTAGACTGGTTCGGAAAGGACTGGTTCGGAAAGGACTGGCTCAGGATGCACTGGCTCAGGATGCACTGGCTCGGGATGCACTGGTTCAGGATGCACTGGCTCGGGATGCACTGGCTCGGGATGCACTGGCCGGGGATAGACTGGCCGGGGATAGACTGGCCGATCCGGCATCGCAGCAAGCGGCACCCCGTTTTCGCTTCTGTCCTCACTTCTATCCTCACTTCTGGCATTTGGCAGCTGAGTGTCGTCATTTGCCGGCCGACCCGAGGGGGCTACTGGCGAAACCTGATCCATCTGGGTCAAATCGGCCGGGTTCAGATCGGCCGGGTTCAGATTGGCCGGGGCCTCTTCAGGTTGCGATATTTCGGCTCGCGGCGGCGCGGACAACATCCCATCGGGCAGCACCTGATCGGGCATAATCTGGTCGGGCATAATCTGGTCGGGCGGTGTCACATCCGTTCCCTCCTGCCTTTCGGCGCTGCCCCTCTCGCTGGCGATTGCCTGCGATGAAACACCGCCTCCACCGGTGGCCGTTACCCCGTCAAAATCGGGCTCGGGCTTTGTGGGAACGAAGGCTGGCGAGGCGATCTTGACAGGGTAAAGGGCAAGTTGGCGTCGCTTTGCCGACTGGATGGGCTGCTCTGTCGCCTGCCCGGTCGCCAGGTTGAGAAACTCATCGACAAGATGCTCCTGCCAATGGCACGCCTCGATCTCCCACGGGCGCAGATGCCAGTGAAGATTGTCGATCACAACAGGCTTGCCACCCATCCAGCGCGCCAAATCAAGCTCGGTCTTGCGGCCGGCAATTTTGGTGGTCTTTTTCGTGATCAGCAGCCGCTCATTGACCGCCTGAGATATGTGCAGCATCTCATGGGCAATTGTTTCGGCGGCGTCACGAACTCCAAATGCGGTCGAAACCGTCATCTCAAACAGGGTCGGCGGTGCAGCCACAAGACCCGTTTTCTGCCGCCCCAGCATCGACCGCGTGACCGGAACACGCAGCGGCTCCTTCGTCACATCGATCAGGACGCTCAGGTTCTTGTGCTGACGCGGCGTGAACAGGCGCGCCGCCATATAATCCGCAGCAAAGGCCAGAAGTTCCGCTTCACCGGGAACCGCATCGATAGAATTCACCTCGACCATCATCATGGTGCAGCAACGCCCTAAAAACCCTGGTGGGTCACCCTGGTGGGTCACCCTGATGGGTCACATAGTCACTTAATCGTCAGTCAATCATCACATCTCGTCATTAAGCGATAGTTAACACAGTAAACCCTTTGTGCAAAATGTCTGAAATGCTCATTATTTCAATTTGTTGAATTGTCCTTTGACGATTTCCACAAGCCATTATCGGCCAGTCGGGTTATAGTTAACATGTCGATAACCGCGTCATCTCCGCCCGCTTCGAGCGCGGTGCATGACCCACCCGAAAGGTAACAACAGATGGATAACATGTTTGAGACCGGCCTGGCGCAACGCAAGGCTACACTTGGCGAAGCCTATGTCGATGGCGTTTTCGAGAAGGCCGATGATTTCAACCGGCCTTTCCAGGAAGCCATGACCGCCTGGTGCTGGGGCTTCGGCTGGGGCGATGACGCCATTGATGCGAAAACGCGTTCGATGATGAATCTGGCGATGATTGGCGCACTTGGCAAAATGCATGAATGGGAATTGCACTGCCGCGGTGCCATCGGCAATGGTGTCACGCGTGATGAATTGCGCGCCATCATTCACGTGATTGCGATCTATTGCGGCGTCCCCCAGGCCATGGAATGCTTTCGCGCAGCCCGCAAGGTGCTTGAGGAACTGGACGGCTGAAAACCGGCTTTCCAGCTATCTCCTGTAAAAACAGCGGGGCGACCATCCGATTTCGTGATGGCGCTCCGCCGGGCGGAATGACTAAAAACTGGACATCATCCCCATTTTGAGCGATTTTATTTTTGGCCAGAAGAATTCGAGTGCCGTATTGATAAGCAAGATCGTCGCCGGGCACGGTTTCCGTGCCTTTGGTACATTGAAAAGAGCTTGTAGAAGAGAAAGCTTGTGATTGTTAGGGGGTCATGAGTAATGCGCCGATTGTGGATTTCCTTGATCGCCGGAACGGTCATGTCTGCAGGTGGACCCGCCTTCGCCGGCGGCCTGCCTGAATCCAGTACCGAGTCAACGGCAGCCGCCAACTCGGCTGCGCAGACCAATGCCGCCGTGGCCGAAACGGCGGCACCTGCCGCATCGACAGCTGCGTCCACCGGCACATCAACTGGCGCATCGACTGGCACATCCAGCACCGGATCCGGCACGGCAGCCCAGGCTCCCGCTAATGATTCCTCCATGAGTACGTCCGCGACACAGACCGCGGGCGGGGGCGTTGATAATGGCGAGGTTGAGACCGGGTCATTTGTTGCCATCGAAGACGACCCGCTGATCATCGATGCATCATCCGTTGTTGACGGTGATGGCGTCGGCAGCATGCAGGTACAGTGGCAGATTTCCGCCGATGGTGCGTCATGGTCGAACCTGTCCGGCGAGATCCGCCAGTCTTTCACCCCGCGTGAGCGCCATGTCGGCAGGCTCTTGCGGGTGCAGTTGTCCTATGTTGATGGTCAAGGCAACCTCGAGACGATCCTCAGCCCGCCTTCCAGCCCGGTGCAGAATGTCAATGACAAGCCAAACGGCGCGCCACAGCTTGTCGGGGCTGCCCGCGAGGAAGACGCGCTGGTTGTTGACACCAGCATGATTTCTGATGATGACGGCCTCGGTAATTTCTCCATTATCTGGCAACGCTCCAGCACGAAGACCGAATGGCAGGCATTCCCCGAGACGAATGGTGAGGTGCTGCAGCTGGCGCAACGTCATGTCGGCTATTCCTACCGGGCGGTTGTGTCCTATGTAGACGGCCATGGAACCAAGGAATTGCTGGTCACCAGCCCGTCCGAAACGGTGCAGAACGTCGATGACCCGGTTCAGGGCGAAGTTCTGATTACCGGTGAAGCCACCGAGGGCGAGACCATCCTTGTCAGCACAACCGGCGTTTCCGACGAAGACGGGATCGCCAGCATGTCAATTGGGTGGGAAGCATCGACCGATGGCCGTAATTGGCGTGCCATCGAAACCGGTGGCGCAACGCAGCTGTCACTGTCGCAACCGCTTGTAAACAAGCAGATTCGCGCCCGCGTCGCGGTTGTTGACAGTTTCGGTGTCGAAACGGTGATTTTCAGCCAGGCAACAAACACGGTTCGCAACATCAATAACAAACCGGCTGGGACGATCTTTGTCCGCCGTGTAGGTAGCTGACCAAAGCTGTTGGTGCCCCCGGCAAGCCAGAAAACATGAATTTGAAGAGGCCCATCCGGGCCTCTTT
Organism: Puniceispirillaceae bacterium (SeqCode); assembly: GCA_965657415.1. Lineage (GTDB taxonomy): Bacteria > Pseudomonadota > Alphaproteobacteria > Puniceispirillales > Puniceispirillaceae > UBA8309. The sequence goes on along the minus strand of CBFHNZ010000002.1, from coordinate 24,525 downwards.
TTCATTTTTGTGATATTTTGGGCACGGTTTCATTTTTTTCTTTGCAGCAATTATCTTTGCGTTCACACTGCATCTTGTATGGAACGCACGGACTCGCACCTAAGTGTAGATTATCCGCGCCACGGCGCCCATAGGGAGCTTTTACGCTGCATTTCCCTGACCTACCGCCGTCATTGCCATATTGTCGTCCTGACAACGTCATCTACCGACCCTGTCAATGGAGCATGCCAATGCGACTGACCGACCGCGACCACCGGCCGGAATGCCATGTCATTCCGTTCAACCGCCCTCACACCGAACCGGAAGTGGCGACGACGACCAGCATCGCCGCTGTGATCGCCGTGACGGTGCTGCATTCCTCCACCGAGTCACCGGAGGACCGGCTCCTCACGATCCTTGAGCAGAGCGGCGAGGTCGAGATTCTGGATGCCGACGAAGCTCTGGGAGCCTATGAGGCCGCCTATCCGGACATTCTGACAGACCCGGTCAACGACAATGGCAGGCTGACAGCGCTGTAGCCGGTCATAACCCGAATAAGAAGCTAGATCGCCGCCAATACGCCGGCGAGCCAGATCCATAGTGGCAGCGAGATGGCCGCGGCGAGTGTCTGCAGTGACACGATCTCGGCCATCAGCTGGGCATCGCCGCCAAGCTCGGTAGCCAGCGTATATGTCGAGCTTGCCGTCGGCGCCGACCCGACCGCAGCCAAAACCGCCAGCGCCAACGGGTCAAGACCAAGCCCAAGTCCAATAACGACCAGCGCCAGCGGGAAAATCAGGAATTTCGCCAACAGCGCCAGACCCAGCGGGGCGGCATTGCCGCTGATAGCCGAGAATTTCAAAGATGCCCCGATGGTGAGAAGCAACAGCGGCAGCGCGCCGGCACCCAGAAAGGCCGCCGCCTGCGAAATGAATTCGGGCACCGGAACCTGTAGCAGGTTGACCGCCACACCAATCAGCATGGAGCCAAGGAGCGGGTTACGGGCAATCTCGGAAAGAATGGCGCGTTTTATATTGGTCTTGCCGGCCGGGCGGCCCAGCAAGAGGATGGCAACAACCGAGACGATGTTTGAAATCGGCACGAGAAAGGCAATTGCAATGGCACCAAGCTGCAACGCCGCGACGCCAAATGTGCCCTGCAGAATCGACAGGACCAGAAACCCGTTATGCCGCAAAGCCCCTTGCACCAGCGAGGAAAGCGCCGGCCCCGACATCGCAATGGCGCGGCCTGCCACAAGTGCAAACCCGACGATGATCACACAGCCGCCGGCAATGCTGGCAAGAAACGGGCCGAGTGACACCGCGCCAAGGTCGATCTGCGACATCAGATTGAACAACAGCCCGGGAAACAGCACCCAGTAACATAAGGGCGACAGGGCTTGCCAGGTAGCCTCGGGCAGGAAAGCCCGCTGTTTCAGAACATACCCAAGGGCGACAATCGCCAGCGTCGCGGCGATCGCCGACAACATCAGGGGAAAACCCTATTCCGAACCTTCACCGGCGGCGGCGTCCTGCCGCAGCGCGCGAACGGCCCGCCAGGCAAGCGGCATCAGGCCGGCCGCGACAATCAATTTCAGCGCATCACCATAAAGGAACGGCAGCATGCCAGCGGTAGCGGCCTTGCCAAAGCCGATGAACTGGCCAAGCCAGGAGACACCGGCAGCATAGATAATGACGGTTCCTGCCGCCATTGCCAGCGCCGTCGAAATCGGGCCACGACCCATCCCGCGTTCAGCAAGCCTGCCAAGGACAAAGGCAGCCGCAACAAACCCGACCAGATAGCCGCCGGTCGGCCCCATGATAACCGGCCAGCCGGCCGTGCCGTTGGCAAAGACGGGAAGCCCCATCCCACCTTCAACGAGATAGGCCAGCACCGTTGCGGCGCCGAGGCGGGATCCATAGGCCATGCCGATCATCAGGACGACCAGTGTCTGGCCGGTGACCGGGACAGGCGAGATCGGAATCCGAAAAGCAAACTGTGCGGACAGCGCAAGAAGCGCACTGCCGGCAAGAACCAGAACGAGCTGCGACATCACCGACAAGGTGCGGTCAGTCGCGGCGTATCGGGCCAGCAGGCTGTCGGCAAGGGTTTCGACCTGACGCGGCTTCGGCGACGATGCATCCATGATCATAATCTCGCTTTCATCAATTGCAGATGTGGAAGTCCTAGATCTCGACAATCATGCCGCCATCACCGGGCAGCCCTCATCGCCTGACTCCACCATGCCAGTACTATAGCTTCACAAACCCTAAAGACAAGGCATGAGAGACCCGTCGGCAATCGCCCAGCGGCGATGACGCTTCCCCGGCAGTGACAGGGCCATGAGGCCAATGGCAGCAAGGAAATGTCACAACCGTCTGGTCAGCCGCCGACAATTGATGCTACCACCCACACAAGATATTTCACACCCAAGGCGCGCCGCCTCAAATTGCCGCGCAGCGCCATTTTTCGGAGATATGAGATGAACCGATTTTTTGGACTCGATGACGCCAACACGACTGTCCGGCGCGAGTTGCTTGCCGGCCTCAGCACCTTCCTCACGATGTCCTTCATCGTCGCCGTGAACCCGATGTTTCTGGCCGATGCCGGCATTCCCTTTGCCGCCGGTTTCGTGGCAACGGTGCTGGCAACGGCGATTGGCACCGCGATCATGGCGTTGTGGGCCAAATGGCCGGTTGCGGTGGCCCCCGGCATGGGTCTGAACGCCTATTTCGCCTATGGGCTTGTGCTTGGCCAGGGCTTCACCTGGCAACAGGCGCTGACCGCGGTATTTGTTGCTTCGGTGCTGTTTTTCCTGTTCTCGCTGTCGCGCATTCGCGGGTGGCTGATCGGTGCCATCCCAGCCTCGCTCCGCGCCGGAATTACTGCCGGCATCGGCCTCTTTCTGGCGATGATCGGACTTCAGGGAATGGGCCTGGTTGTCGATGATCCGGATACGCTGCTGAAGCTTGGCAGTGTCGCCGCACCGGAATTGCTGCTGGCACTCATTGGCCTTCTGGTGATGGCCGGTCTTGCCGCGCGAGGGATCCATGGCGGCATTCTGGTCACCATCCTCGGCCTCAGCCTGATTGGCTGGGCCACTGGCCTTGCCGAGTTTGGTGGCATCGCAGCGCCGCCGCCTGTGGCCAGCGCGGCATTTTCGCTGGATTTCTCGCAGGTCACCAGTTTTGGCTTCCTGACGGTGGTCTTCGTGCTGTTCTTCCTGGATTTCTTCGATACCACCGGCACGCTGACGGGTATCGCAGATCTTGCCGGCAAGCGCCGTCCCGATGGCAGCATCGAACACCTCGATCGCGCCGTGCTGGCCGATACCGGCGCGTCGGTGGTTGGCAGCCTTCTCGGCACCTCCAGCATGACAACCTATCTGGAAAGCGCGACCGGCCTTCGCGTCGGCGGGCGCACCGGCCTGACGGCGCTGACTGTCGCCGCGCTGTTCCTGCTGTGCCTGTTCTTCGAGCCGCTTTTCGCCTCGATCCCGCCTTTCGCCACCGCGCCAGCGCTTGTCTTTGTGGCGGCCGGGTTCCTGTCACCGCTTGCCGGCCTTGATTGGGATGACATGGTCACCGCCGTGCCCGTGATGCTGATGGCAGTGTTGATGCCACTGACCTTTTCGATCGCCGCGGGAATTGCCGTTGGGTTCATTGCGCATGTCGTCATCAGCCTGCTTGCCGGACGTGGCCGGCAGGTGAATGCCGGCACCTGGGTGATCACCATCTTCGGCATGCTGTGGCTGGCGACGCCGTTGATCGGCGGTTAATCCTGCTGCATGAGTGCCGACAGCAGTGACGCCGCTGCCGCGGCTGGCCGGATCAGCGCATAACCGGCCCCGCCATCTGCAATGATCTCAACCTCGCCGCCTGTCGTGATGTTCGAGGTGCCAACCATCTGGCCCGGTGCCATCACCAGCCCGTCGAGCGCCCAGCGAAGGCCGCGGGAACGGTGGAACCGTTGTACGCCCAGAGGCCATATCGACACCCGTTCCCCGGCCGTGGCAGGAAAGACAATATCGCCGCGAAGCCGCAACAGCATGTCGGTTGCGCCAATCAGCATGATCGGCCTGTCATGCGGCACCGCTGCCAGCGCGTGAATGGCGGCCAGCGTGTGATCGAGACGGGCATCCAGAAAGCCGAACCCGACGATCAGCGGCGCGACGATCCGTTTCAGACATTTCTCGAAATCGGTGTCGTCCTGTCCCGTCAAATGCAGTTGGCGGATATCGGACGGCAGATCAACCCGTGAGTCCATATCGCCAACCACCAGATCGGGCCGACGCCCGGCTGCCATGATCGCTTGCGCGCCGCCATCTGCCGCAATCACCGGCCAGCTGTCCGGCAAGGTCGCGAACATCGCGTCAAGCGGCACCGGCGCGGCACCGACGAGAAGCACCGGTTCGTCATAGGTGAATGTCTGGTCGGGCAGGATCATGCTTTCTATCTGCCGAATTCCACGCCCGGACGCAATAGACGCCATGCACAGGATAGCCTGCGGTGCATGACCGGCCGTTGGCTTGTCCATTGCCGGATATGGCCAAATCTATTCGGGTCAGGTTTATTTGGGCCAGCTTTGTTGGGCCAGCTTTGTTGGGGCCAACTTCAATTTTTCCCAACTTAGGGGTTGTGACTAAAGTTAGGTACGGCTAAATAAAGGTGATGGATCAAGATGCGACAACTAGGCCAGTTGGCGATACCAAACTGCCTGCACGACAACTGCCTGCACGACAACTGCCTGCACGACAACTGCCTGCACGACACAGCGGCCACGCGATGAGTATTATTTTCATCCTTGCGCCGGCACTGCTTGCCGCCGCGCTGATGCTGAACGCTGAAAGCGAACTTCTTGACATCATCTTTGCCTCAGTCGCCGATGCCTATCTTCAGGTCAGCACCTTTGTCGCCGCGACCTTCCTGATTATCTACGGGCTGGAACGCGCCCTGAAGATCGACGCGACAGCAATGCTGAAGCGCGATACCATCTGGCAAGTGCCAGTGGCGGCCGGGCTTGGGGCACTGCCGGGATGTGGCGGTGCCATCATCGTGGTTACGCAATATGTCACCGGTCGCCTGTCTTTTGGCGGTGTTGTCGCGGCGCTGACAGCAACGATGGGCGATGCGGCCTTTCTGCTGATCGCGCGCGAGCCGATCACCGGCCTTGTGATGATTGTGGTTGGCTTTACGGTCGGAACGCTCAGCGGCTGGATCATCAACGCCACGCATGGTGGCGACTTCCTGCGCGACAGCCGTTCGACACCCGATGCCAGGATTGAGGCTGAACATGATGATGCCTCGACCCGACTTCTCGACAAATTATGGATGGTAATCCTGATCCCCGGCATGGTGCTGGCAGCGCTTGTTGCCTTCCAGGTTGATGTCGATGCCATGTTTGCCACCGCCTCATTTGACCGGCCGGCGACACTTCTTGGCGTTGTCGGCGGCACGCTGGCGATGAGCATGCGCCTTGCCCCGCGTTTCGGGATCAAGGGGGATGCCGCCTTTTCCGGTAGTGGCGGGCTTGTCCGCCGGACCATTTCCGACACCAACTTTGTCACCGTCTGGGTAATCTTTGCCTATCTGGTGTTCGAACTGTCGGTTTATTTCCTCGGCCTCGACCTGAAGACGGTGTTCGATGGCTGGGCGCTGTTCACGCCCATGATCGCCATCCTTCTTGGCTTTCTGCCGGGTTGTGGCCCGCAGGTTCTTGTCACCACCATGTATCTTTCAGGGATCGTCCCGCTGTCGGCGCAGATCGGCAACGCCATCAGCAATGATGGCGACGCGCTGTTCCCGGCCATCGCCATCGCGCCGAAGGTGGCGATTGTTGCCACTCTCTATTCCGCCGTTCCGGCCGTCATCCTGGCCTATGGCTGGCTGTTCTGGATGGAATAGGCCGGGGGCCACCTCCCCTATTTCTCATGAAACGCCCCTATTTCTCACGAAACGCTGTCGCCAGTGATTTCTGGATCGGCGTCATGATGTAATTCATGATCGTCCGCTTGCCGCCCAGAATATCGACCTGCAACGGCATGCCGGCGGTGATCACCGGCGTTTCTGGTGATTTCGTAAACGCCACTTCAGGAATGGCGATGATGGTCTCATAGAACGGCATCGCATTTTCCGGCTGGGTGGTATTGCCGGCCACCTGCCGCACCACACCCATGATCACGCCATAGCGTGACGGGTCATAGGCGGCAAGCGAGATGCGGGCCACCTGCCCTGGCTGCACATCGGCAACATCCTGTGGCAGGATTTGCGCCCGCACCAAAAACCGGGCTTCGGCCGGCACAATCTCGGCAAGCATCGTTCCGGCCTGAACAACAGCACCAACCGTCTTCACATGGACGGCCGATACGGTGCCGCGAAGCGGTGCCCGGACATCGGCATGGCGCACCTTGCCGCGAAGCGCATCCTGACGTGCCAGCAACTGCGCCGCCTTGGTCTGTTCCTCGACCAGAACTTCGGCGGCACCAGCCCGGAAATTGGCAATGGCGGACTCGATCTCCCGCCGTTTGCTGACCAGATCGGCCCGCCTTGCATCGGCAGAGAGGCGGGCCAGTTCAGCGGCACCGGTTTCCTGCTGGTGACGTGCGCGGGCCGCCAGCATCACCGCGCGCGGCTCGTGACCGGCCTCGACAAGTGGCTGCAGGAGGGCAATCTCCTCGGCGACAAGCGCCGCCTTCTGCAGCGAGATCCGTTCCTCGGCCTCTTTCTCGATGATGGTTTTCTGCAATGTCGCGATATTGTCGCGCAGCACCGACACCCGCTTGGCGAGCGCGTCGGCGCGGGTCGTGAACAGCGATGCCTCCTTTTCCACCATGGCCGGAGCAGCGCCAACCAGTTCGGCCGGAAAGATCAGTCTTGTGGCCCCTGACGCCTCAGCTGTCAGTCGCAATTCGGCCGCCCGGGCTGCGTTCAGCGCAATTTCATTGTCGGCGAAGTTCGCCGTGACATCCTCATCCTCAAGTCGGTACAGAACCTCGCCCTTTTCAACCTCCCGCCCCAATTTTGCATTGATCAGGACGACCGAACCGGGAAGACGGCTCTGCACATGCTGGACCTCGGACGGCGTGAAGACCATGCCCTCGGCGCGAACCTGCTCGTCGATCTCGGCATTGACCGCCCAGACCATGGCGACAATGAAAAACACCGAAATCAGAACATAGAGAACCTGCCCCCTGATACCGGCTTTGTCAGACAGCAGCTCGGGTGCCGAATGGTCAATCGGCGCGCCGCCAAGCATCATCTGCGGCGGTGCCCCGAACAGCTTGTTGAACAGCCATTTGAAGGGCGTGAGGATCAGATTGATCACCCACATGACAAGACGAACGGGAAACAGGAGAATGGACATCAGAACCTTCACTTAGGGCTCCTTTCAGCTGTGGTTTCCGAGCCGGTCAGGCGCGGGTCTGGGCAACATCGACTGGGGCCGGCTTCATCACCTCGTCACGCGGACCAAAGGCGGCGATCCGGCCGCCTTCGACGGCCAGCACCTTGTCCGCCATCTGCAGCATGGCGCCGCGGTGGGTGATGAAGATCGTCGTCAGCCCCTTGGTGGTGGCATCAAGGTTGGCGACCATGGCCGCCTCGGCCTGGGCATCGAGCGGGGCCGTCGGCTCATCCATCAGCAGGATGTTCGGCTTGCCGATCAGCGCCCGCGCAATGGCCACCGATTGGCGCATCCCGACCGACAGTTCCCGGCCACGCTCGGACAGCGGGAAATCAAATCCACCGGGCAGCGCCGAGACAAAGGCCTCGACACCTGACTGCCTGGCCGCATCAAGAAGATCGGCGTCGCTGGCGTCGGGGTTCCCCATCATGATATTGTCGCGGATCGAGCCCGAGAACAGCACCGGATTCTGCATCACCACACCGATGTTGCGGCGCACATCATCCGGCCTGATCTGGCGGATATCGGCCGTATCGATCAACACCGCACCTCGATCCGGCGGGTTCAGGCCGCACAACAGGCGAAGCAGCGTCGTCTTGCCGGATCCGATGCGGCCGACAATGGCCAGCCTCTCGCCAGGTTCGATACGGAAATTGATATCGGTCAAGGTCGGCTCAGGCTGGCCTTCATAGGTGAAGGTCACATTGCGAAATTCGACTCTACCTTCCATGCTTGGCCGCCCAACCTGGTCGGTGCGTGCCTCTTCTTCGGACACACCGGCCAGTATCTCATCCAGCGCGCGGTAGGCCGACAGCGCCGAATTCATCCGCCCCAGCAGGCCGGTCAACTGCGCCAGCGGCGCCATGACCCGTCCCGACAGGATCACACAGGCGATAAGCTGGCCCATGGTCAGGCTGCCATCGGCAATCAGGAATACCCCATAGACGACCATGACAACCTGGCTGACCTGCTGGCCGAACTGCGTGAACTGGGTCGCCAGCTGACTGGTGACCTTGGTCTTCATGTTGGATTTCGCCTGGTGAAGGACCGAGTTCATCCAGCGATTGCGGAGCATCGAGATGCCGCGCACCGTCTTCACCGTCTCCAATGCCGCGATCATCTCGACAATGACAGCCTGTTTCGACTTGCCCTGCGATTGGCTGAGTTCGGTCATCCGCTTGACAATCGGCTGCAGGCACAGCGCGAAGATGATGACCGTCGGCACGATAATCGCCGGCACCAATGCCAACGGCCCACCAATCAGATAAAGCACATAGATGAACAGGAAGATGAAGGGCAGATCGACAAGGACAGTAAAGCTTGCCGACCCGATGGCATCCTTCAGGATGTCGAAATTGCGCACCGTACCGGCAAGCGATCCGGTCGCCGTACGGGTCAATTCGGCGTCATGCCGCGCGATCCGCTCAAACAACACCGCCGACACCCGCTGGTCAACGCGCGCACCTGCCCTGTCGACGAAGATACCGCGCAGAATCTTCATGACCAGATCGAAGATGATCACACAGGCAATCATCGCCGTCAGCGCCCACAGCGATTCAATGGCGTTGTTCGGCACCACCCGGTCATAGACCGTCATGATGTAGACCGACGATGCCAGCGCGAAGACATTGATCAGGACCGAGGCCCACATCACCTGCAGATAGATGGCCTTGCAGCCGAGGACCGGCCCGAAGAACCAATGGTCCCGTTTGGTGGCAACCGGCGTCAGCATGACGAATCCTCCATAGAAAGGCCGAGGGTTTCATCAATCCTCTCAGCAATCATCAGCGCCCGGGCGCGCACAAGTTCCTTATCGCTGCGAAGCTCGACAAGCCGGGCCTCGGCAGCGCCGATCTGCGCCCGTACGCGGGCCAGAGCCAGCGGCGAGCTGATGGTCTTTCCCTGGCGTGCCTGCAATGACCGGAACTGCGCCATCAGCTCGTCACGACGCGCCAGCGCCTCGGTTTCCTCGCGCGTCTGCTGATGGAACTGCTGAGCCAGCCCTTCCATCTCGCGGTTGTGATCGCGCGTCAGCGCATCGAGGCTGGATTTCAGCTCCTTCTCGCGCCAGGCTGTCTCGCGAAGCCGCGCCCTGGCCGTGCCGCCATCATAGATCGGCATCGTGATCTCAACCTTGCCGACAATTTCATACTCATCCTCATAATCGGTCATGTCGAAAACTGTCCCTTCGATGACACCGTCCAGTTTCGGGTAGCGCGACCCGCGAATTTCCGCCGCCTCATGCGTTACCTCGCGGGTGCGAAGACGAATGGCGTGCGCCTTGTCGGAGCGGTCGGCCTGCAGCACCACAAGCCCGGTCGGCCGGCGGGTCAGAAATGTCTGTACAAGGTCGCGCGCGTCGGCCTCATCAATGTCGAATTCGCCAGCCAGCCTGTCGCGGATCTGGTCATAATCGGCCTGCGCGCGGTTAATGGCGATTTCCTCATCAAGCGCGACAAGCTGCGCCTCGCGAAGGTCGGTCATCCGCCCGACGCCGGCCTCAACCCGCGCCCGTACCGAGGCGACATCGTCCTGAACCGCGGTAAAATTCGCCTTTCGGACGGCGATGACGTCGGATGTGCGCCGCAGCAGCAGGGCAAGGCGCAGCATTTCATGGCTGCGCTCGCGCATCACGCCGAGGGCGTCGATCCGGGCCACCTGCAGCGCCAGCGTGCGCGCCTCGGTCCGGTTGTTGCGCTGTCCCCAGTCGAAGAAGGTATGACGGACCGAGACCTTGCCGTCATAGATGTTGTTCTTCTCGCCATGATCGAAGTCGCGGGTGTGCGCGCCCGATTGGTATATTTCACTTTCCTGGGGCGTGTGACGATTAAAGACATTAGGAGAGCCAGGGGATTTCTTCACCTTGCTGGCTAACTGCCGGGTGCCGCTGATGCTGGCATTGACCTTCGGGCGGCCTTCCGCGCGCGCCAGCCCCAGCCGGTGCGCCAGCTGACAGGCCCGCGCATTCGCCTCGGCAACTTTCGGGTCGAGCAGCACCGCCTGCCGCAACTTTGGTGACAGGTGGGCCACATGCCGGTTCCGCACCACCTGATCGGGCTGGGCTTCATCCGGTTCAACGGACGGGGCGGCGTGCGGGACGCCGGCACCCGTCAACACCATCAGGCTGGCCGCCGTCAACACGCCGACAATGCGCCGCATAAACCCTGTCCAGGCCCTGCCACTTGTGTCACTTGTGTCACTTGTGCCACTTCGTGCCCCATCATCGCGCCTGTTGCGCAACGGGTCGGGTCGTGGCGGCCACGATGGCGGGACAAGGAAGGCCAGATCACAGCAAGCTGAACCACGACTGGCCGGATCCCGGAAAACACCCGGGTTGAAGACAAGGGGGAGGCGATCAAGGACGCGCGATGATCGCGCGGATCCCGTTCGAAGGCATGCTATCATCTTAAGACAACTCGCAAAGGTTACCGTTCAGGTCACTTCAGCGAGAATAGGCCGCGCCTACCTAATTTTTCGTAAAGATCGCAAGTGCAAACAGTATGTTTTGGCGCTAAAAATTCGCATTTGCGTGAGAATGATTACTATACCGTTAATTATGAAAATATAATCATGAGGCGTCCAATTTGGTGACGATCTCATCGTCGATCCTCCCCTCAATCGAGTCGAACAGGCCGAGCAGCGTGGCGACGGACCCGGCAGGCAATTTCGCGGTGATTCGCGATTCGAACGCCATCGCATGGCGCGACAATTCCACCGCCAGATCGCGACCTGCCGGGGTCAGCGCCAGCCTGACCAGCCGCCGGTCGGATTCATTGACAAGCTTCGAGACAAGGCCGCGCGCCTCAAGCCGCTGCACGGCGCGGGTCACGCGGGCCCGGTCCATATCGACTCGGGTGAAGATATCGCGCACCGAAATCTCGGTTTCCTGGGTCAGATGGACAAGCACCCGCCATTCGGGAACGCTGATCTGATAGCGGGCCTCATATTGCGCTGCCAGTCCGCGGCTGAGTGCCGTCGCCAGCCGCGCCGCGCGGTAAGGCAGGAAACTGTCAAGTTGCAGAAGGTCAGCAGATCGATCCATGGGGGTTCATCTTTCCTGTGGCGCGCCTGCGCCGGGTTGCTTGGCAGACACCCTTGCCAAGGCCAGTCCATTATCAATTGACAATCATTTCATTTGAAATGATTGTGGAGATACCGTCAAGACGGAGGCTGACATGACGCTGGCGATGATGCCGGGATTCGGCAATGATTTTGAGACAGAGGCACTTGCAGGCGCGCTGCCGCAGGGCCGCAATTCCCCTCAGAAATGTGCCTATGGGCTGTATGCCGAACAGCTGAGTGGATCGCCGTTCACCGCGCCGCGGGCCACGAATGAACGGTCATGGCTGTACCGGATCAGGCCATCGGTGCGTCACACCGGCAGATTCGCCAGAACCGATGTGCCGCGGTGGAAGACAGCGCCCGATGGTGATCCCGACGATCTGCCACTTGGCCAGTATCGCTGGAACCCCCTGCCACTGCCCGGCGGCAATGTCGATTTCATCGACGGCGTTTGCACGATGACAAGCGCTGGTGATGCGCGTCAGCATGTCGGCATGACGGCCGGCATCTACACGGTTACCAGCGCGATGAGCGACCGGGTGTTGATCAACGCCGATGCTGAGATGCTGATCGTTCCGCAGCAGGGCGAGATCGAGATTTTCACCGAAATGGGACGGATGCAGATTGGCCCCGGCCATATTGCCATCGTCCCGCGCGGCATGATGGCGAAATACAACCCGCTTGGTGACGCGGCACGCGGCTATCTGTGCGAGAATTACGGGGCCAAATTCACCCTTCCAGACCGCGGTCCGATCGGTGCCAACTGCCTTGCCAACCCGCGTGATTTCAAGACCCCGGTGGCGGCTTTCGAGGACAGCGAGACCGCGCATCAGCTGGTGATCAAATGGTGCGGCGGCTTTCATGTCACCGAGCTTGGCCACTCGCCGCTTGATGTTGTGGCCTGGCACGGCAATTACGTTCCCTGCTGCTATGATCTGTCGACCTTCTCGCCGGTTGGGGCGATTGCCTTTGACCACCCCGACCCGTCGATTTTCACGGTTCTGACAGCGCCGTCGGAGACCGCCGGCACGGCGAATATCGATTTCGTGATTTTTCCGCCGCGCTGGATGGTGGCTGAGAACACCTTCAGGCCACCCTGGTATCATCGCAATATCATGTCAGAATTCATGGGGCTGATCACCGGCCAGTATGATGCCAAGGAAGAAGGATTTGTTCCCGGCGGCGCCAGCCTGCACAACATGATGCTGCCGCATGGCCCCGACCTCGACGCGTTTGAAAAAGCCTCGAATGCAGAGCTGAAGCCGGTTAAGCTGACCGATACCATGGCATTCATGTTCGAGACCCGCTTTCCGCAAAAGGTCAGCCGCTTTGCCGCCACGACGGACCGGCTGCAGGATGACTATGTTGATTGCTGGGGCGGGCTGGAGAAAAGGTTTGATGGCACGCCGTAGGCGTCCCGGTAATGTCAAGGTCCAGGGAAGGATTGTCGAATGAAACTTGCGAGCCTGAATGACGGCAGCCGTGACGGCCAGTTGGTCATCGTTACCCGCGATCTGGCGCGCTGTGTGGCAGCGACGGATATCGCGCCCACTCTGCAGGCGGCACTTGACGAATGGGCAACGGCGGCACCACAGCTTGCGGCGTTGGCGGCCGGGCTGGAATCCGGCAGCGTTGCCAGCATGCCCTTTGACCAGACAGCCGCGCACGCGCCGCTACCACGCGCCTATCAGTGGGCTGACGGGTCGGCCTATGTGAACCACGTCGCGCTTGTCAGGCAGGCCCGCGGCGCCGAAATGCCAGAGAGTTTCTGGCACGACCCGCTGATGTATCAGGGCGGATCGGACGATTTTCTGCCGCCCCGCGCGCCCATCCCGATTCCCGATGAATCCTGGGGGATCGATATGGAGGCCGAGGTGGCGGTGATCACCGATGATGTGCCGATGGGGGTGTCCGAGGCCGACGCGGCGGCGCATATCAAGTTGGTGATGCTGGTCAATGATGTATCGCTCCGTAACCTGATCCCGGCCGAACTTGGCAAGGGGTTCGGCTTCTTCCAGTCAAAGCCGTCGACCGCCTTTTCGCCGGTGGCGGTGACACCTGACGAGCTTGGCGATGCCTGGCGTGACTGTGTGCTGCACCGGATCATGGAAGTTGACCTGAACGGCGATGCGCTTGGCCGCGCCGATGCCGGCACCGACGCCACCTTCAGCCTCGCCCGACTGGTCTCGCACGCGGCCAAATCACGTAACCTTCGCGCCGGCGCGATCATCGGGTCCGGCACCGTGTCGAACCGCGATGCCGATGGCGGACCGGGCCGGCCCGTGGCGGATGGTGGCAGGGGCTATTCCTGCCTTGCCGAAATCCGTATGGTGGAGACAATCCGCGACGGCAAGCCGGCAACCCCCTTCATGCGGTTCGGCGACCGCGTCGGGATTGAAATGCGTGATGATGACGGTGCCAGTATTTTCGGGCGCATCGACCAGACAGTGGAAG
>CBFHNZ010000002.1:0-10530 GCA_965657415.1 Puniceispirillaceae bacterium (SeqCode) | reverse complement strand
AGTATCATGGCTAAAAGCTTTGCCTCGCAGGGCGACCTGAGCGAAAAGACGATCAGCTTTACCGAAATTGGCCGCGATCTGTGGGCCTTTACCGCCGAGGGCGATCCGAATACCGGCGTCATCATCGGCGATGACAGCGTGATGATCATCGACGCGCAGGCCACGCCGCGCCTTGCCGGCAAGGTGGTCGAAAAGATCCGCTCGGTCACCGACAAGCCGATCAAGCATGTCGTGCTGTCGCATTATCATGCCGTGCGCGTGCTTGGTGCCTCGGCCTATGACGCGTCCGAGATCATCGCCTCGCAGACCTGCCAGTCGATGATCCATGAACGCGGGCAGGAGGATTGGGACAGCGAGTTCGCCCGCTTCCCCCGCCTTTTCGAAGGTCATGAGAGCATTCCCGGCCTGACCTGGCCGTCAATCACCTTCAGCGACAGGATGACGGTCAATCTTGGCCGCCGCCGGGTCGAGCTGATGTTCCTTGGCCGGGCGCATACCGCCGGTGATATCGTGGCCTTTGTGCCTGACGAGCAGGTCATGTTCACCGGCGATATCGTCGAATATAACTCGGCCTGCTATTGCGGTGACGGGCATTTCAATGACTGGAGCGGCACCCTGGACAGGATCGCCGCCTTTCAACCGGCCGCCATTGCGCCGGGGCGCGGCGATGCCCTTGTCGGCGACGAAATGGTGACAAGCGCGATCGAGAACACCCGCGATTTTGTCGCCAGCACCTATCGGCCGGCGGCCATGGTGGCGGCGCGCGGCGGCACGCTGAAGGATGCCTGGGACGCGGTGCGCGAGGAATGCGATCCGAAATTTGCCGATTATGCCATTTATGAGCATTGCCTTCCCTTTAATGTTGCGCGGGCCTTTGACGAGGCCAAGGGAATCGACACGCCGCGGATCTGGACCGCCCAGCGTGACATGGAAATGTGGAACGCGCTGCAGAACGGCTAGCTGCACAAAGGATTGATTGACCATGGCAAGATATCAGTTTGAGCCCTTTGACTATGTAACGCCACCCGAACTTGCCGGCCGGGCCACCGCATCGGCACCGGTGATCATTGTCGGCGCTGGCCCCATCGGGCTGGCGGCGGCCATTGACCTGGCAACGCATGGCGTCGCCAGCATCGTCGTCGATGACAACAATGTCGTATCGGTTGGTAGCCGTGCCATCTGCTGGGCCAAACGAAGCCTCGAGATCTTCGACCGGCTCGGCATTGGCGAGCGGATGCTGGAAAAGGGTGTCACCTGGAAGCTTGGCCGCGTCTATCGCGGCGACCGGGAGGTCTATAATTTCGACCTCCTTCCCGAGGATGGGCACAAATTCCCGGCCTTCATCAATCTGCAGCAATATTATGTCGAGCAATATCTGGTCGAACGCTGCGCCGATTTCCCGGACCTGATCGATTTGCGGTTCAAGAACCGGGTGCTGTCGGTGGCGCAAGATGCGGCCGGCGTTGCCGCCGAGATCGAGACGCCGGACGGTGCCTACACATTGCGCGGTGACTATCTGCTGGCCTGTGACGGGGCCAACAGCCGCATCCGCCGGCAATTCGGGCTTGATTTCGAGGGTCGGCATTTCGAGGAACGCTTTCTCATCGCCGATGTCGAGATGCAGGCGGACTTCCCGTCAGAGCGCTGGTTCTGGTTTACGCCAACCTTCCATCCCGGCCAGTCGGCGCTGCTTCACAAGCAGCCGGACAATATCTACCGCATCGATTTGCAACTGGGCCCCGACGCCGACCCGGAGGAGGAGAAAAAGCCGGAAAACGTCATCCCGCGGATCGAAAAGGTCGTTGGCGGACGGCCCTTCAAGCTGGACTGGGTGTCGGTCTATTCCTTCAATTGCCGCCGCATCGACCGCTTCGTTCATGACCGGGTGATCTTTGTCGGCGATTCGGCGCATGTTGTCTCACCCTTCGGCGCGCGCGGCGGCAATGGCGGCATGCATGATGTCGACAATCTGTGCTGGAAGCTGGCAAGGGTTGTGACCGGTAGCGCCGCGCCTGACCTGCTGGAAAGCTACAACGATGAACGCCTCTATGGGGCGGATGAGAATATCCGCAATTCCAGTTGGACATCGCGGTTCATGTCGCCTGAACCGGGTGTCGAGATGGCCTTCCGCAACGCCGCGCTGAGCCTGGCCGTCGACATGCCCTTTGCGCGGCGGATGGTCAATGCCGGGCGTCTGTCGGTGCCCTGCCAGCTGACAGACAGTCCGCTGAACAGCCAGGATGATGACGGATTCGACGTACCGCAGAAGGTCGGCATGGTGGCGCTCGATGCGCCGCTGAGCGACCGTAATGGCAAACCGACATGGCTGATGAGCCAGCTTGGTGGGCGCTTTGTCTGTCTTGTCACCGGCGATGCCGCGGTCCCGACCGCCCTTCCCGAAGAGGTTGATCTTGTACGGGTAGGTCGCGGCGGCTTCGGCGATGCTGATGGCCGCGTGCAGGAACGCTACGGTGCCGGGGTCTATCTGGTCCGGCCGGACCAGCATGTCACCGCACGCTGGCTGGCACCGGGGCCGGATGATATCCGCGCTGCAATCACCCGCTGCGCCGCCACCGTCGTTGCGTGAGAGAGGGCAGCATGACGCTGAACACCGAATTCAACCTTGGCACCGACAGCGACGCATTATTCAATGAATTGCTGCAGGCGCATGAGGGGCTGAGCCCAGAGCAATCCGAGCAACTGAATGCCGGTCTGATCCTGATCCTGATAAACCATATCGGCGAGGCAGACACCATCCGCGAGGCAGTGGCGCGGGCGCGGGCCGCGCTCGACAACTGAAACAATCACTGTTCTGCAGCGGACTTGAACCAGCGAGTTGGCAAGGGAAGGTTGGCAAGAAAAGGTTGGCAGCAAGGGCAATATGATGACGGATGTCGTTCTTTATGATTACTGGCGGTCCTCGGCCAGCTTTCGCGTCCGTATCGCGCTGCATCTGAAGGGCATCGCCTTTACCTCGGAGCCCGTCGATCTGCTGGATGGCAGCCAGCGCGGTGCAGCGCATCTGGCACGCAACCCGCAAGGCTTCGTGCCGGCGCTTGCCATTGACGGGATGATGATGACGCAGTCCCTGGCAATTCTTGAATATCTCGATGCCCGCACACCTGAACCGCCGCTGTTGCCGGACGACCCGGCAGAGGCGGCAAGGCTGCGGGCCATCGCCCACGCCATCGCCATGGAAATCCACCCGATCTGCAATCCCAGCGTTGTCGCGCATCACGCCGCCGCCTTCGACGGTGATGCTGATGACAAGGCTGACTGGATGCGGCATTTCATCGACAAGGGCCTTCGCGCTGTCGAAAGTCTTGTCACCCAATTTCGGGCCACCCAATCTCATCCTGGTAGCTTTCTGCATGGTGATGCGCCAGGGCTGGCCGACTGTGTTCTGGTCCCACAGCTCTATAATGCCCGCCGCTGGGGGGTTGATCTTGCCGACATGCCGCGCCTTGTCGAGATTGACGCCGCCTGCATGGACTTGCCGGCCTTCCGTGCCGCCGCACCGGAGACGGTGAAGCCGGCGACCGCATGATCGACCAGGACGCATAATCGGTGATGTTCGACGTCATTCTGTTCAACCCGCAGATACCGCCCAACACTGGCAACATCATCAGGCTGTGCGCGAACACGGGAGCCAGCCTGCACCTTATCCATCCGCTCGGCTTTACGCTTGATGCCAAATCCTGTCGCCGGGCCGGGTTGGATTATCATGACCTTACCAGCGTCAGCCAGCATGACAGCCTCGATGTCTGCCTTGGTACGCTGCAGCCGAAGCGGTTATTCGCGGTGACGAAGTTCGCCGCCCAGCGTTATGACACACCGCGCTACACGACCGGTGATGCCTTCCTGTTCGGTGCCGAGACAACCGGCCTTCCGGCCCCAGTTCATGCCCGCCTTGCCGATGAGGCGAAAATCGGCTTGCCGATGAGTGGCGGCAATCGCAGTCTCAATCTAGCCAATGCGGTGTCCATCGTGATCTTTGAGGCATGGCGCCAATGCGGCTTTGACGGTATGGTCGACCCGACCGCCGGTAACGAGTTTTCCTGACACATGACATTTTCCGATAAGCCCATTGGTGGCCCCGCCGACCTGTCACAGATCGATATTTCCCCGCCAGGCGATGGCGAGGTCGTGCGGCTTGCCGACGATCTTGTCTGGTACCGCTTCCGGATGCCGTTCCGCCTGAACCACATCAATCTGTTTGCGTTGGAGAGCGACGCCGGCTGGGTGCTGGTCGATTGCGGGATCAACACTGACGACAATGCCGCGCAATGGGATGCAATCCTGCCACAATTGACGGCGCAGCGACCGATTGCCGGCATTCTCGTGAGCCATCACCATGGCGATCATATCGGGTATGCCGGCCCGCTGGCGGCGCGGACCGGTGCGCCAATCCTGATCGGACAGGCCGAATATGAGATGGCCCGCGCCGCGCTGGCGATGAATGATTCGGCATATGGCGAGATGACAGCCGCCGCCTATATCAATTATGGGCTGCCGACCGAGGCGGTCGAGCGCAACCGTCAGATCGGCAATTACTATCGCCAGCTTGTCGCGCCACTTCCCGAAGTCACGATTATCGATCCCGCATGGCGTTTACACACCGTTGCCGGCACATGGTCGCCCCGCTTTGATGCCGGTCATTCGCCGGCGCATCTTGGCCTGATCGACAGCGACCGGCGGCTCTACCTTGCCATTGATTTCCTGCTTGGCCGCATTTCACCGAACATTTCAGTCAGCCTTCGCGACCCCGATGGTGATGTGCTGGCAGACTATTACACCTATTTGAATGATCTTGGCTGGCTGACGCCGGACTGGCAGATCCTGTGTGGACATGACTGGCATTATGTCGATGGCGCGCGGCGGGCCCGCCAGCTGATCCAGCATCATGACCGCCGCCTCGACCAGCTTCGCGCCGCCAGCACGCCGCAGACCACGGCCGATGCCATCGAGACATTGTTTCCGATGGAACTGACGGACCATGAGACCTATTTCGCCAGCTGCGAGGCGCGCGCGCATCTGAATCATCTTGTCACGCGCGGCGAGATGATCTGCGAAATGACCGGCGGCGTCGCACGGTTCACCAAGGTCTAGCTGCGGGCCGGCGGGCAGGTTGCGGCGCTTGCCACAATTGACAGCCCCCGGTCAGTCCGGCACAACCGAACGCAACCGACGGAGCGGAGGTGGAACGATGAGCGACGACTACAAATTCGACACATTGAGCCTTCATGCAGGCCATGTCCCCGACCCGCAGCACGGGTCGCGCGCCGTGCCGATCCACCAGACGACATCCTATGTGTTCCGTGACACAGAACATGCGGCGGCGCTCTATAACATGGAGTTGGGAGGCCACCTCTATACGCGCATCTCAAACCCGACCGTTGCCGTGCTGGAACAGCGTGTAGCCGCGCTTGATGGCGGGGTCGCAGCCACCGCCACGGCATCGGGCATGGCGGCGCTGACCACCGCGGTGATGACCATCTGTTCGTCGGGCGACCATATCGTGGCCTCGTCGCGCATGTATGGCGCGAACATCAATCTTCTTGAAAACACGCTGCCGCGTTTCGGTATCACCACAACCTTTGTCGCGCCGGACGACCCGGACGCCTTCGCCGCCGCCATCAAGCCCAACACAAAGATCATTTTTGGCGAGGTAATCGGCAATCCCGGCCTTGATGTCATGGATGTCGCTGCCGTCGCCGAAGTGGCGCGCACCGCGCATGTGCCGTTGATGCTTGACTGCACCTTTAACACGCCCTGGCTGCTGAAACCGATCGAGCTTGGCGCCAACATCATCATCCACTCGCTGACGAAATGGATGGGGGGCCATGGCATTGCCATCGGCGGCGCGGTCGTTGATGGTGGCAATTTCGACTGGGGGCGTGATGACCGCTTCCCGACAATCGCGGGCCCGCATTACGCGATGAACGACATCAACTTCCATGAGGAGTTCGGTCCCACCGCCTTTACCGCGAAATTCCGCGCCGAGGGGATGTATAATTTCGGGCCTTCAATGTCACCGACCAACGCCTTTCATATTCTTCAGGGGCTGGAGACATTGCCATTGCGCATGCAGCGGCATATGGACAATACCGCGGCGATGCTGGAATTCCTGACAGGCCATGACGCCGTCGCCTGGGTAAAGCACCCGATGCTTCCCGACCATCCAAGCCATGAGCTGGTGCAGCGGATGCTGCCGCGCGGTGCCGGGTCGATCATCGTCTTTGGGCTGAAGGGCGGCCGGGCTGCCGGCAAGGCCTTTATCGAAGCTGTTGAGCTGTCATCGCATCTGGCCAATGTCGGCGATGCCAAAACGCTGGTCATCCATCCGGCCAGCACCACCCATTCGCATATTTCTGCCGAGGCGATGATCGAGGGCGGGTTGTCGGATGACATGATCAGACTGTCTGTCGGGCTTGAGGACATCACCGATATCACAACTGATTTCGAGCTTGGGTTCCGGGCCGCCGCGCGCGTCGCCGCCAAGGCAGCCGAGTAGTCGCCGACCCCCCGCTGGCAGGAGAACAGCATGAAGCATGAACTGCATGGTGAGATGATCCATATCGCCACTGGCGGGCTGGATTTCGACAATAGCAAGCCTGTGTTGCTGTTTCTTCATGGCAGCGGCCAGAGCCACCTGACCTGGGTGCTGCAGAGCCGCTATTTCGCGCATCGCGGCTTTGCCGTGTTGGCACCCGACCTGCCGGGGCATGGCCTGTCTGGGGGCACGCCGCTTGCCAGCATTGACGAGATGGCGGACTGGTGTGCCGCGCTGTTGAACAGTCTTGGCGTTGCCAGTGCGACTTTCATTGCACATTCGCAGGGCGTGCTGATTACGCTCGAGGCCGCGGCGCGACATCCTCGGCAGGTCGCCGGGTTGGCACTGATCGCCGGCGCGATGGCGATTCCGGTGAATGACATGCTGATCGACATGGCCCAGGCAAAGCCGGAAAAGGCTTTTGCCATGATGACAAGCTGGGGCCATGGCCCGGGTGCGCATAAGTTCGATAACACCCAGCCCGGTCATGCCTTTCTCGGCTATGGCAGGCGGGTGATGGCACAGAATGACGCCACCGCGCTGCATGCCGATCTGGTCGCCTGCAACAGCTATGATGGCGGGCCTGCCGCTGCTGCTGCCGTGACGCAGCCAAGCATCTGTCTGATTGCTGGCCGTGACCGCATGACACCGGCAAAATTCGGACACAAGATGGCGGCAACCATTCCCGGTGCCATAACACAGACATTCGACCGCGCCGGGCATTTCCTGCCGGCGGAATTTCCGCTTGAGGTGAATGAGGCCCTGTCCGCCTTCCTAACCCGCTGATTCAAGGCCGCTAACCGGCCGGAGGTAAATTAATATGTCCCCGATGGATTCATCCTTCAAAAAGATCGCCGTGATCGGTGCCGGCACGATGGGAAGCGGCATTGCGGCGCAGATCGCCAATGCCGGCCATGAGGTGATGCTGCTTGACCTTCCAGCGAAAAACGCCGAAGACGCCTCGCCGGCCGAGCGTGCCATTGAACGGCTGCTGGCTTCCGACCCACCGCAACTCATGCACAAGCGGAACGCATCCCACATCATCACCGGCACGATCACCGATGATTTCCAGCGTCTCGCCGAATGTGACTGGATCATCGAGGCGGTGGTTGAACGTCTGGACATCAAGAAGGATCTGTACAAAAGGCTGGATGCCACCATCGGTCCGGACTGCATCGTCAGCTCCAACACTTCGACCATTCCGATCCGCCTTCTTGTCGAGGATATGCCGACCGCGTTTCGTGAACGGTTCGCCATCACGCATTACTTCAATCCAGTGCGCTATATGCGGCTTCTTGAGCTGGTTCGCGGCGCCGACACAGCCAGCGAGGTAATCGACAGGCTTGCCGATTTCAACGACCGCGTTCTTGGCAAGGGCGTGGTGCGCTGCGCCGATACGCCGGGTTTTCTTGGCAACCGGGTCGGTGTCTTTGCATTGCAGGTGGGGATCGACGAAGCCATGCGGTGCGGCCTTGATATCGAACAGGCCGACGCCCTGATGGGGCGGCCAATGGGAATCCCGAAAACCGGTGTCTTTGGTCTGTATGACCTGATCGGCATCGATCTGATGGTCGATGTTGTTGCCTCGCTTCGCACCATCCTTCCCGATGGAGACGACTTCCATGCCGTTGGCGGGCAGAGCGACATGATCATGGCAATGATCAAGGACGGATTTACCGGCGACAAGGGGCGCGGCGGTTTCTATATGACCGGCGATGATGGCACCGAGATGGCGCGGCCGCTGAGCGCTGAAGGCGCGCCGCTTGCCACGCCCCGCGCCCGCAACCAGACATTGCCCGATGCAGCATTGCGCGCCGCCGAAGCCGCTGCCACGCGCGGTGAACCACTTCACGAGATCATCGATGGCAATGATAACTGCGCGCGCTTCTGCCGGCGTGTTCTGGGACGTGTCCTTGCCTATGCCGCCAGCCTTGTGCCCGATGTAACAGACTCGCCACAGGATATCGACGATGCCATGAAGCTTGGCTTCAACTGGCAGCGCGGTCCGTTCGAGATGATCGACGCCATCGGGCCGGAAAAAATGGCATCGCTGTTTGCCGAGCTGGATATTGCAACCCCACCGGCGCTGGCTGGCGATGACCCTGTCTATCGCGCCAATGACGGCGTTCTCACTGTCCGCCATGCTGATGGCAACTACCGGCCCGTCAGCCTGCCGGCCGGCGTGATGCGATTCCACATGACGCGCCAGACCTTGACGCCGATCACCAGCAACAACGCGGCAAGCCTGTTTGCCCTGGAGGGTGATCTGCGGCTTGTCGAGTTTCATTCCAAGGCCAACGCGCTGACCGATGAATCGATGCAGATCGTTGCCGCCGCGGCGCAGGATCATGGCGCCGGCATCATCATTCATAATGATGCGCAGCATTTCTCGGCAGGCGTCGATCTGAACGCGTTCCGGACCTATATCGAGACAGGTGACTGGGACGGTATTGACGGCTTCCTTGCCCGCTTCCAGCAGGCGGTGTGCAAACTGAAATACACGCCAGTGCCGGTTGTCGGCGCGCCGTCCGGCCTTGCCGCCGGCGGCGGATATGAAGTTCTGGCGCATTGCGACAGGTTGGTTGTCCATACCAATTCGGTAATGGGGCTTGTCGAGGCCGGGGTCGGGGTTGTTCCCGGCGGCGGCGGGATCAAGGACACCTATTTCCGCTGGCATGACGCCAAACGGAACTGGGATGAGGCTGCCTGGCAGACCTGGATGAATATCGGCTATGGCGCCACCGGATCATCACCGCAGCTGTCAGCGCGGATGATGTATTTCCTCGAATCACGCGATGACACGGTGATGAACCGCGACCGGCTGTTGCCCCGGGCGATTGAAATGGTGACGGCGATGCAGGATGACTATCACGCCCCGGAACCGCCGGTAGCCCGCCTTGCCGATGGC
Source organism: Puniceispirillaceae bacterium (SeqCode) (assembly GCA_965657415.1). Lineage (GTDB taxonomy): Bacteria > Pseudomonadota > Alphaproteobacteria > Puniceispirillales > Puniceispirillaceae > UBA8309. The sequence continues at coordinate 1,069 of CBFHNZ010000002.1, read as the reverse complement.
GCGCTGGCCCCAAAGATGGAAGCGTTCATGCAGGCGGGGATCGACCGCGGCGATTTCATGCCGCATGACAAAACCGTGGCGATGGCGATTGCCAGCGTCATGCTCCGCGGCGACGGTGACGGCGAAACAGCGGATGAGCAGGAGCTTTACGCCCGCGAACGCGCGGCCTTTATCCGGCTGGCGAAAACACCCGAGACACATGCCAGGATCACCAGCATGCTGGATGACGGGGCGGCGATCAGGAACTAGCGCCAGCCAGTATCCCTAAAGCCAGGCAGGATCCATGCTTGCCAGTGCCTCGGGACCGGCGGCAATCCGCGCCGCCATCTTCCCCACCTCGGGCAGGCTGTAAGCCATATAGGCACCGGCGGTTGCCTGTTTCGCCGACATGAAGGCGGGGTCGCCCTCGCCGGCGGCCTGCGCCTTTGCCGCGGCATCGGCTCCTCTTGCCACTTGCCAGCCGCCGGTCAGATAGCCAAGCATCATCAGGAAGTCGGTTCCCGAGGCAGCGGCGTCGCGCGGCGCGTTGGCGCGGGCCAGAACGGTATCCAGAACAGCTTCAGAGGTATCGCAGGCGGCGCTAACCGACCCGGCAAGACCTGCCAAACCAGTGCCGCCATCAGCGATCCGGCGCATGTCATCACGGATTTCGGCCAGCAATGTCCTCACAGCATCCCCGTTATCGCGCAGCGTCTTGCGGAAGATCAGGTCATTTGCCTGGATCGCCGTCGTGCCTTCATAGATCGGCAGAATTCGGGCATCACGAAGGTGCTGCGCCGCGCCTGTTTCCTCGATGAATCCCATCCCGCCATGCACCTGCACGGCGTCCGAGGTCAGTTGCAGCGAGCGTTCCGTCATCCACCCCTTGATCACCGGGATCAGAAGATTGGCGCGAGTCTGCCAGAATGCAGCGTCATCACCCGACAGCAGTTGCGCCCGGTCAAGGCTGACCCCGCCAACCAGCAGCAGCGCGCGCATTGCCTCGATCTCGGCCCGCATCCCGGCCAGCAGCCGCAGCACATCGGGATGATGCACGATGGCATCACCGCGCGTGCGTTCCAGCGGTGTT
>CBFHNZ010000001.1:0-111339 GCA_965657415.1 Puniceispirillaceae bacterium (SeqCode) | reverse complement strand
GCACGGCTCCTCGATCCTGCGCAGGCGCGTGACGAAACAGGTTTTGTTGCCATCACCGGCGACACCATTTCCGCATCTGGCACCGGCACTGCCCCGGCCGAACTGGTCGCCGCCGCGGCGCGGACGCATGATTGCGCCGGCGCCTGCCTTGCGCCCGGCCTGATCGACATGCGCGTGCAATCGGCCGATCCGGGGGCCGAGCATCTGGAGGATCTGTCGACCTTGCTGCGGGCTGCCGCTTCGAGCGGGGTGACAAGCATTGTCGCCTTGCCGGATGTCAGCCCGGTGATCGATGATGCCAGCATGATCGATTCTCTCAGCCTTCGTGCCAATCGCATCGACGGCGCGCGGCTGTTCCTGTACGGGGCAGCTACCCGCAAATTAAAGGGCAAAGCCATGGCCGAGCTTGGCCTGATGGCAGATGCCGGTGCCGTCGGCTTCGCGAATGGCACCCGAACCATCATGGACAGTCTGGTGATGCGGCGCGTGCTGTCCTATTGCGGCATGCTGGACCGGCCCTTCATCCAGCATTGCGAGGATCACAATCTGACTGCCGGAAGCGAGATGAATGAAGGCGAGACATCGACCCGTCTTGGCCTGATCGGCGCGCCGCCCGAAGCCGAGGCGATGATTATCGACCGCGACATGCATCTTGTCAGGATCAGCGGCGCCAGATACCACGCCGCACACGTCTCGACGCGCGCGGCCGTCGTCGCTCTCCGCCGCGCCAAGGATGAGGGGTTGCCGGTCACCGCCGATACCGCGCCCCCCTATTTCATGCTCAATGAATTGGCGGTCAGCACTTATGACACGGCCTTCAAGCTGGCACCGCCATTGCGCTCGGAGGATGACCGCCTGGCCATTATCGAGGCGCTTGCCGACGGCACCATTGACGCCATTGCCTCAGACCATATTCCGGTGGATGGCGACGCCAAGGCACAGCCTTTCGGCCCGGCCCAACCCGGCGCCTCGGGCCTCGACACGCTTCTGGCGATGACGCTGTCGCTGGTGCATCGTGAACATCTCACGCTGCTCCGCGCGATGGAGCTTCTGAGCCTTGCCCCGGCTTCGATCCTCGACCTCGGTGGCGGTTCGCTGGGCAGGGGTGCGGCAGCTGATCTTGTCCTGTTCGACCCAATGGCAAGCTGGGTGGTCCGGGCCGCCGAATTCACCTCCAACTCGCGGGTGACGCCCTTTGAAGGGCTGCCCGTCCAGGGACGCGTGCTGGCAAGCTGGGTTGACGGCACTCAGGTCTTCTCGCGAGGCTGATTGATCATGGTCGAGGCGCAACTCCTTGTCATAGCGGTGATGGCCTATTTGGCCGGGTCAGTGCCGTTTGGCCTGATTTTCACCCGCCTTGCCGGCATAGGTGACATCCGCGCCGTCGGCAGCGGCAATATCGGCGCCACAAATGTTCTGCGAACAGGCAACAGGGGGCTGGCGCTGCTGACGCTGATCTTTGATGGCGGCAAGGGTGCGGTGATTGCGCTTGGCGTGGCGCATGTCACATCGGACCCAAGGATGGCCGGCCTTGCCGGTCTGATGGCGGTGGTAGGGCATTGTTTCCCCGTCTGGCTTAAGTTCCGTGGCGGCAAGGGTGTTGCCACCTGTGTTGCCACCTTTGCCGCCTTTGATCTGTGGCTTGGCCTTGTTTTTGTGGCGCTCTGGCTTGGCACCGCCGCGCTGACCCGCTATTCGTCGCTGGCCGCGCTTGTTGCCACATTGGGATGCAGCGTTGCCGCGGTAGCGCTGAAGCTGCCACCACCCATCATTGTCGCCGTCATTGCCATGAGCGCGCTTAGCTGGGCCCGCCACCATGCCAATATCGGCAGGTTGCTGACTGGCACGGAAAGCCGGATCGGCAAGAAATAAACTATCCGACGATACTCTTTGTGATAATCCCAAGGCGTTAATCATTCCTTCAGATTAATGGCGTATACCGGCGATATGGACCGTGAGGAACAAATCGCCCATCTACGGCTGATCCGCACGCCGAATATCGGCCCGATGACCTTCAGCCTGCTGTTGCAGCGCTATGGCAGCGCCGCTGACGCGCTGCGCGCCGTGCCGGACCTGGCCAAGCGCGGTGGCCGCACCCTGAAACCTGCCCCGCGTTCGGTGGCCGAGGCCGAGCTTAAAGCCAATGAAGCCGTCGGCGCGAGGCTGCTGTTCAAGGGCGGGGACGGGTATCCCGACCGGCTGGCACAGTTTGATGACGCCCCGGCGGTACTGTCGACACGGGGCGCGGCGCATCTTCTGGAACGGCCGGGCGTCGGCATTGTCGGTGCGCGTAACGCCTCGATCAATGCGCAGCGACTTGCGCAAAACCTTGCTGATGAGCTGACAGCCGAGGGGTATGTGGTGATCTCCGGCCTCGCACGCGGTATTGACGCCGCCGCGCATAATGGCGCGCTGGCTGGTGGAACGATTGCCGTCATCGCCGGTGGGATCGATGTTCAGTATCCGCCGGAGAATGCCGAACTGCAGGAAGCGATTGGCGAGACCGGCCTGGTCATCGCCGAGATGCCGCCCGGCACCCAGCCGACACCACGGCATTTTCCGATCCGCAACCGGATCATCGGCAGCCTTGCGCTTGGCACCATTGTTGTCGAGGCGGCGGAGCGGTCCGGGTCGCTGATCACCGCGCGCGAGACGGCCGAGCGTGGCGGCGAGGTCATGGCCGTGCCGGGATCCCCCCTCGACCCCCGGTCGGCCGGCTGCAACCATCTGATCCGCGAGGGGGCAACGCTGGTGCGCGGCACCGCCGATATTCTGGAGTGCCTGTCACGTCCCGCCAGCGCCGATGCCCCGGCCCCGCAGGACTGGCGCAAAGCCCGCCTTGCCCCCGGTCCACCGGAATCGATTGACCGCTGTCGCACCGCCATTCTGGGCGCGCTGGGGACCGACGGCACCGACATTGACGAGGTGGTCAGATGGTGTGATGCCCCCACTGCAACGGTGCTGGCGGCCATTCTGGAGTTGGAACTTGCCGGGCGGATCACGCGCCATCACGGCAACCGAATCTGTCTTGTGCTTGGCACCTGAAAGCGCGGCCTGCTGTTCTGTCGGCCTTTGACAAAACACGAATTAGGTACTATCTGCGGGTTTCAGACAACAGGGCAGCTCATGAAACTCGTCATCGTCGAATCCCCCGCAAAAGCCAAAACCATCAACCGCTATCTTGGTGATGACTATACGGTTCTGGCCTCCTATGGGCATGTCTGTGACCTGCCAAGCAAAGACGGATCGGTGCTTCCGGACGAGGATTTTGCCATGAAATGGCAGATCTCAAGCGGCTCGGAACGACAAATTGGCGACATTACCAAGGCGCTGCGCGGTGCGGACAGACTGATCCTGGCAACCGATCCCGACCGTGAGGGCGAGGCGATCAGCTGGCATGTGCTGGAATTGCTTCAGGATCGCAATCTGATCCAGGACAAGCCGGTTGAGCGCGTCGTCTTCAACGAGGTGACAAAGAGTGCCATTCTCGCCGCGATGGCGCAGCCCCGCGCCCTCGACACCGAACTGATCGACGCCTATCGCGCCCGCCGGGCGCTGGATTATCTGGTCGGATTTTCAATTTCGCCGGTGTTGTGGCGCAAGCTGCCCGGTGCGCGCTCGGCAGGCCGCGTGCAATCGGTGGCGCTACGCCTGATTTGCGAGCGCGAAGCCGCCATCGAAGCTTTCAACGCGCAGGAATACTGGACGGTCGAGGCCGAGCTTGGGAAGGCCGATGGCCGGAATTTCAAGGCACGGCTCACACATCTCAACGGCAAGAAGCTTGGCAAGCTCGATATCGGCACCGAAACCGAGGCCATTGCCGCCGCCGCCACCATCGAGGCCGAGGCGTTGCAGGTGTCCGACATCCAGACCCGCCGCATCCGGGAAAACCCCAAGCCGCCCTTCACCACCTCGACGCTGCAACAGGAAGCCTCGCGCAAGCTCGGTTTTTCGGCCAGCCGGACCATGCAGATCGCGCAGCGCCTGTATGAAGGCATCAATATCGGCAGCGAGACGACTGGTCTGATCACCTATATGCGGACAGACGGTGTGCAGCTTGGCAGCGAGGCCATCGCCGGCGTTCGCGCCGAAATCGGCCAGCGATTCGGCAACCGCTATCTTCCCGACGCGCCGCGGGTCTATCGCACCGCTGCCGCGAACGCGCAGGAAGCGCACGAGGCCATCCGGCCAACCGACGCGACGCGCACACCCGATTCCATCCGCAATTTCCTCGATTACGATCAGGCGCGGCTCTATGACCTGATCTGGAAGCGGACCATCGCCAGCCAGATGCAGTCCGCCGAACTTGACCAGACCGCCATCGACATCACCAACCGCACACAGAGCGTGGTCATGCGAGCCAGCGGCCGGGTCGTGGTGTTCGACGGATACCGGTCAGTCTATCAGGAGGGGCAGGATTCGACCTCCGATCAGGTCGAGACCGACAAGGCCGATGACAGCGCCATCCTGCCTGCCGTCGACAAGGGTGAACCGCTGGCAACGCGCAAGGTGATGCCTGAACAGCATTTCACGCAACCGCCGCCGCGTTTCACCGATGCCAGCCTTGTAAAGGCGATGGAGGAGCTGGGGATCGGCCGGCCATCCACCTACGCCTCGATCATCCAGGTGCTTCAGGATCGCGACTATGTGGTCAAGGACAGGGGCAAGTTCATCCCGGAGGATCGTGGACGGCTTGTCGTGACCTTCCTCAACAATTTCTTCAGCCGCTATGTCGAATATGACTTCACTGCCAAGCTTGAGGGCCAGCTCGACTCGGTATCGGATGGCAAGCTCGACTGGAAACAGCTGCTGGCGCAGTTCTGGCACGACTTCAAGGCTGCCATCGACAGCACCAGCGAACTGACAATCACCAATGTGATCGATGTTCTTGATGAGGATCTGGGCCCGCATTTCTTCAAGAAGGACGATGCTGGCGAATTGATGCGAAGCTGCCCGAATTGCTCGGGTGGCAGGCTCGGCCTGCGGCTTGGCAAATTCGGTGCCTTCATCGGCTGTTCGAACTATCCGGAATGCAAATTCACCCGCCAGCTTGTCACCAATGGCAAGGATGAAGATGCCGAGGCCGGCGTTGTCGGTGACCGCCATCTTGGTGATGACGCACAGAGCGGCCTGCCGGTCTATGTTCGCAATGGCCCTTACGGCCCCTATGTGCAGCTTGGCGATCCGGAGACGAAGAAGCCGAAACGGTCCTCCTTCCCGAAAGGCATGTCGGCCGGCAACATCGATCTTGAGAATGCGCTGAAGCTGCTGTCACTGCCGCGCGATGTCGGGGCGCATCCTGAAAGCGGTGACATGATCCAGGCGGGGCTTGGCCGCTATGGACCCTATCTGAAATATCAGGGAAGCTTTACCAGCCTGAAGGATGGCGATGATCTTCTGGAGGTCGGGCTGAACCGGGCGGTTGACCTGTTGGCGGAATCGGCGAAGAAACGCGGCCGTCCGCTTGGCGAACACCCCAGCGGCGGCGAGGTGCATCTCAAAGCCGGGCGTTTCGGCCCTTATGTAGAACATAACAAGCTTCGCGCCACCCTGCCCCGCGGCACCGACATGGCCGAGGTCGATCTGGCGCAGGCCATCACCCTGCTGGCCGAAAAGGCCGCAAAGCCGACAACCAAGAAGAAGGCCGCGCGGGGCGGCGGCACCCGCAAGAAAGGCGCTGCGAAAAAGGCTTCAGCCAAAAAGGCAGCTGCAAAGAAAGCCGCTTCGTGACCGGCAATTCACCGGCCGACGGGCTGCCCCCTGACAGGGCCATTCTCGACTTCATTGACGGGTGCGATACCCCGCCTTCGGTAAAGGAGATCGCGCGCGCCTTCGATCTGCCCCAGGAATCCCGCGCGCTGCTCAGACGCCGCCTGCGCGAATTCGCCGAACAGGGGCGGATCGCCAAACAGCCAGGACGCCGCGTTGCCGCCCCGGACCAACTTCCCGAAGTGACGGTGCTGATCGTCCGCAAAATCGACCGCGACGGCACATTGCTGGCCGTGCCGGCAATCGAAACATCGGGTCCGGCCCCGTCGGTCAGGCTGAGCGCTGACAAACGTGGCGGCGGCCGCACTGCACGGGTCGGACAACAGGTGCTGGCCCGTCTGAAACGGGTCAGCGGCGCACGTTATGAGGGGCGGATCATCCGGGTTCTGGATTCGACGCCGCGCCGGTTGTTCGGAACCGTCGTCGCCGGGCGTGGGGGCCTCATCCTGCAGCAGGCGGAACGCGGCGGGCGTGACACCATCACGCTGGAGCGCAATGACAATATGCCGGCTGCCGAAGGCGATCTTGTCGAGGCGGAATTGCTACCGCGCCGCGGCTATCTCGGCAAGACAGCGCGGATCATCGACAATATGGGCCCGGCCGATGCGCCGGGAGCGTTCAGCGCGCTGGCCCTTGCCGAATTCGATATCCCGCATGATTTTCCCGACGCCGCCCTTGCCGAGACTGATGGCCTGAAGGTGCCGGGGGCGCGCGGACGGACGGACCTCCGCGACCGGCCTTTTGTGACCATCGACGGGGCCGATGCCCGCGATTTCGACGATGCCGTGCATGCCGAGCCGCGCGCCGACGGCGGCTGGCAGATCAGTGTGGCGATTGCCGACGTGGCGCATTACGTACGCCCGAAATCGGCGCTCGACACCGAGGCACGCCGTCGCGGCAATTCGGTCTATCTTCCCGACCGCGTGGTGCCGATGCTGCCCGAGGCACTGTCAAATGATCTGTGTTCGCTGCGCCCGCACGAGCCACGTGCCGCGATGGTCGCCCAGATGGAATTCGACGCTGCCGGACAGATGACAGGCTCCCACTTTATGCGGGCTCTGATCCGGTCGGCAGCGCGGCTCACCTATGACCAGGTGCAAGCATGGCACGAGGGACAGGCCAGCGCCGATGAAATCGGTGCCAGCGATGAATGGTTGACCAACCTGTTTGGTGCCTGGAAGGCGCTGGATGTGGCGCGGCAGAACCGCCAGCCGCTGGCGCTGAACCTGAAGGAGCGGCGCGTGCTGCTCGATGATGACGGGCGGCCGGCGGAAATTGTCCAGCGCGCGCAGAGCGGGTCGCAACGTCTGATCGAGGATTACATGATTGCGGCCAATGTCGCCGCGGCACAGGCATTGATCCGCGCCAAACGACCTTGTGTGTTCCGAGTTCATGACCAGCCCGATCCCGACCGGGCCGACGGGCTTCACGATCTGGCGGCGGCCGTCGGCGCGCGGCTGGCACGCGGACAGGTGCTTCGCCCGCATCATTTCAATACCATCCTGGGCCATGTCGCCGGCACCCCGGATGAAAAAATGATCAATGAGGCCGTGTTACGAAGTCAGGCCAAGGCCATCTATAGCACTGACAATATTGGCCATTTCGGACTGGCGCTCCGCGACTACGCGCATTTCACCTCGCCGATCAGACGCTATTCGGATCTTCTGGTGCATCGCGCCCTGATCGACATGCTGGCCACTGACAGTGCGCCGCGAGACGGGCTTGGCGGCGTTGCCGCGCCCGATCTGATCGATGTCTGTGAACATATTTCGGACACGGAAAGCCGCGCCGCAGCCGCCGAGCGCCGCACCATCGATCGCTTTGCCGCGGCGCTGTTCGCCAGCCGGGCGGGGACTATCGTTAAGGGGATTATCGCCGGTGTCACCAAATCGGGTGCCTTCATCAGCCTGGAAGACGGCGCGGCGGACGGGTTTTTGCCGATGCGGTCCCTTCCTGACGATTATTATGTCATCGATGATGCCGGCATGCGGATGCGGGGCCGGCATAACGGGCTGAGCGTTGCCGTCGGTGACAAGATGGATGTGCTGGTGGTCGAGGTCACGCCCGTCAGCGGCGGCATCCTGCTGGCCTATGTCGGGGGCGGGGCCGATGGCGGCAGCTCCCGTCGGGCCGGAAAACCGTCCAACAACCCCGGCGGCAAGCATAAATCCAAGGGCGGGGCAAAGAAAGGCCGTAAGAAGGCAGCTGGCAAAAACCGCACCGCGAAAGGACAGGGCCGAAATCGTCGCACAGGCTGATCAGGCTTGACAAAATGCGGCGTCTGCATCAACTTGCGCGCAGTTTTCAGACATCTCGACAGAACAATGTCGTCAGATAAGGAGCCAGAGCCATGGCCAAGCCAGCCACCCTGCAGATCAAACTGGTCAGCACCGCCGATACCGGCTATTTCTACGTCACCAAGAAGAACCCGCGGACCAAGCCGGAAAAGCTAGAAGTGCGGAAATATGATCCGAAGGCGCGCAAGCACGTGATGTTCCGCGAAGCCAAGATCAAATAGATATCACCGCGTTGTCAGCCCATGATCGGCCGTGAGTGGCCCATGATCGGTCTCGCGATAGACGAACAGACATTCAGCGCCGCCATCCTTGCCGATGGCGGCGATTTCATTTCGCATACCGACTGCCCGACGCCGACCGGCGGATATCGCGACTGGCTTCTTGCAATCCGTGACCTTGTCGCCGGCCTGGGCGGGATATCACCGGAAATGGCCGTTGCCCTTGCGGTGCCGGCGATCACCCGTGCCGGTAGGGTGGAGATCACACCGTTGGCGCATCTGGCTAGATCCGATTTGCGGCGCGATCTTCAATCTGCCCTGTCCCGCGAGGTATCGCTGACAGGTTTCGGCGATGCGCTGGCGGCATATCATGCCAGCACCAACAAGACGAAAGACCCGCTCGTCGCGCTGTGGATTGGCCGCAGCTGTCATGGCGGGGTGGCGGCAAACGGCGGGGTGGTAACCGGCGCACATGGCGCGGCTGGCAACTGGGCGCATCTGCAACTGCCTGCCCCGGTGCCGCACGAACTGGAAGGCAGGCCCTGCTGGTGCGGGCGCAACGGGTGTCTCGAGACCTTCCTGTCGACAACCGGTCTTGAAGAGGATTTCGAGCGCGTTACCGGCGAGAAACGCAGCGCCGCGCAGATTGCTGTCGCCGCGGCGGGCAATGACATTGTCGCCGAAAGCGTGGTCCAGGTATTTGAAGACAGGCTTGGCCGCGCCACCGCCACGATGATCAGCCTGATCGATCCCGGCACGATCATTCTTGGCGGGGATACGCCGTTGCCGGACAGGATGTGCGAACGCGTGCCGCGCAAATGGCCAGGCTATGTCCAGATCGACCGGTCACGCACGCATCTGACATGGTGCGATGCCGGTCATACAGCCCTGATTGGTGGGGCGATTACCCTTGCCAGACAAGCCACGGGGCGGGCTGGAGCCTAGCTACAGCTTTTCGGCTCGACCGGTTCGACGGAAGTCAGGCTGGCCTCAATGCTGAAGTCGCCATAATCGATTTCATAGCCGCGAACGAGACCGTTGCGCTGCATTTCGAACTTGATGACATATTCGGGCTCTGACGTGGTCGCAGACGGCTTGAAATAGGCAACATTGATCTGCCAATAACCTTCCTCGCCAAACTGACCCAAGGCGTCGCCTGGTGCGTCGCGCCAGCCGCCAACCACTGTCGAGGTGCGCATCAACGCGCTGTCAGGCTCGGCACCGGTAAAAACATTGGCCGAAATCATCTTCACGCCAGCTTCCGCATCGGCAAGGATCCGCTGAACATGTTGCACCGGGAACACCGTGTCGGTCGGCAGGTCAATGACCGTATCGGGGGCCATGTTGAACACCGCCTCGCCGGCACTGTCCATATCCAGCTGCACGAAACCACCAAAATCCTTGCGTCCCTCGAAAGAGGATTCCTCCATGATGTCAAAGCTGTATTTGTCACCACTGTCGGCTTCCCAGCTTTCAAAATGGGACAGCACACGATCAGCACCACCATTGTCGATGACGAACTGGATCATGTAATCCTCAATCGACCGCCAGCCGGTGCAATCGCGTTCCATGGCGAAGACCGACCGTCCCATGACACTGACAATGTGCGAATTCTGCACCTTTTCGCCCATTTCCATTTCATAAAACGCCTTATGAGCCACCAGGGGACCGGCGGCGCCGGCTGCCCGTACGGAGGGGACAATCACAAGGCTGCCAGCGAGGAAAAGGGTCGCCGTGGCAACGGCAGAGGAGAATAGAGATACTGTTTTCATGGTTCGGAAATGGTACAGTTTTTTCAGCATTTCAATAGCTTTGGCTTTGCGGTGCGACGAAAATGCACTATATCACCCTAACTTCGAACAGAACTGTGTTGATTTAATGGCCAGAAGCCGCCGCCGCGCCGCGCCGACAGAAACCGAACAAAGCGCAGATGTCATCACGACAACCGCCGCCCTCGACGCCCTCGTGGCACGTCTGGCAGGTGCGGATTTCCTGGCTGTAGACACTGAGTTCATGCGCGAACATACCTATTACTCGCAGCTGTGTCTGGTGCAGATCAGTGATGGCAACCACGCTGCTGCCATCGACCCGCTGGCCCCCGATATCGACCTTGCCGGCCTGTGGAAACTGCTTGCCGACCCGCAGACCACCAAGGTGTTTCACGCCGCGCATCAGGATCTTGAAATCTTCCTCAAGGAGATGGGCAGCCTGCCATTGCCGCTGTTCGACACGCAGATTGCCGGGATGGTACTTGGTCATGGCGATCAGGTCGGATATGACCGTCTTGTCGGTGCCGTTCTGAAGCATGATATCGATAAAAGCTCGCGCTTTACCGACTGGTCGCGCCGCCCGCTGAGCGCGCGTCAGGTCAGCTATGCCCTGGATGATGTCATCTATCTTGCCGAGATGTACCCGAAGCTTCGCGCCGAATTGGAGACGAAGGGTCGCGCTGGATGGCTTGACGATGAAAACGCCAAATTGGCCGACCCGGCGACCTACCAGACAGCGCCGGCAGATGCCTGGCGGCGGATCAAGGTCAGGAACATGAAGGCACCGGCGTTGCGCCGAATGATGCACATCGCCAGCTGGCGCGAAAGCGAAGCGCAGTCACGCGATCTGCCGCGCAACCGTATCCTGCGCGATGAGACCATCCTTGACCTTGCCGGCAGCAACCCCCTGAGCAGCGCTGAATTCGGCAAAATCCGGAACTTTCCCGGTGGGGCCAATGGCAAGCTTGTTTCCCCGGTTCTGGCACTGCTTCGCGAGGTCGAGGCGATGCCAGACAGCACCCTTCCCGAACCGAAGGCGGAGGCCCGCACACCGAAACCGCCAGCAGCGGTAATGGAGTTGCTACGGGTACTGCTGAAACATATCACCGACAAGGAAGGCATCGCACCGCGGCTTGTTGCCTCGGCGGATGAGCTGGAAGCCCTCGCCCTTGATGATGACGCACCAATTCGCGCGCGTACCGGCTGGCGACACGAAGTCTTCGGTGCCGCCGCGCTGCGCCTGAAACACGGCCAGATCGCCCTTGCCGCCGATGGGCGACGGATCCGGGTGATCGATCTGTGAATGTTCTCCGGTTGATTTCCGGTTGAACTGGAGGCGCTACAGCGTGCTGTTGAAAGTGCCACCGTCAATCAGGATGTTCTGGCCGGTCAGATAGCCGGAATGGGCGCTGCACATCCAGGCACAGGCAAAACCGAACTCTTCGATCTCGCCAAGCCGTTTCGCCGGATTGCGCTCCTCAAAGGTGGCCCGCACCTCGTCGCGCGAGCGCCCCTCGGCCTGCGCCGTGTTGGTGATCAGCGATTCGATCCTGTCGGTATTGAACTGCCCCGGCAACAGGCCGTTGATGGTCACATTATGCTGCGCCACCTGACGCGCCAGGCCGGCAGAAAACCCTGTCAGTGCCGCCCGCGCGCCATTCGATAGGCCAAGCATGGGAATCGGCGACTTCACCGAACCCGAAGTGATGTTGACGATGCGGCCGAACCGGCGCTCGATCATCGGGTCGACCACCGCCTTGATTAGATCAAAGGCAGCCAGCATGTTGGCGTCAAACGCCTTGATCCAGGTCTCGCGAGTCCAGTCACGGAAATCACCGGGCGGCGGGCCACCCGCATTGTTGACCAGGATATCGACATGCTCTGCCGCGTCGAGAACAGCCGCCCTGCCATCGGGCGTCGTGATGTCACAAGCCACCTCGGTCACCGAGACGCCATGCTTTGTGCGGATCCTGTCAGCCGCCGCCGCCAGCGTTTCAGCGGTGCGCCCATTCATCACCAGATTGACGCCAACCGCCGCCAGCGCATCCGCACAGCCAAAGCCGAGCCCCTTGCTCGACGCGCACACAACAGCGGTCTTTCCCGAAATTCCAAAATCCAGCATCTAGCTCTCCTGTTCATCCATTTTCGTGGGAAGCGCCGATTGTCGTGAATGCACGCCATCGGCAAATTCGGCCATAATCTCGCGGGCCAGCGGCAGGGTAAGATTGCGCCGCTCGGCAAGCGCCCGGCGGTCCATCGCCGCGGCGATTGTCTGCACCGCAAGAAAGCTCCGTTCCATACGGCCAACCATGTAATCAACCACCTCACGGCTGACGGCAAGTTGTCTGTCGGCAAAATATTTTTCCAGCAGCCGACACAGCAACGCATCATCCGGCCGCTCGAGACGCACAAGGTTGAGAGCCCGCATCCGCGACACCAGATCGGGGAGACGCCATGCCAGTCCGGCCACCGGTTCAGGGCTGAGGATCAGCAGCGAGGATGCATCCTCGGTCGTGCGGTTGAGGAGATGGAACAGCGGCTCATCCGGCCAGTCTGACCCGGGGCGAGGTGATTCCAGTATATAATGCGCGGCCTCAATCTGCGGACGCCAGTCCGCAAGGGCCGCCAGAGACCGGGCGCCGGATTGTTCACGCCAGATGGCGGCAAGATGACCCTTGCCACTGGCCGGCGGGCCGACAAGGTTCACGGCTCGGAACTGGCCGGGCCAGTCCGGCCAGCGGTCGATCATCGTCGCAGCCAGCCGATTGCTGTCACCGATGATGAAATCATCACGACCCTGTGCGGTGAGAAACTGAAGGTCGAGGGGGAGCTGTCGCATCGGCATCAGGGGCTAGAACGGTTCAATGACGCCGACGCCGTCATCGCGTTTTCGCAGCCGGAGATTGCGAGTTGCCAGCGCATTTGAAATGGCCGCATCGCTGCCAACCATTTTCAGGGTGACCAGCCCCCCACGCATGTCGAGCTGTCGCACGATATAGCTGTCGATCACGGCCAGCGAAGCAAAGGCATCAAGACGCGCCGCCCAATCCCGGAGACTGGCCACCGGCACCTGCACAGTGATTTCACGCGCCTCCCCCGCTTCGATAAGGTTGGCGCGGTGCCAGCCTGTCTCAAGCTCACCCAGAATATACATGCGCGCATAATCAAGCTGCATATCCAAATTATCAAAGACCGGGCGGTCGACCATATTGGCCAGAACCGTAAGCTCCTCTGCCGTGTCCGTGAACAGCGTACCGTCAACCGTCAGCACCTGTTTCGACCCGACATAATCCAGCTGCGCAATGACCAGCATGATCTGCTCGGCACCTGCCACCGTGGCGGCGCGGCGCAGGGTTCTGGGATCGGCGGCAACAATATCCTCGGCGCGAAGACTGCGTTCATTCACAATGGTCGGCGCCAACAGGGTGAAATCGACCAGGCCGTCGGCCTTGGCAACAGCGTCACGCCAGCCAGCAAGCCACGGATTGTCAGCCTGCCAGGCACGCGCGCCATCTGGCGCCAGCCAGACCGGCAGCACCAGAATCTTCGGACTGATCAACTCGGCCCATTGCAGGCCGGCCGCGCGCATGGCGGCGCGCAAGCGCTGTGCCTGGAAACAGTAATCCAGCTCGGCGATATAACGTCCCTCAAGGCTATTCTCGCTCGCGATGTGATAGAAATCGACAAACTGGTCGGGGTCATGCCCTTCAATGAAGGCCGAAGCCGCAGCGTTGTCACGCAGCAGGCGCAACAGCACGCGTTGAAAACCGATCCGGGCTGCCTGTTGGATGCCACGGCTCTGCGCCTCCTCAGCCGTCGCCTCGGTGCGGTCGATGGCAATCGCTTTCACACCGAACTGCGGTGACGGGCATTGCTCAAAGGCATAGGCCGCCGGGATCTTCGCGCCCACCAACCCAACAAGCAGAACAACAATCGGCAATCCGGCACCGAGGCGCCGGAGCGGCAATGACAATGACGGGCAGAATGGGACTATACGCATGATGTCGAAACGGTATGATGGCTGCTGCTTTCATTACTACACCATTACCCCGTGGACTTGCCAGCATGACGGACAAATCGCCGGTACGGAATTCACTCAGCTATCGCGATGCCGGGGTCGATATCGACGCCGGCGACGCGCTCGTCCGGGATATTGCGCCTGATGCCAGGCGAACACGCCGTGCCGGGGCGGATGTCGCGCTAGGTGGATTTGGCGGCCTGTTCGATATACGCGCCGCCGGTTTCGAGGATCCGATCCTCGTCGCCGCCACCGACGGTGTCGGCACAAAACTGGAACTAGCCCGTGCCGTTGGCAGCTATCGCGGGCTTGGCATTGACCTGGTGGCAATGTGCGTCAATGACATCATCGCCCAGGGGGCGGTGCCGCTGTTCTTCCTTGATTATTTTGCCACAGGCAAGCTTGACCGCACCATCGCTGCCGAAGTGATTGCCGGGATTGCCGATGGCTGTGTGGAATGTGAGGCCGCCCTGATCGGCGGCGAAACGGCTGAAATGCCGGGGGTTTATCCTGGCGGTGGGTTCGACCTTGCGGGTTTTGCCGTTGGCGCGGCGGAACGCGGCACGTTGCTGTCGCGTGACATGCCGACAGCCGGCGATGTCGCGATTGCCCTTCCCTCATCAGGCGTTCATTCAAACGGGTTCTCGCTGGTTCGCAAGATCATCGACCTTGCCGGCGTCAGTCTTGATGACAATATCACCGGCGTTGACGGCAGCCTTGGCGCGGCGCTTCTTGCCCCGACCAGAATCTATCATCATGCCGCGCGCACCGCGCATGCACATGGCAATGTCACCGGCATCTGCCATGTTACAGGCGGCGGCCTTGTCGAAAACCCGCCCCGTATCCATGGCGATAATCTGGCACTGCGGCTTGATTGTGCCAGCTGGCGTCTGCCGCCGATATTCGACTGGCTGGGGCGCGTCGGCGGGGTGCGTTCGGCAGAGCTGGCACGCACCTTCAATTGCGGTATCGGCATGTTGATTTTTGTTTCTGCCCCCAATGCCGAAACCTGCCTCGCCGCCCTGCATGAAAATGGTGAGCCGGCAGCCTGGATCGCCGGCGAGCTGGTCGCGCGCGGTGACGGTCCGGCTGTCGAGTTTGTCTCGATGGACAGCTGGCCCACTGCCTCATGATACGAGTTGCCATCCTGATTTCCGGCCGCGGCAGCAATATGCTGCGGCTTGCCGAGATCATTGTGGATATGCCGGATGACGCCAGAATCGTTCTGGTTGCAGCAAACACAGTCTGCGCCGGGCTGGACAGCGCTGCCGCACGCGGCCTGCCGACACAGCTTGTCGATCGCAATGACTTTGCCGACAGGTTGGCGCATGAGGCAGCCATGGCGGAGGCCATCGAGGCGGCGGAGGCCGACTGGGTGTTGCTGGCCGGCTATATGGCGATACTGTCAGCCGAATTTGTCACCAGATTCAGCAACCGGATCATCAATATCCACCCGTCGCTGCTACCCGATCTGAAGGGGCTTAACACGCATGCCCGCGCGCTTGCCGGGGAAGGCACGGCGCACGGCGCCTCCGTGCATATCGTCACGCCGCGTCTGGATGATGGCCCTGTCCTGCTGCAGGCCGCACTGACCATTGCCGAAGATGAGACAGAATCAGAACTGGCGGCGCGTGTCCTGAAGCTGGAACATGCTCTCTATCCCTTTGTCATCATGGCACTGGCCAGTGGGGCGTTGCAAATCAGCGACGGTGTGCCGCGCTGGCGACAGGGTGAGCAGTTGCTTGGCAATGTCGATGAAAGCATTGCCGGCATCTTGCAACCAGCGGTCATCTGGCCCTGATGTTTGGCGGTCAGCCAGCCGGGCCGCCAAACAATCTTGCCGTTGATCTCAGGCTTGATATTGATTTCAGCGCAGCGTTACGCCATAACCTGATGTGGATTTGAGACATGGCGGGGAGCCTTATCACATGAACACCAACGGTTTTGACAAGCAAGCTCAAGCGCATCTGAACTTTTACAACAGCTTTATGAACGGCTCGAAGATCGTCGTCGTACTGGTCATTCTGACGCTGGTTATCATGGCTGTCACCCTGCTCTAGGGGCATTGGCGCGATACAGAAAAACGGCGGCATTGAGATGCCGCCGTTTTTGTTTTCAGACCCGATTGCTTGCAGAATTTTGGGTTTGTCAGCCAGTGATTTCGCTTCCCGAGAAGAAGAATGCAATCTCGTTGGCGGCGGTCTCGGGCGCGTCCGAACCATGCACCGAATTGGCTTCGATGGATTCAGCGAAATCCTTGCGGATCGTACCGTCGGCAGCTTCAGCCGGGTTGGTGGCACCCATCACTTCACGGTTCTTGGCGATGGCGTTCTCGCCTTCGAGAACCTGCAACACGACGGGGCCCGAGGTCATGAAGGCGACAAGGTCATTATAGAACGGGCGTTCCTTGTGAACGGCATAGAAGGCCTGTGCCTCGGCCTGGCTCAACTGCTTGCGCTTCTGGGCGACAATGCGCAGGCCGGCAGCCTCAAGACGGGCGTTGATCTGGCCGGTAATGTTGCGCCGCGTGGCGTCCGGCTTGATGATGGAGAAAGTTCTTTCGAGAGCCATGGGTTTCCCTTTGACTGAATTGAACAGCGTTAAACTGGTGAAAGCAGGGATGTTAAGGCCCTGCACGGACGCCGCCTTAATAGGGCCAGACGCGCCCGGTTACAAGGACAAAAGAGCTTTGTGAATGGCGGTCGGGACCGTGTGAGACCATTAGGCCCGCTGTTCCCATTTCCCTTCATCATCCTGCGCGAAATAACGCATCTCCAACCCTGCCATGCCGCGCCATGCCTGCCACTGCGCGCGGGCCTGGTCGACCTGCGCCTCGGAGCGCCCGTCAAACAGATTGAAGACCCGCTCGAAACTGGCCATATCCTCGCGTTCGGCGCCATGCAGTAGAAAAAGAAACTCAGCCGAAATCGGGTTGGCCTTTCCCTCTGACACAATCCATGCCACGGCGTGCGACGTACCTTCGCCATCATCAAGCCCATGCGGCAGCCAGGAATCAGGCTCCCGTGTCCAGAGATCATCATCGATCGCCTCGGCGGCCGGCCGCGGGCAGTGGATCAGAGCCTTGCGGCCAGCCTGGCGTGACTTCTCGATCAACAGGACCAGCGCGTCCGGCAGTTCGGACTTTGTCAGGTGATAGAAATCAACCTGCGGCATGCCAGGTTTCCTTTTGCGCCCTGTTTCTTGGCGCTCCGTTTCTTGACGCCATATCCCGCTTCTGCCTGTTAGCTGTCATCTGCGGCGCTATCCACCGGCTGCCAGTCATCGATAAGCCTGCTGAGTAGCCTGACTCCATAGCCCGTGCCACCTTTCGGCACGGTCTTGGTTGCCTTGTCGGCCCACGCCTTACCGGCGATATCGAGATGCGCCCAGGGTGTGTCGGTGACGAAGCGTTCGAGGAAACATGCCGCCGTGATTGACCCGCCTGCCGGGCCACCAATGTTCTTCATGTCGGCGATATGGGATTTGAGCTGCTGGTGATAAGCCTTGCCAAGCGGCATGCGCCAGACAGGCTCAAGCGTTGCCTCGCCGGCCTTTGACAGCTGGTCGGACAGGCCGTCGCTGTTGCTGAACACCCCGGCATATTCCTTGCCAAGCGCGACAATCATCGCCCCGGTCAGGGTTGCCAGATCGACCATCGCCTGTGGCTTGAAACGCGTCTGCGTGTAATGCAGCGCATCCGCCAGCACCAGCCTGCCTTCGGCGTCGGTGTTGATCACCTCGATTGTCTTGCCGGACATCGAGGTCACGACATCCCCCGGCCGTTGCGCGTTGCCATCTGGCATATTCTCGACCAGACCGATCACACCGACGACGTTGCGCGCCACCTTGCGCGACGCAATCGCCATCATCGTGCCGACAACGGCAGCGGCTCCACCCATGTCGAACTTCATGTCCTCCATACCCTTGGCCGGCTTCAGCGAGATACCGCCGGTATCGAAGGTAACCCCCTTGCCGACAAGCGCGATGGGATCTTCTTCTGCACCGCCGCGCCAGTTCATGACGACCAAGCGCGATTCACGCCGGCTTCCCTGGCCAACACCTAGCAGGGCACCCATGCCAAGATCACTCATCGCCTCCTCATCAAGGATCGACATCTCGACACCAAGTGCCTCAAGGGCCGTGCAACGGGAGGCAAATTCCACCGGGAACAGCTTGTTGGGCGGCTCAAAGACAAGATTTCGTGCCAATTCTACGCCCTTCATCAGGCCCATCCGATCACTGACGGCCGGGTGCGCCTCTTCCAGACTGTCCGACACAACCGTGACCTGAACCGTTTTCTCACGCTTTGTTGTCTCGGTGAAATAATCCTCGAAATGATAGGCGGCGGACATCATCCCCATGAGCAGGTCCGCCATTACCTCATCGCCAAGACCCTGATCCGGGAGGCAGGCGCGTTTTGTCTCGAGCCCATCAACCGCGGACAGGACCCGGCCGCCGACTTCCTCTGCCGCGCTTCCCGCACCTACCCCCGTACCGGTGCCAACAAGCACAAAAACACCTGTCTCAAGAAACAATGTCAGCGATTTGTTGGTCTCGCCGGTGAATTGGGCGGCTGACATGGCAGCGATGACCGCTGCGGCTGCCGCCTTGTCCAGTGTTGGCAACAAGGTACCACCTTCGGCAACAAGGCAGATGATCGCATGACTGCCGTCCGGAATGGTCGAGGAAAAGGAGAGATCGAGTTTGGATGCCATATGCCTGTCCTGTCTGAAATTTTCCCGCGAGCCGACTTGCACGGCGGAAGAAGGGCGTTCGATAAAACAGCTTTGCCACAATCATGTCAAACCGGCGTCATGATGCGGGGGTCATATTCACCCCGCCAGCCATCTTCATGCGTCATAGCTTTTGCTTTTTCCGGTTTTCATATGGTAATCATGCCCGCAGAGTCTCAAGGGGCCACTATGCAATTCGACCGCTATCTTTTTGCGCAGATGATGCGAACAACCATCGCGGTGTCGATCACACTTGTCGGCATCATGTGGCTGTTTCAGACAATCCGCATTCTCGAGGTGGTGATCAACCGGGGCGCACCCATTTCCGAATTTCTGCTGATGTCGGTCACCGTGATCCCGCTCTGGCTGACAATCGCCGTGCCGATCGGTGCCTTTGTCGCTGTCACCTGGGTTTTCCACCGTGCCGTCGCCGACCGGGAACTGCTTGTCATGCAGGCCAGCGGTAGAAGCGCGCTGCAGCTGGCCCGGGCACCGATCGGGCTCGGCGTCCTGCTGACCGTCATGCTGGTGGTGAATTCGACCATCCTGCTCCCAGCGAGCTTTGGCATTTACAAACAGGTTCAGTTCAAGGTCCGCAACAGCATCCCCACCGTCATGCTTCAGGATGATGTGTTCATTGATGTCGTTGACGGCATGACAATGCTGATTGGCGAAAAATTCGACAACGGGATGGCCCGTGACATTTTCATTCACGATGAACGCACCGCGGGCAAGATCATCACCCTGACCGCGCGCGTCGGAAAGTTTATTGAACGCGACGGGCTTCCGGCAGTACTGCTCCAGGACGGCGAACGAATGGAGTTGGGCAGTGATGAGGAAGCCGGGGCAAAGCTGCTGTTCGACACGCACACAGTGACAATCGCCCCGCAGGGCCGCAAAGAGGCGGCGCGGATGTCGATTGACATGAACGAGGATTCCATCGCCAACCTTCTCGATCCTGCCAAGTCGCCAAGCCCCGACTACGTCAACCAAAGACGCGCGGAGGGACATTATCGCATCGTATCGCCGGTTTTGGCGCTCGTTCTCGTGTTGACTGCAAGTTGCGGGGTATTGTACGGGCAGGTCAGGCGCAACAGCTGGTCGCGCCGCATGACAATGACCTTCTGCGCCGGCATGCTCTGCATCGCAGCGGTGATTTCGGCGCGATCACTTGTCACAACAATTCCCGCGACTGTGCCGCTTCTCTATGCCAGCGTGATCATACCCGGCCTTTTCATGCTGATGATGATTATCGTGCCATCCCTCACCCATATCCAATCCGTGCGTGACCAGCGCGCCGGGGCATATTCATGATCAGAACGGGAATTTCCGGCACCCTGTTCCGCTATTTCGGCGGCAGGTATCTGGCATGGATCATGGCAAGCGGTGTTGGCCTGACAATCATCGTTTCGTTGATCCAGGCCGTTGAACTGGTCCGCCGCAGCAGCAACAGGCAGACAACCGATGATGTCAGCATCCTGAACCTTGTCCTGCTGAACATTCCCACCGTCATCGAGATGATTCTGCCAATCGTACTGATCATCGGTTCAATGGTCTGTTTTGAATCCTGGAACCGCACGAATGAGTTCGTGGTCAGTCGTGGTTTTGGAAAATCGATCTGGTCCGTGCTTAGCCCTGTGGCGGCTGTCGCCTTCCTTGTTGGTGTGTTTTATGTCAGCGTTATCAACCCGATTGGGTCGGTCACATCGCGTCATTATGAAAGCCTGATGAATTCGATTTTCGGCAGTGACGAGCAGAGATTGTCGGTGTCGGCAGACGGTATATGGCTCCGCGACGAGCATCCGGAGGGCCGGTTTATTATCCATGGCGAAATGCTGGAAGTCGGGATATCCAGTATCATCAACCCTGTGATCTATAAGTTTGATCAGGAGAATGATCTTGATTTGCGGATCAGGGCAGAGACCATGCAGCTTACCGACAGCGGGTGGATCATTGAAGATGCACATGCCTGGAATCGTGATGGTGTCTTGTCTGAACATGGAAGCATGATGCTGCCAAGCAGCCTTGGCATACTTGACCTTGGCCTTTCGAGCGAGCCCCCCAACACCATTGCCGTCTATTCACTGCCGTCCTTCATTGCGATCCTTGAACGGGCCGGCCTGCCGGCGGTTGAACATCGGATTCATTTCCATAAATTGATGGCAATGCCGTTTCTGTTGATTGGGCTCGCCATGATCAGTGCCCGTGCGACACTTACAAATCTGGTCAGAGGCCGGCGCGTAAGACTTTTTACCCGTGGCATGATCATAGCTGTTGCAGTGACCCTGTTCAGCCATTTCATGCAGGTGCTTGGCGAATCCTTACGTCTCCCAGCCATTCTTGCTGCCTGGGCACCGGCACTCACCGTAGCCGTTATCGGCACCATTATGCTTGCCAGAATGGATGAAGCCTGAATGATCATGAAGACAATGCGCACCATCACCAATATCCTGCTGATCAAAACCATCGCCGCCATTCTTGTCTGGTCCGGCCTTGCCGTCGCACAGATCGGCATCGTGGCAACGGTGAATGAACACCCGATCACCAATTATGATGTCGAACAACGCGCCCGGTTCCTGGAATTCGCCACCAATATCCGGATCACCGATGACAATCGCGCCCGTGTCTACGAGGACGCCTTGCAACTCCTCATCGACGATACACTTCGCCTCGCAGAAGCCAAGGGCATGATCCCCGACGTGGAATCCACTGTCCTGCCCGAGGCGCGCAACTTCATGAACCAGAATTTTGGTGACAACAACCGATCCGGTGCCATCGTTCTGCGCGAATCAGGTGTTGACCCGATGACGGTGCAGCAGAAATATACCAGCGACCTTGCCTGGTCGAACTATATCCGCGGTCGGTTCCAGGAGAAATTCTCGAATATCGAGGTAATGATCGATGAAGAGCTTGAGCGGATCAGACTGAACGCGGCGAAACCGCAGATCCAGCTTGGAGAGATCGTTCTTGCTCCTGGACCGTCCCGAGACCTGACCCAGACCGAGTCGCTGGCAAGAGAAGTTGTTGCTGCCGTTCGAAAGGGTGCCAGTTTCGCCGAGATTGCGCGGCAATATTCCGCCGCCGGCAGCGCAACGCGGGGCGGCAATATCGGCTGGGTGATGGTTGAAAAACTGCCAAAAGCCTTTCGTGACGGGGTGGATGGTCTGGAGAGCGGTGAGGTCACCGATCCTATTCTGCTGGACGGGGCGTATTATATTCTGCGGCATACCGGCGAGCGCAGGAACGGACTGGTCGACACTTCACAGTCAAAGGTCTGGCTGGCACGCGCCATCCTGCCAATTCCTGCCAACGCCACGGAGGCCGACAGGCTTGAAGCTGCAGCCAGAGTGTCCCGTGATACATCAGGCATCGCCGACTGTAGTAGCATGGAAGCCCTCAACACGACATATGGAAGCGGTGCCTTTGCCCGGCTTGATGAAATGCTGGTTGCCGATATGGCACCGCAGATGCAGCAGCTGATTGCGTCACTCGAAACAGGCAAACCTTCCGAGCCGCTGGCCTTTGCCGAAGGTGTTGCCTCGATGATGATATGCCGGCTACAGAAACCTGAGCTTCAACTGCCGGGCCGTGACGAAATCAGACAGATATTCTTTGACCGGGTCTTTGGTAGTCTCAGCGAACGTCAGGCACTGAAATTACGCCGGACGGCTGTTATCGAACGCCGCGACGGCTGATGACACCTGCCACCTCATCTGGTCCCATAACGCCCGCCAGAACCACACCCGCCAGCGCCACGCCCGCCAGCACCCTGCCGATCATTCTCACGCCGGGTGACCCCGCCGGCATTGGGGCCGAAATCACGCTGAAGGCCCATGCCGCCGGCGAACGCGGTTTTGCCATTATCGAGGACCCGCAGCGACTGGCGGCACTGGCAGACAGCCTGAACATTGCCGTGAAAACACGCATTGTCGACACGCCGGCCGAACTGGCTGTGATGGATGAGGAACTTGCTGTCATGCCGGTAAAATGGGCACATCCACCCGGCGCTGGCACCGCTGATCCGCGCAACGCGCCGGTCATCATTGACAGCATCCGCAAGGCCGCCGCCTTGGTCCGTGACGGCAGCGCTGCGGCGATGGTCACCAACCCGATCAACAAGGCCGTTTTGCAAGAGGCCGGCTTTGCCCATCCGGGACATACCGAATTCCTCGCGACATTGTCGGCGCCGCGGACCGGTGCCCCGGCGATGATGTTGGCGTGTGATGCGCTGCGCGTGGTCCCGGTAACAATCCACATCGCCCTGCGCGAGGTTCCCGACGCGCTGACAGGCGATGATATCTTTACCAAAGGGGTGTTGCTTGCCGAATCATTGAAGATGGATTTTGCCTGCGCCGAGCCGCGTATCGCCGTTTGCGGCCTGAACCCGCATGCCGGTGAAAAAGGGCAGTTTGGCAACGAGGATGAGCAGCTGATCGCACCGGCGGTGAGACGGCTTCAGGCAGCCGGGATTAAGGCATTCGGACCCGTTTCGGCGGATACGCTGTTCCATGAACGGGCGCGCGCGACTTATGACGGCGTTCTCGGCATGTATCATGACCAGGTGCTGATTCCGATCAAGACACTTGATTTCGATGGCGGGGTGAATGTCACGCTGGGACTGGATTTCATTCGCACCTCGCCTGATCACGGCACTGCCTTTGACATTGCCGGAAAAGGTATCGCGCATGCGGACAGCCTTGTTGCCGCCATTCGCATGGCTCGATCGATGGCCATAAACCGTCATGCCAAGACCTGAACCGCATCGCGGAAACGCCGCCATTGAGGCGCTGCCGCCACTGAAGCAGCTTGTTGGCGAGCTGGACATGCGGGCGCGGAAATCACTTGGCCAGAATTTCCTGTTTGATCTGAATCTGACGCGCCGCATCGCCCGCAGCGCCGGCAGGCTGGACGGCACCACGATAGAGGTTGGACCCGGACCCGGGGGATTGACGCGGGCTCTGTTGCTGGAAGGGGCGCAAAAGGTCATCGCGATTGAGAAGGATTTTCGCGCCGGCACCGTTCTCGCCTCGCTTCTTGCCGCCGCCGGTGACCGTCTTGACCTTGTCGAGGCAGACGCCCTGAAGACACCATTGTGGGAAATGGGGCATGCGCCGCGCCGTATCGTCGCCAACCTTCCCTATAACATCGCAACGACATTGCTGATCCAGTGGCTCGGCCATGCCACCGCCTTTGAATCGCTGACCCTGATGTTCCAGAAAGAGGTTGCCGAGCGGATCACCGCCCAACCCGGCGACAGCGCTTTCGGGCGACTTAGCATCCTGACCGGCTGGATGGCGGATGCCGCGATCCTGTTCGATATCCCGCCGGATGCCTTCGTGCCCGCGCCGAAGGTAACATCCTCGGTGGTGCATATCAGGCCGCTTGCCGCGCCGCGCCATGACTGTGACAGGCTGGCGCTGGAGCATGTCACCCGCCTTGCCTTTGGCCAGCGTCGCAAGATGCTGCGGGCATCACTGAAACCGATTGGCGGCGAGACCCTGCTGACCCGCGCCGGCATCGACCCCCGGGGTCGGCCGCAAGACCTTGATATCGAAGCATTCTGCAGACTGGCGCGCGAGGTTGGCGTGCCGCCAGAGGGTCAGTCACCCTCGGCCTGAAGCGTGCGGACAAATTCGGTCATTCCGATCTGCCTGCCGCGGCGCAATCTCTCGGCGGCGAGGATCGCGCGGACTGCGCCGACCGACCTGTCCAGATCATCATTCACGACGATATAGTCATATTCGCGGTAATGGCTGATCTCATCCGACGCCTTTGCCATGCGGGCGGCCACCACCTCGTCACTGTCCTGCGCGCGCGTTTCAAGGCGCGCCTGCAGCGTGGATCGCGACGGCGGCAGGATGAACACGGACACAAGATCGTCACCCGCCGCATTCGCCACCTGCTGCGTTCCCTGCCAGTCAATATCAAACAGCACGTCGCCGCCAGCCGCCAACACCGCCATGACATCGGCTTTCGGCGTGCCGTAGGAATTGTTGAACACGGTTGCGTATTCCAGAAATTCATCTGCAGCGATCATCGCGTCAAACCGTGCCTGATCAACGAAATGATAATCGCGGCCATCGACCTCGTTCGGGCGCGCCGACCGGGTCGTCGCCGAAACCGACAAAGTCAGATTTGCATCTTCGGCCAGCAATTGCCGCGCGATTGAAGTTTTCCCGGCCCCCGAAGGTGACGACAACACCAGCATAAGCCCTCGGCGACCTATTGCGGCGGCTGTCTGCGCAGTCCCTGTCATGACAATTCCTCTTTCCGGGTCTCGTTTTCAGTCATCACGAAGGCCCGCCTGTCGCTGTGCCTGCCGGAATAATCGTACATTCCGGTTATGTTCGTCCAGCGTCCTTGCAAATCGCAACCCGCCCTTGCCGTCAGAGACAAAATAGAGGTTTTCCGTTTGTGCCGGTGCCAGCGCGGCGTTGATCGCTTCAAGGCTTGGATTGCAGATCGGCGTTTTCGGCAATCCCTTGATGACATAGGTATTCCACTCGGTCTTGCGCTTGAGATCGGAGCGCCGGATAGGACGGTTGGCACCGCCCTCGACACCATACAGGACCGTCGGGTCTGATTGCAGGCGCATGCCGCGTTTCAGCCTGTTGACGAATACACCGGCAACCTCCCGCCGTTCGGCACTGTCACCAGTTTCAAGTTCGATGATCGAGGCCAGGATCAGCGCATCGCGCGGCGTCTTGTAAGGCAGATCAGGTGCGCGGTCGATCCATGCCTCGGCAAGCGTCAGCGCCCGCTTTTCCTGCATGCGCGTCAGCATGGCATCGCGGCTGGTGCCATGTGTGTAGAAATAGGTCTCCGGCAACAGGCTGCCCTCATCAAGCGGCACCGTAATTTCACCGGAAAAATGCGCGTTGCCCAGCATCGCATCGCGGATTTCAGCCGAAGTCAGCCCCTCGATAATGGTCAGGCGACGCTGATAGCTGCGCCCGAGATGAATGATGTCCATGATGGTGGCAAGGCTGGCCTGTGGCGGTATCTCGAACTCGCCTTCCTTCGGCACAAAGGATGCGCCCGCCATGATCCGGGCGGCGTCATAGTGGTAAGGCTCGCGGATCACACCACCCCGTTTCAGCGTCCAGCGAATGGTGGCATGGCCATCGCCCGGTGAAATCTGGATCAGAACGGCCTTCTGATGCGGCCCGTCAGCCTGCACAATCACCCTGTCAACGGCAAACCAGCTACCGGCCACCAACGCGGCCGCGAGGCCAAGCAGCCCCACCGTCCGGATCAAGAACCGGCCGGCGGAACGCAGCATCAGGTGACCTGGCCGATAATCAGCGACGCGTTGGTGCCACCAAATCCGAACGAGTTCGACATCGCGTTGCGTACCTGACGTTTGCGCGATTTCAACGGCACGAGGTCAAAATCGGCAACCGCATCTTCGGGGTCCTCAAGATTAAGCGTTGGCGGCACTTCGCCGGACTGCACGGCCTTGATCGAATAGATGGCTTCAATGGCACCGGCCGCCCCCAGCAGGTGCCCGGTCGCACTCTTGGTCGAAGACATCGACACCGAACCGACGGCATCGCCAAGAAGGCGGCGCACCGCGCCGGCCTCGATCAGGTCACCCAGCGGGGTCGATGTGCCATGCGCATTCACATAATCGATATCGGCAGGCGTCAAACCAGCGCGCTTCAGGGCCGCCTGCATGGCGCGGAACCCACCATCACCATCTTCGGCAGGCGCGGTGATATGATAGGCATCACCGGACATGCCATAGCCTTTTATTTCGGCATAGATTGTTGCGCCGCGGGCCTTTGCATGCTCCAGCTCCTCGAGAACGACAATGCCTGCCCCCTCGCCCATGACAAAGCCATCACGGCCCTTGTCCCAAGGCCGTGAGCCTTTTTCCGGCTGGTCATTATATCCTGTCGACAGCGCCCTGGCAGCGGCAAATCCGGCCATACCAATACGGCATACGGCGGCCTCGGCGCCGCCGGCCACCATCACATCGGCGTCGTCAAGCGCCACCATACGGGCCGCATCACCAATGGCATGTGCCCCGGTCGAACAAGCGGTAACAACGGCATGGTTTGGACCACGAAAGCCATATTTGATCGACACATGACCCGACACCAGATTGATCAATGCCGAGGGGATGAAGAATGGGCTGATCTTGCGGGTGCCACGCTCGGACATCAACTGATCGGTCTTCACGATGGTTTCAAGACCGCCAATGCCGGACCCGATCATCACGCCGGTCCGGTTCTGTGCCTCGCGGTCATCAGGCTTCCAGCCGGAATCCTCTACCGCAAGCTGGGCCGCAACAACACCAAGCTGGATAAACCTGTCCTGGCGGCGCTGTTCGCGAGGGTCAATAAAATCGTCAAGGTTCAGGCCGCCTTCCTCGTCCGGGCCAGGAACCTGACCGGCGATTTGGCATGTGATATCATCCACCGCGAACTGGGTGATACGGCTGATGCCGCTTTTCCCAGCCAGAATACGCGACCAATTCAGATCGACCCCGACACCAAGCGGGGTGACCATTCCAAGACCGGTGACAACTACGCGACGCACGTTTTTCTCCTGATCTGGGAAACAATAGCTCTAAAACATGCCAGCCCCCGAACACACCCAACTGCAGGGCAACGAGCCGGGGGCTGAAAACATTTCTTGCGCCTGATCAGGCGGCGCTTTCTTCCAGGAAGGAAACGGCGTCCTTCACGGTCAGAATGCGCTCGGCAGCGTCGTCCGGAATTTCCACACCGAACTCTTCCTCGAATGCCATGACCAGCTCGACGGTGTCGAGACTGTCAGCACCAAGATCGTCGATGAAGCTTGCGCCATCCACAACCTTGTCGGCGTCGACGCCAAGATGTTCTACAACGATGTTCCGAACACGATCTGCAATATCGCTCATTAAAGACCCCTCCAAGAAGGTTGAAACGGCCCCGAGCCGGGACCCAGAATTTCAAAGTTGGCGGCAGATAACACAGTTTTCACACCTGCGCCACCCTAAAGAGTCACCGCCGAGCCTGTCCGCCATGGACAAGCGTCACCAGCACCTGCCACCCGATGCGAGAATTGGCGGCATTGCCCCCGACCGGATTACAGCATGGCCATCCCGCCATTCACATGAATGGTCGATCCCGTGATGTAGGCGGACTCGGCGCTGGCAAGGAACAAAACGGCCGAGGCCACCTCATCCGCGGTGCCAAGCCGCCCCACCGGCACCCGTCCCAACAATGCCTCGCGCTGCGACTCGCCAAGCTCGTCGGTCATCGGCGTTTCAATGAATCCCGGTGCCACCACATTCACCGTAATGCCACGGCTGGCAACTTCAGCAGCAAGTGCCTTGCTGAACCCGATCATACCGGCCTTCGACGCGGCATAATTGGCCTGACCCGGATTGCCGGTCACGCCAACAATCGAGGAGATCGAGATGATCCGCCCGTGGCGGGCCTTCATCATGCTGCGCAGCGAGGCCCGCGCGACTGTCATCGCGGCCGTCATGTTGACATTCAGAACCTCATCCCATTCTTCATCCTTCATCCGCATCGCCAGATTGTCGCGCGTAATGCCGGCATTGTTGACAAGGATCGAGATCGGCGCGCCGACAGCCGCCGCTGCTTCATCGATCAGACCGGCGGCTTCAGTGCGGTCGGCCAGGTTGGCGGTGACGACATGCGCACGATCGCCAAGTTCATCCGCAAGCGTGGCAAGGCGTTCCGCCCGCGTGCCATGCAGAACCACGGTGGCGCCACTGGCATGCAGGGCGCGTGCAATCGCTGCTCCGATACCACCACTTGCGCCGGTAATCAGCGCACTATTGCCTGACAGATCAAACATGAAGGCTCCTGTTGCTTAGATTCCAGGTTAATCATATTCCGGGCGCCCTGGGTGTCCCCGGTGTCCTGGCACCTTTTATTACGGTTTTTATAATGGTCGGGCCTCACGCCCGATATGCGGCGACCCTACAGTTCACCCAGCACCGAGTCCAGATCATCGGCATTGTCCAAATTGACGATGATGGGATCATCCATGGTCCGTTTCACCAGACCCGACAGCACCTTGCCTGTGCCAATCTCGACAAAGCGGGACACACCGGCCGCACTGGCGGCCAAAAGCGTCTCGCGCCAGCGCACGCGGCCGGTGACCTGGGTTATGAGATTGTTGCGCAACGCGCCAGCGTCGGTTTCGGTGGCGGCGGTAACATTACAGAAGACCGGCACCGCGGCATCTTTCATGTCGGCACTGGCCAGCGCCTCTGCCATCGCTTCGGCAGCAGGCTGCATCATGCTGCAATGGAATGGTGCGCTGACAGGAAGCTTGATGGCGCGACGGATCCCACGCGCCTTGGCCGACTCGATGGCATGGTCCACCGCCGCCGCGGCACCGCTGACAACAATCTGGCCGGGGGCGTTGTCATTGGCAAACTGGATCACGCCGCTGGCGGCCGCCTCGGCCACGATTTCATCCACCACCGCTTCCTCGGCGTTGAGGATGGCCGCCATCGCCCCCTCACCTGCCGGCACCGCGCCTTGCATGCTGTCACCGCGAAGGCGCAGCAGGCGAGCCGCATCACCGATCGACAACGTTCCCACCGAGGCCAGTGCCGAATATTCGCCAAGCGAATGACCGGCCACAAAATCCGTCAGTTCGGTAACGCTGCGCCCGGTCGCCCTTCGCAGCACGGCAAGCCCCGCCATCGAAGCGGCGAACAATGCCGGCTGGGCGTTCCGGGTCAGGCGAAGTTCATCTTCGGGCCCGTCCTGCATCAGCGCGAACAGATCCTCGCCCAGAGCGTCATTGACCTCATCAAAAACCGCGCGTGCCTCGGGAAACGCCGCCGCCAGCGAACCACCCATCCCGACGACCTGAGAGCCCTGGCCGGGAAACTGAAAAAGGATACTGCCTGTCATCATTCACTCCACCTGATCGCCCCACCATCGACACAGATGGTCTGCCATTCTTAACTGCCATTCTGAAATTGCGATGTGATTGCCCGCGTAATTTGCCGAGATTATGCCACACCCGGCACCGCATGACACCTTATAGCTGCAACACTATTCCCTTGCACACGGTCCGTCTTCGTGTATTGTGCGGCCTGCATTGCGTCGGACATCTGTCGGCGATGCCTACATCACTGAAACATTCCTTGCCGGGAAACCGGTTGGTCCGTCGCAGAGCAGGCGGACGATGAGCCAGAAGGAGTTACGCATGCGCTTGTATGAAAGCGTTTTCATCGCGCGCCAGGATATTTCGTCCACACAGGTCGAATCCATGGCAGATGAATTTGCCGGCATCATTACCGAAGCTGGTGGAAAAATCCATAAACGTGAATATTGGGGTCTGCGGTCGCTTGCCTATCGGATCAAGAAGAACCGCAAGGGCCATTACATCATGTTCAACCTCGAGACCGACTCCGCCACTCTGAAAGAGTATGAGCGGATCATGGGCCTGAACGAGGATGTTCTTCGCTTCCTCAACATCCGCATCGAGGAAGTCGAGGAAGGCCCGTCCATCATTATGCAGAATAAAGGTGATCGTGGTGATCGCGGGGATCGTGGTGATCGCGGGGATCGTGGGGATCGTGGGGATCGTGGCTCGCGCCCACCGCGCGCCGAGGCTGCAAAGGCTGAAACCCCGGCCGAAAGCCCGGCCGAAGGCCCGGTTGATGCGCCAGCCGCAACCCCGGCTGATGCACCAGCCGAAGACGCCAAGACCGAGGAGTAGGAAATGACCCAGCTCGAAATCAAACGCGAAGCCGTCCGCCGCCCCTATGGCCGCCGCCGCAAATCCTGCCCGTTCTCCGGGCCGAATGCACAGCCGATCGACTATAAGGACACCAAGTTGCTGGCCCGCTACACATCCGAACGCGGCAAGATCGTGCCGTCGCGCATCTCGGCCGTTTCGGCGAAGAAACAGCGCGAATTGGCTGTCGCCATCAAGCGTTCACGGTTTCTGGCCCTGATGCCATACGTGACCTCGTAAGGTCGGACGACAGGAAGGAGAGACAAAATCATGGAAATCATCCTGCTCGAACGCGTCGAGAAGCTTGGTCAGATGGGCGATGTCGTATCGGTCAAGCCCGGATATGCCCGCAACTATTTGCTGCCGCAGGGCAAGGCACTCCGCGCCAACAAGATCAATCTCGAGAAGTTCGAAACCGAAAAGTCACAGCGTGAGGCGGACAATCTCGCCCGCCGTTCCGATGCCGAAACCGAAGCCGCCAAAATGGAAGGTCTCGCCGTCAGCATGGTTCGTGCCGCGTCTGAAATGGGCCAGCTGTTCGGCTCCGTTACATCGCGCGACATCTCCGATGCGGTGACCGAGGCCGGCTTTACGATCTCCCGTGCGCAAGTGGTCATGGAGAAATCGATCAAGACTCTTGGCCTTCACGACACACGTATACGCCTGCATCCGGAAGTCACCGTGACGGTCAAAGTCAATGTGGCCCGCTCGCTTGACGAAGCCGAAACACAGCTTCGTACCGGCGTTGCCGTGACCGGCCTGATTGATGATGACGATGATGATATCGTCGAAGAGGTCACAATCGAAGCGGCACCGGCCACCGAGGCCGCTGGAGATGACCCCGCCGAAGCAGACGCCGTATCCGCAGATGACGCTTCGGCAGAAGACACCGAAGCCTGATCGAAAGCCACGACGATTTAGGAAAGCCGGGGTTCGCCCCGGCTTTTTTTTCGCCACATGCGGTCCAGCGAAACTGAACAGGCCGGCCTGATACCGCCCCGATGCCATCTGCAGCAATTTTTTTCACTTATCCCCGATTTCCACAAAGTTCACATGAAGCCTTGGCAACCGACCTTTGCTAGGGTGGCCTATGGCCGAAGAACCAAGCAACATCGAAACATTCCCCGGGGGCGTTGCCGCTGCCGCCGGAATTCCCGTGGCACGCCAGCTGCCGAACAACCTGCCTGCCGAACAGAACCTGCTTGGCGCGCTGTTGCTCGACAATGAAGTTATGGAGCGCGTTGATGACCGGCTCCGGGCCGAGCATTTCTACGATCCGCTGCATGGCAGGATATTCGCCACGATGATGCGGCTGATCGACCGCGGCCAGCTTGCCAACCCGGTCACCCTGAAGACATTTTTCAGCGCCACCGAGGAAGGCCAGACAACCGAGATCGAGGATTATCTCGGCGAGCTGGCAGATGGCGTGATCAGCCTGGCGCAGGCGCCCGACTATGCGGCGACGATCTATGAAACGCATCTCCGGCGCGAATTGATCCGGATTGGTGATGATGTCATCACCGACGCCAACCACCCCGATGTCGATGTGCCGGCCACAACACAGATCGAAACCGCCGAGGCGAAACTCTTCCAGCTTGCCGAACAAGGCGAGGCCGGGGCTGGCCTGAAATCCTTTGACAAGGTGGCGGCGGCGGCGATCAACCAGGCAGCCATTGCCCGCAAGTCGGATGGCGGGCTTTCCGGCTTCAGCACCGGACTGACCGGGCTCAACACCAAGATGGGCGGGCTTCACAAATCCGACCTGATCATCCTTGCCGGCCGCCCGGCGATGGGTAAGTCGGCGCTGGCAACAAACATCGCCTTTCACGTCGCGACAACGACCAAGACCGGCGAAACAGCCGCGCCGGTGGCGTTCTTCTCGCTGGAGATGTCTGCCGAACAGCTAGGTATCAGGATACTCAGTGATCGGGCACAAATCGACTCGAACAATATCCGTCAGGGCCAGCTTTCCAGCGAGGAGTTCGACCGGCTGATCGAGGCAAGCGACACCTTGTCGACAGCCCCGTTCTTTATCGATGACACGCCCGCCCTGTCGGTATCACAGGTGGCAAGCCGGGCCCGCCGGATGAAACGCACGGGCGGGCTTGGCCTGATCGTGGTCGACTATCTTCAGATGCTGGCACCACAGCTTGGCGTGCGGCCGGAAAACCGCGTGCAGGAAATTTCCAATATCAGCCGCTCGCTGAAGGCCATGGCCAAGGAACTCGACGTTCCGGTGCTGGCGCTCTCACAGCTGTCGCGTGCGGTTGAACAGCGCGAGGACAAACGCCCGAATCTCGCCGACCTTCGTGAATCAGGCTCGATCGAGCAGGATGCCGATGTGGTGTTGTTCGTGTATCGCGATGAATATTACCTCGCCAAGAAGGAACCGGAGCGCGAATCGCACGAGAGCGAGGAAAAATTCAATCTGCGCTATGATCTGTATCGTGAACGTCTTGAAAAGGCGCACAACAAGGCAGAGGTCATTATCGGCAAGCAGCGTCACGGCCCGACCGGCCTGATCGAGCTGCATTTCGAGAAATCCCTGACCAAGTTCAGCGACCTTACTGACGCGGCGCAGATGCCCGAAGGCTTTTAGGCGGGCGGCCACGCGATGAGCGGCGACACCCTTTTCCCTGCACCCGCCTTCGGCCATGCCGACAGTGTGATCACCATCGATATCGGTGCCATTGTCGCAAACTGGCGCTATCTTGACAGCCTGTCGAATCCACGCACGGAAACCGCGGCGGTGGTCAAGGCGGATGCCTATGGGCTTGGCGCCGCGCGCGTGGCCCCGGCACTGGCGGAGGCCGGTTGCCGGACCTTCTTCGTGGCATCGCTTGCCGAGGCCATTGTGCTGCGCGCTGTGCTGTCCGATTCCGGACATGATGATCTTCGCATCTTCGCGCTTGGCGGCAGTCACGCCGGGCAGGAGACAGACTTCCTCCAGGCGCGAATTATGCCAGTGATCAACAGCCTCGAACAGCTGGCGCGCTGGCGCGATGCCGTCGCCAATAATGACGTGACACCGCCAGGTGCCGCCCTGCATCTCGACACCGGCATGACGCGGCTTGGCTTTGACCCCGATGAGACAACCTGGCTGCTGCGCCGCATCGAGGAGGGCAACACGCCGCTTCGCGGTCCCCTTGCCGGCATCGATATCCGGTTGCTGATGAGCCATCTAAGCGCCGGCGAGGATCTGACCGATGAGGCCAATGACCGGCAGCTTGCCAGTTTTGATCGCCTGCGCGCCGCCCTCCCGGGCCTGCCGGCAAGTCTTGCCAACAGTGGCGGCACGCTTCGTGGCGGCGGCTTTCACATGGCGCTGAACCGGCCGGGGATTGCGTTATACGGCCTGCATCCCGCTGGCCTTGACACCTCCGGCAATCAGGCAGAACAGGCCGCCAGCCTGCATCCTGCCGTCGCCTGGCAGGCGCGCATCCTGCAACGGCGCGAGGCGCGCGCCGGTGACCGGGTGGGCTATAACGGCACACACCGCCTCACCCGCGATTCGCGGATCTTCACACTTGGTGTCGGTTATGCCGATGGGTATCCAAGAAACCTCGGCAATCGGGCGATGGTGCGTATCGCCGGCATGGCGGCCCCGGTCGTGGGCCGCGTTTCGATGGACAGCATCACCGTCGATGTGACCAACCTTGATGAAGCGCTTCTTGCCAACGCCACCCATGCCGAGATTCTCGGCACCGGCTATGCGCTGGCGCAAATGGCGGGTGATGCCGGCACCATCGGTTATGAGATTCTGACCCAGCTTGGCCGCCGGCCGGCACGTCGTTACATCAATTCCTGAATCTGTGTCCGATGCCGGCCAACATCCTGTGTTGCCAGCGGCATTGGGGATGGTCAAACAGCCAAATCCGGGGCATAAAGTGTGCCCAACGCCAATTCGTGGCCGTAACCGACCGGAAAGAGAATGATCGGGTTCCTGCAGAATATCGGCCGAACGACCCTGGCCTTTCTGGCCGCCATTGGGCGTTTGACGCTGTTCACCACGGCGGCCGTCCGCTGGACGTTCCTTCCCCCCTATTATCTTCGCCAGCTTGGCCGGCAGATGATCGATATCGGCTTTTTCTCGCTTCCGGTTGTCGGACTCACAACGCTGTTTTCGGGTATGGTGCTGGCACTGCAATCCTATACCGGCTTTGCCCGCTTTTCCGCCGAAGACACGGTGGCCACCGTCGTCGTCCTGTCGGTAACGCGCGAACTGGGACCGGTTCTGGCCGGGCTGATGGTGGCCGGGCGCATCGGTGCCTCGATGGCGGCGGAGATCGGCACCATGCGGGTGACCGACCAGATCGATGCGCTTGATACGCTGTCGACGCGCCCGATGCAGTATCTTGTCGCCCCGCGCATTGTCGCCGGCACTGTCTGCCTGCCCTTTCTGGTGCTGATTGGCGATCTGATCGGGGTGTTTGGCGGCTATCTTGTCGGTGTTTACCGGCTTGGCTTCAACCCGTCGATCTATCTCAGCCGGACATTGGAATATCTCGAGATTTCGGACGTTACGCTCGGGCTTGTGAAAGCCGCCGTGTTCGGCTTCCTGATCGCGCTGATGGGGTGCTATCACGGCTATCATTCCGGTCGCGGGGCCGAGGGCGTCGGCCGGGCAACGACGAACGCGGTGGTGTCGGCATCGATCCTGATCCTGATCGCCAACTACATCGTCACAGCGCTGTTCTTCGGGTGATGCACAGATGACAGCTCAACGCAAAGAAAGCCCCCCGAAAATCGTCCTTCAGGGCATGACGAAATCATTTGGTGACAAGCAGGTTCTGCGCGACATCAATCTTGAGGTGGCAGCCGAGGAATCGCTTGCCATCATCGGCACGTCGGGGTGCGGCAAGTCGGTGACGTTGAAATGCCTGCTTGGCCTGCTGCGCGCTGATGGCGGATCAATCAGGGTCGACGGCGAGGAAATGATCAATGCCGGCCGCCAGCAGATGGAGAATATGCGCCAACGATTCGGCATGACTTTCCAGTTCGGCGCGCTGTTCGACTCGTTGCCGATCTGGGAGAATGTCACCTTCAGACTGCGCCAGCGTCAGCACATGACCCGCCAGCAGGCCCGCGACGCCGCGGCAGAGACAATCACCCAGCTTGGCCTCGCCGCGCATGTCATCGACCAGTATCCGGCAGAACTATCGGGCGGCATGCAAAAGCGTGTCGCACTGGCCCGCGCCATAGCCGACAAGCCGGAAATCCTGCTTTTCGACGAGCCGACATCCGGCCTCGACCCGATTACCGGCGGCGTGATCGACAGGCTGATCATCGATTCGGTGAACAGGCTTGGCGCGACCGCGGTGACTATCAGCCATGACATGGCTTCGGTCAGGCGGATCGCCGACAAGGTGGCGATGGTGCATAACGGCGTGATTATCTGGTGCGGGCCGGCAAGCGAGATGGATAACAGCGGCGTTGAAGAGGTGCATCAGTTCGTGCATGGCCTTGCCGACGGGCCACTGACGCTGGCGGCACAGGCCGAGGCGCGACGCGGCTGATGGCAAAGGGGTCCGTCAGCTATGTTTGCCAGCAATGTGGCGGCGCGCATCGAAAATGGTCAGGGCGCTGCGATCATTGCGGGGCATGGAACACACTTGTAGAGGAACGGGTCGAAGCCCCCTCCGGACCCGGCAAGAAGGCCGCCGGGCGGCGTGTCGACATGCAACCGCTGGCCACCTCGGCCGAGGTCACTCCGCCGCCGCGCATGCAGACAGGCATGGCCGAATTCGACCGCGTTGCCGGTGGCGGGCTGGTGAAAGGCTCGGCAACACTGATCGGCGGTGATCCGGGGATCGGCAAATCAACACTTCTCTTACAGCTTGTCTGTCGGCTTGCCGGTGCCGGTTTCAGCGCTGCCTATGTCTCGGGCGAGGAATCGGCCGAACAGGTGCGGATGCGCGCGCGGCGGCTCGGCCTTGGTAATGCCGAGGTCGATCTGGCCACAACGACCAACGCCGCCGATATCGCCGCCTCCATCGGTGGCAAGGACGGTCCGGACATTATTGTCATCGATTCCATCCAGACGATGTTCCTGCCGACGCTGGATTCGGCGCCGGGAACGGTCAGCCAGGTCCGCGCCACCGCGCAGGAGCTGATCCGCGCCGCGAAGGCGCATGATGTGGCGCTGCTGGTCGTGGGCCATGTGACCAAGGACGGTGCCATCGCCGGCCCGCGGGTGCTGGAGCATATGGTCGACACCGTCCTCTATTTCGAGGGCGACAGATCGCACCATTTCCGGATCCTGCGCGGCGTGAAGAACAGGTTTGGCGCCACCGACGAGATCGGCGTCTTCGAGATGGTGGAGACCGGGCTTTCCGAGGTGCAGAACCCGTCAGAGTTGTTCCTTGCCGACCGCCGTGACGAGGTTACCGGCGCGGTCGTGTTCGCCGGTATCGAGGGCAGTCGCCCGGTGCTGGTCGAGATCGAGGCGCTGGTTGCTCCGTCCACGCTGGCCTCGCCGCGGCGCAATGTCGTCGGCTGGGACAGCAGTCGCCTTGCCATGCTGACGGCAGTTCTTGAGGCGCGGTGCGGAGTGCCACTGTCGGGGCGCGATATATTCCTGAACGTCGCCGGCGGGTTCAAGGTCTCAGAAACCGCGGCCGACCTTGCCGTAGCCGCGGCGCTGCTGTCATCGGTCAGCGGCAGGCCCGCACCGGCGCGATGCGTCTTCTTTGGAGAAGTGGCGCTGTCGGCGGAACTGCGGCAAGTGGCGCAGGCCGATGCCAGGCTGAAGGAAGCTGCAAAACTCGGCTTTGACATGGCGGTGATGCCGCGCCCGCGCAAGAAACTTGCGGCGCCGCAGGGTCTGTCACTGGCACAGCCAGCGACGCTTGCCGAGTTGATTGAAATCATGGGCGGTGTAGCATGAGCAATGTACGCTATTACGGAGTGCAAATGTCATGAGCATTGACCTGTCCGCCCTCACTCTTGTCGATTATGGTGCCATTATCCTGCTGTTGATTTCAGGCGGACTGGCGACGTTGCGCGGCATGACACGGGAATTGCTCGGTCTGGCCGGGTGGCCAATCTCGGTTTTCGCCGCCAAGTTCAGCGCCCCCTATCTGGAACCTGTGCTGACCGACCTGATCAGGATCGAGGGGATCAGCGCGGCGCTTGCCTGGGGTGTGCCCTTCGTGATTGCGGTGGTGCTGTGGTTCGCCTTTGCCTCTCTGGTGTCACCCGGCCTCAGCAAGGCAGGTCTTGGCGGCCTTGATCGTTGGCTTGGCTTTCTGTTCGGCCTGATCCGCGGCTTTTTCATTGTCCTGATCATCTATGCCGGAGCGGTTGTCGTGGCCGAGGGGGAGAGCAAGCTCCCCAAAATGGTGACAGAGGCTACGATCGCCCCGATGCTTCGTGACAGCGCGCATCTGATGTCAGGCTGGCTGCCTGCCGAGATGGGTGACCGGATCATCGACAATCTTCCCGGTCCCAGCGACACAACGAAAGACATCCAGGATGCCGGCAAAACTCTTGAAAAGGCCGGTGACAGCCTTGGCGAGGCAGGCGGTTCCAGCCTTGACCTGCTGGAAGATGAAACAACCAACTGAGCGGCGGCGCCCATATCAGGATGACATTTGATTGCCGCTTGATTTGCCAGCTTGATTTGCCAGCTTGATTTGCCAGCTTGATTTGTGGGGAAAATTCCCCAATAACCAAAGGCCCAGAGCCGGAGTGTAACGTGATTGTTTGCAGTAAAATCCAATCCCGAGTAGGCCGATGACACCTGTTCCGCAACAAGTCCGGTCCGCCCAAAAGACACCGGCGCAGCTTGACGGGTTTCATGAGGAATGCGGGGTTTTCGGTGTTTATGGGACCGCGGAAGCCAGCGTACTGACGGCGCTAGGGCTGCATGCGTTGCAGCATCGCGGCCAGGAAGCCGCCGGCATCGTGACCTTTGATTGCGCCACTTTCCACGCCCATCGCGCGCTGGGCCATGTCGGTGAGAATTTTGGCGCTGACTCTCCGCAGATGCAGGAACTCCGCGGCCATGTCGCAATCGGCCATAACCGCTATTCGACAAGCGGCAATGTCAATCCGTTGATGGAAATCCAGCCTTTCTTGTCGGAACTTGCCTTCGGCGGGTTCGCCCTCGCACATAACGGCAATCTGACGAATGCCAGCCGGCTGCGTGCGTCGCTGATCGAAACCGGCAGCCTGTTCCAGTCATCATCCGACACCGAGGTTATCGTCCATCTTGTCGCGCGCTCGCACCAGGCAGATGTCACCGGCAGGCTGACCGATGCGCTGAAACAGATTGATGGTGCCTACTCGCTTGTCTGCATTGCCGATGACATGCTGATCGGGGTGCGCGACCCGCATGGCGTGCGCCCACTGGTGCTGGGCCAGCTTGGCGACAGCTGGATCATGGCATCGGAGTCCTGCGCGCTGGACATTGTCGGCGCACAGCATGTCCGCGACCTCGAGCCTGGCGAGATGGTGGTCATCGACAAGGATGGCGTCCACAGCCGGCATCCGTTCCAGAAGGTGCCGCCACGCTTCTGTGTGTTTGAATATGTCTACTTCTCGCGGCCGGATTCGGTGGTCGAGGGGCGCGGCGTCTATCATGCCCGCAAGGCCATCGGAGCGGAGCTGGCACGTGAATCCCATATCGATGCCGATCTGATCATCCCGGTGCCTGATTCCGGCGTGCCGGCGGCGCTTGGCTATGCCGAGGCATCAGGGATCGCCTTCGACCTTGGCATCATCCGCAATCATTATGTTGGCCGCACCTTTATTCAGCCAACGCAGAAAGACCGTACGGATTCGGTAAAGCTCAAACACAACGCCAATCCCGAGGCAGTGCGCGGCAAACGCATCATCCTTGTCGATGACTCGATTGTACGCGGCACCACCTCACGCAAGATCGTCACCATGATGCGCAACGCCGGTGCCGTTGAGGTTCATATGCGGATTGCCAGTCCGCCAACAACGCATCCCTGCTTTTACGGTGTCGACACGCCAAGCCAGGACCAACTGATCGCGGCGCAGATGACGATTGCCGAGATCGCACACGAGATCAACGCCGACAGTCTGGCCTTCATCACCGTTGATGGGATGTACCGGGCCATTTCTGACACCGTTCGCAATCCGGAAACGCCGCAATTCTGCGATGCCTGTTTTACCGGCGAATACCCGATCCAGCTTGCCTCGAGCCTGAGTGCCAAGCGAGTCTCACACGGGAGCGGAGCCTGATGCCCCTTGCCACCCCCGATCTGTCCGGAAAGCTGGTTCTGGTGACCGGTGCGACGCGTGGCATCGGCCGGGCGGTTGCCGTGGCCGCCGCCAATGCCGGTGCCGAGCTGATTATCACCGGGCGAACTATTGGTGCCCTTGAAGAGGTTGATGACGAAATCAAGGCGATTGGCGGGAACGCGACCATCGTCGAGATGGACATGAAGGACACAGCCGCTATGCCGCGGCTTGCCGCCGCCATTGCCGAGCGATGGGGGCGTCTTGACGGGCTGGTGGCGAATGCCGCAATTCTGACCGCGCTGACGCCTGTCGGGCATATCACACCGGAAGACTGGGAGGCCAATATCGCGGTCAACCTGACCGGCCAGTGGCATCTGGTTCGTGCCCTTGACCCGCTGCTCCGCGTCGCCCCTGCAGGCCGCGCCATCCTCGTCACCTCCGGCGCTGCCGTTGGCAGCCGTCCATTCTGGGGCCCCTACGCGGCCACCAAGGCGGGCCTCGAAGCGCTTGGCAGGTCATGGGCCGGTGAAAGTGAGCAGACCAACCTTCGCATCAACATGATGAATCCTGGCGGCACGGCGACAAAGATGCGCGCCGCGGCCTTTCCCGGTGAGGATCCGGCAGGTCTGCCGCAGCCGGAAGATATCGCCCCGGCCTTTCTGGCCTTGCTTGCTGAGGAATGCCAGTTCCATGGCGAAGTGGTCGACGCGCGGAAGCTGATCGGTCGCTAACCCGAAGAGTGGATATAGCGTGCCGGCTGGATGGCACCCCATTGCTGGACCGGCAGCGGCACTGGACGACGGAGAATCTCAGCCGCCAGAAGATCGCCAAGAAGCGGCGCCAGCGTGAAGCCACGCGCCCCAAGCCCCCCAAGGATGAACATTCCATCACTAAGGCGTCCGACGACGGGCCGTCTGTCTGGCAGACTTGCCCGGCGACTGACCCGCGCACCGAACAATCTGCCGTCTGTTCCGAATGGCGTGCCGAGGGCACCGGCAAGAAGCCGCAGATTATGGTCATGGCCGGCGGCGATGGCCGGCGCGTCAACTTGCATCGCCGGATCGCGCCAGAAGGTGGCGCCAAGATCGTGTCGGCCTTCCAGCGCCGGCGTCAGATAGCCGCCAAAGCTGACCCCCCTGTCGAGAGCCCCCATGGTATTGTTCGACGGCACCTGGCTGACCAGCCCATGCGTGATCTGCAGCGGCAGTGTCATATCGCAGGCGGCCAGCAGCCCGGTCATATCGGCCCCGGCAGCAATCACAACGGCATCCGCGCTGACCTGCCGGCCGTCCCGGGCGCGAAGTTCAATATTGCCATCTTCGGCGGCAAGCCTATCGACGGCAAACCCATAGACCGGGTTCATCCCGGCGCACATATGCGCCAAAAGCCTGTCCGGCCTGATTGCCCGCGCCAGCTTGTAATAAATGGCTGGCCCACCCGGATCGCCGGGGACATTGCACCCGCCATTTCCTGCTGCCAGCAGATCATACGGCCAATGCTGTGTTCGGAAAATCTCGTGCCGCGCCGCCATGCGCGTCGGCGTATCGAACGCCACGACACCGTTACCAACCGTCGCTTTGGCGAGGTCCGACAGGCGCGAGGCCCAGGACAGACAAGCTGTTGATAGTCGGCTCATCGAATTGTGATCGACAGTCAATTTCGGGCTCTGCAGGGCCATCCGGTTGCCTGATGCGCCGCTGCCGGCGGCAGGGCCAGCATCAAGGATGACCGGCTGGCAGCCACGCCGGCGCAGCCCCGCTGCGACAGACGCACCGGCAATGCCACCACCCATCACCGCGACCCGCCGGGGTGGGCGCGAGGCCGCCATCACATCACCTGACCGCCTGCCGGTGATCATCTCGCGCTTGCGGCCAAAGCCGGGCCGCCGCGCAATGGTGAAGCCTGCCGCCGCGAGACCGCGCCTGACATGGCCGGCGGCGGTAAAGCTGGCCAGCGTGCCCCCGGGCCGGGTCAGCCTGCCTATATGTCCGAGGACCTCAGGCACCCACATGCCCGGATTGCGGGACGGCGCAAACCCATCAAGGAACCAGGCATCAGCCTGAAAGTCGAGTTGTGGCAGAAGCTCGCCGATCTCGCCATAAAGCAGGTGGAGCGTCAGCCTGCCATCGCAGAGCGGCACCAGATGATAGCCCGGCCAGCGCGGCGGCAAGGCCAGCCTGAGCGCCCCTGCCTGCCGGCCCAGTTCCGGGAAGAGGTCATGCGCGGTGCGCATCTGATCCTCCGTCAGGGGAAACTGCTCAACCGCGATATAGTCAAGCTGCAGGTGCGGATACCGGTCGAGAAGCGCCATCACGGCAAGACAGTTCAGGCCGGTGCCAAAACCCGTTTCAGCAAGTGTCAGATGTTCACCGGCACTGCAGCGTGCCACCAGATCATTGCCGTCGAGGAAGACATGACGCGCCTCGGCAAGACCGTCCGCGCCGCCATAATAGCCATCCTCGAATTCACCGGCATAGGGAAGCCCGGCGCGAAAGCTGACAGCGGCTTTCGGCAGATCGTAGCTGGCATCACGATGTGGCGAGGTCGGCGTCATTGAGGGTCCGGTAACAATCCTTAAATAAACAACATCTTGCGAAAGATTTCAGCTTCGATAACATCAGGGCAGCCGAAGAGTGTGACAGTTATATATCAGAGTTACGGCGCGTTTCACCCGCGAATAAACCGATATGTGCGCACCATGCTTGAGAGA
Source organism: Puniceispirillaceae bacterium (SeqCode) (assembly GCA_965657415.1). Classification (GTDB taxonomy): domain Bacteria; phylum Pseudomonadota; class Alphaproteobacteria; order Puniceispirillales; family Puniceispirillaceae; genus UBA8309. The sequence continues at coordinate 68,894 of CBFHNZ010000001.1, read as the reverse complement.
TTTGTTCTGACTGTCCTGGGACAGTTCATCCAGTCCGGGCAATTGACCATTACCGTGCCGAGCGGCAGACAGGTCCGTCTTGGCACACCCGGCGACGGCCCGGCAGCGGAAATCACCGTCCATGACCGCGCAACTTTGCGGCGCCTGGTGACGCAGCCCGACCTTGAGTTTGGCGAAGCCTATATGGATGGTCGGCTGACCCCCGGCACCGGTGGGCTGGAGCCCTTGATGCACCTAATCATGGCGAATGCGGATGGCTGGTCGCGGCACTGGGCCGGGCGGGTGACACTTGGCCTCGGCAATCTGCTTGCCGTTTTCAGGCATCTGAACATGCCGGGACGGTCAAGGCGAAATGTGGCGCATCACTATGATCTGACGGATGAGCTGTTTGATTGCTTCCTCGATCCCTGGCGGCAATATTCCTGTGCCTATTTTCACAATGCCGAGGACACGCTCGAGACGGCGCAACTCACCAAACTTGCCCGTATAGCCGCCAAATTGAACCTGCAGGATGGTGATCGCGTTCTTGATATCGGCTGCGGCTGGGGCGGGTTGGCGCTGGCACTGGCGAGGTGCCGCAAGGATGTCAGCGTTCGCGGCATCACGCTGTCCGCGCGGCAGCTGACCCATGCAAGGCAGGTTGCGGAACGGGCCGATTTGGCCGCGACATTGGAATTTCAGCTTGTCGATTACCGCCACCAGCGGGGCAGTTTTGACAGGATCGTGTCAATTGGCATGCTGGAACATGTCGGGCCCCGAAATTATGCCACTTATTTTGACCGCGTTGCCGATTTGCTGGCACCCGGCGGCGTCGCATTGATCCACAGCATTGCGGTTCACCGCCGCGCCGCACCGGTCAACCGGTGGCTGACCAGATACATCTTTCCTGGCGGGTATCTCCCATCGATTGAACAGCTTGTCCACGCCACCTCCGAACGGGGCTGGAAATTGCTGGATCTTGAGGTGATGCGCGGCCATTACGCAGACACGCTGTGCCTCTGGCGACATCGTTTCCTGGCGAATCGTGACCGGATTCAGGAATTGTATGACTTGCGGTTTGTGCGGATGTGGGAATTCTACCTTCTCGGCTGCGAATATTTTTTTCGTAGCCAGCGTGGTATGGTGGTGCAGTTGCTGTTATCCGACGATCACCTTGCCGTGCCGGACAGCCGCACCTATCTTCACGATCTCGAAACCGAATTCAGGACCAAACTTTGTCACAGCCCCCCTTCTGGAAACGCAAGACCCTCACAGAGATGAGTCTCGAGGAATGGGAATCGCTCTGCGACAGGTGCGGCAAATGCTGTGTTCTGAAGATCGAGGATGCCGATACCGGCGAGGTTCATTACACCGATGTGGCCTGCCGGCTGCTGGATTGCGGCAACGCCACCTGTATGGACTACCCGAATCGCAAGACATTCGTGCCTGACTGCATCACGCTGAGCCCGCAGAATCTGGAGACGCTTACCTGGATGCCGGCCAGCTGCGCCTACCGCATCATCGCCGGAGGCGGCGATCTGCCATCATGGCACCCTCTTGTCAGCGGTGATCCGAAAGCGGCAAGACGTGCCGGTGCCACGGTTGCGGGGCGGGTGTTCCCCGAGGATTCGGTCGATGAGAGTGATATGATCGACCACATCACAACATGGTAAGGCAGGGCGCGTTACCAAAGCGGGGCATCACGGCATGAGCCGGAATGGATGGATCCTGATTGCACTGCTGACGGCACTGGCGCTTGCCACGATCTGGAACGCCGAGAGCGGCGGTCCGAAAAAACACTGGCATCTATGCAAGGAATCGCTGGTGACACAGGTCTTTACCGGTGCCTGCACACTGCGCTTCGGCGGGGAAACGCAGCCGTCCTGACAAATTTCTATATTTTCATCTCAGGCCCCGAACAGCCGGTTCCATTCCTCGGGTGACAGCTCGCGAAGGTCGGCCCGCCATTCGGCACCAACCTTCATGCCGCGCTGCACGGCCGGGCGCTCGAACATCTTACGGCGCCACCGCGCAACATTCGGATACGCCTCGATATCGACATTCTGGCGTTCATGGGTGCGGGTCCAGGGGAAAATGGCAATGTCGGCAATCGAATATTCATCCGCCACATAGTCACGCCCCTCAAGACGGCGGTCCAGCACGCCATAGAGACGGTTTGCCTCGTTGCTGTAGCGCGTCATCGCATACTCGATCTTGTCCTTGGCGTAGAAATTAAAATGATGCGCCTGGCCCAGCATCGGACCGAATCCACCCATCTGCCACATCAGCCATTCAAGGACAGTCTTGCGGGCCACTCCACCGGAAGGCAGCAACATGCCGGTCTTTTCCGCCAGATAGATCAGAATGGCGCCCGATTCAAAAATCCCAGTCGAATCCCCGTCCGGACCGTCATGATCGATAATGGCGGGGATGCGGTTGTTCGGACTGAAAGCCAGAAATTCCGGCTTGAATTGATCCCCATTGCCGATGTCAACGCGAAGCACCTCATAGGGAAGCGCCATTTCCTCAAGCGCAATCGAAATCTTGTGCCCGTTCGGTGTCGGGGCGTAGTGAAGTTCAATCATTGGGCGGGGGCGTTTCCTGATACGTGGCATTGATCTGCGCAAGGTGACTGCTATCATCCCCCTGTATATAATCTGAACAACACCATCTTCCAACCATCGGGGCGACCGGCACCGGCCAGCTTCGCCCCGCCACCACATATCCAGTCAGGATAACCATTATGTTTTTCGTACCGATGCGGCACAAGGATGCCGGACTGTCCCACAACCCGTTGAAGGCCATTGTCTCGCCACGCCCGATTGGCTGGATTGCCTCGAAAGGCGCGGATGGCAGTTTCAATCTGGCGCCCTACAGTTTCTTCAACGCCATTTCTGAAGACCCGGCGATGGTCATGTTCTCGGTCCAGTCGGACAGTGAGGCCCACATCAAGGACAGCCTTCGCAATGTCGCGGAGACCGGCGAATTCGTGGTTAATATCGTCAGCCAGGGCCAGTTCGATGCGATGAACATCTCTTCCGGGACCTATCCCTATGGTGAGAGTGAATTTACCCATGCCGGGTTGGACATGGTCGCCTCACAAACAGTGGCAGTGCCACGGGCCAGCGGTGTTCCTGCGGCGTTGGAATGCACGCATTTCCAGACCATTACCCTGCCTCGCAATGCATCCGGCGGCGGGTATATTCTGGTCATTGGCACGGTTACAGGCATCTATATCGATGACAATGTGGTCGAGGACGGGTTGGTCAGATATGAGAAATTCATCCCGATCAGCCGGCTTGGCTATCGCGATTATGGCCGTAGCACAGACATCTTTCAGGCCACACGGCCAAACCAAGAATAGGACATCCATCGGCCGGGCCGTCACCAGGTCAACCACCCCGGTTGGTCAACGCGGTTGGTCAGCGCGGTTGGTCAGCGCGGTGTGCAACTGGAAATTGTCACGGTGACATAGCCATGCAGGGTGGAATCCGCAAAATCCAGCAGCAACACCCAGTCTTCGGCCGGAATCATGGCCTGGAAGGGAAGCGTGCCTTTGGTGACCTTCTGGCCATTGAGAAAGGCCATGCGGACTGTCAGCGGCATCCTGCGATCAAAGCTTGGTACCTCGCGCGATGATTTGCGGTCAGCCTCACCCTCAACATGCAGATTGAGGCCACCATCAAACAACGTTGCCTTTGATTCGGGTCCGCCATAGAGCGGCGTGGCAACGGCGATATTCCTGGTGTCGAGCTGGCGGCAATTCGACGGGCGACCAAGATTCTGGATGGCATGGATGATCTGCGCCGGGGCGACCCCGCGGGCAATCTTTTTCGTTATCAGCGCCTTCAGCTCGGCGTCATTATCCTCGGCAAGTTCATCAACCTTATTCTTTGCGCGTGCCTCCGCAAGCGCCAGCTCCAGACGCTGCAGCTCGGTACTGAGTTCGGTGATCTGCTGGTTGTTTTCATACAGCGTACGTTCCGCTTCGGCGCGCAGGCTGCCGGTTTCGGCATGCCCCCACAGCCAGCCAAGCCACAGTACGCCACCAATGACCAGAACCCTGATCAGCAACGAGATGTAGCTGCGCATTTCCCGTCGGCGATATCGCTCTCGTGTTTCAAAAAAGTCCATCGACCGCCTGTTCTGCTCCCCGGTTCTCGGGTCTATCGTGCCAGATCAATACATCACCATGAATAAAAGGCAAGTTCATGTCATCTCCGCCTCTTGAAGCCATGCTCCGCAATAGGGCAGGATGCTGGCATGCCGGACCAAATGACATCATCAAAATCGCCGGGCGCGCCGCAACGCCGTTCCGCTCGCCCATCGCAGCAACAGAACCGCGCCTGGCAGCGTATGCTGAGTGGCCGACGCCTTGACCTTCTGGACCCGTCGCCGATTGATATAGAAATTGTCGATATCGCGCATGGGCTGGCGCGGGTCAGCAGGTGGAACGGCCAGACCAAAGGCATGTATCCGCTGTCTGTCGCCCAGCATTCGGTTGTTGTCGAGCGGCTAGTGTCGCGCAACACGCCAAAACTCGATCGTCGCTGGCGTCTTGCGGCGCTTCTGCATGACGCACCGGAATATGTCATCGGCGACATGATTACACCATTCAAATACGCGCTTGGTGGCATCTACCGGGATATTGAGGAACGGCTGTCTGCCGCGATCCATATTCGTTTTGGTCTTCCGGTGGCCCTGCCCGAACAGGTCAGCCGTGCCATCAAGCGTGCCGACCGCATGGCGGCCTGGCTTGAAGCAACACAGCTTGCCGGCTTCAGCGAGAAGGACGCCGCAAAAATCCTGCGTCGGCCCCGCGCCACACCCACCAACATGCGGCTGCGCCCGGTGCCACCTGACCAGGCGGCGGATTTGTTCCTGAAAAAATTCCGGCTTCTTGGCGGGAACAGCTGACCGATAAAGACCGGCTTTGCGCCGCCCCCTCAGTTGACGCTGCTGACCGAGCGCGAAAGAGCCGCCTTACCCTTGCGATTTTCGGCATTGTCGCCGCGCCCGCCGACAAATCCCTGGGGGCCAGGGTCATCCGCCACCGTTGGATCATCCTCGACATGAACCGAATTGAGAAGCGCTCCGGCGCGCTGGATCAGGCTAAGTGCGTCATCAAGAACAGCCACAGCCCGCGTTGTATTGACATCGTTGAGCGGCGCGTTGCGCTCCAATATTTCCCAGGCAATCGAATTCAGCTGGTCATTCACACGGACGAGCTTTGCCTTGCCGCGTTTTCTCAGATCGCGGATCTTGATAGTGCGGCTTTGCGCCATCTGGCCTCTCCGTTTAATAAGCGAGATTTAATATAACAAACTTAACTATTCGCCAAAACGCTCATATCCAGAGTCTAGCGGGCGACCCTGACAACAGTTTCGCGCCGTTGTCGGCGCCGTTCCCTTCGGGCCCGCATCATGGCTTTCGCCTTACCCATCGTCATACAGTCCGGGCAAACGCATTTGCCCGCCAGATCAAAGCTGTCACGCAGGTTGGGCAATTCCATGCACCAGCAGTGATCCTTGCCGGGCGGTGCCCCGCAATTGAAGTGGGTGCCACATTCGTCACAGGTCAGTTTCTGCATGAGAGCCTCCCTATTGGAAACATCTTGTTCCAGACCGATGAATCGTCAGTCAATTCACCTTCCGATGCAAGCGCCCTGCAAAGCTGACAGCGCCACAAGCGCCCTGATGCACGCCGCCTTGCGCAGGCCCGGATATGGGCCCCATACACGGTAGGCATATGGCCATCTCTGTGATAAACCCTCCCCGAAATGCGGGCGTGGCGGAATTGGTAGACGCACTGGACTTAAAATCCAGAGACCCTTGGTCGTGGGGGTTCGAGTCCCCCCGCCCGCACCATTTGCCCTTGCCAGCTTTCCGAACCCGTTTCCCGGCTCATGGCATTGAAGGCCGAGGTGCGAGGGTTGGTGGGTCACGGCTGATGCGATAGGGCAATTCGCAATTGGTTGATCGCCAGATCGGGATACATCGCAAACCCGATAACGCTTGTCAGCGGCACCGGAATGTCCGGTGCGGCGGTGGCTGTCAACCTGCCGCCCTGCTTCAGCATCGCCTCGATCGGCGGCAGAAGGCGGGCGACGTTTTCCGGGAAGGTGGCACCAACACCGGCGGCGGCGGACATGCGAAGCATGCCGCGATATTCAGACTCGCTGACGCCTTCCTCCTCTGCCGCCACGGCGAACACGATGTCACCAAGCCCGGAATCATCAATCACCAGACGGCTGCTCTCGATGGCAATCGCGCCGGACAGCCCGAGCATCGCCATGGCATTGTCCTCGGGCGCGGCAAGAAGTGGCAACAGGCGCGCATAGACATCTTCATCAACGGCAAAACGAACGGCGAATTCGATGTTTGCAAGGTCATGAATATCAGAGGTGAATTCATACCCGACATGCAAACCTGTCTCCACGAGGTCGATTGTCGTCATGAGAATGAAATCAAGCGCGAGAGAATTCAGCCCCCGTTCGCCAAGCTTGTCAATCAGCGGATTTCGACCACGCGCCTGTTCGAGCGGCATGATCGTCATGCCCTTGACCGCAAAACCGCCTTCGGTAAGGACCATCTTGTCATGCCCTGTCGCAACCGGTCGGAACGGCAGGCTGCTGATTTCGTCTATCGAGATTAGTGCATCTTCAGCCTCAATGCTGAGATTGGTCATTCTGACAAGGCTTTGCTCGGTCACAACGGCCCGCGAATCCGAGGCGATTTGGTCATCGATTGCGCCGGCAAACATATCCTGAACATCCATGCGATTGATGAACAGACCGGCGTCAGGCATCAGCATGTTCTTCATCACCAGCGAATTGATATACCAGTCATCATCCCCCATCGTGCCCTCGGCATCGATGTTCAGATAATCGGCCGTCAGCGCGACCTCACCATTTTTACTGATCTCGACACCGAAGAGTTCCCCGGACCCGCTGCGAATATCGATATCACCCTCGACAAAGGACAGCGTCATGCCGTCGCCGATTTGCAGCATCGTGCGCGCATCGGCCACCTGCGGCACGATCAATGATATCATAACCAGCCCGGCCAAAGCCCAGGCAGACACCCGGACCGGAACCGTGCCCGACGCCCGGCCCGACGCCCAGGACAATACGCCGACAACCGCATTGAGGGGATGATGTGACAGTTTCATAGGATAACAATTTCATGCAAAAGTGGCAGATTGGTGGCCAACGGCCTATCTGCACACTAGCGTGACGCCATGCCGCCGGTCGAATGCCGCTGCATTCTAAAAAACTGGCCCTGCAAGTGGAATATGCCGATGGTTTCAGTGTGCCGGGGCATTGGATGTGCCGGGGCATTGGATGTGCCGGGGCAAAGGATGCGCCACCGGATCGAGACGAAAAGAGGCAGAAAGACCGAACATGTTCTTCATTCCGTTGTTTGATGACAACCCGTCACGACGCACCCCCTGGGTGGCCTGGATGATCATCGCCGCCTGTGCGCTTGTCTTCATGTGGCAGCAATCCTTGCCGCCGCAGGTCGAACGGCTGGCATTTTTCCAATATGGCTTCATCCCCGCCAATGCCAGCGGCGCGGCATCCCTGCCACCCGAGATCGCCATTTTGCCAGCCTGGGCAACGATGATTTCGGCGATGTTCCTCCATGGTGGCTGGATGCATATCGGCGGCAACATGCTGTATCTGTGGATTTTCGGCGACAATGTCGAGGATTCGATGGGGCCCTGGCGTTTTGTCGTCTTCTATCTTCTATGCGGCGTGGCAGCGGCACTGGCGCAATTCATGATCGGCCCCACCTCGCGGGTGCCGATGGTTGGTGCCTCGGGCGGCATTGCCGGCATTCTGGGGGCATATCTGATCCTGCATCCGCGCGCCGCAATCCGCACTTTTCTTCTGATACTGATCTTCATCCGGTTCATTAACCTGCCGGCCTGGCTGGTCCTCGGCATCTGGATCGGTGGGCAGTTCGTTGCCGCTCCCAACGCGCTGGCAGGTGATGATGGCGGCGTTGCCTATTTCGCCCATATTGGCGGTTTTATCGCCGGCATGGTGTTGATCCCCTTCTTCAAGCGGTCGGATGTACCGCTGTTCGGTGCCAACGACACGCCGCCAGAGCGATGGGATGGGCGTCCGATACCCTTTGCCGAAATCCGGCAGGAAGCGGATTACCGCTATCGAAAGCGTGCCAACGACCCGCTGCGATCACGCGTTGTCATTCGTGGTGATACGCCACAACGCGGCCGCAAACCGCGCGGGTCGGTGCCGGGGTTCAGGCGACGCGACTAGACCCGGCCATCCTGGCCAAGCGGCATGATATCGGCGGTGGCCCCAAGATCGCGCACCCCGGCGGCAAGCGCCTCGGCCGCGGCCATGGTTACCTGCGGGTCAAGACCACTGACCACGGCAGCGGTGCCGAACTGGCCAGGCTTGAACCAGGGATAGCTACCGATACTGACGCCCTCATGCGCGCGCTGCACGCCTTCCATGATCGTGGCGATGGTACCCTCACCGATGCCGCACTGCACAGTCAGGCGGGTCATCGCAACGCCGCCGGGAAGCTGGTCGCGCAATCCCTCGAACATCGCCTGCAGGATCGACGGCACGCCGGCGAACACATGCACATTGCCGATGATGTATCCCGGTGCGGCGCTGAGCGGATTGTCAATCAGGGTGGCACCGTCGGGGATGTCGGCCATTTTCTGGCGCGCGGCGTTGAATTCGATATCCGTGTCCTCGTAATGTGCGATCAACCGTGCCTCGGCCTCGGGATGCCGGATCACCTTCCTGTCAAAGGCCGCAGCGATGCATTCGGTGGTGATATCATCATGCGTTGGCCCGATGCCGCCACTGGTGAAGACAAGGTCATGCGCCGCCGACAACAACCGCACCGTGTCGATGATGATTTCGCGCACATCGGGAATCACCCGCGCCTCGCGCAGCATGATGCCCTGCAGGCTGAGCTGTTCTGCCAGCCACCCGATATTCTTGTCCTTGGTACGGCCGGACAGGATTTCATCCCCAATGACGATTATAGCGGCTGTCGGGTTGGCCATGCCTGTTTCCTCTGACGATCACTGAAAAATACGTCCCCCGGACATAACGTCTTTCCGGCGGCGGTCAAGTCCAGGCTGCGGGCCCGACCCGGTCTGCCCCCGATAAGATGGCCTAAATGGCTTGGCAATCCAGCTTTTTGTGATTAGTTGTAGGCGCGCAAGCCCCAAGACAGAAACAAGACAGAAGCAGAACAAAAGCAAGGCAGTCATGCGCACCGACCCCGTAATCCTTCATGATGAAACCGGCTTTGCCGGCATGCGCGCCGCCGGCCGGCTGGCGGCATCGGTCCTCGACATGATCGCCCAGCATGTTCAGGCCGGAATCACGACCGAGGAGCTGGACCGTATCTGTCATGATTATATCAGCGCGCATGGTGCGGTCCCGGCACCTTTGAACTACAAAGGATTTCCGAAGGCGACCTGCATTTCGCTGAACCATGTTGTCTGCCATGGGATCCCCGGGCCAAAGACACTGCGCGACGGTGACATCCTGAATATCGATATCACGGTGATTCTTGAAGGCTGGTATGGTGATACATCGCGGATGTATTTCGTTGGCGAGCCTTCGATCAAGGCACATCTTCTGACATCGGTGACCTATGAATGCCTGATGCGCGGCATTGCGGCCGCCCGCCCTGGCAACACGCTTGGCGATATCGGCCATGCCATCCAGAGCCACGCCGAGGCGCAGAGATTTTCAGTGGTCCGCGACTTCACGGGCCACGGCCTTGGACAGACATTCCATTGCGCGCCCACAGTGCTGCATTTCGGCACGCCAGGTGCCGGCATGACGCTGGAACCAGGCATGATCTTCACCATCGAACCGATGATCAATGCCGGCCGCGCCGAGACCAAGATCCTTGGCGATGGCTGGACAGCGGTGACCCGCGACCGATCCCTGTCGGCGCAATTCGAACATTCCATTGGCATCACTGATGGCGATCCGGAAATCTTCACCCTGTCCCCGGCTGGCCATTCTGCGCCCCCCTATATGTAGGCCCCAAATCTGGGCCCCAAATCTAGGCCCAAATCTAGGCCGGCAATCTCCATCCAGCGACCGCGGTCTTAACGCTTTCTTTAACACGGATGGATTATCCCTGTGGGCATGACCAAACCGCCCCAGATACCGCCCATCATGCCGCCCAACGATCAACCGGCCCACCAATCAGGACATCGGGGCCGGATGCGGGCCAAGCTTCTCGACAAGGGGGCGGCAGCGTTCAGCGAGTTGGAACTTCTTGAGATGCTGCTCTATGCCGGCAACCCGCGCGCCGACACCAAACCTCTGGCAAAGACCCTGATGGCCAGTTTCGGCTCGCTCTCCGCGGTGTTGCGCGCCCCGGCAAAGGCGCTCCGCGATCATCAGGGGATGGGGGATGCCTCGGTAACGGCGCTGAAGATTGTCGAGGCGGCCGGGCTGCATCTCAGCCATTCAGACATCCACAACCGGCATGTTCTGGCAAGCTGGAGCGAGGTCCAGCATTACTGCATGACGCGGCTGTCACATGAACCGATCGAACATTTCATGATGCTGTGTCTCGACAACCGCAACAGGCTGATTGCCGAGGAGAAACTTTCAAGCGGTACCATCGACCAGACACCGGTCTATGTCCGCGAAGTTGTCGCCGCGGCGCTGCGTCATCACGCCAAGGCGGTGATCCTCGTCCACAACCATCCCAGCGGCGAGACCGAACCGTCACGCGCCGATATTGCCATGACGGCGGAGCTTCACGCAGCACTGGCGCTGGTCACGGTGACGCTTCACGACCATCTGGTTGTCGCTGGCCGCGAGGTGGTGAGCTTCAAAAGCCTGGGACTTCTGTGATGCCCTCATGATGGCCAGTGATTTTGGCCAGTGATTTTGGCCGGTGATTTTGGCCGGTGATTTTGGCCGGTGATTTTGGCCGGTGATTTTGGCCAGTCGCTCTCGGCGCGCTTTATTTCGGATCGGTGATGTCGGTGATCTTGTCACGTGCCTTGCGGGTCAACTGACCGGCCCGCCGGCTGGCCTTCATCAGCTTCGGGCGCGCCTGTTCAAGCGCTTTGCCGGCTGCCTCGCCAGCTTTTTTCTGCACCGCCGGATTGCGGGCGGCCATCAACAGGGCATTCACGACAAGTCTTCGAATGAACATCGCTTCCTGGTCCCTCGCAGATTGAATTGACAGGTTGGTGGCACCCCTTTTCCACGGGCTTACACACTGGTATTTTCAGCTGCCCGATGGTACAACCACGGCGCTGGCAGTGGCAAAGGAAAACAGCCCGATGATTCCCCGATATTCGCGACCGGAAATGACCTCAATCTGGTCCGAACAGAGCAAGTTTCAAATCTGGTACGAAATTGAGGCGCATGCCTGTGACGCGATGGCGGAGCTTGGCATGATCCCGAAAGAGGCGGCAAAGGCTGTCTGGGATCGGGGTGGTTTCGACATCGACCGCATCAATGAGATCGAGCGCGAGACCAAGCATGATGTCATCGCCTTCCTGACCAGCCTTGCCGAACATGTTGGCGAGGAAGCCCGCTTTGTGCATCAGGGCATGACCTCTTCCGACGTTCTCGACACCACACTTGCCGTGCAGATGACCCGTGCCAGCGATCTGCTACTCGTCGGCATGGATCGCCTTCTGGCGGCGCTTCGCACGCGGGCCGAGGAACATCGCTACACCCCGACAATCGGCCGCAGCCACGGCATTCATGCCGAACCGACAACCTTCGGCCTCAAGCTGGCGACCTTCTTTGCCGAATTCACCCGCTGTCGCCAGCGGCTGGAGGCGGCACGCGCCGAGATCGCCACCTGTGCCATTTCCGGGGCGGTTGGTACTTTTGCGCATATTGACCCGGCAGTCGAAATCCATGTCGCCGAAAAGCTGGGGCTGACGCCCGAACCGGTGTCGACCCAAATCATCCCGCGCGACCGCCATGCGATGTTCTTTGCCACGCTCGGCGTTATCGCAAGTTCGGTTGAACGGCTTGCCACCGAAATCCGGCATCTCCAGCGGACCGAACTTCGCGAGGTAGAAGAGTTCTTCTCCGCCGGCCAGAAAGGCTCGTCGGCGATGCCGCACAAGCGCAATCCGGTGCTGACCGAGAATCTGACCGGCCTGGCACGCATCGTCCGCGCCGCCGTGACACCGGCGCTGGAGAATGTCGTGCTGTGGCATGAGCGTGATATCTCGCATTCATCGGTTGAACGGGTGTTCGGCCCCGATGCCACCATTGCCCTTGATTTTGCGCTGCAACGGCTTGCCAGCGTGGTTGAAAAGCTGGTCGTCTATACCGACTCGATGCAGGCAAATCTCGACCAGCTTGGCGGCCTTGTCCATTCACAGCAGGTGATGCTGGCGCTGACCCAGAAAGGCGTCAGCCGCGAGGATGCCTATGTCATGGTGCAGCGCAACGCCATGGCCACCTGGAAGGATGGTGGCAGCTATCGCGACAGGCTGAAGGCCGACACGGATGTGAAGGCGGCCCTCAGCGCGGCTGATATCGACGCGCTGTTCGACCTCGACCAGCATTTCCGGCATGTCGACACGATCTTTGCCCGTGTATTCGGTGGTGCTTCGTGATGGGGGACCGACAACCGCTTTACGAAGGCAAGGCCAAGATCATCTATCCGGGGCCAGATGCCGGCACGCTGGTGCAGTATTTCAAGGATGACGCCACCGCCTTCAACGCCCAGAAGAAGGATGTCATCACCGGCAAGGGTGTCCTGAACAACTTCATCAGCGAGCATATCATGAGCCGGCTTGCCGACGCCGGTGTGACGACGCATTTCATCGAACGGCTGAATGCGCGCGAGCAACTGATCCGCGCACTGGAAATCATTCCGGTCGAAGTGGTTGTTCGCAATGTTGCCGCCGGGTCCATCTGTCCACGGCTGGGCTTGACCGAGGGCGACGATCTGCCGTCGACACTGGTTGAATTCTGTCTGAAGGATGACGCGCTTGGCGACCCCATCATCGCGCGCGAACATATCCTGACATTTGGCTGGGCAGATGCCGGGGAATTCGATGTGATGGTCGCCGAGACACACCGCATCAACGCCTTGCTGACAGACATCTTCGCCGCCATCGATGTCAGGTTGATCGACTTCAAGCTTGAATTCGGGCGACCGGCGGATGGCAGCGGCGGGGTGATGCTTGCCGATGAAATCAGCCCTGACAATTGCCGCCTCTGGCAGGTCGGCACCGACGAGAAAATGGACAAGGACAGGTTCCGCCGCGACCTTGGCGGCCTGACCGAAGCCTATCAGGAAATCGCGCGCCGCCTTGGCGTCGCCATCCCGCAGGCAAGTTGACCGCCTGCCCCACCGCATCGATGCAAAGGACCGTTCCATGCAGGTAATCGTCAACATCTCGCTGAAAGAGGGCGTTCTCGACCCGCAAGGACGCGCCATCGGACGCTCGCTCACCGATCTTGGTTTTCAGGAAGTCGGCGAGGTTCGTGTCGGCAAACGCATTTCCCTCGAAATCGACGAGACCGACCCGGCGCGGGCGGAACAACGTGTGGCCCGCATGTGCGAAACCCTGCTGGCGAACACCGTCATCGAGGATTACGAGATCGAGATTGCCGGGGAGGATGCGGGATGAGCCTGAGCGCGCTTCGCGTCGCCATCATCGTCTTTCCGGGATCAAACTGCGATCGTGACATGATGGTGGCGGTCGAAAAGCTGGCCGGGCGTCGGCCAGCCCTTGTCTGGCACAAGGAAACAAGCCTTGATCCGGTCGATCTGGCGATCATTCCTGGTGGCTTTTCCTATGGCGACTATCTGCGCTGCGGTGCGCTGGCGGCCCGATCACCAATCATGGAGGCAGTGCTTGATCATGCCGCGCGCGGCGGCGCTGTTATGGGGGTCTGCAACGGGTTCCAGGTGTTGCTGGAGGCCGGCCTTCTTCCTGGTGTTCTGGTCGAAAATGCCGGCCTCAGATATGTCTGCCGCAACACCTGTATCGAAGTTGTCGCCGGCGCCGATTCACCCTTTACCGATGGACTTGTGCCAGGGCAGAAAATGATCATTCCGGTGGCGCATAATGAGGGCAATTATTTCGCTGGTGATGATGATCTGCAGCGCCTTGAGGATAATGGCCAGATCGCGTTCCGCTATGTCGACAGCGACATCCACGGGCCGTCCAACCCGAATGGTGCCGCCCGCGATATTGCCGGCATCATCTCGGCAAATGGCCGCGTCATGGGCATGATGCCGCATCCCGAACGTGCTATTTCGGCCGAGCTTGGCAGCGCCGACGGCGCCACCATGCTGACCGCCAGCCTGGAGGCCCTTGTATCATGAGCAAAATCATGAACAAAATCATGAGCGCGCCACATCAAGACCCCGAGATGACATTTGAGAATGCCGCCTCAATGGGGCTGTCGCAGGACGAATGGGACCTTATCCTGACACGGCTTGGCCGCACGCCGAACCTATGCGAACTGGGGATTTTTTCGGCCATGTGGTCGGAGCATTGTTCCTACAAATCCTCAAAAAGATGGCTGAAGACACTGCCGACCGAAGGGCCACAGGTCATCCAGGGGCCAGGCGAGAATGCCGGCGCCGTCGATATCGGAGACGGGCTTGCCGCCATCTTCAAGATCGAAAGCCACAACCACCCATCTTTCATCGAGCCCTATCAGGGTGCGGCGACAGGCGTTGGCGGCATTCTGCGGGATGTCTTCACCATGGGAGCCCGGCCGGTGGCGCTGTTGAACGCGCTGCGATTTGGCGCTGCCGACCATGAGAAAACGCGCCACCTTCTGTCCGGCGTGGTGTCTGGTATTGGTGGCTATGGCAACTGCATCGGCATCCCGACCATTGGCGGCGAGGTCAATTTCGATCCGTCCTACAATGGCAATATCCTGGTAAACGCGATGGCAATCGGCCTTGCCAACAGCGACCGCATTTTCCGTTCAGCGGCAACGGGTCCAGGCAATCCGGTGATCTATGTTGGCGCGAAGACAGGCCGTGACGGCATTCATGGTGCCACCATGGCGTCCGCCGAATTTTCCGACGAGACAGAGTCCAAGCGCCCGACGGTACAGGTTGGTGACCCGTTCACCGGCAAGCTGTTGATGGAAGCCTGCCTTGAGCTGATGGCATCCGACGCCGTCCTTGCCATTCAGGATATGGGGGCCGCCGGCCTGACATCCTCTTCGGTCGAGATGGCATCAAAAGGCGGTCTCGGCATGGAAATGGATCTCGATCTGGTGCCGGCCCGCGAAGACGGGATGAGTGCCTATGAGCTGATGCTGTCGGAGAGCCAGGAACGTATGCTGATGGTCCTGAAGCCTGACGCCACTGAAACAGCGCGCCAGATCTTCGAGAAATGGGACCTTGATTTCATGCCCATCGGCAAGGTGACCGAGACCGGACGCCTCGTGCTGTTGAAGGGCGGCGAGATTGCCTGTGACATCCCGCTGGCACCGCTAGTCGATGACGCGCCGGAATATGACCGTCCGCAGGCCGAATTGCCGCCGCGACCGGTTCTGGCCAGTGCCGATATCAGCGATGACAGGTCTGTCAGCGAGAGTCTGAAAGCGCTCCTTGGCAGTGTCGATCTTGCCAGTCGGCGCTGGATCTATGAGCAATATGACAGTCAGGTGATGGCCGACACAATCGCACCGCCTGGCGGCGATGCTGGCCTTGTCAGGGTTCACGGATCACGACGCGGCCTTGCCGCCAGCACCGATTGCACGCCGCGCTATGTCGAGGCGGACCCGCGTACAGGCGGCGCACAGGCCGTCGCCGAGGCATGGCGGAACCTGTCGGCGATTGGCGCGCGCGGCCTTGCCATCACCAACAATCTGAATTTTGGCAATCCGGAACGTCCCGAAATTCTGGCGCAGATGGCGCAGTCCGTTCTTGGCATGGGAGATGCCGCCCGCGTACTGGACACCCCCGTCGTGTCCGGCAATGTCTCGCTCTATAACGAAACCGATGGTAGGGCCATCCTGCCCTGTCCGGTCATCGGCATGATCGGCACGATTGAGGATATCGGAACCGCCGTTGGCATGGCACCTGCCGCCGGCCTGACGCTGATGGTGATCGGCCAGACGGATCAGACGGATGATGGCTGGCTTGGTGTCTCGCTCTATGCCCGCAATCTGGCAGGTGCGCCCGAGGCAGCGCCGCCACCGGTCGACCTGCAGGCGGAACGCCGCAACGGCCTGTTCGTCCAGCAGCAGATTACCAGCGGCGCAATCTCCGCAGCGCATGACATCAGTGATGGCGGCCTTGCCGTCGCCGTGGCCGAAATGTGCATCGCCGGGCGAATCGGCGCACAGATCACCCTGCCATCGGGTGGCAACCGGCATGGCTGGGCCTTTGGCGAGGATCAGGCACGCTATGTCGTCGCCACAGCCGATCCGCAGGCATTGCTGACCGCGGCAACGGGTGCCGGCGTTCCGGCTGCGGCGATAGGCAGCACCCGCGATGGAGGCGAATTGCAATTCGGCGATGAGGGTGCCATATCTGTAGAAGACCTGAGTAATCTGGTCGAGGCGACCATTCCCGAGATGATGCAGAACGGGTGACGCCATCTAACCAGGAGGACAATGCCTCATGCCGATGCAGGCATCTGAAATCGAACAGCTGATCAAGGACGCCTTTCCCGATGCCGAGGTGGTGATCGAGGATCTGCGGGGTGACGGCGATCATTATGCCTGCCGCGTGGTGGCACAGGCATTTGCCGGCAAGAGCCGGGTCCAGCAGCACCAGATGGTCTACAAGGCGCTTGGTGGCCGCATGGGCGGTGAATTGCACGCGCTGGCGCTACAGACATCGGCACCGACAAACAACTGAATTCCGGACGGAAGCACCCAGCCCGTCCCCCAGCTGGAGAATTGATCATGCTTGATGACGCAACCCGCGACCGTATCCAGGCCGATATCAGCGGCGACGACGTTGTTCTTTTCATGAAGGGCACCCCGGTATTCCCGCAATGCGGCTTTTCCGCCGCCGTGGTCGGTGTGCTGACACATCTCGGGGTGCCGTTCCGCGGTATCAATGTCCTCGAGGATGGCAGCATCCGCGAAGGCATCAAGGCGTTTTCCGACTGGCCGACTATCCCGCAGCTTTATGTAAAGGGTGAATTTGTTGGTGGCTGTGACATCGTCCGGGAAATGTACGAGACGGGCGAGCTGACCGAGATGTTCCAGACCCGCGGCGTCGACGCCAAGCCATCCGCCTGACCATAGCCTGCCAAATCTGTCATTTGTCGCCAGTCACCATGTCGTCGGCGTCATAGCTTCTGTGCGTGACAACTTCGGCGACTCGAAGGTGATACCAGCTGTAGAATTCCTGACGGCCCATCTGCTGCGCAGCAAGATGCTCAATATCGACACGCCAGTTGCGGATCGCGGCGCGGTCACGCCAGTATGACACAGTGATCCCGATCCCGTCCTCACCGCGCACCGATTCGACACCCAGAAAGCCCGGCTGCTGCTGTGCCAGCTCGACCATCCGGTCCGAGGTCAGGCTGTATATATCCTCATCCGACAAGGTCCGCTGGTTGGTGAAGATCACCGCGAAATACCGCTCGGGCCAGCCATCGGAAGACGGGGCCGGCAATTCTTCGATGTCATCATCATTGGTCGTCATGGTCTCGTCCCGTCAGCGCAGCACATTCGGACAGGCCCCCCTGTTCCAGGGCCACGCGCCTCCCCATCAGGGATAACAAGGATTTACCGTGCGGCGCTATGCAAAAATAACCGACAGATCACACCCAAACGACAAGAGGCGGACCACATGGCCCGCCCCCTGAATATGAACTGGTGGATCGACGCGCCGGCAAGTGCCGTGCGACGGAAACCCTTACCGTGAATAATATTCGACAACCAGGTTCGGTTCCATCTGCACCGGATAGGGCACCTCATCAAGACCCGGCACCCGAACGAACTTCGCGGTGAATTTGTTGTGGTCAGCCTCAACATATTCGGGAACATCACGCTCCACCGAGGCAATAGCCTCTAGAACGGCCGGGATATTCTTCGCCTTCTCCTTCAGCGCAATTTCATCACCCGGGCGCAACAGCACCGACGAGATGTTGCAGCGCTTGCCGTTCAGCATGACGTGGCCGTGGTTGATTACCTGACGCGCGGCAAAGACGGTCGGCACCATTTTCGAGCGGTACAGGACGGCGTCGAGGCGGGTCTCCAGGATACCAACCAGGTTCTGACCGGTATCGCCCTTCGCGCTGGCGGCCTTCTTGTAATATTTCTTGAACTGCTTCTCGCCGATATTGCCGTAATACCCCTTCAGCTTCTGCTTGGCCATCAGCTGCACGCCAAAGTCGGTCGGCTTCTTGCGGCGCTGGCCATGCTGGCCGGGGCCATATTCACGGCTGTTTACGGGAGATTTCGGGCGACCCCAGAGATTCACCCCGAGACGGCGGTCAATCTTGTGCTTGGCGGAATGCCGCTTGTGATCAGACTTGGCCATAGATGGCTCCTCATATGTCTGTGGAGGCGCGTGTGGCGCATCCTGTTGTGGCCCGGTAGGGTTACAGCGTTACCGCCGAACCGGCATCACACCCCGCTGGTGCAATCCACGTTCCCGGGAATGGCGGAAACCTAGGCATTTGATGACTTTCTGTCAACCGGATTTCGACCGGTTACGCTTCTTGGTCAGTGCCTGGATAACGCCGTGGAGCGTGCTGATTTCCTGGCTTGTCGGACGCGCCCGGCCGAACAGCGCCCGCAAATTGCGTTTCACCGCCGGTGCCATCTCCGGCGAGATGAAGAATCCGCCACTATCCAGCTCCGCCTCAAGCCGTTCATGAAACCTGTCGCGTTCCAGGATTGTGGCGATGTCGCCTTGGTCGTCCTCCGGCATATCAGACCTGTCTGTCAGGTCCGCCCCCATTTTAGCCGCCGCGGCGGCGCGCCACTCCCACGCCATCAGCAATACCGCCTGCGCAAGGTTCAACGACGGATAATCGGGGTTGAGATCGGCGGTAACAAGACAGTCGGCGCGCACCACATCCTCGTTATCCAGGCCCGACGCCTCGGGCCCGAACATCAGCCCGGCCTTGCCCCCATGGCGCAGTAACTCAGCGGCCACACCGCGCGGATCGCTGGTGCGCACCGGCATGTCGCGGCGGCGCGCCGACAGGGCGGCGAGAAAAGTCAGGTCATGCGCGGCGGCGGCAACGCTGTCATGGACCGTGGCAGATTCGATGATCGACGCCCCGCCAGCCGCCATCGGCATCGCCGCCGGGTTTGGCCAGCCATCCCGCGGCGCGACAATGCGCATGTCGCGCAGGCCGCAATTCATCATCGCGCGGGCGGCAGCGCCGATATTCTCGCCAAGCTGCGGGCGAACTAGAATGACAACAGGCGGCGGTTGCAGGGACATGCGTCAGGCGGCACTGGCCGGGCCGGCGATCCCGTCGCGCTGCAGCTTCCACATCATGCCGTCGCCAAGCGCCACGACAGAGGCGTCGATAATGTTCGTCGATACGCCAACAGTACGCCAGATGACGCCGTCGGGGGTCCGGAACTCGATCATCACACGGGTCACCGCGCCAGTGCCGGCCTGCCCCTCGCGGGCATCGAGAATGCGCACCTTGTAATCGACAAGCTCGACATCCTCGAGCGATGGATAGGCAGTCGACAGGGCCTTGCGAAGCGCCGTATCGACCGCATTCACCGGCCCGTTGCCAAGCGCCACCTCATGATAGATAACATTGCCGACGGTGATGGTGGCGGTGGCCTCGGATTCGACGACAAGCTGGCCACGGGCATTGAAGCGCCGCTCATCCATCACCCGGAACCGGCCGATATTGAAATAGTCCGGCACTTCGCCAAGCGTGCGGCGGGCCAGAAGCTCAAAACTTGCCTCGGCGGAGTCAAACGCCCAGCCTTCAAATTCACGTTCCTTGACGACGCGGATCAGCGTTTCCAGTCGCGGATCAGCGGCATCAATCGCAATGCCGAATTCGGCAAACCGCGCCATCATGTTGGATTTGCCAGCCTGGTCAGAGACAAGATACTGCCGTTTGTTGCCGACTTTTTCAGGCGGCACATGTTCGTAGGTGCGCGGGTCCTTCTGCGCCGCCGAAGCGTGAAGTCCTCCCTTATGGGCAAAGGCCGCCTCGCCGACATAGGGCGCATGCGCGTTTGGCGCGCGATTCAGCCTTTCATCCAGCATCCGCGACAAGCCCATCAATTTCGGCAGATTTTCCTCGGCAATGCCTGTCTCATAACCAAGCTTCAACACCAGCGTCGGGATCAGCGTGATCAGATCGGCATTGCCGCACCGCTCACCAAGCCCGTTGATGGTTCCCTGAACCTGCCGCGCGCCGGCGCGGATCGCGGCCAGCGAATTGGCCGCCGCAACGCCGGCATCATTATGACAATGAATACCGAGACGAACCTCGGGCATGGCCGTATGCACCGTACTGACGATCTCGAACACCTCATGCGGCAGCGTCCCACCATTGGTATCGCACAGGATGACCCAGGCCGCGCCACCCTCATGCGCCGCGCGAACACACGCCAGCGCATATTCGGGATTGTTCTTGTAGCCGTCGAAGAAATGCTCGCAATCGAACATCGATTCACGGCCACGATCTGCGGCTGCCGCGACCGACTGACGGATCATGTCCAGATTTTCCTCAAGCGAGGTGTTGATCGCCGTTTCGACATGAAAATCCCAGGTCTTGCCAACAAGACATGTGGCCGGCACATCGGCCCCGATCACCGCATTCAGCCCCGGATCATTGGCCGTACTGCGGCCACCGCGGCGGGTCATGCCAAAGGCAACCATGCGCGAGGTACGAGTCTTTGGCGGCGCGGCGAAAAAGGCGTCATCGGTCGGGTTGGCACCGGGCCAACCGCCCTCGATATAATCGACTCCAATCTCGTCCAGCGCGGCGGAAATGGCGATCTTGTCAGCCTTCGAGAAATCGACGCCGCGAGTCTGACCACCATCGCGAAGTGTTGTGTCAAACAACCAGATCCTGTTATCGCTCATCCACCTGTCCCCCGGGGGCGAACCTTGCGCAGCCCCTGATTGCGGTTAGGGCTTACCAAAAATGATGCCAAAAGGCTAGCTTCGCCGCCAGACGGTACCGCCCGGCCCGTCTTCAAGAAGGATCCCGCGTGCCGCCAACTCATCACGAATGGCATCGGCGGCGGCGAAGTCACGCGCCGCGCGGGCCGCATTTCTGGCCTCTATTCTGGCGTCGATCTCGGCGTCATCTGCGGTCTCATCACCTGTCTCGCCGCGCGCCCATTCATCACCGGTCTGCTCCAGAAGGCCAAGCAGCGCCGCCGATGATTTCAGCGCCACCGCCGCATCCGCATCGCCCCTGTTCGTCGCCCCGGCCAGTTCATGAAGCCGCGCCATCGCTGCCGGCGTGTTCAGATCATCGCACAGCGCCGCCAGAAAGACCCTGTCCACCGCATCATCGGCCGCCTCGGCATCGCCAACAGCGCGATAGAGCCGGTCGAGGACATTTCGCGCCTCGGCAAGCGCGGCATTGGTCAGCGCCACCGGTGCCCGGTAATGCGCCGCCAGCAATCCGGCCCGCACCGTCTCGCCACGATGTTCGGCAATGGCCTCATGCGCCAGCACCATGTTGCCAATCGATTTCGACATCTTCTCGTCACCCATCGTGACATAGCCATTATGAAGCCAGTACTTCGCCATGATTTCAGTGCCATGCGCGCAGCATGACTGGGCAATCTCATTCTCATGATGCGGAAAGACAAGGTCGAGGCCACCAGCGTGAATATCGAAGGTCTCGCCCAAATAATGCTTGGCCATGGCGGAACATTCGATATGCCAGCCGGGCCGGCCGCGCGTTGCCGAGAACGGGTTGTCCCATCCCGGCTGGTCATCACTGCTTGGCTTCCACAGCACGAAATCGGCGGCGTCGCGTTTGTAGGGTGCCACCTCGACACGGGCACCGGCAATCATGTCCTCCATGCTGCGCCCCGACAGCGCGCCATAGGCCGGCATCGCCGCCACACTGAACAGAACATGGCCCTCGGCGACATAGGCAAAGCCGCTCTCGATCAGCGTCTGGATCATCGCGATCATCTCATCGACGAATTCCGTAGCGCGCGGCTCATGGTCCGGCGGCAGCGCGCCAAGCGCCCGTATGTCATCATGAAAACAGCGGATGGTGTCGTCACACAGCCTGTCGATGCCAATGGCGCGTTCGGCGGCGCGGGTGATGATCTTGTCATCGACATCGGTGATATTGCGGACATAGGTCACGCGTTCAAACCGGCGGCGCAACAGCCGCACGAGAACGTCGAACACGACAATCGGCCTGGCATTGCCGATATGGATCCGGTCATAGACGGTCGGCCCGCAGGCATAGACCCGGACATGCGACGGGTCGAGCGGCGTGAAGACATCCTTGCTGCGGGTCAGGGTGTTGTAGAGGCGGAGTTCGGTCATGCCGTCTCTCCACGAAGCCTCGCCAGAATGCGCTCCCGCCCGATAAAGGGCAGCAGAGGACCTATTTCCGGACCGCGCGCCTGTCCGGTCAAGGACAGCCGGATGGGCATAAACAGGCCGCGTCCCTTCGCCCCTGTGGCCGCGCCAACGGCCTTTGTCCAGTCACCCCAGACACCGGCAAGATCACCGTCTGGCAGCAGGTCGGCAGCGGCATTTGTCACCTCCACCGCCTCGATCACCGGAGCCAGCGGGGCGGTGCAGACCTGCCACCACCGCGCGGCCTCGTCGACCGCCTCAAGATTATCGCGAACGGCAAGCCAGAACGGCTCGCCGCCACCAATATCAAGTGATGAAAGCCGATCGGCTACAGCGGCAAAATCAAGCTGCTGGATCACCCTGACATTGACCTGTGCCAGCTCTGCCGGGTCGAATTTGGCGGTGGCACGGCCAAAGCGCGACAGATCAAACCCATCGATGATGCTGGCCATGCTGGCAGCGGGCACCACCGGATCGGAGGTGCCGATCCGCGCCAGCAGGCTGGCCAGTGCCGTTGCCTCGGTTCCCTCTCCGCGAAGCTGGCCGATGGACAGGCTGCCAAGACGTTTCGACAGCCCCTCGCCATCAGCACCGGCCAACAGCGCGACATGCCCCATCACCGGCGCACTGGCACCAAGTGCCTGGAACAGCTGGATCTGCGCCGCCGAGTTGGTGACATGATCCTCGCCGCGAATGATATGGGTGATGGCATGATCGATATCATCGACAACCGAAGCCATGGTGTAGATCACCCGCCCATCCTCGCGGAACAGCACCGGGTCGGACAGGCTGGACATATGATAGCTGACATCACCGCGAACCATGTCAGTCCAGGCGACATCGCTATGGTCGAGAAGGAAGCGCCAATGCGGACGGCGCCCCTCGGCCTCGAAGGCGGCTTTCTGATCGTCGGTCAGTTTCAGCGCGGCCCGATCATAGACAGGCGGCCGACCGGCCGACAGCTGTGCCTTGCGTTTCAGAGCAAGTTCTTCCGGCGTCTCATAGCAGGCATAGGCACGGCCAGCGGCGACAAGCTGTTGCAGCGCGGCGTCATAACGCTCAAGGCGCGCCGACTGTCGGTCCTCGCTGTCCCACTGCATGCCCATCCAGATCAGATCAGCGCGGATCGATTCCTCGAATGCCACCGTCGACCGGTCGGTATCGGTATCGTCAATCCGCAGCATGAAATGCCCGCCCTGATGGCGCGCAAACAGGAAATTCACCAGCGCCGTGCGCAAATTGCCGACATGCAGGTTGCCTGTCGGGCTGGGCGCGAAGCGGACCTTCACGTTACTCATTCATTCATCCTTCCCGGATACCTGCCGCGGACCAGATACCTGTAGGGGGTTGAAGCCCGAAGTCAGCGGCAACCGCCGTTCGCGGCCAAAGGCAAGCGCCGTCATCTTCGGTCCCGGCGCCGCCTGAAACCGCTTGTACTCGGCCCGGAACAGCAGCTGGCTGGCGCGCGCCACCTCCGCGCGGTCATGGCCGCGTGCGACGATGGTTTCAATATCCACCATCTCCTCGCACAATGCGCGCATGATGTCATCAAGCCTGTCATAGGGCGGCAGCGAGTCGGTGTCCTTCTGGTCGGGGCGAAGTTCGGCCGAGGGCGGCTTGTCGATGATCCGCACCGGCATCACCTCGCCTTCCGGCCCGGCACCGCCGCGCGGCATATTGGCGTTGCGCCAGCGGCACAGATCGAACACCTGCACCTTCCAGACATCCTTGATCGGCGCGAAGCCACCGCACATGTCACCATAGAGAGTCGAATAGCCCGCCGCATATTCGGACTTGTTACCGGTGGCAAGCACCATCGGGCCATGCTTGTTGGAAATACCCATCAGGATCAGGCCGCGAAGGCGCGACTGGATGTTCTCCTCGGCGATACCGGCGCTGGTACCGGCGAACTGGTCGGCCAGCATGCCGTCCATCGCCACCATCGCCGGCGCGATCGACACCTCATCAAGACGAATGCCCAACCGGCGCGCCAGTTCCGCCGCATCATCAAGGCTTTCCTGGCTGGTATAGGGTGATGGCATCATCACCGCATGAACACGCTCCGGGCCGAGGGCGTCAACCGCCAGCACGGCCACGATCGCCGAATCAATGCCGCCAGACAGGCCCAGAACAACACCCGGAAAACCATTCTTGTCGACATAGTCGCGCAGTCCCAGCGTCAATCCGCGATAGAGTGCCGTCATGCCTTCATCAGGCGGGGTGATCTGCCCGCTGAGCGAGGGCGCACCGAAATCATCGTCAAGCTGGATGGTGACGGTGGCCTCGGAAAAGCTTGGCAGATGGGCGGCAAGCTTGCCATCGGCACCAAGCGCGAACGACCCGCCATCAAAGACAAGCTCATCCTGACCGCCAACCATGTTGACATAGAGGAACGGGCATTCGGCTTCCAGCGCCCGGCTGACAGCATGCGCCATCCGGCTGTCCGGCTTCAGCGCGTCAAAGGGCGAGGCATTCAGCGAGATGATGATCTCGGCCCCGGATTCGGAAAGGCATTCGACAACATCCGGTGTCCAGATATCCTCGCAGATCGGCAGGCCAAGCCGCCGTCCCCGTACCATCACCGGCCCCGGCATCTCACCAGCCGTGAAGTTGCGCTTGTCATCGAAGACGCCGTAATTCGGCAAGTTGACCTTGTCGCGCCGCGCCTGGATGGCCCCGTCATCAAGGACAAAGACCGCATTGGTGATCACCCCGGCCTCGACATGCGGTGCGCCGATGATGATGGCCGGTCCGCCATCGGATGTCGCGCCTGCAAGCGATTGAAGGCCCGCCGCCACCTCATCCATGAAGTCGCTGCGAAGCACCAGGTCATCGCACGGATAGCCGGACAGATACATCTCTGGCGTAACGATGATATCGGCACCAACGGCGGCCGCCTGACGGCGCGCCTCGAGAAGACGCGCCACATTGGCCTTGATATTGCCGAGATGGGGATTCAGCTGTGCAAGCGCGATGGAACTGGCGGTGGACATCGGTTGGGTCCCGATCATTTACGAAGCAGGAATTCGCGTCCTGATTTGACGCATGGTTTCCCGTCATAGGAGATAATGTCAGCGGTGGCGTAGGTTTCCGGCCAGATCTGTGGCAGATAGGAACCGGTGCCAATCACGTCAACAGGCGCTTTGGCGAAGGAGAACATGCGGCATTTGTCGGGGCCGAACCCGCTTGATGCCACGATCCGGGCCTTGTCAAACCCGTTCGTGTCGAGCGTCTCGCGAAGATACCATACCGCCGCCACGCTGACGCCTGTTCCCATCAAATGCTTCAATTCGGCGTCGGTACGATAACCGCGCGTGGCATAGGGAACATGCCGGTCGAGGACGGCGTAGGATTCGGGTGTGTCCAGCCCCTCGACGAACCGGCCACCATGGGTGTCGAGGCGGAAGGCCAGCTGGCCACTGGCGGCGAGATCGGGGAACCTGTTGGCGACCGCCAGCGCATCGGTGATTTCACGGCCGAAATAATCGACCAGCACGGTCAACGGCGCGTCCGGTGCCATCTCATGGAACAACTCGGCGGCCCGCAATGTCGACCCGGCATAGCCGACAAGCGCGTGCGGCATCGTCCCCATCCCGCGCTCCTGACCAAAGAACGGGGCTGTGGCGTCGGTTGATGATCCGATGAACCCCTTTGCACCGGCCTTGGCATGCGCCTTTTTAGATCCGACCGAAGCGCCATAAGCCATCAATTCTGCCATGTCGGAGCCGGCACAGTGCCGCGCATCCATCGCCAGGAAGGCAACCTCCGGAAGCTCGACACACATGTTGTAGGCGTTGTAGGCCGCCACACAACAACCACCGAGGCGCTGCAGGAAAATGGTCTCCAGATCGACCAGCGCGGCGAATGGCCCCCGCAGATAGCACAGCACCTCACCTGCCCCGACCCAGGCGCCCTCAACATGCGGTTGCTCAACCTCGATGGTGACATCGCGGTGACGTGCCATCGACTGCAACCACTCAGTGGCCAGTTGGCCGGCATAGGTCACCGGCCGCCGCATGAAGACGGCATATTCAACCTCGCAGTCGCCATTTGCCTCGACGATGCGCCGCGTATTGCGAAAATAGGTATCGGTCAGTCCCGGCTGTTCGTCCGGTGACGGACCACTGGTGTCAAACTTGGCCATTTCAGATCTGCCCTGTCGGCGGCCCTGCGGCCCGCCAGTCTGAGGGAATTATCAAACGTTACTTTCTATACTGCCTCGGACAGGCCAATACCGCCATCACGCCGCTGCTTCAGGAGATCGGCGATAAGAAAGGCCAGTTCCAATGCCTGCGCGCCATTCAGACGCGGGTCACAATGGGTATGATACCGGTCGCCGAGGCGCGCCTCAGTCACTCCGACAACACCGCCGACACATTCCGTCACATTCTGGCCAGTCATCTCGAAATGCACGCCGCCGGGATAGGTGCCGACCTCGTCATGTGCATCGAAGAAGCCCTTCACCTCTGCCATCACATCTCCGACCCGCCGGGTCTTGTAACCGCTGCTTGCCTTGACGGTGTTGCCATGCATTGGATCACAACACCACACCACTTTGGCCCCTGCCGCCTTGACCGCCTTCAGCAGCGGCGGCAACCCGGAATGGACCTTGTCAGCACCCATGCGGGCAATCAATGTCAGCCGTCCGGGCACATTGTCCGGATTCAGCGTCTCGATCAGCCTGACAAGCTCATCCGGATCCAGGCTCGGACCGCATTTCAGGCCAATCGGATTGCCGATGCCCCGCATATATTCGATATGCGCTCCGTCAGGCTGGCGCGTGCGGTCACCAACCCAGACCATATGCGCCGATGTGGAATACCAGTCCTTTTCATCGGTGATGGTATCACGCCGGGTCATCGCCTGTTCATAATTCAACAGCAGCGCCTCATGGCTGGTGTAGAGTTCGGTCTCGGCAAGCGGCCGCGCGGTTTCCGGGGTGATACCACAGGCCCGCATGAAATCGAGGCTTTCCTGGATCCGGCCCGCCAGTTCCCGGAATTTTTCCGCCTCCGGCGTCCCTTCCAGGAATTCGGTCACCCAGCTATGCACTTTGGTCAGATCGGCAAGGCCACCCTGCGCAAAGGCCCGCAACAGGTTCAGCGTCGCTGCCGATTGCTCGTAGACACGCAGCAACCGTTTCGGGTCCGGAATCCGCTCACCGGCGGAAAATCCCATGGCATTGATCATATCGCCTTTATAGCTTGGCAACTCAACGCCGTTGATTGACTCAACCGGCGAGGAGCGCGGCTTGGCAAACTGGCCAGCAACACGGCCAACCTTGACGATCGGCATTGACGCGCCAAAGGTCAGAATGACGGCCATCTGCAGGATCACCTTGAAGGAATCACGGATATTGTCGGCCGAAAACTCGGCAAAACTCTCGGCGCAGTCACCGCCCTGAAGAAGGAAGGCGCGCCCTTCGGCAACCTCGCCAAGCTTGCGCTTCAGGCTCTGCGCCTCGCCGGCAAACACAAGCGGCGGCATCGCAGCAAGCTTATTCTCGACCGCAGTCAGTTTCGCCTGGTCCGGATATTCCGGAACCTGCTGGATCGGGTGGTCACGCCAACTGTCGGGCTGCCAGGTCATGGGACACCATTCCTTTGTGAATTTGAGAGTCCATTGTCAGTTTGAGGACAGGGCCGCACCTGACGCATGAATGTCACGAACCATGACAATAATGCACCATGCCCTGAACAGGCCAACATAATGGCCAAATCCCCATATTTTTCAAGTTTTTTGCGCCTATGCGCGCGGCGTCCGCATGGTGACGAATTCCTCTGCCGCGGTCGGATGAATTCCGATGGTGGCATCGAAATCCGCCTTCGTCGCCCCGGCGATGATCGCCACGCCAATCCCCTGCATGATCTCGCCAGCGTCAGGGCCCAGCATATGCGCGCCGACAACGCGGTCGGATGATGTTTCGACGATGAGCTTCATGAAGGTCTTTTCCGACCGGCCGGAGATGGTGTTTTTCATCGCGTTGAAGCGGCTGGTGAAGATTGTAATCTCTCCGTATTGTGACCGCGCCTCATCCTCGGTCAGGCCAACCGAGGCGATTGGTGGCTGGGTAAAGACGGCGGACGGGATATTGACATGCGTTACCTGGCGCGGGCGTTCGCCATAGATGCTGTCGGCAAAGGCATGCCCCTCGGCAATCGCCACCGGTGTCAGCGCCACCCGGTCAGTGACATCACCGACGGCATAGATGGACGGGGCCTCGCTGCGGGAATTGGCATCGACCGGAATTTCACCGTTCGGGCCGAGGGTGACGCCTGCCGCCTCCAGCCCCAACCCGGATGTGTTGGGGCCGCGCCCGGTGGCCGCCATCACCTGATCAACGATGATGCCGGTGCCGTCGCTAAGGCCGACCGATTTTGCACCATCTGCCTGCGCTGTGACATTGGTCAGCGTGCAGCCCGGATGCAGGATGATGCCGCGGCCAGACAGCGCCGTCGCGGCTTCCTGCCGGATATCCTCATCGAACCCGCGAAGCGGCAGATCAGCCCGGAAAACAAGATGTGTTTCAATTCCGAAACCATTGAAGATGCTGGCAAATTCTACGGCAATATAGCCAGCACCATAGACCAGAACCCGGTCCGGCCTGGCGGCAAGATCAAGCGCCTCATTCGAAGTGATTCCGTGTTCAGCAAGCCCCGGCACTTCAGGGATCTGCGGCCAGCCACCGGTCGCAACGAGGATACGTTCGGCTGACAGATGGCGGTCATCGACCATCACATGATGCGGCCCGGTGATGATGCCGCGCCCCTCGATCAACTCAACACCCACATTGGCCAGCAGCGACCGGTAGATCCCCTCAAGCCGGTCAAGTTCGCGATTCTTTGCATCAATCAGCGCTGGCCAGTCATGACCATCAACCGTGACCTGCCAGCCAAAGCCGGCAGCATCGGCAGCCTCGGCGGAAAAGGCCGAACCATACATCAACAGCTTTTTCGGGACACACCCCCGGATCACGCAAGTGCCGCCGGGACGGCTTTCCTCGATCACCGCAACGCGCGCGCCATGCGCGGCCGACATGCGCGCGGCGCGGACACCGCCGGAACCGGCGCCGATAACAATCAGGTCGAAATCATAGGCCATGAGAGGGGACTTTCGCGAGCGTTAGGTACCGCGCCTAACCTAGTCCGGATCGCAGCATATGCAAGGGGAAGCTAGATCATATCCCGGTCGTCGAACGGCATCACATCCGGCAAACCAATGCCGCGCTTGGCAAGCAGGGTGGCAGCCAGCTGGGCAAAGTCCATCATCTCGCGATAGATCGAATCCGGCGTTGCCTCGCGCAGATCAAGCTTGCGATAAACGGTGACGGTGGCATCGCCGGAACAGACGCCATGCGGGTTCATGACGGTAGCGATGGTGTCCTCAAGCAACAGCATGGTGATGAAGGAAGCGCGGAGCGGACCGCTGCCGTCACGTGCCGTTGTCGCATAGACAAAGGCGGTGACATCATCATCGAGAAGTTCCAGCTGGACGATCGGGCCGGCCTCGCTCTCGATCATCCAGCGGCGCTTTGACAGCGGTGTCACCTCACACGGGCCCGTGGCCGGTGGATTCTGGACCAGTTCATTCATCTGGGCCTTGATCGACACATGCATTTGGCAATCCCCTTGATCGGCCTCTTGGGTCGTCCTGATTGGCCCGTCATTGATACGGTTTCTGGTGACCAACCTCACTGGTCTGTTACCATGCGTTAACTTGTTGTTAACAAGAATTTTTATGCCCCCGCGATCAATAATAATTTTATTGAAATAAAGGCGTAAAATTTCCAATTTTAGTCGAATAATATTCGACATTTTGGCCTGTTGTGTGACCAGCACATCACGGATATGGTGCAGGTTCATCCTGCCTGATTGAGTAAAAGTGAAGCTCTGATATGACCGAATCGACCTGCCCTGAAAGTGACAGCCTGACTGGACACCTTCTCTGGACCCCCGCGCCGGACGCTGTTTCCACAAGCCAGGTGGCAGATTTCGCCAGCTTTGTTCAGGCCCGCACCGGCTTCGACTGGCAGGACGACTTTCAGGCGCTGTGGCGCTGGTCGGCCGAGCAGAATGTGCGTTTCTGGGATCTGTTCTGGGATTGGCACGGGGTGGTCGGCGACAAGGGAGACAAGCTGATCGACAATGAAAGCGCCATGCCGGGCGCGCGTTTCTTTCCCGATGCCAGGTTGAACTATGCCGAGAACATGTTGGCAAACGCGGATGACAGGCTGGCCATTTCGGCGCATTGCGAGGATGGCCGCCATATCCGCCTGACGCGCTGCCAGTTAAAGGACCGGGTGATGCGGCTTGCCGGCTGGATGCAGGCGCGCGGCATTGGCGAGGGCGATAGGGTTGCCGCCTATATCCCCAACATTCCCGAGGCGGTGATTGCGATGCTGGCGACCGCGGCGCTTGGCGGTATCTATTCCAGCTGTTCGCCCGATTTCGGGTTTGGCGGGGCCAGCGACAGGTTCGGCCAGATTGAACCAAAGCTGTTGATTGCCTGTGATGGCTACCACTATGCGGGCAAGCGGTTTGACAGGCTTGATCTGGTGCGTGAGCTGGCGTCATCCATGCCCTCGGTAACGCACTGCCTGATCATCCCCTTCCTTGACGAGACACCTGACGAGACACCTGACGAGACACCGGATCTTTCCGGCCTGCCGGAGGCCAGCCTCTTCGCCGCAGCCACGGATCACGCACCGCTGCAATCCTTCGTGCGGGTCGGGTTCAACGCACCGCTCTACATCCTTTATTCAAGCGGCACCACCGGTGCCCCGAAATGCATCGTTCACGGGGTTGGCGGCGTGACACTGCAGGATGCCAAGGAATTGCGCCTTCACAGCAATCAGACGCCGGATGACAGGCTGTTCTTCTTCACCACCTGCGGCTGGATGATGTGGAACTGGATGGTGTCCAGCCTGATGGTCGGCGCGCCGATCACTACCTATGAAGGCAACCCCTTCCATCCCGGGCCGGAACGACTATGGCAGATCGCCGAAAGCGAAGGGCTGACGCATTTCGGCGTTTCGGCAAAATATGTCGATGCCGTGCGCAATGCCGGCTACAGGCCCGGCAGCGCGCTTGATTTGTCGGCGCTGCGGGTCATGATGTCGACAGGCTCGCCACTGTCCGCTGAAGCCTTTGCCTTTATCTATGAGGAGGTCAGTCCGGGCCTGCAGCTGGCATCAATCTCTGGCGGCACCGATCTGATCTCCTGTTTTGTCCTCGGTACGCCGACACAGCCTGTCTATGCCGGTGAAATCCAGACGCGCGGGCTCGGCATGGCGGTCGAAGTTCTGGATGATGATGGGAATCCGGTGGTTGGCCAGCAGGGTGAGTTGTGCTGCCTGAAACCCTTCCCGTCAATGCCGGTGATGTTCTGGAACGATCCTGACGGCGCGAAATATCGGGCCGCCTATTTCGAGTATTTCGAGGGGGTCTGGCGGCATGGCGACTGGGCAACGCTGACGGAACGTGGCGGGCTGGTCATTCATGGCCGGTCGGATGCCACACTCAATCCCGGCGGGGTGCGGATCGGCACCGCCGAAATCTACCGGCAGGTCGAGGCATTTGACGACATCGAAGAGGCGCTTGTCGTCGGTCAGTCATGGGACAATGACGTACGCGTGATCCTGTTCGTACGCATGGGCAATGATGCCCGTCTCGATGATAACCTCATAACCGCCATCAAGGCGCGCATTCGCAGCGGTGCGACACCGCGCCATGTGCCGCGCCACATCATCGCCGTCCCGGATATTCCGCGCACACGGTCCGGCAAGATCACCGAACTGGCGGTGCGTGACATCATCCACGGGCGGCAGGTCAGGAACACCGAGGCGTTGGCGAATGCCGAGGCCCTCGCACATTTCAAGGATCTGCCGCAATTATCTGAATAGAAAGTGCGGTTGTGTCAGAGGCCCTGGCGGATCAGCGTTTGTACGGCGCTGCTGTTGGCGAAGCGCTTGCGGGTCTGGCGAAAATGCGGCAACGCCATCATCAGCTGCGCCGTCTCCGACTGTTTCAGCGCAGCCTCATCGGTCAAATCATCAAGCTTTGCGGCGCTGCACAGATGCCCAAGATAGGTGTGGCTGGCCCCCACCCGGTCAGCCACCGCCCGGTATTTCGATTTCGACCCGACAGGCCATTTCTCACGCAGGATTGTCATTACGACAAAATTCACCTCACCACCCCAGGACGTGGCGATGGCCTGCTCGGCCAGAAACGCCGCGCCAATAGCCGCCATCGCCGACAGGGTGTCCGGGTCATCCGACATCGCCTCACCCTGATCATGATCCAGCCAGTGGCCAAGAAGATTGATCCGGTCAGCCGCATCCAGCCCCATCAGACGCGGATGCACTGTCCCGTCATGGTCGGACGGGTCGATGTCGATAATGTCGGATTCGCCCATCAGGCGAAGCAGGGTTGTTGGCATGACGCGGCCTCCCGGTGCCGGATTGAAACCGCTAGCCTTGTAGGCAGCATCGCCCCGGCTGGCAACAGCTTCCTGTATTCAGGCTGCCGGCTCTATGGTGGGGCGCGGCTGACGGGCCCGCACAAATTCTCGCCAGGCAATGAACAGGCAACTGCCGATAACCACCGCGCCGCCGGCGATTTCGACGTTTGACATGACTTCGCCGAACATCAGGAAGGCGACAATGGCGGCAAGCGGTATCTGTAGATAGCGCATTGAGGAAATCACCACCGCCTCTGAAAATTTATAGGCTGATGTGATGCACAGCTGAAGCCCCGCCGCCACCGCGCCAAGCATCATCAGATCGAACATTACCGGCTGGCTGACGGTCATCGGCACATCCGGCAACACAAAGGCAAGCAAGGTCAGCAGGACAGCCCCGCTGCCATTGTACCAGACGGCGACACTGAAGGGATGATCGGCCTTGCCAAGCCGCCGCAGCATGATCGCCAGACCGGCGCTGGCCAGTGCGCCGGCAACGCCGAACCAGACATTCAGCGAAAAGCCACCACCGAACGGGTCCGTCAACAGGACAATGCCGATCATGCCGGTGACCACCGCGCTCCAGCGATAGATGCCGATGACCTCGCCAAGCAGCAGTGGCGACAGGATGGTGATGAAAATCACCGAGCTTTGCAGCAACGCCGTTGCCTGGCCAAGCGGCAGCAGTCGGATCGAGGTGAACCAGCAGGCCATGGCCACGCAGCCAAAGGCGATCCGCACCATCAGGGTGCGCCGTGCGTTGATCTGTAGGAACGCCCGCCCGCGCACAAGAACCGCCGGCAGCACCAACAGCGGCACCGAAAAGATAAAACGATACATGAGCAGCGTGACCAGCGGGATGCCGTCACCGATCAATTTGACGATCAGACCCGTCCCCACGCCGAACATAATCGTCATGAGGGTCAGAAGAATGCCGATAAAGGAACGCGGAAGAAGCACTGAAACATCCGTGATGTGAGTGCCGCAAGCTTACGGGGTTTATGACGACAGTACCATTGCGGAATGCATCTGCTGGCGCGAAGGATCCGTTTTTCACTGTCGTCATGGCTTTACTTCGCGATCTCCATCACCATTTATCCGAGAATGACATTCTGGCATCATGACACGGATGCGACCGCATAACGCCATCTGTACACCCTATCTGGCAGGAGACCGCCCCCATGCGCAAATTTTCCCTTTCGGCCGTCACGGCGGCCCTTATCATCGGGGTTTCTGCCCTGTCGGCCACAGCCGGTGTGGTTGAAGACCGGAAAGCCAACTTCAAGGCCAACAATCTGTCGATGCGCGCCATCGGGGCGGCGCTCAGCGCTGATGATTTCGATGCTGTGACAAGCGAAGCCGAGAAGATAGCCGCCTGGGCCAAGATCATGCCCGACTATTTTCCCGAGGGAAGCGGTGAAGGTACAAGCGCAAAGCCGGCGATCTGGTCCGATTTCACCGGCTTCAAGAACGCTGCCGAAGCCAATTATACGGCTACACAGGACCTGATCGCTGCCGCGGCAAAGCAGGATTCCGCAGAGGTCGGCGCGGCGCTACAGGCCGTTGGTGCCACCTGCAAGGCGTGCCATCAGAAATTCAAGAGCTGGTAAGGTCTATCGGCGCAGTTTGACTACCAGGCCGGACGCAGCAATGGCAGCGCATGCGCCGCCACCTGCAATGCTGCCATCAATGCCAGCCCAAACATCAGCCTGTCGCGGCTGATCCGGCCATCAACACCGCTGATCCGGCCGGGCGCCTCGCTGGCGCGGCCCGTGACCATGGCGCGCGTCAGATCGACCTTCTTGCCGAATTTATAGACAAGAATCGCGACAAGATGCATGACGACCAGCAGAATCAGGGCCAGCTTGGCGCGGTGATGAACCTTCGTGACGGCTTCCGACTGCGCCGGCGCAAGATGCGCCAGCGGCCCATCAAACAGGATGCCGTCACTGGCAAACATGCCTGTCATCGCCATAAAACCGGTTACGGCAAGCAGGGCCAGAACAGACAGGGCGGCGAGCGGTGAATGACCCGCCTTGCGCGGTGCTGATGCGTCTGAGGATGAACGCAACCAGGCCAGCACAGCGCGCGGTGCCCGTACGAAATTGACAAATCTCGCATGGTGCCCGCCAAGAAATCCCCACATTACCCGGAAGATGACAAGCGCCAGCACCGTCAGGCCGGAACGTTCGTGAAGATCCATCCGGCCGATATTCGCCGTCACGACATTGGTAATAACCGCAACCGCAAGACCCCAATGAAACAGGCGCAGCGGCAGATCCCAGACAAGCAGGCTCTCTTGTGTGTGACCGGCCTGTTTCTGTGCGGTCCGCGTAGTTTCGGACATGTCAGACTTCCCCTGTTCGGTCCGGCTTTACACCGGTCGCTGCGCGTTAACAGAACTTCCAATCGTTAGCAGAATTTCCAGAGCGTTAGCAGAATTTACAAGTTGTTTAATATCACCTTTTTGTGACCGCGCCCATATCGATGCGCCAGCCCGGGCCAGCCCCGGTTCTTGCCAGACGGGTTGTGGCTGCTATCGTGACAGCATGAGCGACATGCAGCACAAGCTCTTTCATGACGCCGGAAATGGTGAAGGCGGGGCACTTGCGGCGCTGGCGGCGCGCGATGCGGATATAGCCCGCATTCTGGCCGCCTATGGCCCGCCACCTGACAGGTCACTGCCGGCCAATTATGACACGTTGGCGCGCGCCATTGTCGGCCAGCAGGTCTCACGCGTGGCGGCGACGGCAATCATGAACAGGATGCAGACACACGGCTTTACCGCCGCCCGGACCGTTGCCGGCCTGACCCCGGACGAGATGATGTCGGCCGGCCTGTCACGCCGGAAGGCGGAATATCTGATCGGAATTGCCGACGAGATTGTCAGCGGCAGGCTAGACCTGGCAAGTCTTGCCACAATGTCCGGCAGGGCGGTGCAGGACCGTCTTGTCAGCCTGCGCGGGGTCGGCGCCTGGACGGCCGACAATTTCCGACTCTTCGCGCTGGCCGATATGGATGCCTGGCCGGTCAATGATGTGGCCCTGCAGGAGGCAATGCGACGGCTGAAGGGTCTGGAGACCCGCCCGAAACCGGCCGATATGGAGGAATTGGCGTTGCCGTGGCAGCCCTATCGCGGGGCCGGGGCACTGATGTTGTGGCATCTCTATGCCATCGAAGTACGTCAGGTCACCGTTGCCGATATCTAACCGCCACTATCCAGACGCCGATATCTTTCCCGCCTCAGCCGAACAGGTCACCTTGCCCGTTATCAGACTCAGGACTTGCCCTGCCACCAGCCGCTTCGACGCCGAGCGCCGCATCGTCAAGCGGCGTTACCAGGGTGGGGTGATCCTCGGCAACCCGGCCGACAGACGGCCCTACCCGGTACCAGTTGAACCAGCTTGCCGGTGCCGCCACACACAGATTGGCGGCGTCCGCCGGCCCGCCGGTCAGCCAGCGGTGCCATCTGTCGGGCGGCAGGACCAGTGGTTGCCGGTGATGAATGGCGGCAAGGTCGCCATTCGCAGCGCTTGTCATCACGACAAACCGGTCCTCGTTGCCGCGCCGCAGCAGCAATCCACCAAACGCCATCACACCACCATCGGAAAGCTGCACATGCCAGGGTTTTTTGGGTTCCGACCATTCGTACCAGCCGCTGGCGACGACCAGGCAGCGCCGGTGCAGGAAAGCATCGCGAAAAGTCGGCTTTTCAGCCGCTGTTTCCATCCGCGCATTGATCAGAAAGCTGCGGCCCTCTCCGCCCGGTGGCAGACCCCATGCGGGAAAAATCGCCTCTGGCTGAAGTCCGGTCTGGGCAATGACAAGCGAGGGCTGCGACGGGGCCACATTCCATCGCGGCTTTAGATTGTCCATTACCGTCACCCCGAAGAGCCGCATCAATTCTTCTGGCGAGGCGGTGCTTGTAAAACGGCCACACATGGTCAGGACTCGGTCATGAGAGAGTGCATTACCAAGAAATGGAGATATGCGGCATCATGCGCCAGAAGGACCGCAAGGCCAAGCCATAAGCGTGGCACGCACAGCACCGAATTTCTGTGGCACCGCGCGGCAAGCTGCGCTAAACCCGCCTGAAATTCGTTGTCGCAATTTCATTATTGCAGGGATGATGGGCGATGTCCGGGAAAAGCCAGAATCGGTCGACACAGCGCCTGGATGTGTCCACCCGGGCAATTCAGGCGGCCGCAGTGGCACTGGCCGATGGCGGGCTTGTCGCCTTTCCAACGGAAACGGTCTATGGGCTTGGCGGCGATGCCTGCAACGCCGATGCCGTGGCCGCCATCTTTGCCGCAAAGGACCGCCCTTCCTTCAATCCGTTGATCAGCCACGTCGATTCCACCGAAGCTGCCTTTGCACTTGGCGTGGCGACACCGGCGGCACGCGCGCTGGCTGACCAGTTCTGGCCCGGGCCGATGACCCTTGTGCTGGCACGCCGTCCCGATTGTCCGATTGCACGGCTGACCAGTGCCGGGCTGGACAGAATCGCGCTTCGCGTGCCGGCCAATGAAGCGGCGCGGCACCTGCTATCGATATTCGGTGGCCCGGTCGCCGCGCCAAGCGCCAACCCGTCGGGCCGGATCAGCCCGACGCGCGCGGATCACGTCATGGCCGGTCTGCAGGGCAGGATCGACATCATCCTCGATGGCGGTCGCTGTGACAGCGGCGTTGAATCAACTGTTGTCGATTGCAGCGGTAAAACCGGTGATGATGCAGTGATCCTGCGCCCCGGCGGGGTGACCCGCCAAGAGGTGTCGGCATGCCTTGCCGCGGTCGGGCTTGAACTGGCACCGGTGATGCCGGCATCCGGGGACGATCAGCCCGCCAGCCCCGGCATGCTGGCAAGCCACTATGCCCCCCACACCAAACTGGAGATGAACGTCACAGCCGCGCGGCCCGGCATGGAGCTGATCGGGTTCGGGGATGTTGCGGGGGCTGGCACAGCCGGTCTCAATCTCAGCCCTGACGGGGACCTGACCGAGGCCGCCGCAAACCTGTTCGACATGCTGCACCAGGCCGACGAAAACGACAGCGCTGTCATCGGTGTAGCCCCTATACCGGCGCACGGCCTTGGCGAGGCGATCAATGACAGGCTGCGCCGCGCCACCGCGCCGCGCGACAGCTAGACGGGCCAGGTCTGCGGCGTCGCGTCGGTTGTCGCCACCCCTCTGTCAGGTCTATGCTGGCACCTTAACCCGCAGGGGACAATCCGGGAGACAGTCATTTGTCCACAGATATGATTGCAAGGCTTCGTGATGTTGTCGGTGATCCGGGGCTGAAGACAGCCGAGGGTGAAACCGAATCGTTCCTGACCGACTGGCATGGCCAGTATCATGGCCAGGCGCTTGCCGTAGTGATGCCTGAGACAACCGAGCAGGTCTCGCAGGTGATGGCACTTGCCGAGGCGCATGATATCGTCGTTGTGCCGCAGGGTGGCAATACCGGCTTTATGGGCGGCGCCACCCCCGATTCATCCGGGCAAAATATCGTTCTGTCATTACGCCGGATGAACCGCATCCGCATGATTGATCCGACCAACATGTCGATGACTGTCGAGGCCGGTTGCGTGCTGCAGACGCTGCATGACGCGACCGAGGCAGAGGGGCTTTATTTCCCGTTGAACCTTGCAGCCAAGGGGAGTTGCACCATCGGCGGCAATCTCGGCACCAATGCCGGCGGTCTGAACGTTGTTCGCTATGGCACAACGCGCGAGCTGACGCTTGGTCTTGAGGTTGTCCTGATGGGAGGGCGCGTGTTGAATCTCCTCAGCGGCCTTCGCAAGGACAATACCGGCTATGACCTTCGGCACCTGTTCATCGGCTCGGAAGGCACGCTTGGCGTCATCACCGCGGCGACGATGAAGCTGTTCCCACAGCCTGTGGCGCGCGCCACCGCCTTTGCCGAGGTGCGTGACGTGGATGCCGCGGTGCAACTGCTGCACCGTCTCCAGGCGTCATCCGGCGGCGGCGTCGAGGCATTCGAGCTGATACCGGCCGATATTCTGCATGTCCTGTTCCAACATTTCCCGGACATTCCGCAGCCGCTGGCGACGCGCGGTGCGATGAATGTGCTGATGGAGATTGCCAGCACCAACCCAGCCAGCGGGACGCCCGATGCGTCGGGCGAGGCCCCGCTACAGGCCATCATCCAGGACACACTTGCCGCCGCATTCGAGGACGGGTTGGTGCTTGACGCCACCATCGCCAGCAGCGAGGCGCAGCGCCGGGCGCTTTGGGATGTCCGCGAGATGGCCCCGGAATCGCACAAGCGATCACATGGTGTGGCGCGATCCGACATCTCGCTGCCACAATCGGCCCTGGCCGCCTTCTATGCCGAAATGGTCGACGGCGTGAAAGCCATAGACCCGAATCTGTGGATCTGCGGCTACGGCCATATCGGCGACGGCAATCTGCATTTCAATCTTGTGGCAGACGAACGAAGCAACAGTGATTTCGCCGGGAAAAAGGATGATCTCTACGATCTGATTTATGACAAGGTTGCGAAATATGGCGGCTCGATCAGCGCCGAACACGGTATTGGTCAGACCAAGAGGGCGCAGCTTGCCAAGGTAAAGCAGCCGGAAATCCTTGACGTTATGCGGGGTATCAAAGCCTCAATCGATCCCAAGAATTTGATGAATCCGGGTAAGGTGATCTGATCGGTGCTGGCCGTGTGCTAAGGCCGGAGCGATAATTGAGGAGCTACCTATGCCAAAGCCAAAATCATCGGCCTCGGTTCTTGCCTTCTGGTTCCAGGACAGCGAACCCGGGCAATGGTACAAAAAGGACGCGGCCTTCGATGAAGCCATCCGCGAAAGGTTCGAGACGACGGTTACGGCGGCACTGGCGTCACGCCTTGATGGTTGGGCCGACAATGCGGAAGGGTGCCTTGCACTGATCCTGCTTCTCGACCAGTTCACCCGCAACATCTATCGTGACAGTCCGCGTGCCTTTTCCGGTGATGACATGGCACTGGCGCTCAGCCTTCGCTGTATCGAGCGGGATTATCTGGCACATGAGGACACCGCCTGGCGGCAATTCATGTTGATGCCGATGATGCATAGCGAGGACCTTGCCATTCAGGAACGCTCACTGCCGCTTTTTGCGCGTTTGACCAACCCCCAGACTTATGAATTTGCTGTGAAGCATCGCGACATCATCGCCCGCTTTGGCCGTTTCCCGCACCGCAACGCCATTCTCGGACGGCCCTCCAGCGATGAGGAAGTCGCGTTTCTGAAACAGCCCGGATCATCCTTCTGACAGCTGGCAGGGCGAAACCCTAGAGCCTTAACAGGGCGTCAATTGCCTGTTGCGGCGTGACATCGGCAATATTGTCCTGCCGGACCCATCCGGCGCGTGCGCCAACCGGTGCCGACATCGACGGGTCTGTATCGCCGCCCATCACCATCAGGGTCGGAACACCCGTCTTAGCCGCGAGGAAGACCGGCCCCGTGTCATTCCCGACAACAGCATGGGCACGCCCGAACAGCGCCGCCAGGGCATCAAGACTTGTCCGGCCCACCATGTCGAGGCAATCCGGCGCGTCCTGCAGCACCGCATCGGCGGCTACGCGATCAGCGGCGGTGCCGACAATCACAATCTTACGGCCTTCGGCCATAAAAGCGTTGGCCAGCATCGCATAGGATGAAGCCGGCCAGCGTTTGCCAGGCTTTGCGGGTGAGCATCCGGGGACAAGGACCAGAGCATCCCTGCCCGCAACGTTTTTTTCGGCAGACATCTCGACGGACGAAAGCCAATCAAGCGATGCCGTCACAGACCTGTCTCCACCCACCATTTCAATCGCCACCTTCATCCTGTCGGCATTGTTGACGCCGGAGAAGTCGGGAAAGGGATCACTGGCGCCGGGGGCGGTCCCGAACCAGCGTGTTGCGGGCGGTGTCAGGAACCGGTGATAGCGGGCGGTGCGGCGGCTGCATTGCAGATCGAGGACCATGTCCCAGTCCCCCTGCAACAAGCGCCGCATGCGAAGCAGCTGTGGCAGCTTGAAGAACGGCGCACGTGGATCCTCGACAACAAGGTCGAACCAAGGCGCACGGCGCGTCAAATCGGTGAAGGCAGGTGATGTCAGCAGCGTGATATGCGCGTCCGGCAGACCTGAACGCAGGCCCGCAAAGGCGTCGAAACCCTGAACCAGATCGCCAAGGGCACCATGCTTGATCACCAGAATATGCGGCTTTTTCACACCGGGCCCTTATTCATCGTGCGCGATTAAAAACTCTGCATTCGTGCAAAGCCTGTTGTCTTGTCAAGGCTGTAGCATAGAATGGCGGATGCCGACCACCAATCATGCCCGCAGGATTACACCACTCCATGCCATCTGACCCCTCAGCGGCGACAGCCTTGCTTGCCGACATTGTACCGCCGCCCCGCATTGATGTCGTTCTGCCATCAAAGGAACGGTTCGGACCGGCAAATGCTGGCGCCATTTCAGGGGTGATACTTGATCAAATACGCAGCAGCGCGACGCCAGACTGTTTCCGCGTTGTTGGCACAGCGGTTGATCGGTCATTCGACAATGTTGCCTTCCATGGCCTTCACCCGCGCCACAGATGGCTGCATGGCCGCAATATCGGTCTTGCTGCGGCCTATCTCAGCTCGTTGCGCGACATGCCAGCCCCCGATCATGTTCCCGATCTTGTTGAAGTTCACAGCCGCTGCCATGTCGCCGCCTGGCTGAAGGCAAAGCGCCCGGATTTGCGCGTTGCACTCTATCTTCATAATGATCCTCGCAACATGAAAGGCAGCCGCACCGTATCTGAAAGACGCAAGCTGCTTGCCTCAATGTCGGCGGTGATTTGTGTCAGCGACTATATCCGCGGCTGTTTCCTTGATGGCATCGATGATGCAGGCGGGCTTGCCCACAAGGTGGCGACAGCCCGCAATGGCGCGACGCGATGGCTGAAATCACCAGCGCCAAAAAAACCGATGATCCTGCTCGCCGGGCGCATGGTGCCGGAAAAGGGCATCCTGGAATGCGCAGAGGCTATGGCCAAGGTGATGAAAGGCCACCCTGACTGGGAGGTTGTGATCGCCGGTGCCCGCCGCTTCGAGGACAGCGCACCGGGAAGCTATGAAGGCCAGATTGCTGCGGCGCTGGCACCGCTCGGCCCACGCGCACGAATGACAGGTTTTCTGCCAATTGAGCAGATCCACGAACTGCAACAGGAGGCCGCCATCATCGCCTGCCCGTCAATCTGGCATGATCCAATGCCAAAGGCGGTGCTGGAGGCACTGGCGGCCGGTAGCGCGCTGTTGACGACCCGGCGTGGCGGCATTCCGGAAGTCGCCGAAGGGCGGGCATGTATCGTCGACAAACCTGATGTCGAGAGTTTCGCGTCGGCATTGCAAAAACTTCTGACCGACAGGCAGTATCGTGAGAAATTGCAGCAATCCGCCTGGCAGGATTTCCCCTTCACCGCTGAAAGGATGGCGGCCGACGCCGATGCCGTCAGGGCGAAGGCCCTGACAACATCCCCTGCATCTTGAAATGGCGGGAGCGGATGGACTTGACGGAGAAAACACGGTAGCTCTTATGCATGTTTTACGGGAGTTCAGGCCGGATGGCTTTCCATCGAATATTGCGCATGTTTGCGCTTTTGATCCTTGGGCTGGGATGCGTCACAGCGTCATTTGCTGCCGAAAAGGATATCAGCTTCGAAGCTGACAGCGTTGCGATCAATGAAGAGGACGGAAGCCTGTTCGCCACCGGCAATGTGGTCATGAAGCAGGCAGGCATGACCCTCTCGGCGGATGAGGTCAGATATAACAAGACCGAAGATCGCGCCGTCGCCAATGGCAATGTCGTTTTTGTCGAAACCACCGGCACAACGCATAAGTCCGATGTGATGACGCTGGACACTGAATTCACGCATATCATCGCCGAGACGTTGCGCTCGCGCAATCCGGACGGGTCATTCTTCACCGCAAAGGACGGTGACATCAAGACGAAGAGCGTCTCGATCTTTGACGGATCGCGGTTCAGCGCCTGTAATTGCGACTTTGAGAATGGGGTGACACCGATCTGGGATTTGCGGGCGACATCGACCCGTCACAATGTCGAAACGAAAACCATCATCCACCGGAATGTGCGCATGCATATCATGAATGTGCCGGTTTGGTATCTTCCCTATCTTGCGCACCCGGACTGGACCGTGCGGCGGCGCAGCGGGTTCCTGACGCCGACAATCACGCTGAATACCGATCTCGGTCTCACCGCCTCAATGCCCTATTTTCAGGTCATCGACGACACGCGTGATGCCGAATTCACCCCGTTCATTTATGAACGTCGTGGCAAAGCTCTGCGATCGCGGTATCGTCAGTATTGGGATAGATCCGAACTTGGTGTGAGCCTCTATACGGCCTCGGTCGAAACCTACAAGAAAAACCGCGAGACCGTGGCGGCCATTGATGCCGGTTATGGGGCGCGGATCGGAAATGGCTGGGATGTGAAGGCCCGCCTTCGCCGGGCAAGCCAGGACACCTTCATGCGCCGCTATAAATTCAACGGCGACACGAAACTGCAATCCGATGTGGTGGCCGAACGTCTCAAGCAGGACCGTTATTACAGGGTCGAGGCTTCCGATATTCAGGGGTTGAACGCAGCCGACACGCCGGACCGCGAGCCGACCATCCTGCCACATGTGGTCTATGAGAAAGTTGCTCCCGGCATGCGTGCCGGCCAGCAGATCAAGACGGAAATCTCCGCCATTCAGGTTGATAATGATGAAGGCCACAACATGTCCAGATGGGCAGGCAATGTCGAGCTTCATGATGAGGTGCGAACAGGCCGCGTCGTCACGGACCTTAAAGCAGGTGTGATCGGCACTTATTACAGCATCCAGAAAAAGCCGACCGCCGCCACGACCAAGACTGATGATCTTGGCCGTCTGACGCCGCAAGTATCCGCGGGGTGGCGATTGCCGGTTGCTGTCACTTCAAACAATCGATCAGCGATCCTGGAGCCGCGCCTGCAATTCGTTCATGTTGGTGGTTCCGACAAGACAGATGACATTCCAAACCGCGACTCTGCCGATTACCGGATCGATGAAGGCAATCTGTTTTTGCTGAACAGATATCAGGGATATGACTATCTGCGGCCGGGCTCACGTGCCGATATGGGTGTGTCGGCGGTTGCCCAGGATGCCCTT
Organism: Puniceispirillaceae bacterium (SeqCode); assembly: GCA_965657415.1. Lineage (GTDB taxonomy): Bacteria > Pseudomonadota > Alphaproteobacteria > Puniceispirillales > Puniceispirillaceae > UBA8309. Next base: position 24,782 of record CBFHNZ010000001.1, on the reverse strand, counting down.
CTTGGCGAGGTCTCCGGCTTTATCGGTGGCAGCTATCGCCTGTCAGGCAAATCGACCAAGGGACTGGCGGTGAATGAACGTGACGCCCTCTCGGACATTGTTGCCAGCCTTGCTGTCAATCCCGACCTGCCGGTTTCGGTATCCTGGTCTGGACGAATGGCCTCGAGTGATCTGACGCTGAATGAATCACGGACCAACATCTCCGGCACTTACGGCAAGCTTGGATACGCGGTGGAGCACCAGCAGCTGGCGAAATCCTATTTTGCAAGCGCCGCTTCCAATCTCGAGGAACTGAAACTGACCCTTTCCTATGACCTTCCCAAAGGCTGGACAGCGAAGGGCACCCAGGTTTGGGACCTGTCGAATGGCCGCCGCAAGCGTGATAGCGCCACGGCGGCACTGCAATGGACCGGCGGCATTCAGGATTGCCTGACCTTCAATCTTGACTATGATCGGGATCTTGAATCCGACCGGGATATTTCGGCCAACGACCAGTTCATGCTGACAATCAATTTCAAATATCTCGGATCGATCACGCAGAAGGATATCTGGAAGAAAAACTCCCCCTGATCGTTCCTGCCTTGCCACTCCAATTCATTCCAACGCATTTCAACACTGCCCGGAATGAAACATGCAGGCCCGGGATGAAACATTGCCGCGCTCGCCATCGCCTCAATCATCCGGGATCAGGCGTTTTCCAAGGAAATGCACGTCATCAACGGCGTAGCCAAGCCCGTCATAGAAGGCCAGGACCGCAGCATTGTCCTTGCGGACGCAGAAGCTGACCTTCGGGCACCCAAGTTCGATCAGAAACGCCTCGGCCTGCTGCATCAGACGCACACCTATGCCGGTGCGCTGATGTGCCGGCGCCACAGCAAGATAGTTGATGCTGCCCCGATGCCCGTCATAACCGACCATCACGGCCGCGATAAGATCATCGCCAGACATCGCCACCCAGAATGCCCCGTTGCTGTCGGTGAGCTTGCGGGCAATGTCCTTATGGGGATCATTCCAGGGCCTGATCAGACCGCAGACATCCCAGAGTGCGACCACCGCCCCGGCATCTTCAGGCCGGAAATCCCTGACAACAATCCGGCTTTCCATCATTGGGCCGTCATGCATTTTCCCGACCTGTCGAAGACGCCGTCATCTCATAGGTAATCCAGTCGGATCGCACGGCCAACCGGTCATATAATCCGCGAGCGCGATAATTGTCGTCCCGTGTAATCCAGCGGACAACGGGCCACCCCCGCGCGGCCGCGATATTGTCAATCTCGCGCAACAACGCCTCGCCGGCACCACTGCCTCGCTGCACCGGATCGACAAAAAGATCATCAAGAAACCCCACCTCGGCACCGCGCAAGGGGGATGGCATCGCCCGCAGATGCGCCAGACCGACAAGATCGGCTGTCCTCGTTTCGGCGACCAGGCCAACACAAACATGCGCCGGGTCAAGAAGCCAGCCGAAGAGCGTGTGCAGTTTGTCATCATCGGTCGCAACCCGATAATAGTCGGCATAGCCGCGATAAAGACGCTCCCAGGCCACCCGATCATCCTTATTGACGGATCTGACTGTGATCATTGTGAGGCCCTTCTGATGAGACTTCCATAATGGCGGCGCAGGGTCCTGCTGCCCGGTTCTCGGCCAGGATAAAGACCTGATTGGGCGAAACGTGGCATGCCCCTCGCACAGATGTCAACGACACCGGCAAGCCAGAAATTCATCAAGATCAGATTCACACGGAATTGGGAACAGGCAGGAACGGTTTCTTTACCATTGCCTGTCAACATGAAGTGAAGTCAGGCGATGCAGTGAAGTAAGGCGCATGTCTGAGGCGCATGTCTGAGTTTGTGTATGCCCGAGTTGATGAACAGGTGAGCCGATGAACAGGTGAGCCCCGCAAATGCCTGATAAGGAGCCCAGATCGCGACACCTACCCACCATGAACCACCCAAAATGAGCCACCAAAAATGAAACTCTACTCAACATGAAACTCCGGCCGCTCATAGAGAATCCGCTGCGGAATTACGCCGTATTTTCTGGACGGGCAGGCCGTGCTGAATTCTGGCTTTTCGTTCTGACGTTTATTGTAATCACCCAGCTTGCCTGGCTTCTCGGCTTTGGCGTCATGAAAATTGCCGGCGTTGACCGCAATTATGTTGACCGCGATTATGAGGGAACGTCACCGCATCAGATGATGCAGCAGTCTGAATATGGCACCTCGGAGAACAGGGCAGCAAACACGATATCCGATGACAGGTCATCTGATGAAGGCTCATCTGATGAAGGCTCATCTGATAATAGGCCAAAGGTTTATCAGGATCAGAATGGGCATGGTGACAACATGCTGAACTTCATGATTCACCGGCATGGAGGTGACGGCTATCACCTTCACGGCATCATGCGCGATGATCACATGTCTGAATATGATCGTGAGGGTCTTGATGATGGCAAAGATCACGGGCGCTACGAATATCCCGGCTATCACCGCGACAGGCGTCCTTATATGCGGTTCCACAAAAGCCGGGCCGAACGGGGCGGGGATATTCTCTGGATGATCAGTGTCGCCGCCTTGCTGTTGCCGCTGCTTGCCGTCGGTGCGAGGCGACTTCACGACAGCAACCATTCAGGTTGGTGGCAGCTATTGGCGTTGATCCCGGCCGCCGGTTGGCTGGTGCTGGCTATTTTCTTCCTGCTTCCGGGCGAGGAGGAAAACAACCGCTTTGGCGGGCCTCCCACGATATAATTTAGTCACGATATAATTCGATCACCCTATAATTTGATTGCGCTATAATCTGGCACTGTAACCCCGCATTGGGATGCAGCGTTATCTGAATTTGGTCAGATCGAACAAAAAGGCTGATCCAGATCATGACAATCTGAATCAGCCTGATTGTATCCAGCCAGAAGTTTAGGGGTTACTGGCCTTCGTTGAGAGCGGCCTCCGCAGCCATATGCTCGGCGATCGCCGCGTCGGTCTGGGCATTATGTTCTTCGATATGCTGAACCGCCTGCTCCAGGTCGGCGGTGGAAATCCCTTCCCAGGCTACTTCGGTCGCCGCCCTGGCAGCCCCGTCGATATCGACCGACGCCAGAGCGTCGGATACCTGCGCCTTCGTTGCCTCAACATGCTTTTCGGTGATGCCGCGGGCAAGGTCTGATGCATCAGGCGCGTCGGGGCCAAGCTGTTCGCCAGCAGCCTCTGCAATGATGTCCATCATCTGTTCCTTGGACTTGCCCCGCACGTCGGTCAGCGGCACAAACACCACGTCCTCGCCAACGACGACGAAAATATTCGATCCGCGCACACCGGCCTTTTTGCCATCAGCCCCGAAAAGACCCTGAATTTTGGATTGCTCGACAATTGCTGCCTTCTGTTCAGGGGACGCGCCGGAATAGACCTTGCCGTCACTCGACAGCACCTCACCGGATTTCAGCGTCAAGGCACTGGCACTTCCAGCCACCATTAACGGCGCGACCATGAGAAGGAAAAGAGACGTTCTGATCACTGCACCACCCCCTGATCAACAGCCATCGGCCGAGCCGGGGCCGCCAGCGCATTTTTCAGCATGTGCGGCTTCGATGGCAGCCTCATAGCTTGCCTCGGCGGCGGCAACCTCGGCGGCATTGTTGATATCAACCGTCGCCACAGCCAGCGTGGCCTCGGTCAGCGCCTCGGCCATGGCGGCATCACCGGCGGCATCCTCGGCAATCTGCGCCGCGATCTCCGCCGTCACAGGGTCATTTGCAAGTTCAGCGAACCTTTCCAGCGATTCGGCGTCGATGCTTCCCTCTTCAGCGATAACTTTCGCCGTGGCATCCGCCATCAGAGCATCAACGATATGGTCTTTGATTACCTCGGCAACGCCTTCCTTGGACTTTCCCTTGATTTCATTGATGGGAACGAAAACAAGCTCGTCCTGAACCACGATATAAACATTGCTTCCCTGCACACCGGACTTCTTGCCCGTGGCCCCGAACCAGCCCTTTTCCTTCGATTTGGCGACAAGCGCTTGCCTCTGATCAGGGCTGGCACCGTCATAAACCTGGCCGTCGGAAGACAGAACCTGCCCTGACTTGAGGGTCAGCGCGGACGCGGCGTGACCAACGCCGAAAGTGAGGAGGGTCACACAAAACACAAATCTAAGTCTGGTCATCAGTGGCATCCTTTCAAGACTTGGCCTTGCCGGAAACAGCATCGGTCAAAGCGCAATTGGGTACGACACATGCCGCACTGAAAGGTTTGCATAAAGAATATATGATGAAAAGATTCTAAATAAGAGACATATAATTTTTAAATTTCGACAATTTATAGAATTTATGTCGATTATTATGAAAATTTGCCTGTTATTCCAACTACTCCACCGTCACTGACTTCGCCAAATTTCTTGGTTGATCTACATCCGTGCCCTTCTCGAACGCTGTCAGATAGGCAAGGATCTGCACCGGCACCGTCAGCAGCAACGGCGCAAGAAGCGGGTCGACATTCGGCACAGTAATAATCTGATCGGCAAAATCGACTGTACTGGCCGCACGTTCTTCAGTGACGAGGATAATCCGCGCACCGCGCGCACTCGCCTCCTGCAGATTGCTTGCCGCCTTACCCATCACCTCGTCGGCGGCGAGCAAGGCAATGACAGGCAACCCTTCCTCAATCAACGCGATAGGCCCGTGTTTCATCTCGCCGGACGCGAACCCTTCGGCATGAATGTAGCTCAGCTCCTTCAGTTTCAAGGCGCCTTCCAGCGCCACCGGGAACAAAACGTCACGTCCAAGATACAGTGCCGATCGTGCCGTACTCAACGAATGCGCCAACGGCCTGATTTCGTCAAACAGGCCGAGCGTTTTGCCAATTATCGAGGGAAGACCCTGAATTTGGGCATGAATTTCATCACGACGCTGGGCATTGATTTGGCCCTTCGCCTCAGCCAACGCGGCAGCAAAACAGATCAGTGCCGTCAACTGCGCGGTAAATGCCTTGGTGCTGGCAACACCGATTTCCGGTCCGGCGCGAGTCGGCATGACAAGGTCGGCCTCTCGGGCGATTGTGCTTTCCGGCACATTGACCAGACCAATGGTACGCAACCCCGCCTCACCGGCATGGCGCATCGCCATCAGCGTATCAAGGCTTTCCCCGGACTGGGATATTGCAATGGCGGTGCTGAAGGCCCCGGTTACAGGCTTGCGATACCGGTATTCTGATGCAATCTCACAGGATACCGGCACCCGCGCCAGCGCCTCGATCCAGTAGCGCGCCACCATCGCCGCGTAATGGCTGGTGCCGGCCGCCAGCATGACAATACCGTCAATCCCCTTCAGGTCATCGCGTGCCAGCGGCGTGGACAGCGTGCCATCCGCTCCCGTCATGGCGGCAAGCGTATGTGCAATGGCGTCCGGCTGTTCATGGATTTCCTTTTCCATGAAATGCCGATACCCGCCCTTGTCGACCATGCCCTGGCTCGCCGCGACGATTACGACCTCGCGATTGACCGGGACGCCGGCATCATCATACACCTGCACCGAGTCCGGCCTGATGATGGCGAAATCATTGTCCTTCAGATAGATCACATTGCGGGTAAGTGGTGCCAGAGCGACGGCATCTGACCCGACAAAACTGGCACCATCCCCAAGGCCGACCGCAAGTGGCGAGGCATTCCTGGCAACAATCATCATGTCGGGGTGATCGACATGCATGGCCGCAAGGGCAAAGGTTCCCTCAATCTGCGACAGGACGCTGGCACCAGCCTGCTGTGCCGACATGCCCTGATCGAATGCCGCAAGAAACAGGTGGGCCAGCACCTCGGAATCGGTCTCGCTGGCAAACTCATGCCCGGCGGCGCGAAGTTCATTACGCAACGCCACATGATTTTCGATAATGCCGTTATGGACAATGGCCACTCTGCCGCCAGCGACATGCGGGTGGGCGTTGCGTTCTGACACGCCGCCATGCGTTGCCCAGCGTGTATGGCCAAGGCCCGATTGGCCGGGCAACGGTCTGTCACGCATCGTGGCGGACAACGCACTCAGTTTGCCAACCGCCCGGTTCATGGCAAACCCGCCAGACGTATGGGTCACAATCCCGGATGAATCATAGCCTCGATATTCAAGCCGCTTCAGGGAATCCAGCACCGTGTCAGCACAATCTGGCAGGCCAACAACACCAACGATACCGCACATGGGCAAGGCTCCGCTTGTTCGGCCCGGACGCCAATCAACCCGCGTCGAACCACTCTTGTCATTATCGGGGCGCAGGATAGCGGCAGAGTGCGGCAGAAAAAAGCATCATTCTTCTGCAGGGCCGTTGCTGACCCATTTCATCCCGGATCACGGTTCAGATTGCTGTATCACTGTCAATCCGGTTAAATAGGGACATGGAACTTACCGCCATCATTCTTGCCGCTGGCAAGGGCACCCGGATGAAATCGTCGCTGCCCAAGCCGCTTCACCAAGTCGGGGGACACCCGATGCTTGGCTGGTCCCTCGACGCGGCCCGTGCCGCCGGCGCCACCCGCACGGTTGCGGTGCTGGCGCCCGGCTCCCACGAGATCGCGCAGTGGCTGGCCGATACCGGAATCGCGATCCAGGAGGAACAGCTTGGCACCGGCAACGCTGTCGCGGCGGCATATGACGCGGTCGGGCGGGATGACGGCATCGCCATCGTAATGTTTGCCGATACTCCGCTTGTCAGGGCTGACAGCATTTCAGCTCTTGTTGGCAAGGTGGAAGATGGCGCGGCGATTGCCGTGGCGGCTTTCGAACCCGCTGACCCGGCCGGGTATGGCCGGCTTGTGCAGGGTGCCACGGGCGACATTGAAGGCATCGTCGAGCAGCGTGAGGCCACCGAGGCCCAGCAGCATATCAGCCTGTGTAATGGCGGCATCATGGCCGTCAGAACGCCGATGTTATTCGACCTGCTGGACCGGGTTACCAATGACAACGCCAAGGGCGAATATTACCTGACCGATATTGTCGCTTTGGCCTCCGCCGATGGCCACCGGGTGGCACATCTGCTGATCGACGAGACGGAAATCCTGGGCGTCAATGACCGTGTTGATCTGGCGACGGCAGAAGCAGCCTTGCAATCGCGTCTCAGAAAGGCGGCGATGCAGGCCGGTGTGACGTTGGTCGCCCCGGAAACCGTGTTTATCGCTGCCGATGCCGTCATCGAACCCGATGTGATCATCGAACCGCATGTCGTGATCGGTGGCGGTTGCCATATCGGTGAAGGCAGCATCATCCGTGCCTTTTCCCATCTTGAAGGCACCCGCCTCGGCGCATGCTGCATCATCGGCCCCTACGCAAGGCTGCGTGCTGGCACCAGGGCGGGCGATGGTGTGAAGGTCGGGAATTTCGTCGAGATCAAAAAGACAAATCTTGGTGCCGGCGCGAAAGCCAATCACCTAACCTATCTCGGCGACGCCACCATTGGAGCCAACGCCAATATCGGCGCTGGCACGATCACCTGTAATTATGACGGTTTCGGCAAATACAAGACTCTGATCGGCGAAGGTGCCTTTATCGGGTCCAACACCGCCCTCGTCGCGCCGGTTACAATCGGGGCCCGCGCGATCATCGGGGCCGGCAGCACCATCACCCGCGATGTCGGGGCCGACAGCATTGCCGTTGAGAGGGCCCATACGTCCGAGCGGGAGGGCGCCGCGGCGAAATTCCGCGAGACCCGCCAGACCAAAACCCAACCAGGCAAGACAAACAAATCCGAGACAGAACCGGGGACATAAAACCCATGGATGCGCGTATTCTCGCCGAGCGGCTGTTGTCGCTTCAGGGCAGCCCTATCATGGTGGTCGGCGATGTCATGCTTGACAGATTTGTTGACGGCACCGTCAACCGCCTGTCCCCCGAGGCACCCGTCCCGATCCTTGAGAAGACCAAAGACAGCATCATGCCCGGCGGCGCGGCGAATGTGGCGATCAATCTGGCCAGGCTTGGCTGCGATGTCAGATTGCTTTCAGTAACCGGCAATGACGGGGCCGGCCTGCAGCTGGCCCAGCTTTTAAGGTCAGATATGGCAATCGACTTTCACCAGGTGGTTGATAACGCGCGCCCGACAACGACGAAAACGCGCTTTCGCGCCGACAACCAACAGGTGCTGCGTGTCGATGAGGAGATCACCACCGCCATAGATGGTGACACGGCGAACCAGCTGCTGGTCGGCTTTGCCGACAGCCTGACAGGTGTGAAGCTTGTGGTGCTTTCCGATTACGCCAAGGGAGCGGTTCCACCAGAGGTGATCTCGCAGGTCAAGACGATGACACGCAAGGCCGGCATCCCCCTTGTCACCGATCCCAAGCTGGCTGACTTTTCGGTCTATGCCGGTGCGGATTTGATGACACCAAACCTGTCTGAATTGCGGACCGCCGCGGCAATCGCCAGTGACAGTCTTGAAGATATCGCCGCAGCGGCAAGCGCCCTGGCGAAGAGCCATGATATTGGCGCGATCCTCGTGACGCTGAGTGCCCGTGGCATGCTGCTGGCCCGCGCCGACGGGACGTGGGACCACGACCCGACACGGGCACGCGAGGTATTCGATGTGTCGGGGGCAGGCGATACGGTGATCGCCATGATTGCCGCCGCGCTGGCCGCCGGGGTGACCCGGGCCGAGGCGGTAAGGCTGGCCAATATCGCGGCAGGCGTTGTGGTAGGCAAGGCCGGCACCGCCACCGTCAATCCGGGCGAGATCATCGACATGGCAGGTCCGGCCGCGCCGGAGCTTGATGTGGCAAGGCTGGCGACCACCTGCGAGACATGGCGCGCGCAAGGTCACCGGATCGGCTTTGCCAATGGTTGTTTCGACCTGCTTCACCCAGGGCACATGCACCTTCTGAATACCGCTGCGAAGTCATGTGACAGGCTTATTGTCGGCCTCAACAGCGATGCGTCAGTGAAGCGGTTGAAGGGGGTATCCCGGCCGGTACAGAGCGCCCGCCAACGGGCTGCCATCATATCCAGCCTGCCGCTGGTCGATGGGGTGGCCGTGTTTGAGGAGGACACGCCGCTGGACCTCATAACCACGCTGCAACCCGACATCATCTTCAAGGGCGGGGACTACCGGCCCGAGGACGTTGTTGGCGGCGATATCGCGGCGGCACGGGGCGGCGAGGTGATCATCATCCCCACCCTCGGCAACCATTCCAGTTCAGCCCTGATTGGCGACTGACGTGCGCTATCGCGCCTCGCCATCACCTGGCTGGACAACCTGCCCATCGGCATCAATGCTGGCCTGAATCTGCCGCTCGAACTCACGCAAACGCTTATAGACACTTGCCAGTTCGACGATTGTCGGCCAACTGCGGAACAGATATTGCATCGATCCCTCAACCCGGCCAAAGGCCCGGATGATCTGCTGCATGACGCCAAGCGTGATCATTCCACCAACGATGGCCGGTGCCAGAAAGATATAGGCGACAAGAACGTTGGTCTGCAGATAGGCAAGACGACCCGTGTTGAAATAGATATACCTCAGATAGCTCTTGAAATGGATGCGTCGCACATCATCAAACAGCTCCTCAAGTGATTTCGGGCGCACAGATCCGTCATCTTCGGCAATCACAAGGAGTTTCCGATAGGCGGCCTCTTTCTTCTGCAAATCATACTCAATGCCAACCAGCCGCAAAATCCAGGCAAGGATGATCATCAACACCGTACCACCAACCGCCCAGATCAGGGCACCGGTGACAAGGCCATATTCCCAGTCACCAAACCACATGATGGTAATACCGGCACCAAGTCCAAGCAGGATCGGGAAAAACTCGATCAGTACGAGAACGCTCTCTATCAGTGATGTGCCGAGTCCCTCGACGATCCGGGAAAATTTGATGGTGTCTTCCTGAACCCGCTGCGCAGCACCCTCGATTGTGCGCGCCCGGTCATAGACCTCGTGATACCATTCGACCATGGCGGCCCGCCAGCGGAACAAAAAATGACTGGTCAGAAAGCTTGTCGCCAGCCCAAGCGTGATCGCCACCGCCGCCAGCTTTCCAAAACTGAGAAGCCCCCCGATATATTCGGTCATGGTCACTGCATTCGCATCACCAAGTGCCCGCTGGATCATGTCATAGAATTCACCAAACCATTCATTGATCTTGACGTCGATCTGCACCTGTACCCAGAGCGACCCCAGAATGGCAAACGACCCAAGATAGGCCCAGAGAGCCCATTTCGACGTGGTAAAAAATCTGAACATATCGTAGCACTCCGTTGACGTTCGGGCAGGCCGATCCGTCATCTATAGGTGTGATATAACAAGACAAAAGGAAGGACGTGCGGCAAATCACCCATCTTGTGGCCTGTCAATCCGGGTCAGGGCGGTCATGAACAGCGGCGCTGGCGACAATGCCAAGCCCAAGGAAGACGGTCAGCATCGCTGTCCCGCCATATGAAATCAATGGCAGTGGTGCGCCTACCACCGGCAGCAGGCCGGTAACCATTGCCACATTGATGAACACATAGAGAAACAGCATCACCGCAATGCCTATACAGGTCAGCTGGGCAAAGCGGGTGCCAACGCGCAGGCTGATTGTCAGCACCGCGCCAATCAGCAACAGATAAAGGCCGAGAATGGAAAGATTGCCGATAAGGCCGAATTCCTCGCCAATCATCGTAAAGACAAAATCCGTCTGTTTTTCAGGAAGGTAGTTCAGCTGGCTCTGGCTTCCCATCAGGAATCCCTTGCCGAACATCCCACCCGACCCAAGGGCGATTTTGGACTGCGTGATCTGATATCCGGCACCAAGTTGATCCGCGCCAGGGTTGAGGAAAGTCATCACCCGCGCCTTCTGATAGGGATAAAGCTGTGACCACAGCAGCGGAACTGCCGAGATGCTGAGAACCACCGATGCCAGGATATAGCGCCATGGCAGGCCGGCAACAAACAGCACGGCAAGCGAACCAAGCGCCAGCGCCAGTGCGGTACCAAGATCAGGCTGCTCGACAATTAGCAGGAAGGGCACCCCGATCATAACCAGTGGCGGCAAATAGGTCAGCACCGAGCGCATCCTCTCCAGCGGCTGGCTATCGAAATAGCGCGCCAGCGCCAGCAAAACGGCAATCTTGGTCGGCTCGGATGGCTGGAAGGTAAATCCACCAATGGAAATCCAGCGGGCCACCCCATTGCCACCACCAATGGCCAGCAGAACGACAAGCATGATGATCGACGCCATGTAAATCGGATAGGCCCAGATTCGCAACAGTCTGAAATTGACGAAAGCCAGGACCAGAACCATGCTGGCCCCGACCGCACCACGGATGGCGTGGCGCCCTGCCCAGGGCGTCCATGCCCCCTCAGAGGCCGAATACAGTGCCATCGCACCGATGGCGACCAGAACCCCAGCCACAAAAAGGATATGCCACGGAATACGAAGTACGGTCTGCAGAATGCCGACAGTTTCCGTCTTCATAGGGCTTCCCCGTTGATTTCCAGCGCCCGTTGCAGAACCGCACGGGCAATCGGTGCCGCCATTGACGATCCGCTGCCACCATGCTCGACCACAACAGCCACGGCATAGCGCGGATTCCGGACCGGCGCATAACCGACAAACAGCGCGTGATCGCGCTCTTTCCACGGGCGCTCGATATTCTTGGTGATCCCGGCTTCCCGCTGTTCCTTGGTGATCCGTTTCACCTGTACCGTGCCTGTCTTGCCCGACATGCCGCCGTGACCCGACGGCAGATTATGTCTTCGCGCCGTGCCAAGACTGCCATGCATCACCTCAAACATTCCCTCGCGGACAATGCGAAGGGCACCTTCTGATATCCCAAGGTCGGCAAACTCAACCTCGCCTTCCACCGCCTTCAGCGAAGGAATGACAGCCTTGCTGCCATTGGCGAGCCGTGCCGTCATAACGGCAAGCTGCATGGGTGTGACCAGAACATAGCCCTGGCCGATTCCGGCAACCACCGTCTCGCCCGGAGTCCAGACAACGCCATGTGTCGCCATCTTCCATTCATGGTTCGGAATAATCCCGGCTTTTTCACCCGGAATATCAATGCCGGTAACATCCCCAAGTCCCAGCTTGCCCGCCATCGCCTTGATTCGCTGGATGCCTGTCTTCAGCGCCACCTCATAGAAGAACACATCACATGAGCGCTCCAGCGCCTGCACGACATTCACCGACCCGTGCCCATCTTCGAACCAGCAATGGAATGTTGCATTGCCAAGGCCCATGCTGCCATTGCAGAAGAAACGGGAATTTTCATTGATGATCCCGGCCTCCAGCGCCGCCAGTGCGACAACCATCTTGAAAGTTGAGCCCGGTGCATACATGCCTGCCGTCACCCGGTTCAGCAGCGGATTGCGCGGATGCGTGTTCAGGCGCCGCCAGTCCCGCGTCAACAAACGATCGGTGAACATGTTCGGATCATAGGTTGGTGCCGACACCATGGCGAGAATCTCGCCGCTATGCACATCCATCACGATGGCCGCCCCCGATTCTGGGGCCGTGATCTTGCCGATACTGTCACGCAGCAGCATGTTCTCGCCTGACGCGAGATGAAGCTTGAGATCACTGTCAGCAGCAATCGCCCGCTGCACTTCGGGACTTGCCATATCAACCTGTTCCGACTGGCCACGACGAAGAACATTCGTCGCATGCTGTTGCAGGCCGATATCGAGTGCCAGCCGCACATCACGTCCGGATTGCGGCTCGAAATCCCTAAACACCCGGATTGGCTGCCCACGCGCATTAACCTCAACCCGCTCATTACCGGGCTGTCCGCGCAACTCAGGCTCCAGCGCATACTCAATCCCGATCTTGCCAGTGGCAAGGTCCGGCAGATCGCGAAGCGCCCGGTTTTCCTCAACCTCGCGGCTGGTGATCGGCGAAACATAACCTGTTACATGGGCTGTCAGTGCGCCCTGCGGGTAGATCCGGCGGAGCGTCTTCTCGAAGGTCACGCCGGGAAGATAGGCGGATCGCACGGCAAGCCGCGACAGTTCGCGCTGGGTCAGGCTTTCACGAACCAGAACTGGCCTGAAGGATGGTCCTTTGCGGGCTTTCTCGCGCACCCGCATCACGTCATCTTCCGTCAGATCAACAAGTTGACCAAGCTGTGCCAACGCCCGGTCAAGATCACCGGCATAAAGCGGCGTGATATGCAGAAGATAGGATTCAGCATTGCCGGCAAGCAGGCGCATCTTGCGATCTATCAACCGGCCACGCCGAGGCGGCACGATTCGCAGATCGAACTGGTTGCGATCCGACAGCCGCTTGTAGCGATTGTTCTGCGCCACCTGAAGCTGGTAGAGGCGCCCCGACAGGAAGCTTGTGATCAGAAGCATGCCACTGCCAAGAATCAGCGTGCGACGCCCGATGGTACGCCGACCCTCTTTTTTCTTTGCCTTCCTGCTCACGTCGACACCCTGATCTTGTCGAAGGCAAAATACAGTGTACTGAGAATGACATAGCCGATGGGGAACAGAATCATCGTCACGCCAATCTGGAAGATCACCGGCGTCAGCGCCGGAATGGCAAGGTTCAGCGCGCTGAAGATCACCAACTGGAACAGCATCACAGCAAAGACCATGACGGCGAATTCGACCCAGATATCGCGGAAATCACCCTGCAACAGCTTTTGGCGACGCCAATTCATGGCAAACAGCACCGCAATATAGGCCGTCGCCCGGCCACCAAGCAGATCCGAGAACAGGATGTCACTTGTCAGACCAATCAGAAAGCCGGTGACAAGGAGGACATATTTCTCATGATGAAGTGCAATCCAGTACAGGAAAATCAACGACAGCATCGGCGTCGCGCCATAAAACACCGGCCACAGCGCCAGCCCCCCCTCTGCCATGGCAAGCACCATGCCGACAACCACCACCAGGAACTGGAACGGCCAGTCGGACTCAAGCTCAGCTTTCTGAAAAAAGCGACCACGGCGGATCATTGTCGCGCCCCAGAGGCATTCACGCCCTCAAACAACCGGTCATCCTCTGTTTCGGGTAGCGGCGTGTAATAGTCCTCAAGCTGGAGGTCAGCCCGGTCTATGCCGTCGGTGCCACCGACCAGGATCGACACATAGCTTAGATGCCGGAGATCAACCGCAGGCTGCACCCGCACCTTGCCGTCCTGCACCAGATCGACACGGCCCACGGGAACACCCGCCGGCAGCACACCACCATGCCCTGATGTCAGGACCAGCTCGCCAACTTTTGGTGCCGCTTCATCGGGACGAAAGCGCAATGACAGGTAGGGGCCATTATTGCCAACCGTCACCCCAGGCCAGGAAGAGGATGACAGAATGACGGGGATCTGCGCGTTGATGTCACTGATCATCAGCACCCGCGCATAGGAGGTACCAACATCGACAACGAGGCCAACAAGCCCATCTGCCGTCACCACCGGGTTCCCAACCTCAATCCCCTCTTCGCTGCCATTTGCAACAAGCACGGTGTGGGCAAAGGCACCGCCTGGCGCGGTCACCGCGCGCGCCGTCAGGGGCCGGCGACTATCCGGCGATACGGCCCCGGCGACACTGCGAAGCTGGCGATTTTCGTTTTCAAGGATTTCGGCGCGGCGGCGCCAGCGCTTCAGCATCGAATTTTCAGCTTGAAGACGGACATTCTCTGCCCGCAGCGAGGCCACGGTGCGGATCCCCTGCGCCATGGTTTCAATTCCGCGGATAGGCGCGGTGACAAGATCAACGAAAGGCGCGATAAAGTCACTGGCCCCCATGCGGGCATGACGCAGGGCGCTAAAATCGGCCTTACCAAGAAACATCAGCGAAAAACTGAAGACAACGAGAAGCGTGTGCGCAATGCGGCGCTGCCTGATCTTAGCCTTCTCAGACGCGCGCATTGGTCAATCTGCTCCCTAAGCGCCGATAAGGACGTTCCGAAGTGTTTTCAGTTCCTCGAGGCACCGACCTGTTCCAAGCGCAACGCAGGACAGCGGATCCTCGGCAATCGAGATAGGCAACCCGGTCGCATCACGAAGAACGCCGTCAATGTCACGCAGCAGCGCCCCGCCACCGGTCATTACGATGCCCTTTTCAACGATGTCTGCGGCCAGTTCGGGCGGTGCCTGCTCAAGCGCCATCTTCACGCCGTCGACAACCTGTCGGACCGGATCGGAAATCGCCTCGGCAACCTGTGCCTCAGTGATGGTGATCTCCTTCGGCACTCCATTGACAAGGTCACGGCCGCGAACCTCAATCTTGATGCCGGAACTTTTCTCGGGCTTGCGGGCAACGCCGATATTTTTCTTGATCCGCTCAGCAGTCGCCTCACCAATCAGCAGATTATGCGTGCGCCGCATATAGGCGATGATCGCCTCATCTATCTTGTCGCCGCCAACGCGCACCGAATGCGCGAAGACGATATTGCCAAGCGACAGGATCGCCACCTCGGTTGTGCCACCGCCAATATCAACGATCATCGAACCGGACGGCTCGGTTACCGGCAGAGAAGCACCAATGGCGGCGGCCATCGGCTCTTCGATGAGGAACACGCGGCGGGCACCGGCCGCCTCGGCCGATTCCTGAATGGCCCGGCGCTCCACCGCGGTGGACCCGGATGGCACGCAGATGATCACCTGCGGGCTGGTAAAACTCAGCCGACCATTCACCTTGCGGATAAAATGCTTGATCATCTCCTCGGCGACCTCGAAATCGGCAATCACACCGTCCGCCATCGGGCGAATGGCGCGGATGTTGCCAGGAGTCTTGCCAAGCATCACCTTGGCTTCCTCACCGACGGCCAGCACCTGTGTGCGGCCCCGCACCTCGGCCATCGCAACAACCGACGGCTCGTCAAGGACAATGCCCTTGCCCTTCACATAGACAAGGGTGTTGGCAGTCCCAAGGTCAATGCCGATGTCGGCGGTAAACATATCGAGTACCGATCTAAACATACAAACTCCCCTGCGCCGTGAAAGACGGCCCCAAAAGCAACAGCAAGCTGGCGGCGATCAGACCTGACCGCCACCGGAGCCATTTTGTAGCTTATAAAAAAGGCGAAATCTAGTTCTTCGCCTTGTCGACCAGACGGTTCTCGCCAATCCACGGCATCATGCCGCGAAGTTCCTCGCCAACCTTCTCGATCGGATGCTCGGAGTTGCGACGACGCGTTGCCTTGAAGTTGGTCTGATGGACCTTGTTCTCGAGCATCCAGTCGCGGGTGAACCGACCTGATTGGATATCTTCAAGAACGCGCTTCATTTCGGCCTTCGTCTCATCGGTGATGATCCGCGGGCCAGTGACATACTCGCCATATTCAGCGGTGTTCGAGATCGAGTAGTTCATGTTCGCGATGCCACCCTCATAGATCAGGTCGACGATCAGCTTGACCTCATGAAGGCACTCGAAATAGGCCATTTCCGGCGCGTAACCGGCCTCAACCAGTGTTTCGTAGCCAGCCTTGATCAGTTCAACCAGGCCGCCACACAGCACCGCCTGCTCACCGAACAGGTCGGTCTCGCATTCTTCCTGGAAGGTCGTCTCGATGATGCCCGAACGACCACCGCCAACAGCCGATGCGTAGGACAGACCCACATCATGTGCATTGCCCGACGCATCCTGGTGGATCGCCAGAAGACACGGTACGCCGCCGCCGCGGACATATTCCGAACGAACCGTATGCCCCGGCCCCTTCGGCGCAACCATCAGGCAGTCAATGTCGGCGCGTGGCTCGATCAGGTTGAAATGCACATTCAGGCCATGCGCAAAGGCAATCGCAGCACCGGGACGAATATTGGCAGCGATATCATCGCGGTAGATGTCAGCCTGCAATTCATCCGGGGTCAGCATCATGATCATGTCGCCCCATGCCGCGGCATCAGCCACATCCATGACCTTGAAACCGGCAGATTCCGCCTTGGCGCGGCTGCTCGAGTCCGGGCGCAACGCAACCGCCACATCGGTGCAGCCACTGTCCTTCAGATTGGCCGCATGGGCGTGACCCTGGCTACCATAGCCGACGATGACGACTTTCTTTTTCTTGATCAGGCCGACATCGGCGTCACGATCGTAATAGACTCGCATGGACTTGGTTCTCCTTCATGAAAATGGCCGGCAGCCGTAAAGGCACCGACCTCCAACGCGTTTGGCAGATGGCCACTGGATGGCCTCCGCCGGATGGTTACCCGGTCAGGCGCAACATGCACCGGGCCGTGTTACTTCGCCTCCAGATCGATCCTGTTGCCGCGCGAAATGGCGGAAACACCCGTACGTGCCACCTCGACATCGCCAAGCGAGCGCATCAGATCAACAAAGGCGTCAACCTTGGAGGAATTACCCGTGACTTCAAATACAAAACTATTCAGCGTGCTGTCCAGTGTCCTTGCACGGAAGGTGTCGGCAATCC
Organism: Puniceispirillaceae bacterium (SeqCode); assembly: GCA_965657415.1. Classification (GTDB taxonomy): domain Bacteria; phylum Pseudomonadota; class Alphaproteobacteria; order Puniceispirillales; family Puniceispirillaceae; genus UBA8309. The sequence goes on along the minus strand of CBFHNZ010000001.1, from coordinate 7,461 downwards.
TCAGACATTCAATACGGTCATCGCCGCGATTGATAATCTTCACCAACGCGAGTTCACGTTCAATCGCCACATCATTTTCGGTCAGATCACGCACTGAATGGATCGGCACAAGCCGCGCCAGCTGTGCCTTGATCTGTTCAATGACCATCGGCGTCCCCGAAGTCACCACCGAAATCCGCGACAGCGCCTTCCGGCCATCCGTTTCGGCGACGGTCAGGCTCTCGATGTTATAGCCACGGCCGGAAAAAAGGCCAATCACCCGCGCCAGGACGCCGGGTTCATTATCAACCAGAACGGAGATGATATGCCGTTCGATAAGGGGCCGTTCGATACGGGGAGTGTCAGACATTGTGCTTTCCTTGACAGCTCTGGGCCAGCTCTGGGCCAATTCCGGTTTAGCGTGTGTTGCGTGCCAACGCCGGCAGCGGGGATCAGGCGTGGTCTGGTGCTAGACCAGAACCATGCCTTCCTCGGATACCGGCTTTTGCGCCTGGTCATCAGGGCCAAGCAGCATGTCGTTATGCGCCGCGCCGGACGGGATCATCGGGAAACAGTTCTCTTCCTTCGCCACCCGGATATCGGCAATCACCGGCCCCGGTGTCTCCAGCATTTCGGTGATGACCTGATCCAGATCATCGGCCTGCTGCGCAACCAGCCCCTTCATGTTGAAGGTGTCGGCGAGTTTCACGAAATCGGGCAGCGAGGCGCTGTAGGATTCCGAATAGCGGCCGCCATGGATCAGTTCCTGCCATTGCCGCACCATGCCCATCCATTCATTGTTGATGATGAACATCTTCACCGGCAGGTTATATTGCGCCAGCGTTGACAATTCCTGCATGTTCATCATGAAGGATGCCTCGCCGGCAATATCGATCACCGTCGATCCGGCGTGCCCGACCTGCACGCCAAGCGCCGCCGGCAAGCCATACCCCATGGTGCCAAGCCCCCCTGATGTCATCCAGCGGTTCGGCAGATGGAAATCAAAATACTGCGCCGCCCACATCTGGTGCTGGCCCACCTCGGTGGTGATGTAGACATCCTGACCGGCCGTCATCTCGCAGAGACGCTTGATCGCGTATTGCGGCTTGATGATCTTACCGGTCTGGTTGAATTTCAGGCAGTCACGCTTGCGCCAGCCCTCAATCTGCGCCCACCATTTGTCAAGCGACGGCTTGTGCGGCTTGAATTTGCGCTTCTTCAACTCGGCCAGCAATGCCTCGATGATGCGTGTCGCATCGCCGATCACCGCCAGATCGACCTGAACGTTCTTATTGACCGATGACGGGTCGATATCACAGTGGATTTTCGTCGAGTTCGGTGAAAAGCCACTGAGCAGCCCGGTCACACGGTCATCAAAGCGCGCGCCCAGATTGAGCATGGTATCGCAGCCATGCATCGCCAGGTTCGCTTCATAGGTACCGTGCATGCCAAGCATGCCAAGGAAATGGCTGTCATCAGCCGACAACGCCCCAAGCCCCATCAGGGTCAATGTCGTTGGCCAGCCTGTCAGATGGACAAGCTCGGTCAGCAACTCCGAAGCACGGGGCCCGGAGTTGATCAGCCCGCCACCGCCATAGATGATCGGACGTTCGGCGCGCATCATGACATCCACAGCCGCGCTGATCGCCGCCGGATCGGGTTCGGTCTGCGGCATGTAGCGGGCCTGCGCCGCTGCCTTGTCCAACTCCATGCGGTAGGCGACATTCGTCATCAGAACATCTTTCGGAAGGTCGATCAGGACCGGCCCCGGACGACCCGACGACGCAACATGAAATGCCTCGATCACTGTCGTCTGCAGCTTTTCAACATCCTTCACAAGATAGTTATGCTTTGTGCAGGCGCGGGTAATGCCGGTTGTGTCAGCCTCCTGGAAGGCGTCATTGCCAATCAGATGCGTTGGCACCTGGCCGGTAAGACAGACCACCGGCACCGAATCCATCAGCGCATCCGTCAGGCCGGTTACCGCGTTTGTCGCGCCCGGACCCGAGGTTACAAGCACAACGCCGGTCTTCCCGGTCGAGCGGGCATAGCCCTCGGCGGCATGAACCGCCGCCTGCTCATGCCGGACCAGTATGTGCTTGATCTTGTTGTTCTTGAAAAGTGCATCATAAATCGGCAGCACGGCACCGCCGGGGTAGCCGAAGACAACCTCAACCCCCTCATCCTCAAGCGCTTTCAAAAGCAGCTCTGCACCCGGCATCATCGCCGTCTTGTCCGCGTTATCCTTGGTTTCACCTGCCGCTGGTGCGGATTTTGGCATTGTCCCGTCCTCTGCAGGCCCGCTGATCGGCCTGACTGTCTGTTGCCATTAAAAAGCGCCCTCCCGGCCGGGGTGGCGCTATCGGATCAATGGCGGAATTTGCATAAAAACAAAGGAACCATAGCCCCTTCTTAATACCCTCCTTAGCGCAGGACAGGTACGGTGGTCAACTTGTTTTCGACAGAATTGCAAAGATTTCCTGAATTTTTCTTTCCAATTGTTGCTCTGAAAAAATGATTTCAGCATTAAAATTATTGCGAATCCATGTCATCTGACGTTTTGCATAGCGGCGGCTCTCGCGACTGGCCAGATCAACAGCCTGCGATGACGTGATATCACCCGCCTTCATGGCGATAATCTCGCGAACGCCAATGGCTTTCATGACCGGCAGCGAGGGATCGAGATCGCGCGCCGCCAGCGCCGCCACCTCATCCGTTGCGCCCTCTGTCATCATCATCGCGAACCGTCGGTCGATGGCGCGGTAGAGTTCATCGCGTGGCGGCATCATGGCGATGCGCAGCGGCATGCCTTCGATGGCTCCTTGATGTGGCTCGGCCTGCCAATCGCTGAGTGACCGGCCGGTGGCACGCACAACCCCCATCGCCCGCACAAGACGCTGGCTGTCACCATCATGAAGCCGCGCTGCGGTAACCGGATCCAGACCGGCGAGCGCGACGCGAAACGCTGCACCACCCTGCGCGGCATGTTGTCGAATGCATTCCGCGTGGATGCCCTCTGGCACCTCCGGAATCGGCGCAATGCCATGAATTGCCGCATGGAAATACAGTCCGGTCCCGCCGACAATGATCGGCAATCCGCCTTCCTGCCGAGCCGCCGCCACCGCCTCTGCCGCCATCGTCAACCAGGCCGCCACGGAAGCACGCTTGGCCCCGTCAATGACACCGTAAAGACGGTGCGGCACCCGCGCCATTTCGGTCTCATCGGGGCGCGCTGTCAAAACGCGCAGATCGCGATAAAGCTGCATCGAGTCAGCATTAATGATCACACCACCGGTCCGTTCGGCCAGCGCCAGCGCCAGACCCGACTTGCCGGCGGCGGTCGGACCACAAATCATCACCGCCGCCCCGGCGGCAGTGGCACGCGCTATTTCCGAGTGGTCAGCCATACTGATCTGTGGTTTATCCTGTTTGCTTTCGAGCCAGAAAAATCGGGCCGCAACGTTCGAGCCATGCATGGGGGTCACGCAAAAGTGCATCATTTCGCGGTTTTTTCAAGTTCCGAACAGCCCTGCCTGCCCGTTGAAGACGGATTGGTGCGGCTTGCGGCCGCCGGCATCACGGCCGATGCGACCAGCGCCAGGTGGCTTCACACCGGCAGCGCCTGGGAGGTTGCCATCGCGGATTGTCATGCCGATATTCTGGCCCGACTGCGCCAGCAAGCAGACGAGATCGGCATCGACATCAACTTTCTACCGGCCGCCCATCGCCGCAAGCGGCTTTTGATTGCCGATATGGACAGCACCGTCATTGCGTCGGAATCGCTTGACGATATGGCGCGCATTGCCGGGCTTGCCGAGGCAGTCCTGCCGATTACCGAGCGAGCCATGCGCGGTGAGCTGGATTTCGAGGCAGCGCTGGATGAACGTGTGGCGCTGCTCAGTGGCCAACCTGAAAGCCTGATCGACAAGGCACTGGCAGAAGTCGAGCTGACCGGCGGCGCAGCGCGGGCCGTCAGGACAATGCAGGCGCATGGAGCCGCCTGCTATCTGGTATCGGGCGGGTTCACCGCAATCACCGGCCCGGTGGCCGCAATGTGCGGCTTTGATGACCACCACGCGAATATACTTGAGGCGGCAGATGGCCAGCTGACAGGCACCGTTACCAAGCCGGTTCTTGATCGCGAATCAAAGCTTGCCTTCCTGGACCATTATTGCGCCAAGCTGGGAATCACCCGCGATGCCGCCGCCTGTGTCGGCGACGGCGCGAACGACCTTGCAATGCTGCAAGGCGCCGGGCTTGGCGTTGCCCTGAAGGGCAAGCCGCTGCTTCGCGCCGCGGTGGCGGTACAGCTTAACCACACCGATTTGACGGGGTTGTTGTATTTGCAGGGCTATAACGAGACGGAATTCGCCGCCAGCTGAACATCCCAAATACCAAAAAAGAGGCCGGTAGATGCCGGCCCCTTTTGGTTGTCTGTGTATTCGGCTGCTGCGTCAGCAGAGCGTCATTCCTTGGCAAAGCCGATCTGGATGAAACGCTCGCGCCCCTCGCTTTCGACCAGCAAAAGCACACCCGCGCGTCCAGCCTCCCGCGTCTCTGCCACCGATTTTCCCAGATCGGCGGCATCCTCTACGCGACGCTGGCCAAACCGCTTGATGATGTCACCAACCTGCAGCCCCTTGGCGGCAGCCGGGCCACCCTCGGCAACCTCGGTGACAACAACGCCGCGCATGTCGGCAGCAAGACCAAGTTCGGTCGCCAGTTCCGCGGTCAGGTTCTCAACCGCAAAACCGAGCTTTTCGAAGCTTTGCCCGATACCACCGGCCTCGCCATTGACGATCCCGACCAGTTCAGCCTTCTCAAGCTCACCAAGCGTAACCTGAACTTCCATATCCTTGCCGTTGCGGATCACTTCGACCGGCACGGTCTTGCCGATTTCGGTTTCCGCCACAATCCGTGGCAGGTCGCGCATCTTGTCAATCATCTTGCCATCAAAGCTGACAATGACATCGCCGGGCTCCAGACCGGCCGCCTGTGCCGGGCTGTTCTCGTTAACCGTGCTGACCAGCGCGCCAACAGCAGCATCAAGGCCAAGGGAATCAGCGATATCCGGGGTGACTTCCTGAATGAAGACACCAAGCCAGCCACGCCGTGTCGTGCCGAATTCGGCAAGCTGCCCGGCCACACGCTTGGCAAGGTTGGACGAAATCGCAAAGCCGATACCGACCGAACCGCCACTCTGCGAGAAGATCGCCGTGTTGATGCCGATCACCTCGCCCTCGGTATTGAACAATGGGCCGCCGGAATTGCCGCGGTTGATCGAGGCATCCGTCTGGATGAAGTCATCATAGGGGCCATTGCCGATATCGCGGCCACGCGCCGAGACAATGCCCGCCGTGACGGTGCCGCCAAGACCGAACGGGTTGCCGATGGCCAGCACCCAGTCGCCGACGCGAAGGCTGTCCGAATCACCAAAGGGAACCGCGGTCAGTACGCTCTCGCCCGGGTCGATCTTCAGAACAGCGATGTCGGTTTTCTGATCCTGGCCAAGAACCTTGGCTGTAAAGGATGTCTCATCTGCAAGGGTAACCGTGATTTCCTCGGCATTTTCGATCACGTGGAAGTTCGTGACCACGATGCCGGCCTCATCGATGATGAAGCCGGAACCAAGCGATGACGCCCGCCGCTTGCGGTCATTGTCACCGAAATTCTTGAAGAAATCCTCGAATGGCGAGCCTGGCGGAAATTGCGGCATATCCGTGGCCGGGCCTTCATTCACGATGGTCGTTGTCGAAATGTTCACGACGGCCGGTGACAGACGTTCGACCTGGTCCGCGAAACTGTCCGGACGGTCGGCAGCGCCAACCTCGAGCGTCATGAACATGATCGCCAGTCCGGCGAGGGCCGGCATCGGGCGAAGCATTTTCATCAACATGGGATCTGATCTCCTGTCAGAAGGATTACGAAATAAGCTGCGGGAGCGCCCAGCGCCCCCGCTATCTGCCGTGATCAAAGACAAGCTCCGTGACCAAAAAGTGGCAGAGTTTTGGTTATTTCTGTCCTGTGCCGCTCTTGTCCTTGAAGAAACGGAAGAAGCTGCTGTCGGGCGACAGCACCATCGAGGTATCATTCGCCCCCATCGACTTCCGATAAGCCTCCATGGACCGGTAGAAGGCAAAGAACTCGGCATCCTGGCCAAAACTGTCGGCATAGATCTGGATTGCCTTGCCATCGCCGGTACCGCGTGTCTCCTGCGCGGTACGCTGAGCTTCGGACAGGATCACGGTCCGGGTCTTTTCGGCGTCGGCACGGATCTTCTGTGCCTCTTCCTCACCTGTTGCCCGGAATTCCTTGGCTTCACGCTCACGCTCGGACTTCATCCGGTTGAAGATGTTCTGGCTTGTCGCGGTCGGATAATCGGCACGCCGCAGGCGCACATCGATGATCTTGATACCAAGCGACGAGACCGACGCGTTCACCTCTTCACCGATCGAGCGGACAATGTCATTCCGCTGACCGGTCAGGATCGAGGCCAGGGTCTCACGACCAAGCGCCCGGCGAACGGATGAATCGATGATCGCCTCCAGCCTGCCACGCGCGCCAAGCTCATTGCGGACGGTCTGGTAGAACAGCAGCGGATCCTCGATCCGCCAGCGAGCATAGGCATCGACCTGAAGACGTTTCTGGTCAGACAGGATCACCTCTTCGGCGTCCTGCGGGATCAGGCTGAGAACCCGCTTCTCATAATAGGTAACATCCTGGATGAACGGCAGCTTGAAGGCGAGGCCGGGCTCCTGGATGGTCCGCTTAGGCTCGCCGAACTGCAGCACCAGCGCCTGCTGGGTCTGGTTGACGGTGAACAGCGAACTCGATGCCGCCGTGATGAGAAGGACGATCGCGACGATCGACACAAGACGAGTGGCACCCATGTCAGTTTCCTCCCGACGATTTGTTCAATTCGCGTAGCGGCAGGTACGGCACAACACCGCTGCCACCAGCAGGCTCGTCGATGATGATCTTCTCGACATTGGAGAAAATCTCTTCAACGGTTTCGATGTAGATGCGCTCTTTCGTGACATCGGGGTTCAACCTGTATGCCTGATAGACCTGATCGAAACGTGACGCGTCACCCGACGCACGGTTCACAACTTCGGCTTCATAGGCTTGGGCCTCGGCAATCAACTTTGCCGCCGCGCCACGTGCCCGCGGCACAACGTCATTTCGGAATGCTTCGGCTTCGTTCTTCAACCTGTCACGGTCCTGACGCGCCCGCTGCACCTCGTTGAAGGCGTCGATCACGTCGGATGGCGGGTCGACGGCCAGAAGCTGTACGTCGCGAACGCGCACACCCGAGCCATATTCATCGAGAAGCTCCTGCAGCTGCGCACGGGCCTGAACCTGGATATCCTGGCGGCCTTCCGTCAGTGCCGTCTGGATTTGCGTGCGACCAATGATCTCACGCATCACCGCTTCAGCCGCAACCTTGATCGTCTCGTCAGGCTCGGCAAGGTTGAACAGATA